>CACIKV010000007.1 GCA_902587325.1 uncultured Bacteroidota bacterium
CAATAAGTTACATGGTAGGTGGGAATCATTTGATAAAAACGGGAATTTAGTTGTAGTTGGAGAATTTAAAAACGGCAAGAAAAGAGGAAAATGGTTTTTCTGGAATGAAAATAATTTAAAAGAAGTTAATTTCAAAAACAATAAAGTCTTAAGTCATTACTCCTGGAATAATTCATTTGATTCAGGTATTGTTTCTAAATAGTTTACTTTTTATTAATATTTACATAATAATTTAACGTTTATTTAATGTAAGAGAAATTGTAATAAAATAATTTTGTCGGCTAAGACAATAATTATGAAAAAAAGCATTTTATTTTTGTTAGCATTATTTACGGTAATGCTTTCATTTTCTCAAACATCCTCCCTAAAGGGTAGAGTTTTAGACAATAACGGATTTGCACTTCCTGGTGCTACAATTCAAGCTTCTCCATCTGGAAAAGCAGTTGTTACAGATTTTAATGGTTTTTACTCCATATTAAATATTGAAGGAGAACAAACTATTAAGGTTTCTTATATTGGTTTTGAAACAGTTGAAGAGTCAGTAACAGTTGAAGCTGGAAAAACATCTACTTTAGATTTTACTTTAGACACAGCTATTAGTGAATTAGCTGAGGTGGTTGTCTCAGGATATCAAAGTGGTATAGTTAAGGGATTAAACAAACAAAAATCTGACCTTAATGTAACAAATGTTGTTTCTGCAGATCAAATTGGAAAATTTCCAGACGATAATGTTGGTGATGTTCTAAAAAGAATTGCAGGAGTCAGTATGCAAGGGGATCAAGGTGAAGCTAGAAACATTGTAATGAGAGGTTTAGGTCCAGGACTGAATTCAGTAACACTTAATGGTGAAAGAATTCCATCTGCTGAAGGTGATAATAGAAATGTTCAGTTAGATCTCATCCCGTCAGCTATGGTTCAAACAATTGAAGTTAACAAAACTCTAACACCCGATATGGAAGCCGATGCTATTGGAGGTTCCGTAAATCTTATTACAAGATCTAACCCAAGTGGTTTTAGAGCATCAATTACCGCAGCTGCAGGTGGACAACCAATTAGAACTGATGGATATAATTCAAATTTTGCATTAGTAATTGCTGACAAAGTATCTGATAGATTTAGTTATACATTATCAAGCACTATTCAAACTAAAGATTATGGTTCTGATAATATTGAATTTGAATGGAATGATCCTGCTGATTGGGCGGATGATGGTGCAATTGGAGAAATGGATATTAGAAGATATGATGTCAAAAGAACAAGAAGAAGTGTAAGTTTAAATTTAGATTGGAATATAAATCAGAACAATCAAATTTATTTTAAGTCAATATACAACCACAGAGATGATTGGGAAAATAGATTTAGAATGAGAGTGGGTAGTATTGATATGGATGATATGACAGTTAGAATTAGACGTCAAACCAAAGGCGGTATAAATAATGATAAAAATGACGCAACAAGATTGGAGGATCAGAAAACTCAGAAATTCACTTTAGGTGGTGATCACCAGTTCGGTAAATTAGGAATGGATTGGAAGATCAGTTCATCTAAAGCTAGTGAAGAGAGACCCGATGAAAGATATGTTAGATATGAGGCAAGAGATGTTCCAATTGCTGCATTAGATATTAGTAATCCAGAATATCCAACATTTTTATATGTAGGTGATAATTGGACTGAACCAGGAAAATTTAGGTATAGAAAAACTGAGGAAGCATTTAAATCTACCGAAGAAGATAATACCTCCTTTTCTTTAGATTTTGATTTACCGTACAGCGTGAATGATAAATTTAAATTTGGTTTTAAACACAAAGACAAATCAAAGATGAGAGATGATATATGGCATGAGTATGATAATGATTTACCAAATATGGACGGTGTTGCTAACTTCAATGCAACCATCACTTCATATGAAGCTGGAAAAAAATATCAAAGTGGAATGTTTATGACTGCAGAAGCTTTAGGTAATTTAAAGCTTAGCGGACCTAGCGATCCAAACTTTGATAGTTATGTCATGGATGAGTTTGCAGCTGGAAATTATGATGCTGATGAGCAGGTTACCGCATTTTATGCAATGATTGAAGATAAACTTGGAGATAATTTAACCCTTATTGCTGGGGCAAGAGTTGAAAGTACTAAGATTGATTATACTGGTTACAAATTTGATGAAGAAACAATGGATGTACCTGCAGATCTTGAAACTGTTCAAGGTGGTTCAGATTACTCAAATGTTTTACCCAATGTTACTTTACAGTGGGACTTAAGTGATAAATGGAATTTAAATTTAGCATTCACTCAATCTCTTGCAAGACCTGCTTATTATGATTTAGTCCCATATGAATACTCTAACTCTGATGATAAAGAGTTAGCTTTAGGTAATCCAGACCTTGAAGCTTCACTTTCAACAAATATTGATGCAATGGTTGAATATTATTTCAAAGGCGTAGGATTATTTTCATTAGGATATTTTAACAAAAATATTGAGGATTGGATTTATCAATATAGTACAAACGATTATACATATAATGGAGTTTCTGGATATGAAATGCAACAATTAAGAAATGGTGAGGAAGCAACGGTTAATGGTATTGAGCTAACATTTCAAACTAAATTCCTAAAGTATTTCACCTTTATGGGTAACTACACGACTACTGATTCATCAACTAATAGAGTTGAAGGCAGAGATGATGTTCCTTTAGTTGGTCAGGTTGATAATATGTATAATTTATCATTAGCTTTTGAAACAGAAAAATTCTTTGTTAGAGGCTCATTCAATTTCGCAGATGCTTCACTTGATGAATTAAGTGATCAGGCATTTGAAGATAGATATTATGATGAACAATCTTTCCTAGATGTAAATGCTAACTATAGAATTAATGATAAACTAAGTATATTTGCTGAAGGTAAAAACCTAACAAATCAGCCATTAAGATATTATCAAGGGATTCAAGCAAGAACTATGCAACTTGAGTATTATGATATAAGCTGGAATGTAGGTTTGAAATATGATTTCTAATGCAAAAATTTAATATAATTTTAAGCTTTCTTTTTTTTTTAAGCTTAAACGCACAAGAGCCTAATAAATTAGGCTCTTTGTTTTATTTAGAGGTTAACGCAGATGTTGAAACTGAACCAGTATTTGCTGGTGATGATGCAGCTGATGATATGTGTGTTTTGGAAAACCTCATGAATCCTGAAAAAAGTTTAATTATTTCATCTGACAAAAAATACGGTATAATTGTATATGACTTAGAAGGTAATAAGCTGTATGATTATGAGGTTGGAAGGATAAATAATGTGGATATAATTCCATCTAAGTCCAATCAAGATAAATACTTAGTTGCTGGAACAAATAGAACATTCAATAGTATAGATCTTTATATTTTTAATTCGAATGGAGAATTAGAAAAAAATATAGTTCGTGAAGTAGTCCCAAGTTTAAAAGATGTATATGGTATTACTTTTTATGATGATAATTATAATACATATGTCTTTGTAAGTGATAAAAAAGGAAATGTAGAACAGTGGAGTTTTAATAATGATGAATCAAGTCCCGAAATTAAATTTGAAAGAAAATTAAGATTTTCCTCTTTAGTTGAAGGTATAGTTGCTGATGAATCAAAAGGAAAAGTTTACATAGGTCAAGAAAGAAGAGGGATTTGGGAATTAAGTGCCAATCCTAATTTAAGTGATGACAGAAAATTAATTTTTAAAAAAAATAAATATTTTAAACCTGATTTTGAAGGTTTAACAATAAGAGATGAGGCAGATGGTAAAGGATATTTGATAGCTTCTGTTCAAGGCTCGAATGGATATTTACTTATTGATAGAAAATCTCTTAATGCCAAAATATTTTTTAGAATAATTGATGGCGATAAAATTGATGGAACAACAGAAACTGACGGAATTGATGTATCTTCAATTAAAACATCAAAGTTTCCTAATGGATTTTTTATTGCGCAGGATGATGATAATGATGGTTTAAATCAAAATTTTAAATTAGTAGACTGGAATAAAATTATTAAATGAAGAAAATAGTATTATTAACTCTACTAATTTTTAACTTTTCATTTTCTCAAAAAATCATTATGGACATCAACTTATCAAAATTAATTGATGAGACTTCCGGTTTAGAAATAGTAGATGGCCAATTTATCACTCATAATGACTCTGGAGGTGACCCTAAATTATATTATTTAAATAAAAAAGGAAAGATTATTTCTGAGAGAAAAATAACTGGAGTTAAAAATAATGATTGGGAAGATATTACTCAAGATGATAAGTTTATCTATGTTGCTGACATGGGAAATAACTACGACACCAGAAAAAATTTATGTGTAATTAAAATACCAAAAGACAAAAATTCAGTTATTAACCCAGAGATTATAAAATTTAATTATCCAGAACAAAATGATTTTAGATATAAAAAACTTTCTCAGTTTGATGCTGAAGCACTTATTTCCATAAATGAATTTCTTATAATTTTCACAAAAAATAGAGCTACTAAAATGACAGATATTTATTCGTTACCAAAAAATGGTGGCGAGTATGAAGCAAAAAAAATTGGAAGTTTAAATACACAATCAATTATAACAGGAGGTGATTATGACCAAGAAAATGAACTTTTAATTTTAACTAGTACAATATCTTTTGACGAATACTATATTTTAAAAATTAAAGATTTTTCATTTAAAAATAA
Organism: uncultured Bacteroidota bacterium; assembly: GCA_902587325.1. Lineage (GTDB taxonomy): Bacteria > Bacteroidota > Bacteroidia > Flavobacteriales > Flavobacteriaceae > Eutrophosalina. The sequence goes on from CACIKV010000007.1 coordinate 4,694, forward strand.
AAAGGATTATAAAATTGAAATGTATGAAATTCCAATTGGTAAAACACAGGTTGAAGCAGTTAAGATAATAGATTCTAATACATTTTGGATTACATCGGAAGATGAAAAAAGTAGTTCTTCTGCAAGGCTAATGAAAATTAGGCTGTAGTATTTTAGCTGTAGTATTATTTTTCCCCTTTTAAAATATTAAATTGCACTCATGAAATGGGAAAATCTATTGTCCTTAAAAAGACAGGGGGATAATTTAAAACGATTAAGAGCTGAACAAGACAATACAAGAGTTGGATTTGATGTTGATTATGACCGAATAGTTTTTTCATCTTTTTTTAGATCACTTCAAGATAAGACTCAAGTAATTCCATTTTCAAAAACAAGTTTTGTACATACACGACTAACTCATAGTCTAGAGGTTTCAGTAGTTGGAAGAAGTTTAGGAAGAATAGTTGGAAAGCACATTTTAAAAAAATATCCATACTTAAATCAAATTCATGGTTATCAAATAAATGATTTTGGGAGCATAGTTGCTGCTGCAAGCTTGGCTCACGATATTGGAAATCCTCCTTTTGGACATAGTGGTGAATCATCAATTGGAGATTTTTATAAAATTGGAGATGGTTTAAAGTACAAGGATAAATTAACAGATGTTCAATATAAGGACCTTTGTACGTTTGAAGGTAATGCCAATGGATTTAAGATTTTAACAGAAAATAAACCTGGTTCACCTGGAGGACTAAGGTTGAGCTATGCAACTCTTGGAGCATTCACTAAATATCCAAAGAGTTCACTACCTGATAGACCCACAAAACATATTAAGGATAAAAAATATGGTTATTTTTCAAGTCAGTTTGATTTTTTTGATGAGGTTGCAATGGAACTCGGTCTAAAAACAAAGAACAATCTTTATCACAGGCATCCTTTAACATATTTAGTTGAAGCTGCAGATGATATTTGTTACACATTGATTGATTTTGAAGATGGTATTAATTTAGATTGGATACCAGAAGAATTTGCATTAGAATATTTAGTCAAACTTGTAAGTGAATCTATTGACAAAAAAAAATATAATTCTATGGGTTTAAAATCTCAAAGAATTTCATACTTAAGGGCGCTTGCCATTAATACTTTAATTAATGAGGCGGTTACAATTTTTATTGAAAATGAAGAAAAAATTCTTGCTGGAGAATTGGAAACATCTCTTATGGCTCTTTCTAAATATAAAGTTCAAATGGATAGTATCATCGAGATTAGTATCGATAAAGTTTACAAATCCAAAGAGGTTATTGAAAAAGAGTTAACTGGTTATAAGGTTCTTAATTTTTTATTGAAAACTTTTACAAGTTCTGTGATTAATTGGAGGGAAGATAAGGTTAGTGCGTTTGATGAATTAGCATTAGAATGTATACCAAAAGAATACCTAAATAAAAACACAGATTTGTATTCAAGCTTATTAGATGTTAGTTGTTTTATAGCAAGTCTAACTGATGGTTTGGCTTTGGAATGGTATAAAAAACTCAATTAATGAATCAGGAACAAAAAGATCAATATTTTATGCAAAAAGCTTTACAGGAGGCTAAGTTTGCGTTTGAAAAAAATGAAGTTCCAGTTGGAGCAATTGTTGTTTCTAACGATAAAATTATTGCTAGATGTCACAACTTAACTGAAACTCTTAATGATGTTACCGCTCACGCTGAGATGCAAGCAATAACTTCAGCTTCTAATCACATTGGCGGCAAATATTTAAATGATTGCACCATGTATGTTACATTAGAACCTTGTCAGATGTGTGCTGGAGCGATGTATTGGGCTCAGTTGTTTAGATTAGTATACGGAGCTAGTGACCCTCACAGAGGATATAAGCTTCTTGGAACAAAAATACATCCAAAAACAAAGGTAACTTCCGGAGTTATGTCTAAGGAATGTAAGCTTTTGATCGATGCTTTTTTTATAAAAAAAAGAAAAGAAAAAGGAAATTAATCTTTGTATAAATAATCATCTAATTTTTTATTTCTGTACCTATAATACAGAAATATGGGCATGAACAAAAAGCAAAAAACAAGAACACTAATACCTATTAATTTTTCTCCAAAAATTATATCTGAACTTTTGATATATAATCCATAAAAAAGGATTATCATATCACATATAAAAATTAAGTATAGACAAACTTTAAGAAACAAAACTTAATTTAATTTTATATTCAAATCATCTAATTGCTGATTGTCAATTTTTGATGGGCTATCAATCATAACATCTCTTCCACTATTATTTTTTGGAAATGCAATGTAATCTCTAATAGTCTCATCATTATTCATTACAGCTACAAGCCTATCTAGTCCAAATGCAATACCACCGTGGGGAGGTGCACCATATTTAAAAGCATTTAATAAAAATCCAAATTGATCATCAGCTTCTTTTTCAGAAAAACCTAAAATTGAAAAAACTTTTTGTTGTAATTCTTTATTGTGAATTCTTATCGATCCTCCTCCAATTTCATTTCCATTAATTACTAAATCGTAAGCATTAGCAAATGTTTTAGACGGATCTTTATTAATTACACCATCAACTGGTGATGTGAAAGGATGGTGCATTGAGTGATAGCTTTTTGATTCTTCATCCCATTCAAATAATGGAAAATCAGTTACCCAGATAGCCTCAAATTCTTTATTATTTCTTAATCCAAATCTTTCAGCCACTTCAATTCTTAATGCTCCTAATTGAGTGAGTGTTTTTTTCTTATTTCCAGAGATTATGAAACTTATATCGCCAGGACTTGAGTTGGTCAAATTTTTTAATTGATCAGCATCAAAGAATTTATCAATTGAAGATTTAATTGAACCATCCATATTATGTTTAATCCAAATAAGTCCAAGCGCCCCAATTTGTGGTCTTTTTACCCAGTCTACATAAGAATCAATTTCTTTTCTGGAAAGTTCGGCACCAGATTTTACATTGAATCCATAAATAGCCTCACTTTCATCAAATATTTTAAACCCAGTCCCTTTCGCTTTTTCACTCAAGTTGAAAAAATCCATTTCAAATCTTGTATCAGGTTTATCAGTACCATATTTTTCAATTGCTTCACCATACGAAATCTTTTTAAAATCTTTAAGATTTATATTCAAGCAGTTTTTAAATAAATATTTTATTAAACCTTCAAAAGTTGAGATAACATCATCCTGATTAACAAATGACATTTCACAATCAATCTGGGTAAATTCTGGTTGTCTATCAGCCCTTAAATCTTCATCACGAAAGCATTTTACTATTTGAAAATATTTATCAAAACCACTGATCATTAGAAGTTGTTTAAATGTTTGTGGAGATTGTGGTAAAGCATAAAATTCACCAAGATTAATTCTTGATGGAACAACGAAATCTCTAGCTCCTTCAGGCGTGGATTTTATTAAATAAGGTGTTTCTATATCAATAAACCCATTATCCTTTAAATATTTTCTAATTTCAAAACTTAAATCGTTTCTAAAAATTAAATTGTTCTTAATAGGATTTCTTCTAAGGTCTAAATATCTATATTTCATTCTAAGTTCATCACCTCCATCAGATTCATCTTCAATTGTAAAGGGAGGAATTTCAGATTTGTTCAGAATCTCAATACTATCAACAGAAATTTCAATTTCACCAGTAGCTATTTTATTATTGTAAGCTTCCCTTTCGATAACTTTACCATCAATAGAAATGACAAATTCTCTACCTAATAACTTTGTTGTTTTAATTACATCATCGGAAACATTTTCAGAATTAATAAAAAGTTGTGTAATTCCGTATCGATCTCTAAGGTCAATCCAAATTAAAAACCCTTTATTTCTGATTCTTTGTACCCATCCAGAAAGTTTAACCTTTGAATTAATATCGGATTTTCTTAATTCACCGCAGTTATGAGTTCGATACATATATGCAAATATCTAACAAAAATTAATAATCAATTAGTATAGCTTAAAGCTACGAATTTTTAGAGCGAGTCTTTTACTTAGGTAAAATGTTACTGGAACAATAATAAGAGTTAAGAAAGTAGCAAATGTTAACCCAAAAATAACAGTCCAGGCTAAAGGTCCCCAAAAAATCACATTATCTCCTCCGATATAAACATTTGGATTACCATTTAAAAATAAATTCATTAAATCTATATTTAATCCAATTGCAAGTGGAATTAAGCCTAAAATTGTAGTGATGGCTGTTAAAATAACTGGTCTTAATCTTGCTTTTCCTCCTTTGACAATTGATTCATAGATTTCGTTTTTTGGTAACATATTGTCTTTTTCTAAATTAAGTTTAGCTTTTTTTCTGTCCAGTAAAAGTTGTGTGTAGTCAATTAGTACTACGCTATTGTTAACAACAATACCAGCAAGAGAAATTATTCCTAACATTGTCATGATTATAACAAAAGTCATATCAAAAATAATTAGACCAAGAAATACACCAATGAAACTTAGGAAAATGGACAATATTATTATAAGTGGTTTTACAATGGAGTTAAACTGAAAGACAAGTAATAATAAAATTAACATTAATGCCATGATAAGAGCTGTATTTAGAAAATCTTGGTTTTTGTCTTGCTCTTCAATTTCACCAGTAAATTTATATTTAACATCATTTGAAGTTTCAAATCCATCCAGCTGAAATTTAATTTGATCTACTATTTCTTTAGCATTGTATCCTGCAAAAATAGATGAATATAAAGTAACAACTCTGGTTAAATTTCTATGCTTAATAGCGCTGTAGGTTTCAATATTTTCAGACTTAACTAGGGACGCAATAGGGACCTCTACTAATTGCCCATTATTCATATTCTTGAAAATTACATTTTGATTAAATAGTAACGATTTATCGTATCTATCCTCCTTATTAAATCTAACATTAATGTCATAATCTTCACCGTCTTTTTTGTAAATACCAGCTTTCTCTCCAAATAGAGACCTTCGAAGAACAAGCCCAATTTGACTAGGATTTATACCAAGTTCCCCTGCTTTTTGTCTGTCAACTTCAATTTGAATTGAAGGTTTATTTTTATTTACATCAATTTTTAATTCCTCAATTCCAGCAATTTTTTGATCGTTAATAAAAATTCTCATCTCCTCAGCTGTACGTATTAGTTCCAGATAGTCCTTGCCAGTAATTTCAATATTAACTGGGTAACCAGCTGGAGGTCCATTTTCATCTTTCTCAACAGAAACAGCTAGACCAGGGTATTTACCACTCAATTTTTTTTGGACATCACTTCTTAAATTTTCACTAGAATATCCATTTCTATATTTAAATTCGCGAAGAGTAACTGTAATTTTGGCTTTTTGAGGCATATCTGCCTGAGATCCAAAATCATTTTGTTGATTACCAGCTCCTTCTCCAACTTGAGCAAGCATAGATTCAACCATGAAGTTATAAGTTCCCTCAAAATATATTTTATTATTGATTACATCTAAAATTTCATTTTCAAGTTTTTTTGTTATTGAATTGGTCTTTTCAATATCAGTACCTTGCGGATATTCAGCGTATACGATTATTTGATTTGGTTGATTATCAGGGAAAAATTCTATTTTTGGACCAGCAATTCCAACAATAATCATTGTCAGAAATAATAAAGCAATTGTTCCAAAAAGAAAAGCAAATGCTCTCCATCCGCGAAGCGCAAATCTCAAAAATCTTTCGTATCTATCTTCAAGCCACCCTAAAAATATTGTTCTAAATTTTAGCGCTAATGCTTTTATGTAATACGAGTATAGCCAAAAGAAAATATTTATTACGATAAATAATGTTCCAAACCCTCTGGAAACGCCACCAATTATGAAAAGAACTAATCCAATACCAGATAAAAAGTACGTTAATCTTATTAAATCTTTCTTTGAAAGATTTTTTTCGTCAATGCTCATAAATTTTGAAACTAACATTGAGTTAAAAAATATAGCAACAAATAAGGACGAGCCTAATACAATGGAAAGTGTTATTGGCAGATAGATCATAAATTGACCAATCGTGCCAGGCCACAAACCAAGTGGTACAAAAGCTAGTACTGTAGTTGCCGTTGAAACTATAATAGGGTAAGCAATTTCGCTGATACCAAGTTTAGCAGCTTCAACCTTTGACATGCCTTCTTTCTCCATCAGTCTGTATACATTTTCAACGACCACAATTCCATTATCAACTAGCATCCCTAGACCCATAACCAAGGCAAATAAAATCATTGTGTTTAAGCTGTAACCTAACGCCGATATTATCATTAAAGACATAAACATTGACATAGGAATTGCAAACCCTACAAACAATGCATTTCTAAAACCAAGAAAAAACATAAGTACAGTAGTAACTAGAAAAATTCCAAACAAAATATTATTAACTAAATCATCAACTTGACTTATTATTCTGTTGGACATATCATTGGTAATTACAACTTTAAGATCATTTGGAAACTCATTTTTGACAACTTCATTAACAATTAAATCAATTTTGTCAGCAGCATTTATTAAATTTTTACCTGATCTTTTTTTAACTGCAAGTGAAACTAAATTTTTTGCAAATTCACGAGCATAACTTTTCTTTTCACTCTCTTTAAAATTTATTTCTGCAACATCGTTTAGGTAAACTGGACCAAATTCGTTTTTAATAACAAAGTTTTTTAAATCGTTTGGATTTTCAATTTCACCTATAATTCTAAGTGTTCTTCTTTGTCCATCAGAAACAATATTGCCAGCAGCAATAGTTCTATTTCCGAATGCAATAGCACTTAATATGTCTTCAAAACTTACTTTTGCAGCAGTCATTTTTTTTATATCAACTGCAACTTCAATTTCTTCATCTTGAGCTCCAAGAATATCAACCTCTTTGATTTCATCAAGTTTTTCAATTCTGTCTTCAATAATTTCAGCATACTTTTTTAGTTGTTCTGTTGGGTAGTCACCTTGAATATTTACATTTAATATTGGCATTTCCTCTGCCAAACTCATGCTTAATATATCAGGTTCAACCTTTACATTATTAAATGTTGGCCAGTCCTCACCAGAAATTACTGAATCAATTTCATCTCTAACTTTTTGTTTGGCAAGCTCAATATCAATTTCCTCATCAAATTCTAAACTTATTATTGAATAATTTTCAAGCGATGTAGATTTTATATCAACCAGGTTACTTACACCTTTTACTGCTTCTTCCAATGGGACTGTAATAAATCTCTCAATGTCTTCAGGCGTGTTTCCAGGATTAATAGTGCTGATAAAAACATCACTAGTGATTATTTCCGGAAAGTCTTCTCTGGGTAGATTATTGTAAGCATTAATACCAAATGCCAAAAAGATAAACATCAAAAAATAAATGATGTTAGATTTACTAATAGCCCAAACAGAGGGTTTAAACTCTTTATCTACCTTACTCATTATTATTGTAGATTTTTACATTCTGACCCCCTTTAACAATCCTTCCACCTTCATTAATAACTGTTTGATTTACATTTAAACCATTAACAATTTCAATCATTCCGTTTTGAGTATAACCAGTTTCTACAATGGTTTTCTTGGCTTTATTATTTTCAATAGTGTAAAGGAATTTATTGTTTTCAGAGTCTTCAGAAACTATAGACTCTGGGACTAAAATTGCTTCTGAATTTGTATAATCCAATATATTGATCTCAACGTTTAAATTTGGAATTAAGTCTAATTCATTTTCAGGGACTGATACTTCAATTTTGAATGTTCTAGATAATTTATTAATTGAACTAACAGAGTGTTTGATTGTAGAATTAAAAGTTTTATTTAGGACTGGTATTTCAACTAATACCTGTGCACCTTTCTTTATTTTACCAATAAAATTTTCCGGAATAACAGCTTCAACATATAATTCATTGAGGTTTACAATTCTAAAAGCATTTCCTTGATCAGGCATCATTGGAGGTGAGACTAAGTTTCCTTCCTCTATAAAAATTTCATCAATAGTACCACTGAAGGGTGCATCAATTGTTGTTTTAGCAAGGGATTGTTTTAGACTTTCTAATCTATTTTTTTGTATTTCATAATTAGTTTTTGACTCTAAATACTGAATTTCTGAACCAATTTTATCATTCCACAGTTTAGATTGTCTATCGAAAATTGTTTTAGTAAGCTTAGTTTGACTTTCAACTAATTTAAGCTCATTGAAAAGACCTCCGTCATCAATTTTAGCCAAAGCTTGTCCTTTATTTACCCTGTCTCCTTCATTAACATATACTTTTATAATTCTTCCACTGAACTCAGGATACAGTATCATATTTTGATCAGTTTTTATTATGCCTTGAAATTTTGAATAGTGATTAATCATTTCTTTCTTGGTAGTAACAGTGTTAACTAAAACAAAACTCTTTGCAGTATCGAGTATTGAAACTCCTTCAGTTATTTCATCAAGCTCTCTATTAATTTGACCTTTTTGAATAATCAGGCTGGATCTTCTTTCTTGTAATTCTTCAAGATTTCCCTCTTTTATTAAATCATCAATTGTTTTTTTATTGTCGCTATCGCAACTGATTATTAGTAAGATTATTAGATAAAAATATTTTTTCATGACTTATTTAATAGGATTTCAAGGTTAATTTTATTCTCAATAATTTTAAGAGTTGCTTCTAAATATTCATTTTGAATAGCGTAAAGCTGATTTTGTGCTTGTCTTAAATCAAAACTTGATGCTAAACCCTCATAAAATTTTATTTGATTTTTCTTTTCAATACTTTCCGCCAGAGTTAAGTTTTTTAACGCTGTCTCATAGTTATTAATTGAATATGTATAATCACTTTTAGCTTTTTCAACTTCAAGATTTAATTTGTTTTCAGTTTCTTTTAAATTTAAAAGAGCTTTATCCAATTCTATTTTTGCTTTTTGAGTTGAAGCAGTTCTTTGAAGAGAGCTAAAGATCGGCAAGGACATATTAATTCCTAATTGCGAGGAACCATACCAATTTTGTTTTGGATTAGTGATTCTAAATGATTCGTTGTATCCATTGTAGGACCCAGAAATATATGCACTAATGGTTGGTAAGGACTTAAATTTTTCGAGTTGTAATCTTTTCTTATTTCCTTCACTTGCGTTAAGAGCAATTTTATAATCAATATTTTCTGATATTTCAAACTCTTGATTAACAAGTGATGGATTAATATTTTTAATTGCTATTGTTTCAATATTATCATTTAAAATTAAAATATCACTTAGTTCAATACCCAATAAAAGTTTTAAAATATTCAAGGATAATAATTCAAATTTCTCAGCATAATTAAGTGAATTTTCAATTGAACTTGTTGTTATTGTAAGTTGCTCAACATTTTCTATTTCAGTTAATCCATTTTCATATATTTTTTTTGTTTCTATTAAGGTCTTTTTAATATTATTTAAATTATTAGCAAGTATTTTAACTCTCTCAGCGCTAACCAGAGCATTTCCATAAGCATTTATAACTTGTCTTTTAACTTCAAGATCAGTCTTAATTTTAGCTTGACTAGAAAGTTGTAAAAATAGTTCTATTGATTGTAATCCTATCAAATAAGACCCATCAAAAAGTAATTGATTTAAAATTAATTCACCACTAATACTTTGCTTAGTTCCAAAACTTATCTCGGCAAATTCACCTTCATTTCCTCCAAAAAACTCAGCTGGAATAAGTGAGATTGGATCTTTTATTCTATTATTAAATTCAAAAAAAGATGATATTTGAGGAAGTCCTACAGCGATAGTTTCCCATTTCTCTTTCTGAGATATTAAAACATTTTTTTCAGCATATATAGAGTTTTTATTATTCTCTAAAGCAAATACAACGGCTTCATCAACAGTAAACGAATACTGATTTTGACCAAGTAAACAATTACAGAAAACAAAACAGATAATTGTAAATAAATTCTTATTAGTCATTTTTTAAAATTGAATCGAGTTTTTTTAAGCCTTTGGCAGTAACAATTGATCTCAAAAAATACTCACGGTAACTTTCTAGACAACTGTCTAGAGTATAAATTTTTGAAGGATATATTTCAGGGTTCATTAGTCCACTTATACTATTGAAGTAAACTCTTGAAATAAAATCTACGTCAATGTTTTCACGGAATAAACCAAATTCTATACCATTACTTAAAACTTCTCCAAAAGATTTTATCATAAAGTCCAAGTGTTTTCTTTTTACATTTGAATAAATGTCAGGGTAGAATTTCTCGAGCTGATATATAGAGTGATTCCTTTGGTCGTGTAAATGTTCCATAACAAGATCCTTGACTTCAAAAAACTCATTTATTGGGTCATTCGAGTTTTTTCTAATTTGAGACATGCCTATTACCAATTGATCATGTAAATTATTTGCTGTAGCATCAACTAATTCAGTCTTATTTTGAAAAAAGTTGTAGATTGTTTTTTTGGATATTGTAAGATCGTTTGCTATGTCATCCATAGTTACTGATTTAAATCCAAACGATATGAATAGATACTGAGCTTTCTTAATTATTTTTTCCCTCAATTATGAAAATTTGAGCGCAAATATAATTAAGGAAACTAAAAAAACCAAATTAGTTTCCAAAGTTTCTTAATCGATTTCCTGTATTTTAATAATCATAAAATGTAAATTAGCGTAGATGTTTGAAAACTATTTTCTTAAAATAAATAATTCAATAGAATTACTTATCAATGATCTGAATGATTCAAAAATATATGATCCAATCAAATATTTTTTAAGACTACCATCAAAAAGAATTCGTCCCATTGCTACAATTATTTCTAATAAATTATTTAATAATAATATAGATTATGCACTTCCTGCTGCTCTTGCAAATGAGGTCTTTCACAATTTTACTTTAATACATGATGACATAATGGATTCATCAAAAATTAGAAGAGGAAATGAAACAGTACATACAAAATGGAATTTGAATCAAGCAATACTTTCTGGGGATTCAATGCTAATTTTATCTTATAAGTTATTGGAAAAATATCCTAATGAAATTCAAAAACTTTTATTAAAATTATTTAATGATACAGCATTACTAATATGTGAGGGTCAACAGTTAGATATTGATTTTGAAAGTCAAAATGAGGTTGAGTATTTAAGTTATATAAATATGATTGAATATAAAACTGCAGTTTTATTAGGATCTTCATTGAAAATGGGAGCATTAATAAACAGTACTGATAATTCAACGTCTGATCTATTATATAAATGTGGTGTTAACCTTGGAATAGCATTTCAGATTCAGGATGACTATCTGGATTTATTTGGAGATGAAAAAATTATTGGTAAAAAAATTGGAGGGGATGTAGTTGAAAATAAAAAAACAATTCTCTATCATTTGTGTTTTGCTAATGCAAATAAAAGTCAAAAATTATTATTGAATGAAATTTATAATTCATCAAACAAAAATAAAATTCACAATGCAAAAAAATTATTTGCAGAAACTAAAGCAGATTTAGAATCTAGAAATTTGGTAAAGAAATACTCTGAACTTGCTATTTCACAAATAAACGATTTAGAAATGGATTCATCTAAAAAGTTTGAATTAGAAGCCTTATCAAAGTTGCTATTAAAAAGAAAATTTTAATTAAAAAATTAAAATAATTTTATAGTTTTGCACTGGTGAACTTTCATGTTTTATAAATGGAATCAGTTTTAGAATTTTTTAAATCGGAATCAAGTCCAATATTGCAAGCATTATATGCAGGATTATTTACATGGGCATTAACATCAATTGGTGCTGCATTAGTTTTTCTTTTCAAATCTTCAAACAGAAAAATGTTAGATGCAGCTTTAGGTTTTACTGGAGGTGTTATGATAGCGGCAAGTTTTTGGTCATTAATTGCGCCTGCTATTCATGCAGTCGAGGTTCAAAATGATTTAGGCCAATCTAGCTTACCATCTTTTTTACCACCAGCTATAGGTTTTTTTCTTGGTGCACTTTTTATGTTTTTTTTAGATAAGTCAATACCTCACTTACATATTTTTGGAAAAATGAAGGAAGCAGAAGGTCCAAAATCTGATCTTAAAAAAACTTCATTATTAGTTCTTGCTATTGCAATTCATAATATTCCAGAGGGACTAGCAGTAGGTGTTGCTTTTGGAGCACTTGTTATTCCAGAATTTGCTAATGTATATTCACTTGGTGCTGCTGTTGCACTTGGAATAGGAATAGGAATCCAAAATTTTCCTGAGGGATTTGCTGTTTCAATGCCACTTAGAAGAGCAGGGGCTAGTAGAAAAAAGTCGTGGTTTTGGGGTCAATTATCCGCAATTGTTGAACCCATTTTTGCTGTCATTGGAGCAGCTCTTGTAATACTTGTATGGCCAATATTACCATACGCATTGTCTTTTGCAGCTGGAGCGATGATTTTTATTGTTGTTGAGGAGGTTATTCCAGAAAGTCAAAGAGGTGGAAATACAGATTTGGCTACAATGGGCTTAATAGCAGGCTTTATTATTATGATGAGTTTAGATGTTGCTTTAGGTTAAATTGATAAATTAATCTTGATTTAATTCTCTCAATTTCCCGTTAGCTGATGAAGCAGCAAAAAAGTTTTCTACAGCTTTACCATAATAATCCTTAGCACTTTCAAAATCACCTTCATTATAGTAAAATTCTCCCATTGAATCATAAGAATTATATCCATTTGGATAAAGTTCAAGATACTCTTCAAAAAGAGACTTTGATTTTTCCTTATCGCCAATACCATAATAAAAATATCCTAACAAATTTGTAGCAGGAGCTATCATGTAAGAGTGATCACCACTGACTGGAAGAGATTCACTATCACCTACACCATCTCTAAGTTCAGACAACAATGATTCAGTTTCTTTAATTTTGTTCTCAATACCGGGAATTGTGAATGAATAATAATAATGAATTAGTTTACCTTTTGGTTCAACTGATCTCATTTTTGCCCACTTCTCATGTGCGCCTGGACCTAATAAAGGCCACCATCTTGATTGTCTAGGTAGATCTAAGAGTGAAACAAAAATCTTGGAGGTTTCATTATTATCAGCAACATTTTCTTTCGCTTTTTGTATATGCATCTCAGATTTTTCAGAGCCCTCTGGAGATAACCCAGCTAATACTACATGAGGACCAAAAAGAGATGGATCGTATTCAAGTGCTTTTTCAAAAAATACCTTCGCTTTCTCATATTCAACATTATATAAATGAACCATAGCTGCATTTGTCATTTCATTTGCAAAATCATTATCACTTTGCCACTGAATGTAGTCACCTGTTGATGAATCAAAATCCCAATTTGCATTATCTCTGTTTTGATTAGTTTCGCATCCAACAATTAATGCGGCTAGTAGTAAAAATATTTTTTTCATAATTTTTTGGTTTCTATAAATTTACTAAAACCGTTTGATTAATTTTTAATTAAAAAAAATATTGTTTAACATCACAAACTGTGAAATTTGATTCAATTAATTATTAAGTTAAAAAATTTAATTTCTTTGAGCTTGAGCAATCTCCTTAAAATCAATTCCTAAATATTGAAAAGTTTGAGTTTCAAAAAGACCATTCCCGTATTGTTGACTCCAATCCTTATGAAGATTTAATTCATAGTCAGATGGGGGAATCACGTTGAAAATTACATCATATTTATCATCAATATTTCCAGGAAGTGAAATATTTCTGGCGTAGTGAAAATTATCAATAAGATTTATGTGAGGTAACAAATCAATGAATGTACTTAGTCCTGTCGACGAGTTAATAATTTTTGAATTTAATCTCATGTAAGGAATAAATCCACCAGCTGGAGTTCCCAACGGGATATTGGTTGTGTCCCAATTTACTCTAGCCTCAATATGAATATTGGTTTCATTGATTTTTAAATTATTATTTTTTGGAAAAACTTCGTCTTTAATGGCTCCTTCAAAAATTAAAACTATTCCAGGCTCAATTCTTTCCTTTCCAATTATCAATTCTTGGCTAAATATGTTAACAGTTAGAAAAAAAAGAAAAATATATAATGTGTATTTTTTCATATTTAAGATTTATTGTAGGAATCTTGTAAAATTTTTATATCCGAAATTATTTTATTCATTTCTTCCATTTTTGTTCCGTCATAAAATCCCCTAATTCTTTTTTCTTTGTCAACTAAAACAAAATTTTCTGTGTGTATCATGTCATGAGAGCCCATTTGTGGATTATCCTTAACAACTAAAAAAGATTTTCTAGCAAGATTATAAATTTGTTTTTTATCACCTGTCATTAAGTTCCATTTTCTATCATTAACTCCTTTTTCTATAGCATATTTTTTCAAAACTTCAACTGAATCAATTTCAGGTGTTACAGAAAATGAAGCAAACATGACATCTTGCTCGCTCAATTCATTTTGTAAAAAAACCATATTTCCAGTCATAATGGGGCAAATAGTTGGACATGTAGTAAAGAAAAAGTCTGCAACATATATTTTTTTATCATAATTATTTTGAGTTGTTTCTTCTCCATTCTGATTAACTAAATTAAAATCAGAAATTCTATGATATTTTTTTACATGTTTTAGTTCATCATCTACCAAATCGGGACTTACCATTGATGGACTGTAAATTGGTAATTTTTTTTCAGGTGTTAGCGCTATGTTAAAAATTGAAACCCCACAAATAGTAAAAATTACTGTAAATAAAATTAGATACTTATATCTATTCCAAAATTCTTTATTATTCATTAACGTAAAATTAATTTAAAATAAAAACAATTCAATTATCACACCATTTTTTTCAAAAGATAAAAAAGGTTATTTTTGGAGACCAAAATTTATTATGGAAGTAATTTTAATTAAAGGATTTCAATTAATTTTAAGTTTATCAATTCTTGTTTTTCTACATGAATTAGGACATTATATTCCAGCAAAACTTTTTGGAACAAGAGTAGAAAAGTTTTATTTATTTTTTGATTGGCCATTTTCTGTATTTAAGAAAAAAGTTGGAGATACTGAGTTTGGTGTTGGAGCATTGCCATTGGGCGGATATGTTAAAATTTCAGGTATGGTTGATGAAAGTTTTGATACTAAACAGCTGGAAACTGAACCAAAGGATTGGGAATTTAGATCAAAGCCTACTTGGCAAAGATTAATTATAATGCTTGGCGGTGTAATTATCAACTTTATTTTAGGATTTGTCATTTATATGATGGTAACATTTGTTTGGGGAAAGACCATTGTTACTTATGATGATTTAAATTCTGGATTTAAAGTTTCAGAAACAATGAAAGAAATAGGATTTGAAGATGGTGATAAAATTTTAAAAGTTGATGGAACAGAAGTCGAAAATCAATTAGAAATAGCTATGATGATTGTTTCTAGAGGTGTAGATAATATTGAGGTTTTGCATGATGATGGAACTAGAGATTTAATTGATATTCCCAATGATATAGGTCTTAAAATTATTGCTTCTGGCACTTCTCCTTTTACTCCTTTACCTAATTTTGAAGTTGACTCTATTCAAAATCTTTCACCTTCAGCGTCTAGTAATATAATGGTTGGAGATATAATTGATAAAGCAAATGGATCTAAGATTTATAATTTTGATGATTTAGAAGAAGCTAAAAAAATCAATGCTGATTATGTTGAGTTAGAATTAATAAGAGGAGAAGATAAAATAACTACAGTAATTCCTTTCTATTCTGATGATAAAAAAATCGGTATTTATCCGCGATACAATTTAGAGGGAACAACTTTAAGGTATGATTTATTTGAAAGTATAACAAAAGGAGCTGAAACAGCTTACTATACACTAACCGATTATATGAACCAAATGAAATATCTAGCAAGCTCTGAGGGAGCTTCCCAGCTAGGTGGTTTTGGTACTATTGGGAGTATTTTTCCAGCTCAATGGAACTGGAAAAGATTTTGGGAAATGACGGCTTTTCTTTCAATAATTCTAGGATTCATGAATGTACTCCCAATACCCGCACTTGATGGGGGTCATGTAATGTTTTTACTTTACGAGATGATTACAGGTAAAAAACCTAATGATAAGTTTATGGAATATGCTACAATGACAGGTGTTATTCTTTTAATAGGATTAGTACTTTATGCAAATGGTATGGATATTTTTAGAGCGTTTTCCTAAAAATTAATTGATACTTAATATTTGAAATAAAATATAATTATATTTGCCCACACTTAAATTCCTCCTTAGCTCAGTTGGTTAGAGCATCTGACTGTTAATCAGAGGGTCCTTGGTTCGAGCCCAAGAGGGGGAGCAAGCTAACCGCTACATCACATATTCTTAAAGCCCACTCACAGGTGGGTTTTTTCTTAGCCAATATTTAAGATGAACATTAAATTAAAGATATAAAAAGTTGTCAGTTATTTGTCAGTTTGATCTTTTAGTAGAACTAAACTTGAAAAAACTTGATTATTCAAGATTGAAAAACTTTGATTAATCAAACATTAATAAAGATTAATTAATTCTTAAGGTTAAAAAAACAAGCGGAATAAATAGTAATAGTAGAATTAATTTTTTCATATATATAATTTATCTAAATAGTTGATTTAGATTTATTTAAAACAACAATTGATTTTAAAAAAATTTTAAATTCAGACAAAAATGAAGCTGCAGTGTTCTTTTTTTTTGCACCAAACTGTATCAAAATAACCTTTTTATTAATAATCACATATGACTGAATCAAGTAGAATTGATTTTCTAAAAACAAAGAATCTGATATCATTCCTGGATAACTATCAATTGAAAAGTATGAGTATTTTCTTTCTCCAAAAAAAGGATATTTATTGAGCTTAATTAAATTTCTGTATTCTTCATTAGTGTAATTATAAAGCTCATCATTTGTGGGAATAGATTTAGTTAAGAAGGTTATTAAAATTTGGTTTTCAGGTGAAAAATTATTTAATACAACCAAACTTTCTTTTGATTTTGGCTTAATAACTTTAAAACCCTCTGGAATTTTAAACTTTAAATCAATACCATTTGATAAAGGATTATTAATAATCTCATAATAATTATCTTTTTGCCCAATAGAAACAAGCGGAATAAATAGTAATAGTAGAATTAGTTTTTTCATTTCTTTTTGTTTTGGACACATTTTTTTACATCCAAAGCTCCGTCATCAAACATTGATATTTGACCCTGTGGATATACAGAAACTTCTTGAGCAACATCATTTACAGCAAAACAACTTCCACCTGAACCACCTAACGCCCATACACCAACTCCTCTGTTTGGTATATCAAGTGCAACGAAATAAACATCGTCAAAGTCTTTAGACTTAATAGCACAAGTCTGATTAAAACCAGTATCACCTTTAAAGCCTGACATTATTGTACTATACTGTTTTTCTGTTGGTTCTATAAAGTTTTTTGATGGAGCTTCTTCACAACCTAAAAAGACAAAAAATAATATTATGATTAGCTTTTTCATATTAAAATTTAAACTCTGTTATATCACAATTTACGATACTAGATACTTTCGTTTGATTTATACAATCTTTAAACATTGCTTCTATCCATACTTCATAATCCGGATAATTTCCAACTCCAAATTTTTTAATATAATCGTAAAAACTTCTATCAATTTTTAAATTAATTTCACCACCAACGCCTGAAGCATAAAGAACTGCACCAACTTTATAATTATCAAAGTATTTATTTGACTTAGATATATAATCGTGAAATTGCATTATCAAGGTTATATCTTCATTTTTTTCCATTGGCTCATTGTAACTGAAATAATTTTCAGGAAGTTCACCACAACTTAAAATGACAAACAGTAATAGTAGAATTATTTTTTTCATATTGAAATTTAATTGAATAACTGTGTAAATACGTTTTTATATCCATCAGCATTAAACTTAAATTTATAATTTGACAGTCCGTATTCTTCTTTTGTTATAACAACTGAAACTTCTCCTCCAGCTAAAAGAATATTATGCATCTTACTTATATGATTTTTCTTAAAACTAGGGTCAAAATATACTCTTTTTCCTCCCTCATACATTTTGCCTGACATTGAGTGTTTTATTCCACTCGAATCTTTGATGAGAATTTCATATTCATCAGTACTATATGCTTTTACAGGACTATTACCTGCATATTCATATAACTGTACTGCAATATCATCAGCTCCAGAAATTAGGAAATAGACATTTAAATTTGAATTAGTTGTTGCAGAGTTGCTAAATGTTCCTTTGATATAATAATCGTGAGCAATATATCCTTCATCTGTTGGGTCACCAAAATCATCAACATAATACTTTATAGACCAAATTCCAGTTCCTTCAACTAATTTATTATCAACTTGAGTTTCATAATTCCACGTTCCGTCGCTATTTAAAACAACCTTTTTTCCATTTTCATCGACAGTTGCAATTATTTGCGAAAAAGAAAAAAATGGAATTAATAGTAATAGTAGAATTAGTTTTTTCATAATTAAAGTGCGGAATCTGAATAATCTACCTCTTTAGCATCCTCATACTTGCCAATAACAATATTTAAATAAATATTTTTTCCATATGGTGGTGTTCCAATATATATGTTTTTGCCTTTTTCTTTGTGTGAAAGTATGTAGGTTTCACCAGACGCATATTCAAGATAATTATCTCCAGATTTAGTATCAATATCATCATTTTCATAGCCCTGGCTGACTAGAAGGCGTACTAAATCTTTAAAAACAAGCTTTACTTGGCTTTCAGGCAATCCGTAAACACCTCCGCCCACTGGGTTGAGTTTTACAAATTGCAATTTCCCATTTGCATCGTATGTATTATTTTGATGGTAATGTCTCCAATAATAACTTCCTAATGTAATTTGTTTGTATTTATCTTTATTGGATTTAGCCTCTTTAACAGCTTCTTTTTTGGTCATTCCAGTATTTAATCCTAAAATTAAATTTTGAGAATCTTGACTAATCGATACAAGTGGAATAAGTAATACTAGAATAAATATTTTTTTCATAATTAGTTATTTATCAACCTAATATATGAAATTATCCCTTTTTTATAGTGTTACATTTTGTAACATTTTTAGAAACCTTACTGCGTTTAGGCATACTGAGTTTAATGATACTTTGTTTGCCAATAGTGATTATAGTGTGTTCACTTTTGTTCACTTTTATATAACTTGAAATTAAGTATAATACAAATTTTTACTATTTTAATATTTAAATAATATAAATATGAAATCATTGTATATAATTAATGCGAAAGGTAATTCTCTTGTAAAGGCAGTTGAGCGTGGCTCAATAGAAATTTTTGATCAGGGTGTAAAATACAAATGGTATCAATTTGGATTTTCTGATGAAGTATTTATTCCAATGGATGAAATAACTGCGTTTGATATTAAAAAATTTGGATTTGGACTTCAAACAAATCTCAAACTTGATACATCTACAAAAACTCGTGTGCTTGCAAATGTTAAATCTGAAGAAGCAAAAATAGCTATTGAAATTTTTACAAAGGCACGCTCTGATTTCAGAAATTCCCAACAAAACAATGTTGGTAATCAAAAGGAAAATTCTAACGATTTAACAGACCAATTGTTAAAACTTAGCGAGTTAAAAGATAAAGGGATATTGACTCAGGAAGAATTTGACAATCAAAAGAAAAAGTTGCTGTCTTAATAAAAAAATTAAATCTGTTCCTGATTAATAATAGATGAATTAATTAATTCTTCAAAGATTTAGATGGGTTTAATAGAAAAGAATTAGCTCTTGCAAGATTTTCCCCAGTTATCAATTTCCTCTCTTCCACATCCAAACTTAGACAAAGAAGTAGAATATCCTTTATTGTAATAAACTGCTTGAATAACATTATCACATTTTGTGCAATATTTTCTTATGTCATACTTTAATTTAGACTTTTCCATTTCTTCCATAGCAATAGCTTTAATCATATAGACCAAAGACATACTTTCATCCCAATTTTTCTTTAATTCATTAAATTTTTCAATATCATTATTTTTTGTTTGATAAATTTTTTCAAGTATTTGCATAAAAACATTAACTACATCAATAGACTCTTTCAATACATTTGTAAAATCATCTTTACCGAATGTAACCATCATTCTTTCCCAATATAAGTTTGTTGTTATACTTTTTTCTGTTGTTGGGCTTATTTCAATTGCTTTTGTATAATAATAATGAGCACCTATTAAATCTTTTGAATCTCTAGCCTTAACAGCATTATCTACGTAATCCTCCCAGGTTTGAGAGAATCCTAGATTAACAAAAAATATACCTATAAAAAACAAATACTTCATTAATCACAATATAATGAAATTTGATTATACTTGGACCAACCTAATCTTACAGATGCCCTAATATCTTCACAGGCACTGGAATTTTGTCTTAAACTTCTTTTAACACTCGCCCTGTATGCATAAGCTCTACCATAATTTGGGTTTAAAATAATTGCCATATTTAAATCTTTCATTGAAAGTGATCTATATCCAGATCCGTAACTTAAATTATAACAAACTGCCCTGTTAAAGTACCATTCTGAATTATTTGGATCAATCTCAATTAGTTTAGTAAAATCTTTAATTGCGTCTGTTAAATCCCAATCACTCATATCAGCTTCAAAAGGAGTTCCATTATCTCTGTACGCAAGACCTCTATATTCATAAGCTTTTAAATTTTCAGGATCTAATTCAATTGCAATACTTAAATCTGTTATTGACTCGTAGTAGTTTTTATTTCTGTATTTATAATATCCTCTTGTAAAATATGCTGTTGAGTTATAGGGGTCAGATTGAATTGCTTTATTTAAATCCAGCATAACATCGGGTGTTCCATATATAACCCTTCCTCTAAGATCTGTATAAGTTTTAGTTATTTGGTTCTCATAATCTCTAACTAAAGCTCTCAATACGAAGTATTCTGATCTTGGATTAATTTTAATCGATTTACTATAATCTTCAATAGCTCCTCTAAAATCTTTAAACTCTTCTTTTATACCAGCTCTTTTAGCATAATAGAATTCATTGTTAGGGTTAAAATCTATTGCTCTATTATATAAGATTAAAGCTGCAGCCATATTTCCACTTCTTTCTTTTTCAATTCCATTGTAATAGTATTCATCAGCAACTTTAATTTCATAATCACCAGTAATCACAATATTCTCATTCCCTAAAGCTTTAGAGTAGCCTGTTTTAATAGCGGCTAACCTCTTGTTTTTACTTGGATGAGTTGAATAAGTGTCATCATCATTTGTTGTGATTAAGTCAATTGCTGCAATTGTTTGATTTAATGATGCTCCTAATTTGGCTAAAACAAAACCTGCAAAATTATCTGCTTCTAACTCTTCCTGTCTTTGTTTAGCTAATGAGTTATCATCTAATATTGGAGCTAGAAGATAATCTCTTGTATGGCCATTTATATGGTGTCCTACTTCGTGGGCTAATATAAAAGTGCTTGACCAATCATTAGTGAGTTCAGATATTTTTTTCATAAACTCTCCATCATATAATATATATCTCTCCCCTTTATATGTTACAGCAAGTGCATTGAATATATTGTCACAAGGTGTTAGTGTAAAATTTCTAGAGGCTCCAATTACAGATAAAATTTTGTCTAAAGCTTCATTTGCTTCTTTGTCAGATGTGAAAGCACTTACTGCTCTTTTGTATTCAAAACATAATTCAATACCCTCCTTTATCTGCCCAAAAGAAATAAGTGGAGCAAATAGCAATAATAGAATTAGTTTTTTCATTTACATAAATATAATTGAAAAAAGATTGATTAATCAATTTAATAACTCATACGTTTCGTTGAAAACTAAACTTGAATCTAAAAAATAAAGCTTGTAACTTGACCAATGTAAGAAGATTCTTTCTTAATAATCGTTGTTATCAATCTCTGTATTTTATTAATAAAAAGCGCCCCACAGGCGCATATATGTATATAACACTAGAATAAAATATTTTTAAGCTTGTATACAGGATAGCTATGCTTAAGATTTAGTGATATATGTGCCCTTCGGGCAGATGTTTATGAAATGAATTTATAGTTGTATTTTAAGCTAGAGTTATTAATTAAAATTTCTTTTTATCTAAATACTAATTATAAATAATGAAAACAACTAGTGAGTTGCTTTGGTATTCCGTCTTGATGGAAGTTTCCGTTTTTGATCCAATTATATGCTATTCTTTTTGAATTAATAAAATCAACTGCTTGTTTGTTATTAAGTATATAATACCCTTTGGGGTGTTTTCCTTTTGTTGTTGTATTTAGTTTGTAATTATTCTTGAGGAGACCCCCATCCTGACCACCATCTATCTATATTAAATTCACTTTTTTTCATAAAATAGGAACAATATTTTGCATCATAGTATCGCTCATATTTTTCATCATTATTTTCACAAATATCAATTTGTTTTTTTTCTGCATCTGTCAAAAAATTAGCTTCGTTAATATCATCAATTTCATATTCGTAGTGTCCTTTTGTTATAATGGACAAAATTTCTTCTCCATCACCTTCAACAATACTTTCTATAAAATCTATGCTGTGATGAGGATGTTGCCAAATCCCACCTTTACCATCTTTTTCAAAATTCTGATAAGAAAACCTAGTGCATTTCATCATTAGGTATTTTTCTCCAAAACAATTTTCTAAAAATTCCGTAATCCCCATATAATCATCTAGATTTGAATTTAGACCAAACTCTTCACCATTGAAGAATAAATCATCACCGCCAAAGGTATCATAACCTTCATTTAATTCCTCCAGTGTTGTCTCTAAATCCTCGTCGAACTCAATTCCATCTTTTGGCATTGAGTTATATAATTTTTCAATTGTAATATTTGAATCTATACCACAAATTGATGTAACAATTGAGTCTTTTGTAAATTTCATAACTATATTATCTTTTTGTTGTTGTATTTAGTTTGTAATTTACAATTTAATGAATTTTAAGAATACGCATATCTTCCTCTGTTAATTCTGTTAGATAATTTCTTTAACTTTAAGTATGCTTAAGCGTATAGTTGTTTTATTGTTTTTTTCATTAAACATCCATTATTCTCAAAATCCTTCAGATATTTTTGATAATGCATATTCAGAGGTTCTTGATAATGGTGGTTACAACCGGGGACTTATAACATCTTATGAACCTTATGAACCTTACAGTCGTAATTTATATGAGGTTTCATTTGAAAAACTAAGTGAAAAAAATAATTACCCTTTTTTTCAAAAAAGGATATATGAAAAAATATTTGATCTAAAAATTAAGCCATTCATTGAATACATTCCTTCCAAAGATTCTGAGTACTTTACAAAAAGTTTAGTTTTCGAAGATTTAAATAAACCTAGAATTCTTGGCGGTAAACTTTTTAACCTTGATCCTTTCAGAAAAATTATTATTGGTGAAAATACTTACGAACGTCTTTATGAATATTTATTTTTTATTGAGGGTAAAGATCGGATTTCTGATAATTTTCTAAATGAAATTCCTTTTTGTTTGGATGATCCCGAATGTAATCGTAATCCAACAACTAGAGAGGATATAATATCAAGATATAGAGGGAAAATATTTAGATTTTGCAAAAAAAACAATTGTACAATTTATTTACAATCAGAAATACTTGATGCTCTAAATCAAGAATATATATATGGTGATACCTATTTTATTGATTTGAATAAAGTTAACTCGAAACTTAATTCAACTAATTCCTATGAAAGTAATGAAATTAAATTTAGATCTACAGACCCTTTTAGTGAAGGAAATTTTGAAGATTATAAATTACTTTTTTATGACGACAACTGGATTAGAAATGTTATTGATAAATTGTATGGAGAAAAAATAAAATTTTCCTTAAATAATGATTTTGAGTTATTCTTTAATTTAGTGAATGATGCAACTTATAATGATTTTGATTGGACTGTGGATGTGGCTTTAGGTTTTAAAGAACCAGGTGTTTCAAAAAGTTGGAATAGTTTAATATCGAAGCGTGGAAATCTAAATCCATATCCCGAAATAGACTCAAGAAAAAATCATATTAGCTTTAAAATAAAACAAGTTAAAGGTCAATATGCAGGAGTAGAAAAAACCTTATTGTATGTTAAAAAATATAAAAGAGGAATAAAAGTTATAGATCAAGCCTTCAATATTAAAAACTATTTAAAAGTAAACCCATATGGACAACCCGAACCTTATGATAATCTCATCAAGGTTACAAGAATAAATGATGTTATTTACTTTTCAATAGAAGATGATGTATTGTATAAAACAGAAATAGAGGAATTTGAAAATGATAAAATTTTAATAACTCACAAAAGCATATATGAGGGAGAAAAAGATTATTTAAAGAAACAAAATATTTCAAAACTACTTACCGTTAATTTTTCAAATCAATTAATAAAACCAGAAATTATAATAAATGAAGATATAGAAAAACCATCTTGGAATGGTTCTGGAAGTGGATTTTTCATATCTAAATTTGGACATATTACCACAAACTACCACGTTATTAAGGATGCAAAAACTATTGAGATAAGCTATAATAATGGTAATAATATAATTAAATACCCTGCTGAAATAATTCAATCGGATCCTGCTAACGATCTAGCAATCTTAAAAGTCAAAGATTTAAACTTCAAAGAATTCGATGAGTTACCTTACAATATAAAAACAAGAAGTTCAGATGTTGGTTCTGATGTTTTTGCCTTAGGATATCCGATGGCTCTGAGTGGAATGGGCGAAGAGATAAAATTTACAGATGGAAAGATTAGTTCAAAAACTGGATTTAATGGCGACATCAGGACTTATCAAACCACTGCGCCAATTCAATCAGGAAATAGCGGTGGACCCTTATTTGATTACAATGGCAATTTGATTGGTATTAATTCATCAAAAATTTCATCTCAAGTTGCTGATAATGTTTCTTATTCAATTAAATCTTCTTATTTGAATAACCTAATGGATGTACTGCCTGAAAATATTTCTTTGCCTAGCGATAAAACTCTGAGCGGAAAGCCATTAACAGAAATAATAAAAATATTATCTAAATACGTTGTTCTAATTAAAGTAAAATAGGCATATCTTCGTCTGTTAATTCTGTTAATTCTAATCCACGTAAGTAGGTTAAACTTACTTGCAAACTAGAGTGTCCCATAGCTCTTTGAAGCTTGGTTAATGATCCAGTTCTTTTAAAGATTTCTATCGCTCCTGAGTGTCTAAATGAATAGATTGTTACATCTTTATCTATCTCTGAATTAAGCTTCTTAAAACGCTTCCAAAGTGTACTAAAATAACCTCTATTATATGGCCTTTCTTTACCTGTAAAGATGTTTATATTATTATGTGATTTCTCAAGGCCTAAATAGGGCACAGGTACGATTCTATTACGCTTAGACTTCACTTTATTTCCAGACAAACTAATGCGCGATAAATCTTCATTAAAATCACCCCACTTAAGCAATCTTATTTCTTGATGAGGCCTCAATAAACAACAATAAGTAAGAACACAGCATAGATACAAGTTCTCATTAAACATCTTTATTCTTTCAAGCAGATCTTTAACGTTATCTACAGGCTTGTGTAACTTTTCTATTTGCTTCTTACTTTTGAGTTTAGACCTTTCTATATCAAATCCATTTTCTTTGAGATGATTAACAAGTACGTTTACGTGTCTGCGTGTTGTATTATAGCTTGTCGCATTATCATACTGTAGAGACAAAGAATCTATAAAATCTACACTTATATTTTTTTTACTAATAAGCTCTTTACGAAACCTAACTACAATTTTTTCTAGAGCTCTTTTATACAATAACGATATAGGTTCGTTAAGCTTTTTGTCTATAAGTAAATCAAATTGTTCAAGCTTGTTATATACTCGCATAAACGAATAATTATTGTTAGAGAGAAAGTCGTAAACTTCTTTTGCAAGCTTTAATGCTTCTGTACGTCTATGCTTAATTGGAAAGGTATTAGGAGCAGTAGAAGAATTTATTCTTCGTCCACTAAACATCCTTACACGCTTGTTGTTTAACTTAAAGTCTATCCAGTATTTACCGTATTTGTCTTTACATACTTTAGGGTATGATATGCTATTTTTTGTCACTTATTTGTCAGTTTAGTTAATACATATTTCTCAATGTTTAACTTAATATATTGACTATTAGTATGTAACAATTACTTCTTAGCGAGGTAAGCATCTGACTGTTAATCAGAGGGTCCTTGGTTCGAGCCCAAGAGGGGGAGCAAGCTAACTGCTACATCACATATTCTTAAAGCCCACTATAAAGTGGGTTTTTTCTTTATCATTATTTATATTGAACGTAAATTAAAAGTATAAAATTCTTGGCAACTATATGGCAATTGAAAAAACTTGATTATTCAAGATTGAAAAACATTGATTAATCAAACATTAATAAAGATTAATTAATTTTTTTAGGTTAAAAAAACAAGTGGAATAAATTGTAATAGTAGAATTAGTTTTTTCATTTTTTCTTTTTGTTAAATAATTGTTCAAATTCATCCCCTCTACAAAAGAATAAAGCTATAAGAAAAACAATTATAAATTTTCCTAGTCGTTTACCATCCCAGTCAAGAATATTAAAGTGCATTTCAAAAGGAAAGAGATCAATTGCAATAACTAGATATACAATAAAGGCAGATGAAAAAAGAAATTGAGCTAGCTTTTTCACAATTATCCTCCTCTTCCAACCTTTCTAACTCCAGAAGATTTTGAATTATTATTTTTACTATTAAATTTTTGTTTAAAACCTTTTTTTTTAGATTCTATCTTTTGAGTTCGATTACCAAAAAACTTACTAGACATAATTTTATTATTTACACATAAAGTAAATAAAAGTTAATTATTTATATTAAATTTTCCAAAATGAATAATTTAAACTAGATTCGCGTTTTAATTATAATTTTTATGAACACAGGAAAAGTAAAATTTTTTAATGTAACCAAAGGTTTTGGTTTTATTAAAGACAATGAATCGGGCGAGGAGTATTTCGTTCACTCAACAGGGTTAATTGACAGAATCAAAGAAGACGATGATGTTGAATATGAATTGAAAGAGGGAAAGAAAGGGATGAATGCATTTAACGTTAAAATCAGTAGTTAATTAACAATATTTTTAACACATTAAGATTTTATAGGCCCCTTTAATTGAAGGGGTTTTTTTATTCTCCAGTTTTAAAATAATTTTATATTTAATAAATAAAATTTTAGATGAATATCACAAAAATAATTCAAAGTAGAAGAGCGATTTATCCCAGTCAGTTTGAAAATGGTGATATAAATAAAGATCAGATATATAAAATTTTAGAAAATGCTAATACAGCACCATCGCATAAACTTACTCAACCTTGGTTTTTTAAAGTGTTTAAAACCGAACATAAAAATAAACTTGCAACTGAAATGGTAAATGCTTTTGAAGCATTTTTTAATAAAAAATCTGATTTAAAGAAAAAAAAAATTCATGAAAAATGCAGTAAATCAAATTGTATTATTGCGATTTTTATGAAAAGAGATATTAAAGAGTCTATACCCGAATGGGAGGAAATTGCTGCAACTGCAATGGCGGTGCAGAATATGTGGCTTACTTGTGTTGGTTTAAAAATTGGGTGTTATTGGAGTACACCAAAATATATCACAAAAATGAACCATTTTTTTAAGCTTAAAAAAAACGAAAGATGTCTAGGTTTTTTCTACATGGGTAAATATGATCATTTAAATACTGAAAGTAAGTTGCGAAAATCCATTATTGAAAAAACAGAATGGAATTTATAATGAATTTATATTAAAAGAGGTGAGTAAAAACTTTTCAAATAATAAAATATTGATTGAAAATATTCCTTCTGCAGAGAATATAATCATGAGTGGAATTGAAAAAAAATATATAAATATTATGATATTTAATAGATTTTTGTGGTGTATCATAAGCTTAATCGGCTGTATAATTTCAATAAAATATATTGGGTTTGTTGAACAATTCTCTTATATAATTTATATATCAACATTAATATTATGGGCTGTTATTTTTTCATTAACAGGGATTAGTTTTAAAAGAAAAAAGTATGTTTTTAGAGATCATGACTTAATGTACTCATCTGGTGTAATTTTTACCTCTACTGTTCTAATTCCCTACAATAGAATTCAACATCTTGCGATTCATCAAGGATTTCTTTCAAGAGTTTTTGATTTAGCCTCATTGCAGTTTTATACAGCAGGTGGATCATATACTGATATTAGCATTAAAGGTTTAACAAAGATGGATGCTGAAATGTGGAAAGAATTTGTCTCAGCAAAAATTGAAAAAATAAAAAAATAAATTCTTGTCAAAACTAAATAAATCTATTATTCAAAAATTCTCTGTTGAACAAAAACAATCAAAGGTGGGTATGGTTGTTATATTTTTTGACAAATTTATTTCCATAGTTAAAAACTATGCAATCTTTTTAATAATACCGATGTGGAAAGATTTTGATTTAATTTTATTAATCATTTTAATTCTACTTATTGCTTTATTTACTGCAGCTCTAACTGTGATAGAGTTTAAATATTTTACTTTTCAATTCGATTTTAATAAAAATGATTTTATAGTAAAAAAAGGATTCTTAAAAAAAACCAAATTGAGTGTGCCTCTAAATAAAATCCAGCAAATTAATTTAAACCAAAATTTTATACATAAATTTCTAAATCTTTACGAAATTCAAATGGATACTGCAGGATCTGACTCAAAAGAAGTTAGTATAAAAGCAGTAAAAGAAGATATAGCATTTGAGATTAAAGACTTCACAGATTTTCTCAAAGAAAAAAATATTGATATTGATTTAGAAAAATCAAATGAAAGTAAAAGTTTGGAAATTGACTTTTACACTTTAATAAAAACTGGGTTAACATCAAGATATTTTCAAACATTAGGCTTTATCATTGCCTTGTTTTTTGGGGCTCTTGAATATTTAGATGCTTTGGGAATAAATTTTATCCCTAGCTTTTCATCTTTTATTAAAAATGGAAATTTTGGTTTTATTGCAATTTTAGTTTACATAATATTAATTTTTTTAGCTGTCTTTGCTTCAAACCTGATTTCGACAATTATAAAATTTTATAAATTTTCAGCTTCAAAAACAAATAATAATTTAAGTGTTAGTTATGGTTTAATATCTACGAAAACAATTTTAATGAATCCTAATAAAGTTCAAGTTTTTTCATTTACCCAAAATTGGATTCAAAAAAAAATTGATTTATGTAACATAATTATATATCAAGCCTCAAGTAATATGAATATTTCTAGTGATAAATCTAAAGAAGGTTCTAAAGTAAATATTCCAGGAGCTAATTCATCTGATAAAAAAACAATTTTTGAATTTATTTATAAATCTTTTGATGATAATGAATTTATAATAAAACCAAATATTAGAAAATTTTCAGTTAATTTCTTTTTAATTGGAGTTATTCCATCCATATTATTTTTTGGAATTAATCACTTCTTTGAATTGTTAAGCTCATTAAATTACATAATGATCCAGACAATTTACTTAGCTGTTATATTATTTGTTTCATACAGGCTATATAAAAATAATATCATGAGTGTATCAAAAAATTTTATAAAAGTCCAGTCAGGTTTTTGGGATATTACAACTAAAATAATAGAGATTCATAAAATTCAATCAATTGTGATTGATCAAGAGATTTGGTATAAGAAGTTGAACTTAGCAAATTTAACATTATGTACTGCAGGAGGAATGATAAGATTTAGTTATATGGATTATTTTATTTTAAGAAAAATTACAGATAATTTTTTATTTAAAGTTGAAGTTTCAAATAAAAGTTGGATGTAAATTATGTCTAAGGTTGTATTAATCACAGGTGCCTCTTCTGGAATTGGATTAGAAACTGCAGTATACCTAGCAAATAAAAAATTTATTGTTTACGGATGTGCCAGAAGATTAGAAAAAATGAAACCTATTAAAAAAGCTGGGGGTTTTATTCTAAAGCTTGATATTAATAATGAAAAAGACATCAATCATGTCGTAAGTTATGTAATAAAAAAAGAGGAAAAAATTGATGTTTTATGGAATAATGCTGGTTTTGGATTATGGGGAGCAGTCGAAGATATTTCAATCAAAAGAGCTAAATATCAGTTTGATGTTAATTTATTTGGATTAGCTTTAATTACCAAAAAAGTATTGCCATTTATGAGAAATGAAAAAAATGGTTTAATTATTAATACTTCGTCTGTTGGTGGAAAAACATATACTCCCTTGGGGGCGTGGTATCATTCTACAAAACACGCTATTGAAGGTTGGTCTGATTGTTTAGCTTACGAATTAAAAAAATTTGGTATTAATGTTTGTTTGATCCAACCAGGTATCATTAAATCAGAATTTGGTAATGTAATGTTGGAAAATTTACATAAAAATTCAAAAAATTCAGCTTATAAAAAGTTGAACTCAGCTATGTCGAATGCAATTAAAAAAAATATTAAAAATCCTATTGGGTCTCATCCAATTATTGTAGCAAAATGTGTCGAAAAAATAATTAACTCAAATAAACCAAAAAAAAGATATTTAGTTGGATATGGTGCTAGGTCAATGTTATTCATTAGAAAATGGTTTGGGGATAATTTTTATGAATTTATTCTAAAAATTGTTGGGTTGAGAGGTTAAATGTTTTTCTTAACTTTAATTTTAGACTTTTATATTATGAAAAAATTAATTTTCCTTTTAGTAGTTGTTTTTAGTTCTTGTAATCAAAATGATGGGTGGCAAAATTTATTTGATGGTGAATCACTTGATGGTTGGGATATGAAAATAAGATACCACGATTTTGGTGATAATTACAATAACACTTTTAAAGCAAAGGATGGTGAAATAGTTGTTTCTTATGAAGAATATGATGAGTTTGAGGAAAAATTTGGACATATTTTTTACATGAAAGAAAAATTTGTGAACTATCATTTAAGTTTGGAATATAAATTTAGTGGTCAACATTTGAAAGGTGCTCCTGATTGGTCTTTAAAAAATAGTGGAATTATGCTTCATTGTCAAAATCCAAAAACCATGTTAATTGACCAAGAGTTTCCAGTAAGTGCTGAAACTCAACTTTTAGGAGGTTTAGGAGAGGGTTCAAGACCAACAGCTAATATTTGTACGCCAGGAACAGATGTCGATATTGATAATTCACTGGTCAAAAAACATTGCATTAATTCAACTTCTAAAACTTATAACAATGATGATTGGGTAAATGTGGAAGTTATTGTTTATTCTGACTCTTTGATACATCATATTGTAGAGGGGGAAAAAGTCTTAACATATACAAATCTTAAAGTCGGAGGGAATAAAGTTCCAGAAAATTTTATGGAAAAAATAGGTATGCCTTTGAAAGATGGCTACATATCATTACAATCTGAGGGTCATCCTGTATCATTTAGGAATATAAAGATTAAGAAATTGTAGTGATTCATTACATTATTATAAGGATAAAAAGAATATTTACGGCGCTGAGTGGTATGTTTTTTTTAATCTTGTCAGAATCTTCAATCCAAATCCAGCTTGCTGTTATTTTAATATTTACTTTTCTTGGATTTTATTTAAGAATATCTTTTGACGATTGGATTATTCAAATTTTTTTATCTGGATTTGTTTTATCAATTGAAGCTTTAAATACTTCAATTGAAAAAATATGTGATTTTATAAATCCTAATTTTAATAAAAAAATAGGCTTAATTAATGATATTGGTGCTGGAGCTGTTTCATTTGCAGTAATATCTTCTTTAATTATACTAACTATTATATATTATCCTTATTTATCTAACTAGTGAAATTATTTTGGAAGACTTTGTTGGTATTAATTATATCGTGTTCTGATGTTCATAACTTAGATATTAATCTTACGGACAAGATTATAATTCCCAAAACTTATGTAGTAAATAGATCAGAGAATAGAATCGTTATTGATGGTAATGATGATGAATGGGAAAATTCAATTTATTCACAGGATTTCGTAGATATTGAAGGATTTAAAATACCGAGTCAAAAGACAAATATTAAAATGCTCTGGGATGATAATAACTTATATGTTTTTGCCAAGCTTTTTGAAAAACATATATGGGCTGATATAAAAAAGAGAGACGAAGTTATTTATTTGAATAATGACTTTGAAGTATTTATAAATCCAAATGATAATGTTTTTAATTACTGTGAAATCGAAATTAATGCCCTTGGTACTGAATGGGATTTGTTTTTAAATAAACCTTATAGGCTTGGAGGAAAAGCAGACAGTAGTTGGGATATTGAAGGTTTGAAATCAGCTGTATCGATTAATGGAACTTTAAATAATCCTGAGGATGAAGATAAGTACTGGACGGTTGAAATGGCAATTCCAATTGATCAAATAAGTCAATTGAAGTACCCTCCAAAAGTTGATAAAATCAAAAAAGGTATTGTTTGGAGAATAAATTTTTCAAGAGTAAATTGGGATTTTGAGCTTATTGATAATAAATATTATAGAAAAAAAATAGATGGCAAATTTTTGCCTGAATATAATTGGGTGTGGTCAAATCAAGGAGAAATAAATATGCATATCCCTGAAAATTGGGGATATTTAATTTTTAACGATAGCTATTTAAATTCAAAGATTTCGTCAAAAATGGATTTAGAGCTTGAACATACATTATATGCAATTTTCAGAGAGATTAAATTTGGAGATTATAATTACATGAAGGAATTAAAGGAAGGTAGTATAGTTAAATTTAAACCTGAAAAAATAAATGGTAAAATAATTTTGAGTTTTTTTGAAAAAACGGAAGAAGGTTTTAATGTTAATTCAAAATATAAAGATGGAATTTTAAATTATTCTATTGATCAAACTGGACTTATAAATAGAGGAACTTTATGAAAAAACTAAAAATTATATTTTCCTTCTTAATTGTTGTTTCATGTTCTGAAACTAATTTGGATAAGTTTACCTTTAGCACTTGGGTCGGTGCAGGAAGTAAATTTGATAAAAATACATGGACAAAAAAAATAAACTATTATGATTCTTTAGGCATTTCCGAAATATTAGTTGGAGGATCGCCTGATATTTTAAAAAAAATTATTCCACTGGCTAATAAAAAAAATATTAAAGTACATGGTTGGATGTGGACACTTAATAGACCTGGGGATACAATTGCTAATAAAAATCCTGATTGGTATGCTGTTAATAGAAAGGGTCAAAACTCTTTAGAATTTAGAGCATATGTTGATTACTATCAATGGTTATCACCTTTTCATCCAGATGCTAGAGAGCATATAATAAATAATGCTAAAAAACTAATCGAAGTAGAAGGTCTTGAATCTGTTCATTTGGATTATGTAAGATTTCCTGATGTAATTCTTGGTGCAGATCTTCAACCTAAATACAATATAATTCAAGACAGGGAACTTCCAGAATATGATTATGGATATCACCCAATAGCTCGGAAAGAATTTAAAAAAATTTTTGATAAAGATCCGATTGATTTTGATTATCCTGAGCTTTCAACTGAGTGGAGACAATTTAGATTAAATTCAATCTCAACTTTAGTTAATGAAATAATTTCAATTGCTCACTCTAATAATAAAAAAGTAACTGCAGCAGTTTTTCCTTTTCCGGAAATGTCAAGACAGATGGTAAGACAAGCTTGGAATGATTGGAATCTTGATAAGGTTTATCCAATGCTTTATCAAAATTTTTACAGAGAAAATATTAATTGGATTGGTTTTGCTACTAAGCAAGGAGTTTCAGATGTTGATTTTCCATTGATTTCTGGATTATATAGCCCTGCTCTTAAAAACCCAAAGGATTTGGAAAGAGCAATTTTAATTTCAAAAGAAAATGGAGCACAAGGTATTTCAATATTTACTGCTGATGGATTAAATAAAGAACAACAAAAGGTTTTTATAGAACTTTCAAATAAATTAAATCAATGAGATATTTTTTTTTATTATATGCGTTTTTGTTTTTTTCTAAAACCAATTCA
Organism: uncultured Bacteroidota bacterium; assembly: GCA_902587325.1. Lineage (GTDB taxonomy): Bacteria > Bacteroidota > Bacteroidia > Flavobacteriales > Flavobacteriaceae > Eutrophosalina. Next base: position 38,579 of record CACIKV010000007.1, read on the forward strand.
CAGGTTTTTAAAAAACAGGACAGAAAGCCTAACGTAATTTTAATTATTACAGACGATCAAGGATTTGGAGATTTAGGATTTAATGGTAATCCTCATATTATAACACCTGTTTTAGACGAACTTGCAAGCAATAGTATGAGATTTAATAACTTTCATGTTTCGCCAGTTTGTGCACCGACAAGGTCTAGCTTATTAACTGGTAGATATTCCTTAAGAACAGGTGTAACGGATACCTATAATGGTGGTGCTATGATGTCAAATGATGAAATTACTTTAGCTGAAATTCTTAAAGAAAATAACTATGAAACTGGTATTTTTGGCAAGTGGCATTTAGGAGATAATTATCCTTTTAGACCAACTGATCAAGGCTTTAATGAATCTTTGATTCATCTATCAGGAGGTATTGGTCAAGTAGGAGATTTTACAAATTATTATGCGGGTAATCGTAGTTATTTTGATCCAGTTTTATGGCATAATAATCAACAAAAAAAATATGACGGATATTGTTCGGATATTTTTACAGATGAAGCAATAAAATTCATTGAAAAAAATAAATCTGATCAGTTTTTCTGTTACTTATCATTTAATGCTCCTCATACTCCATTACAACTTCCTGAAAAATATTATAATCTCTATAAAAATATTGACCCATCATTAATCTCTGAATCAGAGACAATAAAAATGAGTAGAAAGGATATCAATGATGCAAAAAAAATTTATGGAATGATAACTAATATTGATGATAATGTCGGAAAGCTCATCTCAAAATTGAAGGAGCTAGAGATTGATGATAACACAATATTAATTTTTATGACTGACAATGGCCCACAACAACTAAGATTTAATGCCAATTTAAAGGGAAGAAAAGGTAAAGTATACAATGGTGGAATTAGAGTTCCATTTTATTTACACTATCCAAAAATTCATGAAAATGGTTTAGATATTAATTCCTTTTCAGCACATATTGATGTCCTGCCATCAATTTTAGGCTTATGCGATATTAAATTGCCTAATGACAGAAAAATTGATGGTATTAATTTATTTAATAAAACTAACAGAGATACAATAAATAGATCATTCTTTTCTTATTGGACCAGAAAATTTCCTGAGTTATACCATAACATATCTTTAAATAAAGGAAATTATAAACTTGTTGGAAATACAGGGTATGATTCTTCCATTAATAATTTTGAGCTTTATGATATTGATACAGATCCTAATGAAAGAGAAAACTTAATTAGTAAGAATACTAAAATTGCAAATGCAATGAAAAAAGAAATGGATAATATTTACAATGAATTAATTAACTCAAAAAATATAAAAAATAAGCCAAGAATTATAGTGGGCAGTAAATTTGAAAATCCTACTTTTTTAAATAGAAATGATGCCAGTGGACAGCGTCATATTTGGACAAATGATGAAGTTTTTGGTTTTTGGAGAATAAATATTAAAAAAGGAAACTATGACTTCAAATTTAAGTTCAACAATTTAGAATTGTCAAATGGTAAAATATTTATTGAACTTGGAGAGAGAATTCTTAGTAAGAATATTCAAATTGATAAAGATGGTTTTGTTTTGTTGAAAAATATTTACACTGAACAAGGTGAGTTTGACTTTACACCTTTTTACAACCACAATGGTAAAAATATTTTTCCTTTATTGGTAGAAATCAATAAATTATGATTTTTTTCTATCTCTCATTATCTGAGTAATTTTTACTACTTGAATTGAAATAACTACAATATTTAGAAAAATGATTGAATATGAATTTGCCACAATTCCATAAATGAGCCAAGCAGATGCTCCTACTAAGTTGTAAGACCTAAGTTTTAAGGTATCGTTATGTAAGAATGATATAATTACAAATGTATTTCCAATCCAGCCTATTAACTCAAGAGTACTCATATTAAATAAAAAATCAAAAATAAGTTAAATGATATTAAACTATATTATTTTTGTTTCAAATAATATAATTCTCATTCACTAAATAAAATTGAAACAGTTTATATATATATTATTTATTTCATTAATAAATATTTCCTTTTCTCAAGAATTTGTTTCAGGGAAAGTTCTTTTTAATGATAATGGTATTGATTTTCCAATTGAAGGAGCTAATGTTTTTTGGCTAAATACCAATCAAGGAACTATAACAAAATCTGCAGGGGAGTTCAATATCCAAAAAATTAAAGATGTAAAAAATCTAGTGATTAGTTACATAGGTTTTAAAACAGATACAATTAATATTGCTGATAAAAAATTTATATCTCATTATTTAACATTTTCAGATGATAATGAATTAGATGAAGTGACAGTTACTAAAAAACGAAAAACACTTCAGAGAACATATTTACTTCCTCAAAATATTGTAAAAATTTCTGAGGAAGAATTACTAAAAGCGGCATGCTGTAATCTTTCTGAGAGTTTTGAAACTAATCCAACAGTAGATGTAAACCACAATGATGCAATAACTGGAACTAAACAAATTGAAATGCTAGGTTTAAAAAGCCCATATATCTTAATTACAGAAGAAAATATTCCAATGGTCAGAGGTGCTTCACAGACTTTTGGTTTAGGTTTTACGCCAGGAACTTGGATAGAGAGTATTCAAGTTACGAAAGGAATGGGTAGTGTAACCAATGGATTCGAAAGTATTGTAGGTCAAATTAATACAGAGATTAAAAAACCTTTCAATGATATACCATTCTTTTTTAACTTATTCAATGGTTTTGATGGTAGAGTTGAAGCTAATGCCCATGTAAAATCAACCTTAAGTGAAAAAATTCATACTACTTCTTTTATTCATTACAATGAAAGAAAAAAAGTTAATGATAAAAATGGAGATAAGTTTCTTGATAAACCTGTTCAAGATCAGCTAAATATTTTAAGTAAGTGGCAGTACACAGATCTTACAAAAGGTATTGTAAGTTTTTTAAATATCAGGTATTTGGAAGACAATAAAAGAATAGGAAGTATTGATTTTAATGAAAAAATAGATTTATCTAAATTTTGGGGAGGTGAAATATTTACAAACAGATTTGATTCTTCATTTAAACTTGGTTATGTAAACCCAAATATTCCTTATCAAACTTTAGGTTTTCAAGTAGCATATAATTTTCATGATCAAGAATCTTATTATGGATTAAATGATTACAATATTTCTCAAAAAAGTATTTTTTTTAATTTGATCTACAACTCAATAATTTCTAATACTAAGAATAAAATTAAAGCAGGTTTGAATTTTTCAAGTGATTCTTATGATGAGTATGTATTTAAATCAAATATTGAAAGAACAGACAGTTCACTAGGTGGTTTTTTTGAATATAGCTTCGATAATCTTAATGACTTTAATTTTGTTTTTGGTTTAAGATATGATATTCATAATAACATTGGGTCATTTTTTACACCAAGACTTCACTTTAAATACTTATTTAATGAAAATTTTTCAATTAAAGGATCAGCTGGAACTGGCAGAAAAATAGCAAATATTTTTGCTGAAAATCAATCTATATTTTTAAGTAATAGAATAAACATGAATAAATCTTTTAATAATAATTTATACGGTGTTAATCCAGAAAAGGCTACTAACTTAGGATTTAGCTTAGATCATAAAGTTTTTGTTTTTGGAGGTCAAGGAAATTTAATTTTTGATTATTATAATACTACTTTTGATAACAGAGTTATTATTGATTTTGAAACTCCTGGTGAATTTAATTTTTATAATTCAACACTAGGAAAATCAAAATCAAATAGTTTTCAAGTTGAGTTTTTATTTTCAAAAAATAATTGGAATATAACAGCAGCATATAAAAAATATGACGTAAAATCTTTTTATAATTCTGGCTTAAAAGAAAAACCAATTCAACCTAGAAATATTGTATTTTTTAATTATGGTATAGAATCCAAAAAAACCAATAATAAATATTGGAAATTTGATATTACTTACAATAGGCTAGGAAAACAAAGACTTGTTAGTAATTCTAGAGATAATTTTGAGTTTACAGATCCACATTTTTCAATAAATTCTCAAATTACAAGAGTATTTAACTCAAAATTTGAAGTATATTTAGGAGGAGAAAACTTAAATAATTATAAACAAGAAAATCCAATAATAATGGTAGATAATCCTTTCGATCAAATGTTTGACGCATCAATTGTACATGGCCCAATTTTTGGATCTATTTATTATTTGGGGTTAAGATTTAAAATATTAAATTAGTAATAATGAAAAAATATATTGTATTATTTTTGCTTGTTCCTTTTTTCACATTTAGTCAATCGAATGACAAAAATACCAAGGAGACTTTTTCAGTTGAGGGAAACTGTTCAATGTGTAAAAAAAGAATTGAAAAAGCTGCGTTGTCTTTAGAAGGTGTAAAATATGCCAAATGGAATAAGAAATCAGGTGATTTTTCAATTATTTATAATAATGAAAAAGTTAATATTCAAGAAATTAGGAGAAAAATTGCCCAGTCAGGACACGATAATGGGGAATACGTAACTACAACTGAAGTCTATGACAAGTTGCCTGATTGTTGTAAATACAACGATAAAGGAAAACATTAGATTAATTGGCTTTAATAAAGGGGAAAACATCACAAAAAATTAGAACTACTCATCGTTATCTAGGTTTGTTTCTTGGCATTCAATTTCTTTTTTGGACAATTAGTGGTTTATATTTTTCGTGGACTGAATTAGATGAAATTCATGGGGACCATTTTAAAAAAGTTAAAGTTAAAAATCAGTTTAAAAATTTATTAAGTCCATCCGAATTAAATTTTGGCGCTGCTATTAATTTTTTAGAACTAAAAGAAATTGCAGGAATACCTTATTATTGGATTAACGGAACGAAACTCATAAATGCTTACGATGGAGATGTAAAAGATTCAATTACAAAACAAGAGGCTATAATAATTTCAAATAATAATATTCTTGATGAATATAAAATTAGTGATATTGAAATTATTAATGAGGTTGGAAATCACCATGAATATAGAGGAAGACCATTACCTGCATATGTGATTTCTTATGAGGGTAGTGATAAATTAAAATCATATATATCTATTAAAGATGGTCAGTTTCAAACTGTTAGACACAGAAGTTGGAGATGGTTTGATTTTTTATGGATGACTCATACAATGGATTATGAAAGTAGGGATGATTTTAATAATAAATTTATTAGAGCTTTTTCTATTTTGGGTCTGATAACTGTTATGAGTGGTTTTTTACTCTGGCTTGTAACTTCTAAAACAATCAGAAAAATTATTAAATAAAACCTTTATAGTATAAAATCATTATAATAAGTTACTTTTACCGCAAGGATAAAAAAAATCTAAAAGGTCAAAAAGAAATTTTTAGGAGGCTCTAATTCTTTTAAATGTTTTACAAAATAATCCCATTTTCTTCTCATAAAGTAATTGTTTTGATTACCGAATCCATGTTTTTGGTTTGGTAGAATAATTAAATCAAAATCTTTATTAGCTTTAATTAATTCATCAACTACAAGATAAGTGTTGTATGGGGGCACATTATTATCAATATTTCCGTGTGCCAATAATAATTTTCCTTTAAGATTTTTTGCCAAAAGTTGATTTGCTTGATTATCATAATTTGTTTTGTTTAAATTATTTTCATTCAATCCTTGATCTCCCATTTTTTTTAAAAGCCCTTGCCATTTTTCTCCCCAGTCTGCTGCATAATTTCTATTATCGTGGTTACCTCCACTTGAAACAGCAACATCATAAAAGTCAGGGTATTCAAACACAGCTCTAGTTGATGCGAATCCACCACCAGAATGCCCCCAAATACCAACTCTTTCAATATCCATAGCCTTATATTTTTTTGATAAATCTTTAATTGCTTTGATATTATCAGGCAATCCGTTGTCACCCATATTTTTATAGTAAGCATCGTGAAATGACTTAGATCTTCCAGGTGTTCCCATTGCATTTATAGCAACAACTACAAAGCCTAATTCTGCCAGTGATTGAAAATCACGTGTAGTGGATTTGAAAGTAAAATCTCTAATACTACCTGCTTGTGGCCCTGGATAAATATAATTTAATACTGGATATTTATCTTTTTCATCGTAAAAACTTGGTAAATGTATTAGTCCATAAATATCTGTTTCATTGTCTCGAGCTTTAACAGAAAATTCAATTGGTTTTTCCCAGTTATTCTCAATTAGTTTTGAAATATCTACTGTATTTATTTCTTTTAATGTTTCTCCATACCTATTTTTTAACAGAGTTATTGGTGGATTTTTTGTAGAAGAAAATGTTGTAACAAAATATTTCCAATTATCAGACGGATAAATATTGTGTGATCCTTTCTCAGGTGTTAGACATACTAAGTCTGATCCATCAAAATTAACTTTGTATAAGTAAACATGATACGGATTCCCTTCTTCTTTTCCTCCTGCTGTAAAAAATATTTCTCTTGAAAATTCATCAACGTACAAAACATCTCTTACTAACCATTTTCCAGTGGTAACTTTATTTTTTAATTTTCCAGTTTTTAAATCGTGTAGATAAAGATGGCCCCAATTATCTTTCTCAGAATACCACAAAAACTCATTTGAATCAAAAAAAACTTTCCAATTTTCTCCACTAACACCAGATTCGTAATAGGTTTCAGTTTTTTCTTTGTAAATAGACTTAATATTTCCAGAATTAATATCTGCAATTTTTAAATGAGCTTCTTTATGATCTCTAGAAGATGAAATAAATGCTAATCTTTTATTATCACTACTAAATTCACTGTCAAGTAGAGTACCATCAGTATCTGCAATATGGTCAGTTGTAGTAGATCTTTGGAAATCTCTTCCCATTTTGAAAGCAGTTATTTTACCAGAGTTAACATTTACAAATATTCTTTCAATTTCAAATATTTTTTCATCACCTGGTAGTGCATATTTCCATTTTTCAAGTTTGGGATGTCCAACATTTGTGGTAGTTAAATACATTTCTCCTACATCCCTTGCATCCTGTCTGAATGTTGCTATTATTTCAGAATTTGGCGACCATTTTAAGACGGGTCGATCATTTTTTATCCAACCAGCATTATTTGTTGCATATCCATAATCTTTAAATCCATCAAATGTAAGTTGCTTACTAATATTTGTTTTTAAATCTTTAACCCACAGATTGTAATTTTTAATATAAATACTTTTTTTACCATCAGGAGAAATAAATTCATTAAAACTAAATTTATCATCGCTTACTACAGGATAACTTTCTTCAACAATTTCTAAATCATTAATTTCTATTTTAAATGATTTAAAAATTGTATCATTTTTTACTTTAAAATAAAAAGTTTCACCAATCCATTCTTGAAAAATAATTTTATTCTCTACAAATTTATCTAGATTATGTGGTAAATGCTTTACAGCATTTTCATATAAACTAACATCTAAATGAGTAACAGATTTTGTACAGGATATAAATAAAAAAATCGCGAAGATTAAATAGCCTTTTTTTTTCATATTAAATGATTATCTAATTTAATTAAATACTTTTTATAGCCTTGTATTAATAACACTATTATAGATAGATCCAAAGGTGTAACTAAGACCAATTGAAAAACTTGTTTTATAATCTGTGGCGATTTGTCTTTGTTGAAGAAGTAAGTCTTCAATTGTTGAAGTGCTACTAGCAGCCAAATTGTATTGGTCTCTAATTAAATTTATATTACTTGAAAATCTAACTGCCAGACCCTCAAAAACTCTTATGTCTAAACTGCTTCGCAATGATAACCTTTTTTTTGTGCCGTCGTTTAAAAATTGATCTCCGCGGATATATGAGCTTATATTCCCCCATTTTTTTCTAAACTTTACATTTAAGGTTAGTCCGTGTGGATAAACCACTTGTTTTGTATACCCATAAATTGTTTTCTCAATATAATTTCTTTTACCAATACCAATTCTGTAAGCGAGTGTAACTTCTTTACTCAATACATCTTCATAGGGAAATAAACTATATTCAATTGCAGGCATAATGTATCGTTGAAAATCTACATTTTCATAAGTATTTTGAAATCCACCAACAAATGCTCCAATTGAAAAATGGTTCGATATGCTTCTAACAACCCTTGCTCTTAAACTAGTTGTTTTTCTATTGCTGGTGTATACATTATCTTCGCTGATAAAATTTCTGTTGGATTCATTTCTGCTAAAATCTATTCCAATTCGCCATTCTGGTGTAAGTTTGTCAATTTCAAATTCAATTTCATATCTATTGGTTTTTCTGCTTTCTTCTTTATCATTGTTGTAGGATCCAGATAACTCAAAAACCCAATTTTTCCATTTATCAATACTAAGAGTATAATCTTCTTGATTTGATTCTATATCAACATTTAGGTTATATCCTCCCATGTCTAGGAAAGGAACCAATGCCAATTTAACTTTGTTAAGTAATTTATCTCTTAGCGTGCTAGATGTATCATTTGAATATCCAACAACTTTTGTTATAGTGTTTATTTCTTTATAAATTCCGTTACCATCAGCCCTTATTTCAAAAGATCTTGAGCCAGTTGGTGTGTATACATCAAGTATAAAAATTTCAATATCTGCTAAATCTTGGTCTCTTACATATTCTAAGAAAGAAGTGTTCTGTTTTAGATAATTTTCATCGCAATTACAATCTAAATATACTTTCAATTGATTTTCTTGACTGAAAAAAAAATTTGAAAAAAGCAATAATAATAAGCTGAAAATAAACTTCATATTATATTTATATTTAGTTTAACAAAATTTAGACCTAATTCATGAAAAAAGGATTAAAATTTTTTTTATCGCTTTTAATTATCCCAATTTTAATTTTAAATTCATGTAATTATCAAAAAGAAAATCATATGATATTCGGAAAATTGGAAAATGGTGATAATGTATACAAATATTTATTAAAAAATAATACATGTCAGGTTGAAGTAATTACTTATGGGGGTATAATAACTAGCATTAAGGTTCCTGATTTAAATAGTAATTTAACTGATATTGTACTTGGATTTAATAACCTAGAATCATATTTACAAGGACATCCATATTTTGGAGCTATCGTCGGAAGATTTGCTAATAGAATTGATAATGGAAGTTTTTCAATTAATAATGTAGATTATAATCTCGCATTAAATAATAATGGCACATCCCTTCATGGAGGGCTTAAAGGTTTTGACAAGGTTAATTGGAATGTTATAAGCTATGATTCAATTAACCATAGTTATATTAAACTTAATTATTTATCTCAACATATGGATGAGGGCTACCCTGGCAACTTAAATATTTATGTAACTTATAGTTTAAATGAAAACAATGAATTATTAGTTGATTATGAAGCTCAGACTGATCAGTCAACAATAATTAATTTAACTCAACATTCTTATTTTAATCTTTCTGGTGAAAGTTCAGGTGACATACTTGATCATGAGTTACAGTTAAATGCTAATGCATTTTTACCAGTTAATGAAAAAATAATTCCAACGGGTGAAATAAAAAATGTAAATGACACTCCTTTTGATTTCAGAAAAGGAAAAAAAATTGGTAGAGATATATATCATGAAAACACTCAGTTAAAACTTGGAAATGGTTATGATCACTGTTGGGTGCTAGATAATTATAATAAGCAATTGAGAAAAGTAGCTGAGTTATATAGTAATGAAACTAGTATTAAAATGGAGGTATATACTGATCTTCCTGGAATACAATTATATACAGGGAATTTTCTTGATGGATCTTTGAACTCTAAAAAAGGTAAAAAGTATGTTAATAGATCAGGATTATGCTTAGAGACTCAATTCTTTCCTAACTCACCTAACAATCAAAGTTTTCCATCAACAATTTTGGAACCGGGTATGAAATTTGCTTCACGAACCTCGTTTAAATTCACAACATTTAAAAAATAAATTTTAAATGGGTCTAAATTATAGAAGTGTGTAATTTACCTGTACTGTCAGAAAAACTTTCTTTTTCAATATCAAGTTTATGGAGCATACTGAGATATAAATTTGATAATCTTTCATGTTTTTCATCAAAAACAGTATATTTTCCATGATTGAGTCCAAGTTTAGATCCACCTGCCAAGATTAGAGGGTAATTTCTTGCATTGTGAGTTGTACTACATGCACTTCCATATAGAATTAGAGTATTATCCAATAACGATCCGTTAATATCTTTTGTGTTTTTCATTTTATCTAAGAAGTAAGCAAATTGTTTTGAATACCACCTATCAAGACGTCCCCATTCTTCCCAATGACCTGTGGTAACATCATGAGAAATTGTATGATGTCCTGCTAGTCCTAATGCAATCTTAGGGAAATTATCACCAAATCCCATTCCATCCTCACGTGCCATCATATAATTAATTACTCTTGTACAATCTGTCTGGAATCCTAAAACAATAAGGTCCATCATTGAACGAACATAATCTTGAGGAGCAGAAACTGGATCTACATCTAAATTTATTAAACTAGCATCAAATTCTTTCATAGGAACATCAAGCCATTTTTCATTTCGGACAAGTTGCATTTCTACTTGATTTAGTGAGGTCATATATTCATCAAGTTTTGATTGGTCATTAGATCCAAGTTTATTTTTTAAACTTTTACTATCCTCTAAAACTAAATCAACAATTTTTTTACCTTGATTGAGACTCTTTTTCCTCTCTTGTGTTGATGCTCCACCACTTGGCGAAAAATAGCGTTCAAAAATATCTCTTAATCTATGCTCAGATGGAATAGGTTTACCTGATGAATTAAATGATAATGTGGAAGTTCTCGACTTGTAACCTACTCCTCCATCGGTTGATAATGATAAGTAAGGAAACCTAGTATATTGACTTAATTTCTCAGCGGCAACTTGGTCTACAGAAACACTGTTTTTGTATAATCCTCTTAAATCACCACCAGTTAAAAATGAATCCCCAGCCATGTGACCTAAAACACTTCTGCTGTTAGGGTGACTTAGTCCACCAATAATAGACATATTATTTCTATGTCTTTCTAAATGAGATAGTGATTTAGTTAGTTTATAATTTTTTCCTTCACCAATTGGAAACCAATGCCAGTTATTATAATATTCGCTATCAACAGGTGGTAAACCTACGCCGTTAGGGAAATAAAGAAAACAAAGTCTTTTAGTAGCAGCTGGTTCTGACAATTTAGAAAAATTCGTCATAGACATTGCTTCAAAGTAAGGTAACATACATGTTACCCCTAATCCTTTTAAAAAAGTACGTCTATCTAAATGCCAAGATTTTTTACTCATTTTAATGCAAATAGTTTACTAAACCAATTTTTATCTGTTTTATAGAAAGAGGAGCTGAATATGATCTCCTTAATCAGGGTTCTAAAACTATATTTATCTTTAATTACTTGATTCACAATATAATTAATTTCATTTTTATCTGCAAAACCAACATCACGCCCATTTGCATAAGCAAATATATTTGAAACTAGGGAGTTTGTAAATTCATCAGTTTTAAAATTTAAGATATAGTCTTTAATGCCTTGAATCCCGTCAACCTCATTTCCATCAGGCAATATGGATTTCGAATCGATCATATTACCATTAAATTTTTGTTGAAATCTTCCGGTAGCATCATAATTTTCAAACACCACACCATAAGGATCTATTTTCATGTGACAATCAATACAGGAGGCTTTATTTCTATGTAAAAACAATTGTTCTTTTAGAGTTAAATTTTCAAACCCTGGAGTTTCAGGGTTGAGTTCGGGAACATTGGGTGGAGGTGGTGGAGGGTGATCTCCCAGTATTTTTTCTTTTAACCAAACAGCTCTCTTGATTGCGTGGGGCTGAACACCATCTGAATGCCCTGTCAAGAAAGAGCCCTGTGAAAGGAGTCCACCTCTATTTTGATCTTTATCTAATTTTACAGCTCGGAATTCATTTCCTGAAACACCATTAATTCCATAAAATTCAGCTAGATTTTGGTTTAGCATAGCAAAATCTGAGTCAATAAAACTTAAAATACTCAGATCATTTTTTAAAACATGTTTCATGAACTCATATGTTTCATTAAACATATCTTCTTTAACAAATCTTGTATAATCTACATATTTGTTAACATCTACATCCATATTTTTATGTCTATCTAATCTAAGCCATTCAAAAGTAAATCCATCAATGAAATTTTTAATTTTTGGATTGTCAATCATTCTGTCAATTTCTTTTGATAGATTGTTATAGAGCTTATCTTTTGAAGCTAATTCAATTAATCTCTCATCAGGTGGTGAATTCCATAAAAAATATGATAATTGAGATGCTAAATAGAATTCATCATTAATGCTCTCGTTATCATACTCTTTTGGTTGATTTAAATAAATAAAGTTTGGTGAACACAAAACAGCAATTAAAACTTCTTTAACACTATCCTCAAAAGAAACAAAATCATCTTTTATATTATTCCAAAAATCTAAATATCTATTTAATTCACCTGCGTTGAGAGGTCTTCTAAATGCATTAATCATAAATTTTTCAATTACCTCTTCAGCATATTTTTTATCATCACTTTTATTAATTGACTCAAAAAAAATTTTAGTATGTGATTCAGGCGGCCAAATTGGAAAATATGGAGCTTCAAACTCAACAGATTTAATTAATAAAGGAGGACCTTTTAAGTTACTTTCTTTTACAAGGTGATTATTCCATAATCCGAAGGTTAGAATATTAGCGAGATCACCACTTACTTCACTGTCCCCCATTGGAATTGGAAGGTTTTCAAGCATTCCTGTAAATTCAAATATTTCACTTTTACCAAAAGGTGTTTCAACCTCTATTGGATTATCAAGTGCTTTGTAATCCATTCCATCATCAGTTCTTGACCCAGCAAATGCCAATATTGATGGGTTGGAATTTAAATATTCAGAATTATTTTTCTTTTCCTCTTCTTCTAAAATTTTTGGTAATGGATCATCGTTGCTTATTGGCGTGAATACTAGTTTACTGAAACCAACAAAAAACTTACCACCGATCAAACCCTTATGCTTTCCTTTAGAAAAATATGCTAATGTAACTGGTGTAGTAATTTCATTATTAGTTGTTTTTTTCATTACATCTAATCTCTTACTAACAATTCCGTGTTCTTTTCTACCAAATAAACTGACTCTGTAAGAAGGCATTACATCTGAATCAACATAAGGATGAATTAAATCAATTTTATAAATTCCATCTTTAGGAATGTCATATGAAAATTCGATTTCTGACCAACTTGCAAATTCTTTTGGAATAAGCCATTTTTTATCTTTTAAAATAAATTTTTCATTCTTTTTTAAATTTTTTGCATGAATTGTTACAGCATTAGATAAATCCATTAAAAGATCTTCTTTTCTTAAATCAATTAACCTTTCGTTAGACAAAGAATTATAACCTTTAGATGCTTCAACTCTAAAAGCATATTTACCTTCTCTTGGGAAGTCCTGTCTAATGAGAAGTTTTAAATTTGGTGAGGGTCCTTGCCACGATTTTGGAGTAACTTCTTTCGCTGGAAGAGCAGAATTTAGAATCATACCATCGTCAACTACATAATATCTATTGCTAGCTGATCCTCTCATACCAATTCCAATTTTATTTTTGATTTTTTGAACAGAATCATTTTTTCCAAATATTTGAACAATAAAATCTTTGTTACTGATAGGTGCGGTTTGGTATCCTCCAAATTCAGCACCTGAAATTCCATCACCTTTATTTTTACCTAATATTACCTTGTACTTTTTTGATTCAGGTTTAATTCCATTAACAATTGCTTTATTTAGAGCTTCCCTTGCTAATTTTTGATAATAATCAATATGTAGTTTTGAAGTTTGAAGTATATTTCCATTATTGGTAAATCCCATTTTAGATTTTCCATCATTTGGTAAAACATCTCCAAAATCTATATCTACATCTAAAAGTTCATTTAAAGAATTAGTGTACTGAGACTTAGTCATTCTTCTCATAACTATCTTGTTGTCTTTTTGCTTAGCTTCAGCTATATCTAAGTTTTTTGAAATCCAGTCAACTAACATTCTTCTTTCTTGATCAGTAAGTTGATCTTGATCTTCAGGTGGCATTTCTCCTAAATTAATTTCATTGAGCATCAAATTCCATTTTTCACCATCAAATCCATTAACCATATCCCAATTCAAATTATCAAATCTCATTTCACCCTTTTGTTTTTCTTCACCATGACACTTATAGCAATAATTTTCAATGACTGGTTGTATATGATTTATATAATACGTAGACTCAACAGAACTCGAATCTATTTTTGTATCAACTACTAAATAATTTTCTTCTTTATCAATATTTAAAACGCTTTTAATACCTTCAGGCATATATTTAGTTAAATAGTCCTCACCGTGTGTTAACATTCCTCCAAAATGTCCTGCTAGGGATAGAAAAATAACATTTGAATAAAGGACATAACGATATTTAAAAATACTTTTTTTATTATCTCTGTTCCTTAGAAAATATAGCCAAATACATGTAAAAGCAGTCAATAACCCCAACCATTTATGAATATTTAATAATTCATCATCATAACTAGCATTTGATGCAAGAAGAAAACCAAGAATGGTTGTTGGAATAATAGTAATAATAGAAAACCAAAGTAAAATTCTACATGCAGAGTCTAGTTTTAACTTTGGCCTATAGCTATTAATCATTTCCATAACAAAAAGAGCTATTAATCCACCAATTGGAAGATGTAATAATATTGGATGAAATCTTCCAACAAAAAACACAAAAGTATTGTCAACCCTGCCGTCAAGAGGAATAAGCAAAAGTCCAAGTAACATGGAGCTCAAAAAAATAGTTATTTTTAGATTTTTACTCATATTAATAATTCTACAAAATTAATAGATTTATTACTTTTGAAAAAAAATTTTCAATCTTTGATAGCAGTAGCATCATTTAACCTGTAAACCCCACTTGTAATATCATCATATATAAGTTGCAGCTTGCCTGTAACAGTAACAAGTTCATCCATCAAAAAATTATCATGACCTGGTTTAAGAATTAATTCAATAGCAGTCTCTGGACCACCATAACCACAAAAAAAACAATCTGCATATGGATTTTGGGATAAAACATATACTCCTTCGTCTGGAGCTAATGTTAACATATAACCAGTTATTGTAATCTCTTTATTATTTAAATATTCAACATTTTTCCCAAAAAAAGGTACTTGAAAATAACTATCGTACTCTTCACTGTATTGAGATTTGTAATGCACATCCCTAAGCTCTAACCAGTCGGTTTTGATCTGAGAAAAAATTGACATTGAAGTTAATATTAATAATAAAGAAAAAATTTTATTCATCGGATAGAGTTTTAGAAATATCCATTCTGTAAACCTGGATACTTGGAATTAAACACGCAACCAAACCAATTATAATGGAAACTATTAGTAGCCACCATTCATCATTTAAAACACCTGTATTATTTAAACTATAATTGAAATTTGCATCCATAATTTTTGAAATAAAAATAATGCTTAATCTACTTAATCCGATTCCGATAAAAAATCCAATTATTGTTAACAATAATGATTCATAAATTAACATTAAGGACAGCTGAAATCTTGTTCCACCGAGTGTTCTAATAAGAGCTAAATCATACTTCCTTTCTTTCATAGAATTAAATAAAGTAATAAAAATACTGATACCAGAAACTAAAATAATTAAGTAGGCAAGTAATGAGATAGTCTCTATCCCAAATCCAAAGAGTTTAAATAACCTAGAAATCTCATAAGATGGAACTGCAGATTGGAGGTTAGTTTGTTCATTTATATATCTTGGAAATTGGATGATATTCATTGGGCTTTTAAACTTAATAAGCATTGCAGTAATTTCCTTTTCATCATCATCGTGGTCATGCTCATCATCGTGGTCATGCTCATCATCGTGGTCATGCTCAGCGTGAATTTCCCAAATACTTTCAGGAGAAGTCAAAATTAATTGATCAGCAACAGAGTTCGAAAACTCCAAAATACCTTTGATAATAAATGGGTTATTTGCGTGAGCTTCACCTGTTTCTCTAAGTCCATGAGAACTAATAAATTCATCTTCCAGATTTAAATTTAATCTATCAGCAATCTTGCTACCAACAACCACTTCAAAATCTTTACTAAAAAAATTACCTGATTTAATATTTAATTCATATAATTCAAAAAATTTAGAGTTAGTACCTACTATCCTATATCCATTGTAGTTGTCTCCATATAGTAACGGAACACTATATCCAACCATTTTATTATTTTCAATTGCTTTGGCTTCTTTCAAAGGAATATTCCCTGTAGGTGAATCTACATGATATACACTAGACAATATTAGTTGAAGTGGACTTCCTTTTGCTCCAACAACCATATCAATCCCTTTTAAATTATTATCCATTTGTTCTTTTAGAACGGTGTTGATTAATATCAATAAAGAAATCATGCTGACCCCTAATGATAATAGCATAATGCTAAGAACAGAACTCATAGGTCTACTAAAAATATTTTTTAAACTAAGTTTAAAAATGCTCATAAGTCAAGGGAGTTTTTAAAATGTTTTTTTAATCTGCTATCATGAGTTATAACAACTAGCTGAGCTGCATATTTTAGAGCTTGTTCTTTTAAAATATTAATAACATTAGCACAATTACTATCATCAAGACTGGACGTGGGTTCATCTGCAAGAATTAATTTTGGAGAGTTAATTATCGCTATAGCAATAGACACTCTTTGTTTTTCACCATGGCTTAATTCTTTTGGTTTTTTATTTATTTTATCTAGAATCTTTAGACTTTCTAGAGTTAATTTTATATCTCCTCTTTTGTTACGACCCAGAAATTGAGCCAACTCTAGATTCTCACCAACAGTTAGAGAATTAACGAAATGTGGTTTTTGAAAAATAATACCAATATTTTCCCCTCGAAACTTATCTAGTTCATACTCAGAAAATTTAGAAATATCATTATTAAAAATATTAATTGTCCCTGATTTTGGACGTAGAATTCCAGCAAGATTATGTAATAATGTAGATTTACCTATACCTGAATTACCAAGGATTAATAAATTTTCAGTTGATTTAAGATTAATATTAGGAAACTTAAAAATAAAATTATTATCGTAGCTAAATTCTAAAGATTTTGTTACTATCATGACTAAAGAGACTTAATTAATCCTCCATCTATAGGAATATTTATACCAGTTATATAATTAGCTTTATCAGAACACAAAAAAGAAGCCAAATATGCAAACTCTTCAGGTTGGCCAATTCTTTTCATTGGTACTTGATTTTTCATAGATTCATAAATCTGATTAATTGGAACATCTAATTTTTTTGCTTTTTCTAAATTAATTTCTTCAATTCTTTCAGTTTGGAAATATCCAGTTAAAATATTATTGACAGTTATATTGCAGTCAGCTACATCATTTGCTAATGTTTTAGCCCATGTTACTACTGATCCTCTAATCGAATTTGATAATGCCAGGTAGCTTAATGGTTCTTTTACAGAGATCGAAACCATGTTCAATATCCTTCCCCAATTATTTTTTTTCATGTGCGGTAAGGCTGAAATGGTTGTGAATACAAAAGATTTAAATAATAAATCAAATGCATTTTGATAATCTTGGATTAATAAACTTTCTATATCACCTGATTTGGGACCCTGAGTATTGTTAACTAAAATATCAATCTCATTTTTTTTTAGAAAAGATAAAATAGTTTTTTTAAATGAATTGAAATTATTGAAATCAACAACAAGATAACTGTGATTATTATTAGTTTCCTTTTCTAATGAATAAACAATACCTTTTAATTTGTTTTCGTTTCTTGACATTAACGTCACAGATGCTCCAGAATATGCTAATTGTTTAGCTACAGCAAGTCCAAGTCCACGTGAACTTCCACCAATTAAAGCTCTTTTTCCTTTAAGCGATATATTCATTTATATTCTTCTCTTACAGGACTAAAAATATCCATAAGTTTACAATCAGTTAGTGCTAATCCAGAGTGCTCAATATTTGAAGGTATTATAACCAGATCTCCATCATTATAAATTTTTTTTACACCCCCTAGTGTAAACTCGAATTTACCATTAATTACATGCATTATTTGCTCGTGGTGATGTTTGTGAGAATCTACTCTGGCATTTTTTTTTACATCCCAAAATACACAACTAATTTTTTCACCGTGAATAAACTTTCCTTCAAAACCAGGAAATATTTCTCTTATTTTAATTTTACTTAAATTCATTTTTTGAGATTAAAAGTTAAATTACAAAACTTAAATTTATTTTACCAAAACCTTTTTGTCGTTAATGTATACAGAATAAGTAATCTTTGCTGTTGCTTCTAATGTTTTAGAAACTGAACAATATTTTGTGAAGGAAAGCTTACATGCTCTAAAAGCTTTATTATAATCAATATCTCCAACAAATTTTACATCAGCATGAATTTTTTTAAATAGTGAAGGTAGTTCTCCTTTTTCTCTTTCACCTGAAACTTCTATTGTTAATTCTTTAAATTTTTGTTTTTGTTTTTTTAATATTGAAATAATATCAATGCTACTGCATCCAGCAACTCCCATTAGCAGAAGTTCCATTGGCGATACTCCCTTTGGGTTTTTGACAGACTTATTGTCAATTGAAATAAAATTTCCATTTTCATTTTCAATAGTTGAATATGAATTAGAAATATTTTTCAACTTTATTTTCATTTTCAATTAATTAATCTTGCTGATAAATCAGGGTCCTTCATATCCTTATCTAAAGGATACATTGGCCGTCTAATATTTTTATAACCAAGTCTATCCAAATCCTGATCTACTCCTCCAGGTGTAAGTGCC
Organism: uncultured Bacteroidota bacterium; assembly: GCA_902587325.1. Classification (GTDB taxonomy): domain Bacteria; phylum Bacteroidota; class Bacteroidia; order Flavobacteriales; family Flavobacteriaceae; genus Eutrophosalina. The sequence continues at coordinate 57,398 of CACIKV010000007.1, forward strand.
ATGATCCAATCTCCTCTAATATCATATAATTCAGGTACAAGATATCCAATTTTAACTACGAGTATTCCAGTTGAATCAGGTTCTAAATTTAATTCAGTAAAATCGGAAATATAATGATATGGTTTTCTTTTATTTGTGACAATTATATAATTGTTATTAACCTTAACAACAGCTTCTAACTCAGCATTTAAGTCACCTCGTTTTAAAGAATGAACAATCCCGTTAATTTCGATTGGTGGAGAATACCTATCATCAATCATTGCTCCCACAAAACCACTAACATTATTTCCAATACCTGCTTCAAATGCTTTTGAAATCAAATCGGGACCGGGAATTGAGGCATAAATTAATTCTGGGCTATCGTTCTTTTTTAATTGTTCCATTTTTAATATTTTATCTAAAGTCCAGGTTACGTCACCTGCACCACCAGCAGTAGGATTGTCGCCCATATCACTTATTATAAATGGTTTAAAATCTAACCTTCTTTTGATATAATCAAAAGCATTATCAAATGCTATATCTAGAGTTGTTGTTGGTGCAACAAATTCAAATTCATGTCTAAAGTTCCAAAAATCATTTGCTAATTCCTCGGCACTTTCTATAACTTCTCTTTTGTCATCTCCATACGTCATCACTACGGCATGATTCCTTGGAGCATCTCCCCAAGCATATCCAACCCATATTGCCGCATCAATAACCCCATTTTTTTTTGTCATTGGGTCAACTTTGCTGTATAGTTTTTTTCCTGGATTAACTCTTGTGCTGGTTTTTTCACCAGGAAGTAAAATTGGAACGGGAATCCACGCTTTATATTTAGGTTTACCTTTTCCCGAAACAAGTCTTTCAATTAAATTATCCAAAGCTCTTTGTTTAGATTCCATTGCATCCTCATGAGGTGCCATCCTGTAACAAGTAATCAAATCAGAATTAGTAGCTAATTTTTTAGAAACATTTCCATGAGAATCCATGGATGTAGATATTAGAGTTTTAGAACCAATTACTTCTCTAATTCGTTCTATAAAATCACCCTCAGGATCATCCATTCCTTCAACATTCATTGCTCCATGAATATCAAAAATAATCCGTCTAGAGGTAAAGTTTTTTTTGTTCTTTCAATTATTTCATTTACCATTAATTCATATGATTCTTTAGTTACCACGCCACCAGGTAAGGCTCTAGCTCTCATGGTTGGAAACCAGTTTGCTTTATCCTTGTAACTCTCATCAAAAAAAGTATAGCTTGAGAATATTTCATTATTTTTTTTGATTTTAAAATCACTTATTGTTGTTCTAGAGGGAGAGAAACTACTAGATTCTATCCAAATGCCAGCAATTCCGATTCTAGGTTTTTCTATACTGTTACATGAAACAGTTGTACAAATAATTAAAAGCAGTAATTTCAGTTTGTTCATAAAATATCATTTTGTAATCCAATAAGGAATGCATATTCCATAGCAATTTCTTTTAGGGCATTAAATCTTCCTGATGCTCCGCCATGACCAGTATCCATATTTGTATGAAGAAGTAAATGATTTTTAGATTTATTGTAATCACGAAGCTTAGCTATCCATTTTGCTGGTTCCCAATACTGTACTTGTGAGTCGTGTAAACCAGTAGTTATCATTAAATTAGGATAATTTAATTTATTCACATTGTCGTATGGTGAGTAAGACAACATATATTTATAATATTCAATTTCATTTGGATTTCCCCACTCATCATACTCCAATGTAGTCAAAGGTATTGAATCATCTAGCATTGTAGTCATAACATCAACAAAAGGAACTGATGCGATCACACCATTAAATAATTCTGGTTCCATATTGATTACCGCTCCCATAAGTAATCCACCTGCTGATCCACCCATCGCATAAAGATTCTTGCTTGAGGAATATTGTTTATTAATCAAATGTTTGGCAGAGTATATAAAATCCAAAAATGTATTTTTTTTATTTAATAATTTTCCATTTTCATACCAATCTCTGCCCAAGTATTCACTTCCCCTAATATGTGCGATAGCATATACAAATCCTCTATCCAATAGACTTAATCTAGTTGTTGAAAAGTAAGGATCAATAGTTATTCCATAGGATCCATAACCATATAACAATAGTGGAGTATCCTTTTGTAAAACTGTTTCTTTCCTTTTTACAATAGAAATAGGTATTTTAATACCATCGTGAGATTTAGCCCATATTCTTTTGGAGACATAATTGTCTGGATCAAAATTTTTGTCAATAACCTCTTGATTTTTTAAAACTTTTTTTAATTCAGTTTTCATGTCAAATTCAATTACAGAACTAGGATTGATCAATGATGATAAGTTATATCTAAGCTTTTGTGTGTTAAAATCTAAATTGGTGCCCAGTGATGCACTATAGGTTTCACCATTCATAGGCAGATAGTAATCATTTTTTTTATTCCAGTTTTTTATTCTGATTTTAAGTAACCCTTTATGTCTTTCGACAATAACAAAATATTCATTAAATAATTCTATGTCCTCAATTAATACATCATCTCTGTGTGGTACAATTTCTTCCCAATTTGAAAAGGAGGTATTATTAATTGAGCATTTCATTATTCTAAAGTTTTTAGAATTCTTAGAATTTGTCATTATATAAAAGTTGTCACTAAAATGACTAATGCTATATTCATGATTATCTTCTCTTTTTAAAAACAACTTAAACTTTTCTTTTGGTTTATTAGAATTTAAATATCTAATTTCTGAAGACAAGGTACTTCTTGAATAAATTATTAAATAATCTTGTGATTTTGTTTTACTAATCCCTGTACTAAACTCATCATCTTTTTCTTCATAGACCAAAATATCTTTCTTACTTTCTGAATTTATTTCATGTCTAAAAATTTTATTCACTCTAAGAGTTGTGTCTTCCTTTTTAGAATAAAATACTGTTTTATTATCGTTAGCCCATGTAATTGACCCAGTTGTATTTTGAATAGTTTCTTTATAATATTTTCTTGATTCAAGATTTAAAAATTTTATGGAATACAGTCGTCTAGAAAGGGTGTCAAAACTAAAAGCTAAAATCTTATTATTTGGACTTATACTTAATCCCCCAATGTTATAATATTTGTATTTTTTTGCAAGTTTGTTTACATCAATTAATATCTCCTCTTCATTTTCTAAGCTTTTATATTTTCTAGTATAAATTGGATAATCCTTCCCTTTTTCAAATCGCTTAATATACCAATATTCATTAAAAAAATAAGGAACTGACATATCGTCTTTCTTAATTCTTGATTTCATTTCACCAAATAATTCTTTTTGTAGATCCTCTGTTTTTTTTAGCACCTGCTTTGTATATTTATTTTCAGTGTTTAAATAATTAATCACATTTTCATCGTTCTTATTATTCAACCAGAAATAGTTGTCAACTCTTACATCATTATGAGCTACTAATTCTTTTTTAATTTTTTTTGCAGACGGAGCTTCCAAATTCATATTACAAGATATAAGACAATTTAGTGTAAAAATCAAAGAAAGTTTTCTCATCAAAAATAGTTTTAAATATCAATAAATTTAACTGAAAACCAACATAAATTTAAATTATAACTTTGATAAACAGAATAATATTTGTTTTTTTGCAAGCTAAATAAAGTTAATGAGGAAAATTTTAAAACATTCTGACATATTTGGTGCTACTTCTTCAGCATTGTGCCTGTTACATTGTATTGTTACCCCATTTCTATTTTTTGTTCCATTTTGGTGGTCTGGGTTAAATTTTGCTTTTATTTTTGTTTCCCTTTTTGCAGTTTACTACTCAGCCAGAAAAACCTCAAGAAAAATCATGAAACCATTGTTTTGGGTTGGTTTTTTAGTTCTTTCATTTTTAATCTTGAATGAGGAATATGGAACATTACATATTCCTGAGCTAGCTACTTACATTGCAGCATCAAACCTTGCATTTTTACACATTTATAATTTAAAATATTGCCAGTGTGACGATTAGGAATGTTGTGCTGGTAAAAAATAATTTTTAAAAATAAATATCTTTTCCTAATCTGAACGTATTGCAGTGGGCCTCTATGATGTCTTGAATGTTTTCCGAGTATCCTCCACCCATGCTAATTTGTACAGGAATATTATATAATTTACATATACTCAATATAAAAAGATCTCTTTTTTTACAACCTTCAATACTGAGACCTAATCTTCCTAATTTATCAGTTTTAAGAATATCAACACCAGATAAATAAAATATAAAATCAGGTTTAAGTTTATGAATTAAATTAGGAATAACATTTTCTAGCTTTTTTAAATATTCGCTGTCATCAGCTTCATCATCAAACTCAACATCTAAATCACTTTTTTCTTTTTTAAAAGGATAATTTTTTTTTCCATGAAAGGATAAAGTAAAAACATTTTCATTATCATTAAAAATGGAAGCCGTTCCATTTCCTTGATGAACATCTAAATCAATAATCAAAATTTTTTTTGCTAAACCATTATTTAAAAGGTAGTTTGCAGCAATCGCTTGGTCATTAAGCATACAAAAACCTTCTGCTTTATCATAAAAAGCATGATGTGTTCCTCCAGCTATATTCATAGAAATCCCATTTTTAAAAGAAAACTTTGTACATTCTATAGTTCCTTGAGCTATTTTTCTTTCTCTTTCAATTAGAAGCTCACTCATTGGAAATCCAATTGGCCGAATTTCTTTCAAAGAAAGAGATTGAGAGATTAATTTCTTATAATATTTCTTACTATGAGTTAAAATGATATCTTCCTCTTTTATTAAGCCAGGCTCAAAAAAATTTTCTTTGGAGAGAGTATTTTCGGAAATTAATTTTTTTGGAATTAAATCATATTTTTCCATAGGAAATCTATGATTTATTGGGAGAGGGTGTTTATATATTTTACTGTAAGCTACTTTAAGCATAAATAAAATATTTTACACATGAATAAAATGATTATAATTATTAAGAATTAAAATTAAAAGCAGTTTCAATTAGAGCTAAATGAGAATAAGCTTGAGGAAAGTTTCCAAGTAATTCTTTAGATTTAAAATCGATATCCTCACTAAATAATCCTAGGTGATTACTATAGGATAATAGTTCATCAAACATTTTTTTAGCTTTTTTCTTTTCACCTATTTTATAAAGACTGTCAATAAACCAAAAAGTACAAACTGTGAAAGATGATTTAGGTTCACCGAAATCATCTTTGTTTTTATATCTAAATAGTAGCCCCTCAAACATGAGTTCTTTTTCAATTGATTTTACTGTTTTGATAAACTTAGAATCAGAAGCTTCAATAAATCCATAACTCTCCATTAGCAGAACAGATGAGTCTAAATCGTGAGAGCCATATGATTGAGTGAAAGCTTGCTTGTTTTCAGACCAGGCATTTTTAATAATATCACCATGAATTTCATCTCTTAATGATTCCCATTTTTTTGCTTTTTCACCTCTTTGAATTAATTCCGATATTTTAATTGCTCTATCAACAGCTACCCAACACAAAAGTTTTGAAAAGGTAAAATGCATATCTTTATTTCTGAATTCCCAAATACCCTTATCGGCATTTTTCCAATTTTTATTAACCGACCATACAATTGACTTTACAATTGACCAAAGTTGTTCATGTTTATAATTATCATCTTGAAACTTTAAAATTTGAAAATGAATAGCATCCATTAAAATTCCATAGATATCATTTTGTTTTTGAAAGTACGCTGCATTTCCGACTCTTACTGGCTTTGAGTCCATGAAGCCTGACAAATGATCTAATTTTCTTTCTGTCAAAATTTTCTCACCGTTGATTCCATACATTATTTGAAGCTTTTCATTTTTATTAGGGATAAGATTTACGATAAAGTCTATAAAGTTATTTACAATATTTACATGCCCTAGTTTCGTAATTATTTTTATAACCATTGAAGCATCCCTAATCCAGCAAAATCTATAATCCCAATTCCTAACTTCACCAATTGTTTCAGGTATTGATGTAGTTGCAGCAGCCAGAACGGCTCCTGTTTTTTCAAAAGTAAGAAGTTTTAGAGTTATTGCACTTCTGTTGATTTGATCACCGTAATTTTTAAAATATGGATTCTTATTTGTCCAATTAAGCCAATAAACTTTCGTTTTTTCAAATTCAAAATAGATACTTTCAAAACTAGGAATATTTATTTTTTCGTTGTAAGAAACACAAAAAAATATTTTTTTATCAAGATTAATTTCATTTTGCTCTAAAATATCTTTTTTATTAACGTTTGTATATAAAAAAAGTGTTTCATAGTTTTTGTCTTCAACTATACTTACTATGAAGTTTTTTTTAATGTGTTTTTTTGTTTTTCCAGACGAATATTCCAATTTGGGATCATAATTAACCTTTATTTTCGGATTACCCTTAATTGGTAAAAGTATTCTATGAATTTCAGGTGAAGAATAAAATGTGCCATCATCATTTTTAAATCTTGGCATATAATCAATTAATTCAAATTCTTCATTATCATTTTTAAAATTAGTTACTAGAATAGCCGTATTCTTATAATAAGTTTGTTTAATAGAAAATGATTCATCACAATTTATTTTAAAAGATCCACCAATCTCATTATCAAGAATTTTTCCAAAAACTGAAGAAGAATCAAATTGTGGTAAACAACACCAATTAATTGAGGAATCTTCAAAAATCAATGCGGAAGATTTACAATTTCCTACTATACCATAATTTAGTAGAGATTTTTTTGCATGGAGTTTGTTGCTATACATACTTTTGCGAATTATAAATGGTAAAAAATGTAATTGTATCGAACCGCCTTCCGATCCAGGTAACTAAATTAGAAAATTCTTTTCAAATAACACCCTCTTCAGGAGGATTAGCTACTGGAGTTAATTCAATTAGAGATGAAAGTTCAGTTTGGATTGGTTGGTCAGGTATTAAGTCAGAGGATTTTACTGTTGAGTCTAAGTTAGAAATTGATAAAGTTTTAATAGATCAAAATTTAATTCAAATTGATCTTAATTCAGATGAAATCGAGAAGTACTATTATGGTTTGTCTAACAAAAGTTTATGGCCTCTTTTCCACTACTTTATTGATTTTTCAAAATTTAATGAAGATCAGTGGAATAGTTATTATGAAGTAAATAAAAAATTTTGTGATGTAGTTATTTCAAATGTATCAACTAACGGAACAGTTTGGGTCCATGATTATCAGCTTATGCTTCTGCCTAAAATGATAAGAGACAAAAGACCTGATCTTTCTATTGGTTTTTTTCTTCACATACCATTTCCTTCTTTTGAAATTTTTAGAATTTTTCCAAGGAGAGAAGAACTTTTGAAAGGTATATTGGGAGCAGATCTTGTAGGCTTTCACACATACAACTATGAAAGACATTTTATAAGCTCAATAAAAAGAATATTAAGAAAAGATGTAAATTTTAACCGAGTATCTCATGAATCTCGTGAAGTTACTGTGAATACTTTTCCAATGGGAATTGATTATGACAAATTTTTTAATGCTGCTAAAATTCATGAAAAATTAAAGAAATCTCAAGAATCGCATTTAAAGAAACAATTAGATCTTCACAAAAAGTCCTCACAAAAGAGTAAACTAATATTATCAATTGATAGACTTGATTATACTAAAGGAATAATTAATAGAGTAAAGGCATTTGAAATTTTTTTAGAAAAACATCCACAGTATTTAGAAAAAGTTAGGCTTGTAATGCTTACTGTTCCCTCAAGATCAGATGTTTTAGATTATAAAAATCTTAAAAAGGAAACTGATGAATTAGTAGGAAGAATTAATGGAAGGTTTGCAACTGTTAATTGGACGCCTGTTTGGTATTATTATAGAGCAATGGATTTTGATGATCTAATTGACTTGTACATGAATTCTGATATTGCCATGATAACTCCGTTAAGAGATGGTATGAATTTAGTTGCAAAGGAATTTGTTTCAACTAGAGTCAACTCTGATGGTGTACTTATTTTAAGTGAAATGGCAGGTGCTTCCATTGAATTATTTGATTCCGTAAGAGTAAACCCTTTTGATTTAGATCAAATGGCTGATGGAATTTGCGAAGCATTAGAAATGTCCAAAAAAGAGCAAACAAGAAGAATGCGTACTATGCAAAAAAGACTTTCACGGTATACAGTTCAAAGGTGGGCTGAGGATTTTATGAAAAAACTCTCTAAAAAATCCGATCTAAGCTCTGATCATAAAACTACTAGAATAAACAGAAATATAGAAATAGATATTTGTAAAAAATTCAAAAATTCAGATAAACAAATTTTATTTTTGGATTATGATGGCACTTTAGTCGATTTTAAAAGTGATCCTGCATTAGCTATTCCTGATAAAAAATTATTAAAATCACTAAAATTAATCAATAAAAATACCAATTTAGATATTTTTATAGTTAGTGGAAGAGATCAGAATTTTTTAGATAAAAATTTTGGAAAATTGAATATTAATTTAGCAGCTGAGCATGGAAATTTTATAAAATATTCTAATTCCAAAAAATGGATATCAAAGACTAATGAAGATATTAAATGGAAAAATGACGTATCACCAATTTTTCAATCATTCACTGATAATACACCAGGAACATTTATTGAAAATAAAAAAAATACTTTAGTATGGCATTACAGAAAAACAGATCCTGAATTGGCCAAAAGAAGAATAATTGAATTAAAGACAGTACTATCAAGTTTAATAACCGATAAGATTAGTGTTATTGATGGTAATAAAGCATTGGAAGTAACTAACGTTTCTGTTAATAAGGGTAATATTGTCAATGAAGCCTTAGCTAACAATGATTATGATTTTATTTTTTGTTGTGGTGATGATACTACCGATGAGTATATGTTTAATGCTCTTCCTGAAAATTCAATTTCAATTAAAATTGGAGAAAAAAATACTTCTGCACGTTATTACGTAAGATCAACTTTGGAGCTTAAGTCAATCCTTTCAAATTTTATAAAAAGTGATAAATAACTTATCTAAAGAAGATTATTTTAAGAAAGAACTTTTTCAATTATATTCAAAAATTAAAAATCTTCCTAAGAGTAGGTCAGCTCATTACGCAAGAAATTTAGCTGCTACACAATTTTATAAATTTTTCTTGAACGCAAGTTTGATTATAAAGGGTTCTGAAAACTTACCATACGAATCTGCATCAATTTTCATATACAATCATTTAAATACAAATCCTGAATATGAAATTGATTCAGATTTTCAAGTTACTCTCGATAGTCATTTCATTAGTAGTTTTATTCTCAATAAATATTACAAAAATCCTGGTATTAGAATTATAAGAAATTCATTATCATCAGAAAAAAATCACTCAAACTATTATGATAAATTTGATTACATAAGAGTATATTCTAGAGATTTTCTTCCAAAAAATATTTCCAAAAAAAAATTAAAAGATTCTAAAAATGATTTTTTTGAAAAATCTTTAAATGAATTAAAAAATAACAATAGTATAATAATTAGTCCTGAAGGGGTTTCATGTGAAACTGAAAATTCGCCAGGAAAATTTAAATCTGGTGCTTTTAAATTGGCTACTATGTCAAGAATTGAACCTTATATAGTCCCTGTAGTAATGGTAAATTTTGACAAAATAATTTCTAATAATACCCTAAAATGTGAAATTCTAAAACCTTTCAAGATGAGTGATTATGGAATTACAAGTCCACATGATCCTAATTTGAAGAATGTCGTAGAAATCATAAATAAAAAGTATACAAAACAAATTAAGAGTTTGATTGATTTTAAACTTGATTTTAAAGATGAGATCTCATTACTTAAAAAGAAAATTAAGTTAAAAAAAAATAAAAATGATCTTATTGTTTTATATGGAAGCTCAACATTAAGATTATGGAAAAACTTTCATGAAGATTTTGAAAATTTTAATACACTGAATCTAGGTTTTGGCGGATCACAAATAAGTAATATGATCGATAATTTTGAGGATTTATTTAAAGAAATCTCACCCAAAACAATAGTACTCTATTGCGGAGGAAATGATTTAGCAGTTGGACTTGATCCTGATGAGATTTTTAAAAAATTTATTTATTTAATTAAAATGATTAAAAAAAAATATAGAAAAATTAAAATTATCAATATTCAACTTAAACCTTCCATTGAAAGAATTTCTAAAATGGATAAAATTAATTTATTAAATAAACTAATATCAGATCATTTTATAAAACGAAAAAATCTAATTCAGTTAAAATGTTTTGAGAATATAATGATAAATGGAGATGTAGATGAAACCTTTTTTTTAAGGGATGGCTTACACTTAAATGATAAAGGATATGAATTAATATCTCAAAAATTAAAATACCAATTAAATAATGATTATTAAAGATTTGAATGGAAGAGATTTTGAAATTTTAAATTTAAAAGAATTTAAACATCATATTTTAAAATATCATACAAAAAATGGCTTACCCGACGATAGTATTCATGAAGAAGACGGTTATTATTTTAGAGTTGACAAATTTTTTTTCAAGGAATTATTTACTTGAAAAAAATTTTATTTTCAATTGAATACCAAAGTAAAAGTGCAGCAATGGTTCTATATGGTTTCCAATTTTCAGTAATTGATTTTATAATTTTAAAATCGTCAATGGAATAATTTTTTTTTATACTATTTACTAATGCTAAATCCCCAAAAGAAAAAATGTCTTTTCTTAAACATACAAACATCAAAAACATTTCACAAGTCCAAATACCAACACCTTTAATTGAAATTAGTTTGTTTATTATCTCCTTATCAGACAAATGATTGATTTTCATTTCATTTTCACGAAAAAAAAGTAAAACATTCTTCATGTATTCTACTTTCCTGTGAGAAATTCCAATTCTTTGAATTTTTTCATTTTTCATTTTCAAAATTTCGTCATTTGATTTTTTTGAAATTATTTTAGAAAATTTATTCTTGATACTAATAGCAGCTTTGAAACTTATTTGTTGCTCAATTATCAAATTACATATTGATAATGCATAATTTGAATTATACCTATCTAGGGGATTGATTTTATCTCCAAATTTTTCTATTAAATATTTTAGAACTGGATCATTGGACAGATGATCATAAGCTTTTTTTATTATAATAGGATTATTAATTAGGTCAGCCATTATTTAGAACGAAAATAATAATATCAAATTTAGCACCTAGCATTATACAAGCTAAAAATAAATTTTTAGGTAGTGATTTGTATTTTAAAATGATGGCAAAGTTTTTGAAACATTTCACGATATTAATAAAAATTAATTTTGAAAAAAATTAACCTTCCATCTAAAATATGTGTAAAATGTAATTTGCCATTTAGTTGGAGAAAAAAATGGGAAAAAAATTGGGAAAATGTTAAATACTGTAGCAAAAGATGTAGAAAAAAATAATTCATTGATTTGGTTTAGAAATGACTTAAGGACTCAAGATCATTCTGGGCTTTTTCACGCATTAAAAAACTCAAAAAAAATAATAGGGGTTTTTTGTTTTAATCCAGAAAATTTTAAGATAAATGCTCTTGACTTCCCAAAAACTGATTCGTTTAGAGCAAATTTTTTAATAGAGTCTTTAAAATCTCTAAAAGAAGAACTTAAAAAGATAAACATAAGTCTTGTAATTGGAATTGATAACCCAGAAAAACTAATTTCTAAAATTATTGACAGATATAATATAAATAGAGTATACCTTCAGGATGAGTGGACTCAGGATGAAAGAAATGAAGATAATTTTTTAAAAAATAAAAATATTGATCTGTATAAGTATAATGATCAATTTCTTTTTCACCCTGAAGATGTGGATTTAAAAAATATTTCAAATGTTTTCACAAGTTTTAGAAAGTATTGCGAAAAAAAATTACAAGTAAGAGAATGTTTTGTTTTGAAGACTAAAATGGATGAAACCAATATGATTGATATTGATTATAATATCCCTTCGTTAAAAGATCTTGGTTTAAATGAAATTAATTATGATGATCGAACAGCTTTCCCATTTAAAGGTGGATACAACACAGGTATTGAAAGAATTAACTATTATTTGTGGGAGTCTAAAAAGCTTAGTTTTTATAAAAAAACAAGAAATGGTTTAATTGGAAAAGATTACAGCTCTAAACTTTCTTCTTGGTTAGCTAATGGATCATTATCACCAAGAATTATTTACCACTCAATAAAAGATTACGAATTTAAAATTGAAAAAAACCAATCTACATATTGGATGATTTTTGAATTAATTTGGAGAGATTTTTTTAAATATATTTCTAGGTTAAATGGTAATAAAATATTTAAAATTGGAGGAATTCTTGAAAAAAACTATCATTGGATTCAAGACAAAAGAATATTTGAAAATTGGATTAATGGTAAAACACCTGAACCATTTGTAAATGCTAATATGCTTGAATTAAAAAACACTGGTTGGATGAGTAACAGAGGAAGACAGAATGTGGCTAGTTACCTTGCTAAAGAAAAGAAAATTGATTGGAGATGGGGAGCTAAATATTTTGAGTCTAAACTTATTGATTATGATGTTCATAGTAATTATGGGAATTGGATGTATGTTTCTGGTATTGGTAATGATCCAAGAGACAGAAAGTTTAATATTAAGTTTCAAGCGGAACGATACGACCCAAATAATAAATTTCAAAATCTTTGGCTTCAAGAAAAGTTATCTTTATTTTAGAAATGAATGAGATTTCTTTTTTCATACCAAAAGAATAATAAGTTTTTATTTTATTTAAAAGGATACTTATCCTTATTGATTCCTAAATATTTTAATAAAGTTTCGCTTCAGAAAATACTTGATAGTATTTCATACAATAAACTTAAAGAAATCAAATTAAGAGTTAATTATTATAATAAAATTGAAAATAAAATCGTGCCTTCAAATGACTGGAAATTTCTTTCAGATTTAAAGCTTAGTAAAAAAGGTAAAACATATTTTTTTGATGCTTATAACACAGCAAGATATTTTAAAAACCATAGAGCAAATTTTTTATTTGGTGACGTTAATTATATACCAAATAGACCCTCATTCGTTAAGTCCAGGCCAATTTCAGAAAATAACAAAAACTCAATTCTGCTCAAATTAAATAAAGTAAGACACTTCTTATTTGTTAATGATAAAATACCAATTGAAAAAAAGAAAAATATTCTTTTTGGAAGAGCTGCAGTTAATCAAAAACAAAGAATTGATTTTTACAAAAAATATTTTGACAATAAACTTTGTGATTTGGGCCAAATTAATAAAGGCACAAAATATGACCATTGGTATAAAAAAAAAGTAAGTATTGATTATCATTTAAAACATAAATTTATTCTCTGTATTGAAGGATATGATGTAGCTTCCAACCTTAAGTGGGTAATGTCTTCTAACTCTGTAGCAGTAATGCCAAAACCAAAATATGAGTCTTGGTTTATGGAAGGAAAATTAATTCCAGATTATCATTATGTTTTAATAAAAGATGATTACTCTGATTTAGAAGAAAAATTAAATTATTATATAAATAACTTAGATAAGTTAAAGTTTATTTCAAAAAATGCTAATCAGTATGTATCTAAATTTAGAGATACAAAAACTGAAAAGATTATTTCATTACTTGTAATGGAGAAGTTTTTCAGTATTACAAGTCAAAAAAAATCATCAATTGACTTTTTTAGCTAGGATCAAGAAAATTGGAAAGTGATCGCTGTATCCACCAAGCCAAACTTTATAGAAGCTCTTATAAGGATATCCTTTGTAATTTCCATCCGGAGTAATAAGATATTTTTTATTGTAAATACCAGCTTTTATATATTTTAATGATTTATTATTAACTAAAGATTCAGTTATTATTAGTTGATCTAACATATTCCAATTCCCTCTGTACTTTAAAGTGCCATAGCCTTTTCGATGTAAAATTTCGAATGGATTAAAAAGTTGATTTTCTAATAATTTATTTTTTTTACCACTCGTGTTCAATGTATTTTTAATACTAAAGTCTCTTGGGTCATCATTAAAATCACCCATTGTAATAATTTTAGCTTGTTTATCTAAAATTTGTATAGAATCAATAATTCTTTTGTTAAGCTGTCCTGCTTTAATTCTTGATGGTTCACTTTTTATTTGTCCACCTGATCTACTAGGCCAATGATTCACAATCAAATAGATTTTTTCTTGGTCTAAAAATCCTTCAACTAATAACTGATCCCTTGTAAAATCTCTTTGGCCATCATTTCTTTTTAATTTTAAAGGATAACTTTTTGCTTTTTTTGGTTTAAATCTTAGTCTATCAAATAGAAGCGCAACATCTATACCTCTTTCATCAGGTGAATCGAAATGAATTATCCCATAGTTATATTTTTTCATTGGCTCACTTTGTACTAAATCGATTAAAACTTTTCTGTTTTCCACTTCACATAGACCGATGATTGTTGGGTGATTTTGTGTGTAATCTTGACCAATTTCAGGTATAACTTTTGAAATATTATTTAACTTTTGTCGGTAAATTTCTTCGTTCCATACTCCATCATTAAGCCAATTTTGGTCCCATGAATTTTTTGGATCATCAGTAGCGTCAAACAGGTTTTCAACATTGTAAAAGGCGATTGTACTTAGAATATATCTCTCATCCTGTGAAAAAATAATTTGTGATAAAAAAATTAAAATTATAAGATTAAACCTCATCCTCTAGCAAATATAATTTAAATGATAATTTTTATTTTATAATGATAAATAATTAATTAATAAGTTTAAAATATTTTTTGATTATAGATATTAACAGCTGTAGATAAATTAATAACATAATTAACAATAACTTAATTTGATTTTTTAATAGATTTATTAACTAGTAATCATTATGAAAAGAATTGATAAAGAACATTACAAAGTTTGTTTGATAAATAATCAAGATCTTTATTCAAAAATAGATTCTTTAATTTTTGACACTTTTAATAAGTACTGTAATAAGAAAAAAATTAATTATAGTGATGACGAATTGAAAGATGAGGATTATAGAGATATTTATGAACTATCTATTGATTGCTTATTTAGAGAACTTAGCAAATGGTAATGTCCGAAATTTATGACAAAATTTTTAAAGATTAATGGTCAAACTATTGATCCTTTAGATTATACATTAAGTATTATCAAAAAGTATCCAAATGTTAAAATACATGTTGGAACTGATTCTCATTCTTTGAACGAAAATACAAGATACATAACTGCAATAGCTTATAGATATAATCAATCTGGAGTTCATTATATATATTCCAAAAATAATTTCCCAAAAATTATTGATAAGTGGGAAAGGCTTTGGAAAGAGACTGAATTAAGCATTGAAATTGCACAGATACTAAATAATAAAGAAATTAATATTGAAATTGATATGGATTATAACTCTGATGAAAGATATTATTCAAACAGATTAGTAGCAGTTGCTAAAGGTTGGGCGAATTCATTAGGTTTTAAAGTTAATATTAAGCCATTTAATCAAATTGCAACATCTGCAGCTGATTATCACTCAAAATAATTAAAAAAAATCCCATCAAATGATGGGATTTATTTTTTCATTTCGATGAAGGTTTAAGCACCTTTTACGAATGGCAGACCAGTTTTAGGACTTTCTACTACTTTCATTCCTGAAGGAAGATCACAAGCATTTGGTCTTGAATCTTTAGCGAAATAATAAATAGTTTGGTTTCTACCGCCTTTTAATGTAACATCTTTAGAATGAAGGTGGTAAGTTTTACCTTTACTGTTAGTGTGAGTGTATCCCATTTTTTTTAAATTTTAAGTTAGTATACTTTTTAATATCCTCTAATATATGAAAAAAAATATAAATCCTTCTCTGTTGGATTTTTTTATACCTCATATAGCATAAAAATTGGTTGTTTTTAAGTGAATGTGGACAACATTTAATTTTAAAATTAAAGTATGGTTTCTAATTTAGCTTTAATTATTTTTGACCAAAGTGAGTATCCAGCCTCATTAAGATGTAGCCTATCTTTTACAAAGAAAGTTTCAATTGGCAATCCATTATTTCCAATAAACTCATCTCTAGTTTGGATGAAATGAAGATTTGATTTACTATTGCAAAAATTCATAATTAAATCATTTGCTTTAGAAATTTTCTTCCAAGCACTCCACCTACTTGGTGTGGGCGTTGTTTCTATAGCAATTATTGGAATTTCTTTGTGAATAGATCTGATTTGAGATATAGTAAACTTAAAAAGTCTTTTTACTTCATAGGGAGTTCTATCGCTTAAATTTTTTGAATAAAGATCATTCTTATTGTTTCCCTTAATATCATTTGCTACAAAAATTAATATAGCTTTTGGTTTGTGGTTTTTCACTAATCTTTTGGAAAAATGAATTATGTCAGAATAATGAGCACCACCATAGCCTCTTTTAATTGTTTCGTATGGTGCCATATCTTTTTTAATTGATATCCACCTTCTTATACTTGAACTTCCTATAAATAATAGTGCATCGTTAGAATATTTTTCATAATTATCTAAGTTTTCAAGCTTAGCAATATCAACTTCCCATTTTTGAGAGGTTCTGTTATATTTTTTTAATGGTGAACAAGAGAATATGAATATAAAAACTAAATAAAATAATTTTTTCATCAATTAATATATTTTGTCAAATCTCGGTAATTTATAATCTTAATATTATTTTTTTTAATAGTACTAAGGAATTTTTCACTATTAAAAACCTTATAATCTGTTTCTCTCCATTTAGAACCATAATCGATCTTATCAACTGTAATATTTTTCATGTTTTCATTGTCCAATCCAAAATGAACAATTATTTGACTTAAACCAGGCTTGAGATTATCTAAAATATTCAAATAATATTCTTCCATTTCTTCGCTTTTGATACCAGCTTCAGCCATAAAAAATTGATCAAAAATTATTGCATGTTTTGGTTTGGGAAAATTATCATCAAAATGAACACTTGCTTGAATTGGGACAAAAGCAATAAGGTTATTATTTTCTGCAATTTTTAAATAAGTTTTGAATACTTCAGGATCAAAAAATAATGCTCCTTCATGACTGTCAATATGTGTAATATTCATTCCCATAGAAATAGCTAGATCAACTTGAGCTTGAAGCTCATTATAAAGTTGATCTAAATCAGAATATTTAGTAAACTTTCTCTTATTCCAATAAAAGTTATTTTGATTGTTTAATAAAGAGGGTATGTCATTTTCAGGTAGTACACCTCCCCATTTATGAATTTTCCACTCACTGGTAACTGTTAAGTGAACTCCCATATCGATATTTGGATTTTTTTTTGAAAAATCTGCAATTTCTTGAATCTTTTCAGCGTTCATGATAACGCTGGCAGATGAAACAGTATTTTTTAAAAGAGATTTAATTGATGTTTCGTTAACGGATTTGGACAACCCTAAGTCATCAGCATGAATCAATAGTAATTTATCATTTAGATTGTAACCTAATTTACTAGAAAGCAATTCAAAGTTTTCTTTGTGTGAAGAGTTTTTTATAAACTTATATGCAAGATTTAAGTTGTAAATCGGTAATTGATTGTAATGAAAATAACAAATTAAAGCTATAAACAGCGTTACAACACTTATCATCAAAAAAGAAATAATTTTTTTTGTCACAATTAAATTCAATGTAAAAAAAAAAAACTACTTTATCTTACAATGCAATTTCATTAAATTAACAAAATGAAAAAGGTTTTTTTGATTCTTAGTTCTTTTTATTTAATTATATCTTGCAATAAAGAGCTAAAACCAAATATAGTATGGATTACTATTGAGGATCAATCTCAGTATCTACTACCATTTAATGGAAATGATGATATAAAGCTGCCAAATCTACAGAAAATTGCTGAAGAGAGTTTAATTTTTAATAACATGTATGCGCCTTATCCCGTTTGTGCTCCAGCAAGAAGTTCAATAATAACAGGAATGTATCCTAACTCTATAGGAACTCATAATATGAGAACTATGACTTATGACTCGTACATAAGAACTGGTGAACTTGGTGAAAGGAATGAAAATGAAAAGGTTTTAGGCATTCCAAAGTATTCTTCAAAATTGGCTGAATCTATCAAAACTTTCCCTCAAATTTTAAGAGAAAATGGTTATCATACACACAATCAATCCAAAGGGGATTATAATTTCATAATAAACGATTCCACATGGACAAGTTATCGTTCAGAAATTGACTTAAATGAAGTAAATAAACCTTTGTTTGCAGTATACAATTTTGATATAACTCATGAAAGCAGAATGTGGTCAAGAGATAAAGAGAAATTAATTGTTAATCCAAATGAAATAAAATTTATTCCGCCAGTTTTTCCAGATGATTCAATTGTCAGACATTCACTAGCTGTAAATTATTCAAATCTTTTTGAAATGGACAGACAGGTAGGAGAATTGATTAAAAATTTAAAAAGTTCGGGTATATATGAGGATTCCTACATATTCTTTTATAGTGATCATGGTGGTCCATTTCCAAGACACAAAAGAGCTATTTATGAAACTGGAACAAAAGTTCCATTCTTTGTTAAGCTTCCAAAGGGAAAAAAAGAAAAAATTGATAAAAATCAACTTTTAAGTTTCATTGATTTTGCCCCTACTGTTTTGTCCATAGCTGGAATTGATATTCCAAGTGAATATCAAGGTATTCCTTTCATGGGTAAATATAGCTCTAAAAAAAATCGAGAACATCTTTTTACATCAAGTGACAGATTTGATGAAAACCCAGATAGAATAAGAGCTGTCAGAGATATAAAGTTTAAATACATTAGAAATTATTTTCCTGAAAATTCTCATGCTCTGGATGTTGATTACAGAACTCAAATGGCTTTAATGAGACACTTAACTAGTCTTCATTTACAAAATAAATTATCTGAAAATCATAATTTTTGGTTCAGAGTTCCAAAGTTCGCTGAAGAACTGTATGATCTAGAAAATGATCCTTTTGAACTTAATAATCTATCAAACAATTCTTTATATCACGATAAATTAAAAGAACTCTCAGCCGCGCTAGATAGTTGGATTGATGAAATTGATGATCTTGGACGAATACCCGAAAAGGAACTCTACAAAATGATATCTAGTGAAAACTAATAATATGTTTTGGTGGATCATGTTAATGATATTGATCCCAGTTGTTGCTTATATGTTTAATTTCTTTGCTTTATTTTTATTCATCCCGCTGGGTTTTCTCTTTAAAAAGAAAAATTAATTTATCTTTAGATCATAATTTAAATCTTAATAATTTTTAAGGTCTAATTATTGTTATAATTATATAGTGAGATTTTACATATTTTTTCTATCCATATTTTTCACATTAAATATTAAAGCTCAAGAGGGTGTTCCTGTCTATTTTGATTATTTAACTGAGAATTATTATTTAGTACATCCATCAATGGCTGGGGTAAATCTCGTTGGTGGCAAACTTAGAATGACAGCCAGAAAGCAATGGTTTGATCAAGTAGAAGCTCCTGAATTACAAACTTTAACTGCAGATTTAAGATTAAGTGAAAGATCTGGTATTGGCGTTACGGTTTTTAATGATCAAAATGGATATCATTCACAGAAGGGTTTGTATTTAACTTATGCACATCATATTAATTTTAATGATGATATTATTTTGAGTAAACGACCTTATCCATCAAAGTATGATGAGATTGACCAGCTATCATTCGGAATAAGTGTTGGAGGTATTCAAAATTCCCTCGATCAAACATCCTTTGATTTATTTGATCCAGATCCTTTAGTTTCAGGTTTATTAGAAAATACAGGATATTTTAATATTGATGTAGGAATGTCTTATGTCAATTCTAAATACTATGCGCATTTAACAATAAAAAATCTTCTTTTTAGTCCTCATAACATGTATGGTAATTTTGAATATGATTATCCCAGGGATAAAACTTCTTTCAAAAGATTGGTTGCATCACTAGGATATGTATTTTACACTGATACTCCATGGTCTTTTGAACCATCTATACTATTTCAGGTTTCTGAGCTAACAACAGAAAAAGCTATCGATACCAATTTTAAGGTATATTATAAATTAAATTATGGGAGACTTTGGGCAGGATTTTCTTTTAGGAATAGCCTTGAAGGTGCTGAATATATTGATTCTGTGACTGGGCAAATAAAAAAACAATCTTTACAACTAGTAACTCCTTTATTTGGAATTGATTTTAAAGATTTTGTTTTTTCTTACAATTACTCACATCAATTTGGTGATATTAATTTTGGTTCAGGAGGATTTCATCAAATCACTATTGGAT
>CACIKV010000008.1 GCA_902587325.1 uncultured Bacteroidota bacterium
TCTAGTAATATAATTTTCTGCTAAATTGCTATTTAAGGATATTTTTAGAGAATCTATATTTCCCCTAAATCCAAAGCTAACTTTATTTGAAAACTCTTGAAAAGGTTTAAAAATTTTATAGTTTGGAACTTCCTTGAACAGATTTAAATTAAAAGCCTTGTCAGTTGGTAAATTAATTATTGAATCATAAAAAGCAATTTTATCATTAAGAGGGTCAAAAACATAATTATTATTAGAGTCCTTAACAGCAACTAATCGGTAAGAGCCTTTTTTTAAATTAGTGAAATTGAAAAATGTACTATCCAAAGTACTTGCTACATATAGTGGTTTCTCCTTAAAAATTGTTGAATCATTATATTTTTCATTTAATGGGTAAAGCATAGCAGTTATAAAGTCATCTTTTTTCCTTTCATAAGTTGTATTAATATTACCTTTTAGTTCTAACGAATCTATATAAGATCCTGTTGAAAAAACATATTTAAAATAGGGCAATAAGTTACCTTCATTATTGTCTTTAATGCTTTCTCCAAAATTGAATACAAAAGTTGTATTTTCTTTGAATTTTTCATTAATCTCAATATCTATAAATTTTGAAGCACCACCTTGTGGAAATATGGAATAGTTAAACTTTTCAATTGGAGGTGAAACAACAAGCTGAGTACTAAGTTTATCTAGTTTTATATATTCATCAAAATAAATTCTAATTTTTTTATCATTAAAAAAAATCGAATTATTTTCAGGTTGAGCTTTTAAATATTTAGGAGCTATTTCATCTTTTTCACCACCCTCAGGAATTCCTCTTTTGGCACATGAAATACTTAGAATAAGAAAAAGTATAATTAAATAATTTGATTTCATTTAAATGCAAAGTAAAATTTTATTTTTAAATCTGGTAAGTGTTTAGTTATGAAAGTGCTATTTTTGTTATATGTCTGACGAAAAGTTCAAAAAAATAGTATCTCACGCTAAAGAATACGGATTTATATTTCAGTCAAGTGAGATTTATGATGGATTGAGTGCAGTATATGATTATGGCCAAAATGGTGTTTTATTGAAAAATAATATTAAAGAATATTGGTGGAAATCAATGGTACAACTAAATGATAATATTGTTGGCATTGATTCTGCTATTTTTTCTCATCCTACAACATGGAAAGCGAGTGGGCATGTGGATGCATTCAATGATCCGTTGATTGATAACAAAGATTCTAAAAAGAGATACAGAGCTGATAATCTAATTGAAGATTATTTACAAAAATTAGAATTAAAAATTTTAAAAGAACAAAAAAATCAAGAAAAAAGATTTGGAGAAAGCTTCGATAAAAAAACTTTTCTAGAAACTAATCCTAGAGTTATAAATTATAAGTCAAAGATTGATGTTATTCATAATAGATTTTCAAAAGCTTTGAATAATGATGACCTCAGTGAGCTAAAAAAAATTATTGATGACTGTGAAATAGTTTGTCCTATTTCAGGAACAAGGAATTGGACTGATGTAAAACAATTTAATTTGATGTTTAGAACACAATTAGGTGCAACAAAAACTAGTTCAATAGACCTTTTTTTAAGACCTGAAACAGCTCAAGGAATTTTCTTAAATTATTTGAATGTTCAGAAAACTGGAAGAATGAAGATTCCATTTGGAATAGCTCAGATTGGAAAAGCTTTTAGAAATGAAATTGTTGCTAGACAATTCATATTTAGGATGAGAGAATTTGAACAAATGGAGATGCAGTTTTTTATAAAACCAGGTTCACAAAAACAGTGGTATGAATATTGGAAAAAAGAAAGATTAAATTGGCATTTATCTTTAGGTATCGATAAAAGTTTATTCAGATTTCATAATCATGAAAAATTAGCTCATTATGCAGATGCAGCTTGTGATATTGAATTTAACTTCCCATTTGGTTTCAAAGAACTTGAGGGAATACACTCAAGAACTGATTTTGACTTATCTAATCATGAAAAATATTCTTCAAAACAAATAAAATATTTTGATTCAGTTGATAATTCAAAATATACACCTTATGTTTTAGAGACATCAATTGGTCTAGATAGAATGTTCTTAGCTATTTTTACTTCATCTTTAACTTATGATAAATTAGAAGATAGTTCAAAAAGAGTTGTGTTGAAAATTCCATCAATTCTTGCACCTTATAAATGTGCTTTTTTACCATTACTTAAAAAAGATGGATTACCTGAAATAACAAAAAAAATTCAAAAAAAACTCAAACTTAATTTTAGTACTGCTTATGATGAGAAAGATGCTATTGGAAGAAGATATAGGAGACAAGATGCAATAGGAACACCATATTGTATAACTGTTGATCATCAGACGGTTACTGATAATACTGTAACTATTAGGGAGAGGGACAGTATGAATCAAGAAAGAATTCATATCGATAAATTAGAAGAGTTTTTGAGATCTTCCCTTAATATTAATAATTGGTTATTAAACAGTGCTTAACATAGTTTCTTATAATGTAAATGGTATTAGAGCAGCTTTGAGAAAAAATTTCTTAGGCTGGCTGGAAACTTTTAATCCTGATATAGTATGTCTACAAGAAATAAAAGCTAATCAAGATCAATTTGATTCATCAATGTTCAACAAGTTGGGGTATTATAATTATTGGTTTTCAGCAAAAAAGAAAGGTTACAGTGGAGTTGCAATATTATCTAAAATAAAACCAAATAAAATTGAATATGGTACTGGAATAGATTATATGGATTTTGAAGGAAGAAATATAAGGTTAGATTTTGATAATTTCTCAATAATGAGTTTATATTTACCCTCAGGAACCAATGTTGACAGATTAGATTTTAAATTTAAGTTTATGGATGATTTTGCTAATTATGTAAATGAGTTAAAAAGTTTTATTCCAAAACTTATTATTGGTGGAGATTATAATATTTGCCATAAAGAAATTGATATTCATGATCCAATTAGAAATGCTAAAATTTCAGGTTTTTTACCACAAGAAAGAGAATGGTTAGATAAATTTATAAATAATGGGTTTATTGATACATTCAGACACCTAAATTCATCGCCAAATAAATACTCATGGTGGAGCTACAGGGCAAACTCTAGAGCAAATAATAAAGGTTGGAGAATAGATTATTTATTGGCAACTAATTCATTAACAAGTAGTATTAAACAATCTTACATACTTCCTGAAATTATACATTCTGATCATTGTCCAATTGGTGTTAAAATTAAATTATAATGGATTATAATATATTACCAAATTCCGACATCAAGGTAAGTAAAATTTGTTTGGGTACTATGACTTGGGGAAGACAAAATAGTCAAAAAGAAGCATTTGATCAAATGAATTATTCTTTAGAAAGAGGCATTAATTTTTTTGATACTGCAGAGTTATATCCTGTTCCTGCAACACCAGATAAATATGCTGTAACTGAGCAAATTATCGGAAACTGGTTTAATGAGACAAAAAAAAGAGATAAAGTTATTCTTGCTACAAAAATAGCAGGTCCAGGAGATTACACTGCACATATTAGAAAATCTGGTTTCAAAGGTGATTCAATTGAAACAGCTTTAAATAGTAGTTTAAAAAGATTAAATACAGATTATATTGATTTGTATCAACTGCATTGGCCAGAAAGAATTACTAATACCTTTGGTAACAGAAACTACCAATATTTTAATGACTCCTGGGAAGACAACTTTGAATTTATATTATTAAAGTTTAAAGAATTAATTAAATCTGGAAAAATTAGAAAAATTGGTTTATCTAATGAAAATCCATGGGGAATTATGAAGTTTTTAGAATATTCAAAAAAAAATCTTCCAAAAATGGTTACAATACAAAATCCATATTCACTTTTAAATAGGTTATTTGAGATAGGATCATCCGAAATATGTAAAAGAGAAGAGGTCGGATTATTAGCTTATTCCCCACTGGCATTTGGTATTTTGACCGGAAAGTATTTTAATAAAAATATTCCAAAAAATAGCAGATTAGATCTTTTTCCAAGGCTTAAAAGGTATAGTAATGAAAATTCATTTAAAGCTGCGAGCCTCTACAATGATATTTCAAAAAAATATAATATTTCTTTAACTCATTTATCACTCGCTTTTGTAAATGATAGACCTTTCGTAACAAGTAATATTATTGGAGCGACAACTATTGAGCAGTTAAAAGAAAATATTGATAGTTCAAATATTAAACTGACTGATGAAATTATTTCTGAAATAAATGTAATTAGTAATAGAATTCCTAATCCGTCTCCTTAAAAATTTGTTTCACAACTTGATTAAGGTTTTTTTGTTTTAAAATATTAATATTTTTTGCAGTGTAACCAATTTTAGAATTATTTGAAACAATAATATTTTTATAACCTAAACGTTCTGCTTCAGAAATTCTTTTATCAATATTACTTACCCCACGTAATTCACCAGAAAGATCAATTTCAGCACAAAAACAGGTGTTTCCATTTATACTTATGTTAATATTTGAAGATAAAATAGCTGCAACTACAGCTAAATCGATAGCTGTATCTTCAATTTTAATTCCTCCAGTTATGTTGATGAAGACATCTTTCACACCTATTTTGAAGCCTGCTTTTTTTTCTAGAATAGCTAAAAGCATATTTAATCTTTTAGAATTAAAACCATTAGAAATCCTTTGTGGTGTACCATATACGGCACTACTTACAAGAGCTTGAACTTCTATCATGATAGATCTATCACCATCTAATGATACAGCAACAGATGTTCCTGGCTCAAGACTTTCTTTTTTAGAAATAAATAATTCACTTGGATTTAGCACCATTTGTAACCCTCTTTCATTCATTTCATAAATACCAATTTCATTTGTAGATCCAAATCTGTTTTTTTTAGATCGTAAGATTCTAAATTGATGATGTTTATCACCTTCAAAATGTAAAACAACATCTACCATGTGTTCAAGAATTTTTGGCCCTGCTATATTTCCGTCTTTTGTAATATGTCCAACAATGATAATTGGAATTCCAATATGTTTAGCAAGCTTAATTAATATACTAGTACATTCTTTTATTTGAGTTGTACTGCCTTGGCTATTGTCAAACATGTCAGTTTGTATTGTCTGAATTGAATCAACAACAATTAATTCTGGTTTAGTTTTTTCAATATTTTTTAATATTATTTCAATATTTGTTTCAGTTAAAACAAAGCAATTTTTTGGGTTATTTGAAATTCTTTTAGATCTTAAATTTAATTGCTCTGCACTTTCCTCACCTGAAATATATAGAACTTTTTCGTTAGAGTTTATAGAGTTTTGTAGTAAAATTGTAGATTTCCCTATACCTGGTTCACCTGAAATTAAAATAACCGAGCCTTTAACTATTCCTCCACCTAAAACCCTATTAAATTCATTATCATTAAAGGTTATTCTATCCTTTTCACATGAGTTAATAGTAGTTATTTCTCTTACAGAATTTTCTTTAAAAAAAGATTCATTAGATTTTTTTTTTCTAATAACCTCTTCACTTATCGAGTTCCATTCACCACACTGAGTACATTGACCCATCCATTTTGGAAATTTTGCACCACAATTAGAACAGCAATATATTATCTTTGATTTCGATAACATTAATTAATAGAATTATTTTTTGAGGGAAAAATTACAGTTGGTTTAAATTTATCAGATTTATCAAAATCAACTAAAGCATATGAAATAATAATCACTTCATCACCTTTTTGAACCTTTCTTGCAGCAGGCCCATTTAAAGTAATTTCTCCACTATTTTTTTTTCCATTGATGACATATGTAATTAATCTTTCACCATTATTAATATTTACTACATGAACTTTTTCTCCTGTTTTGATATTGGCTGCATTCATAAGTGCTTCATCAATAGTTATACTACCAATGTAATTTAAATCTGCACCTGTAACGGTAGCTCTATGAATCTTAGATTTTAAAATCTCAATTTTCATTTTCTAAATATAATTATTTAAGCTCTATATTATCAATTAATCTTATTCCATTAACTTTTACACATATAAACGCTCTAATATGTTTTTTTGAATTTATAGTTGAAATTTTTTTTAAGGAATTAGCATCTCTAAAATCTAAATACTCTAGTTCAAAACCAGAAATTTCATTAATTTTTTTGGCAATTATATTTTCTAATAATCTAAAATTAATTTTATTAATGTTATTTCTCGCAAAAACTAACATCTTATAGATTATTGCAGATTCCATAAATTTTTTTTTACTTAAGAAACAATTTCTAGAGCTAATTGCTAAGCCATTTTTTTCTCTGATTGTATCACAAATAATCATCTTAGTTTCTTTAAAATTTGTTTCGATAATTTTTTTTATAATTACAACTTGCTGATAATCTTTTTCTCCAAAAAAACAATAATCAGGTATAAATATTTCAAATAACTTAGTTACAATAGTTGCAACACCATTAAAGTGATTAGGTCTAAATTTACCTTCCATTATACTTTCAAGAAATCCAAAATCAAAATCATCAGATTTAACCTTATTTGTGTATATCTCTTTAGTTGAAGGGGAGAAAATACATATTTTATGAGATAATTTTTTTAATTTTGAAATATCATCATTTAAAGATCTTGGATATTTTTCATAATCATCTAATTCATTAAATTGAGTAGGGTTTACAAATATTGATACCCATACCATCTCTCCCATTTTTAAGGCTTCTTTTACTAAAGAAATATGTCCTTTGTGAAGTGATCCCATTGTTGGGATTAAGCAAATTTTATTTCCTAAAATTTTATTTTTTTTTATTATTTCTTCAACATTTTTTATTTTATTTTCAATAATCATTAATAAAACTTTAACAGCAAGCAAACTTAATACTTTAATGTCAATCTTATATAAATTTTGTAATTTTGTAAATCTTAAATACAAAAGGATTTATGAAAGGAAAAAAAATATTATTTATTTCATCAGAGGTTGTTCCCTACATGCCTCAGACAGAAATTTCTACTTTAACATATGCTCTTCCAAA
The DNA here is from genome assembly GCA_902587325.1 of uncultured Bacteroidota bacterium. Taxonomy (GTDB): domain Bacteria; phylum Bacteroidota; class Bacteroidia; order Flavobacteriales; family Flavobacteriaceae; genus Eutrophosalina. Next base: position 6,988 of record CACIKV010000008.1, read on the forward strand.
ACTTGTTAATGAGAATGGAGGTCAAACCAGAATTTTCATTCCAAAATACGGCAATATAAATGAAAGACGACACCAATTACACGAAGTTATAAGACTTTCTGGAATAAATTTAATAATTGATGACATGGACATGCCTTTAATTCTTAAAGTTGCTTCTATTCCGAAAGAAAGAATGCAGGTATATTTTATTGACAGTGAAGATTACTTTAAAGCAAGAGAGGGTTATTCTAAAGATTTAAATAATAAACTCTATAAAGATAATGATGAACGTTCAATTTTTTATTGTAAAGGAGTTATTGAAACAATTAAAAAACTAAACTGGGCACCTGACTTAATCCATGTTCACGGCTGGATTGCTTCTCTACTACCATTATACATGAAGTATTATTATAACAATGATCCGATTTTCGAAGGAACTAAAGTTATCGTTTCATTATATGATAATTGCCTTGAAGGTCAAATGGATAAAAACTTCGTAAAAAAAATAAAATTTGATGAAATTGATGAGTCTAATGTTACCATTTTAAATGATTCATCATATCAAAATCTATATAAAATTTCACTTTTACATGCTGATGGAGCTATTTTTAACTCTGATATTAAGGAAAAGTTTTCTGATATTTTAAATGAGATAAACATTCCTGTCCTTGAATGCTCTTCTGACTCTGATGATTACAAAGAAAAGTGTTTGAATTTTTATAATAGTTTTCTACAAAATGAAAAATAAGTTTTATAATATTTTTATTTTATTCATTATACTTTCGGAATTATCTTGTACAAAAGAATATAATTCTATTGGAACCGAGATTTTAAAATCAGACACATTCGAAACAAGCCTGGAAAATATCCCTGTATTTGCTAGTCAAAAACGTATCCAACCATTTAAATCTAATGGTTTAACCTCATATCAACTAGGGCAAATTAATGATAATATTTTTGGTAAAACTGAAGCTTCATTTATTACTCAATTAACTCTCTCACAACCTAACCCTTATTTTGGTAAGTGGGATTCTGATTCTGAAATAAATGGAGATCCTAATAACATAAAAGTCATCGAAGAAAATGAAACTGTAAATAATGTTATTTTAGAAATACCTTTTTTTAACAACACATTTGATTCTGACGGTGATGGAGTAATTGATTTATACGATATTGATAGTAACGACATTTACAGCGATAGTGATGGTGATGGAGTTTCCGATATTGTTGAGAAGTCAAATGGGACAGACCCATTGAACCCAGATACTGATGGAGATGGAATTAATGACAATGAAGACACAGAATCAATTAACCCCAACAATGGAGCAACTGTTTATGATGTCGACTCACTAATTGGAAATATAAATGCAAGTTTTAAAATTAAAATAGAAGAGTTAGATTATTATTTAAGAGACTATGACCCTACTAATAACTTTGAATCCTTTCAAAAGTATTATTCGGACGATCATTTTATTAAAAATTTTTCAAAAGAGACCCTATTTGATGATAATATTGAAATTGATACAAATGAAATTGTAATTTACAATGAAGATGATCCAAATACTAACGATGTTGATGAATCAACAACAGTTAAAGAAAGACTGTCGCCTAGATTAAAAATACCTTTAGATAATGCTTTTTTTCAAGATAAAATTTTAAATAAAGAGGGTAGTGTTGAATTATTGAATCCAGATAATTTTAATTTATTTTTTAAAGGATTAATTATAAGTTCCTATAATTTTTCTGATGATTTATTAATGATTCTCGATTATTCAAATTCAAAAATTAAAATTAATTATGATTACGATGTATATAATGATAATGGTACAGCTGATGATACATCTGATGATTCTGTTGAGAAAGAAAATAAAGATTTTGAAATTCTTTTATCTGGTAATCAATTAAACTTGTTTAATAAAGATAATTATAGTCAAGAAATATTAGATAATGTTAATAATTCTGAAAATTTAAGTAAAGGATATTTAAAGGGGGGAGAAGGTTTTATGTTAGAGCTTGACTTATTTACTGAAAATAATGGCGAAAATATACTTAATGAAATTAGATCTAAAGGATGGCTAATTAATGAAGCTAATTTAACCGTTTATGTTGATCAAACTACAATAAATTCCTATGGTGGATTAATTGAGCCTGCACGTTTGTATTTGTATAATATTGAAGACCAAACTCCTTTAATTGATTATTTTTTAGATAATTCAACTGGAAATAAGGAGTCTGATAAAAAAATAAATCATGATGGATTCCTTGAATATCAATCGGATAAAAAAGGGTTGAAATATAAGATTAGGATTTCAGAGCATATTAAAAATATTGTAAGAAATGATTCAATTTCTCCAAAACTTGGATTAGTTGTTACTTCCTCAATTGAAAATTCACTAAACTTAGATTTAAGAGAAAATTATAGTCTTAGTAAAATACCAATATCTTCAGCTATTAATCCACTTGGTACTGTAATTTATGGTCCAAACCCCGAATCTGAAAACTTTGATAAAAGGTTAAGATTAGAAATTTATTATACTGAAATAAATAATTAGATTTTTTTTAGTAAATAAAAAAGAACCCCTCTTTTTACTTTTGAAAATAAAGAAAGAATTAATAGTTCAAAAAAAACAGAAAAATATATAAATGAAATAAGTAGTATCTTATTGTAACCTTCAAAATGTTTTTTAACATATTTTATTTTTGATATTAATACCTCTGTTTTTGTTTTAATTTTAGTTTCGTAATTGATTCTTGAAGACAATCCATGAAAATGATAACAATATATGTCATTAATCATTAAAATATTGTTATTAAAATTCTTTGCTCTTTTACATAAGTCCATATCTTCATAGTACATCCAAAAATTTTCATCCCATTTTCCGATTTTGTGAAATAATTTTTTTGAAATCATGATAAATGATCCCGAAATCCAGTCTGGACTAAATTGATTATATCTTTCTAATCTTTTTTTTGTTTTTTTGTTCCTAAGTCTATACAAGTATCTTAGTGTTCCATTGAAAGTTAAGAGGTTTAAAAAATCTCCGTATGCATATGTGTTCTTGTTGTTATTATCAACTTGTTTAATACTTACTAGATTTGTATTAAAATCAATATTTTTCTTGAAAATTAGGTCTAATACATCTGAATTCAAATTTGTATCTGGATTTAAAAATAAAAGAGTATCAAACTTAGATTGAACCTCACCGATATTGCATGCTTTTGAAAAACCGTAATTTTTTTTATTCTCAATCCATTTTATAGTCCTATATTTTTTTTTAAATAAATCAATTTTATTATCATTAGAATAATTATCAACTACAATTATATCAGTATTGACATTATTTTGATTAAGTAGACTGTTTAAACAATATTCTAATGGCTTCCATGATTTGAAGTTTACAATGATAATAGAAATATTATTCATTTATAATTCTTTTCTCAATCTTGCAACAGGTGCTCCAATCATCTCACGGTATTTAGCAACTGTTCTTCTAGCTATTGGATATCCTTTTTTGTTCAGAATTTTAGTTAATTGATCATCAGTGTGTGGATCATTCTTGTTTTCATTCTCAATAATATTTTCAAGTGTTTTTTTTACTTCAATTGTAGAAATTTCAATTCCTTGAGAATTTTTGATTCCCTCTGAGAAAAATGACTTTATCAGTTTTGTTCCATAAGGTGTGTCAACATATTTACTATTAGCTACTCTAGATATGGTTGAAATATCCATATCTATTTTTTCAGCAATATCTTTCAAAATCATAGGTTTTATTTTACTTTCATCACCTGTTAGAAGGTATTCTTTTTGAAAGTTAATAATAGAAGTCATTGTCATTATTAAAGTTTGGTTTCTTTGCTTAATTGCATCAATAAACCACTTTGCTGAATCAAGTTTTTGCTTTATAAACATAACTGCATCCTTATGAGATTTAGTTTTATTTTTAGACTCAGAATAGCCTGATAACATATTTTTATATTCTTCTGATACATAAAGATCTGGTGCATTTCTAGAATTTAATTCCAATTTTAATTCACCTTCAATTATTTTAATTGTGAAATCTGGGACAATTGATGAGTTGATTTTTGTATTTTCATTGAAAGCTCCACCCGGTTTAGGATTTAATTTTTCGATTTCTGAAACAACATCCTTTAATTCATCATTACTAATATTTAATTTTTGTTTTATTTTTTCAAAATGTTTTTTTGAAAATAAGTCAAAAAATTCTTCAATAATTTTTAATGACAAATCAATGGTTTTAGTTTTATTTTTTCTTTTAAGTTGCAAGATTAAACATTGTTTAAGATCTCGAGCACCAACTCCAGGTGGTTCTAAAAGATATATTTTGTCTAAAATATCTTTAATTAATTTTTCGTCAGCATCAATGCCTAATGTAAATATCAAATCATCTGAAATATCTAAAATATCTCTTCTTAGATAACCGAAAGGGTCTAAACTTCCAATAATAAATTCTGCGATTTGTTGTTCTTTTTTATTTAGAGAAAATGAGTGTAATTGGGCTGTAAGATATTGGTTGAAAGAAGTGCCCGAAGCAAACGGTATACTCTTCTCAGATTCTTCACTATAATTATTTGACTTCAATTTATAGTCGGGTGTATCATCATCTGAAAGATAATCGTTGACATCAATCTCTTCATGAGAATTATCATCTTTTTCAAATTCACTATCATCTAAATTATCTGGTTCAATACTTTCATCTTTACTTGTATCAAGAGCAGGATTTTCTTCAATTTCTGTTGATAATCTCTGTTCAAATTCTTGCGTTGACAATTGAATTAATTTCATCAATTGAATTTGCTGGGGAGAAAGCTTTTGTGATAATTTTAATTTTAACTTTTGATTAAGCATATCAATTTAAAGTTTAAAATTACGAAATAACAAAGTATATAAACTAAAACTCAGCGTTTTTTGGTGTTCTCGGAAAAGGAATGACATCCCTAATATTACTCATTCCAGTAATAAATTGAATTAATCTTTCTAAACCAAGACCAAATCCACTATGTTTTACAGTTCCAAATTTTCTAAGGTCTAGATACCACCAAAGCTCTTTTTTTTCAATTCCTAAAGCTTCAATTCTTTCATTTAAAACATCAAGTCTTTCTTCTCTTTGAGAACCACCAACAATTTCACCTATTCCAGGAAATAAAATATCCATTGCTCTAACGGTTTTAGCATCATCATTTAATCTCATGTAAAACGCTTTTATTTTAGCAGGATAATCATAAACAATTACGGGACTTTTAAAATATTTCTCAACTAAAAAACGTTCGTGTTCGCTCTGAAAATCAATTCCCCATTCTTTAACAGGATATTTAAATTTTCCTTTTTTATTTGGTTTAGAATTCCTTAAAATTTCAAATGCATCTGAATATGTAACTCTTTTAAAATTGTTATTTATTACAAATTCAATCCTTTCAAGAAGAGAAAGCTCGCTTCTTTGATTTTTTGGTTTGGACATTTCTTCTTTTTCAAGCCTATCACTTAAAAAAACTATATCATCCTTACATTTTTCAAAAATATTTTTAATTACATTCTGTATAAATTTTTCAGCCAAATCCATATTGTCATTTAAATCATAGAAAGCCATCTCAGGTTCAATCATCCAAAACTCAGATAAATGCCTAGAAGTATTTGAGTTCTCAGCTCTAAAGGTTGGTCCAAAAGTATATACATTTCCTAGACCCATCGCCATCGATTCAGCTTCCAGTTGTCCAGAGACAGTCAAATTTGTTTCTTTACCAAAAAAATCTTCAGAATAATCGAGATTCTTTTTTTTTGAATCTAGTGTTGTTACTTTAAATATTTCACCTGCTCCTTCAGCATCACTTCCTGTAATGATTGGAGTGTGGATGTAATAAAAATTATTTTTATTGAAAAAATTATGGATAGCAAATGAAACTTCTGATCTGATTCTAAATACTGAACTTAAAGTTTTAGTTCTAACTCTGAGGTGAGCATTTTCTCTTAAAAATTCAAATGAATGTTTTTTTGGTTGAATTGGAAATTTTTCAGGGTCACTTTCTCCTAAAACATTAATATTATTTGCAATTAATTCAACACTTTGTCCTCGACCTTGACTTTTTACTATTTCGCCCTCAACTTCTAAACAAGCGCCTGTATTAATTTTTGATAATTTTGATTGATCAAGTTTCTCGTAATCAACTACACATTGAAGGTCACTAAGACAAGAGCCGTCATTTAAATTTATAAATCTATTAGAACGAAATGTTTTAACCCAACCACAAACAAGGATAACTTTTCCAAGATAATCATTGTTCAATACGGATTTAATTTGTAATCTTTTTAGCATAATTACATAGATAAAATTTCTTTTTCTTTAGTTGAAAAAATCAAATCAATTTTTGAAGTGTATTTATTAGTAATATTCTGAATATCTATTTCATAATTTGATTTCATATCTTCACTAGCGTCAGATTTTCTTATTTCATTATTAGCCTCTTTTCTAACGTTTCGAATACTCACTTTAGCATTTTCAGCTTCAGATTTTGCAACTTTTACTAACTCAATTCTTCTTTCTTCAGTTAAAGGGGGGATGCTGATTATTATAGATTCACCATTATTCATTGGATTAAACCCTAAATTACTAGTTAAAATAGCCTTTTCTATATCTTCAAGCTTATCTTTTTCCCAAGGTTGAATGGACAAAGTTTGTGAATCTGGGGTATTAATATTTGCAATTTGATTTAGTAAAGTTTGTGAACCATAATAATCAACTTTTACGCTTGACAACATATTAGGATTAGCTTTACCAGCTCTTATGTTTAAAAGTTCTTTTTCCAAAAAAGATATGGAGTTACTCATTGATTCTTCACTTGCTTCAATAATAAAGTCTAATTCTTCCATTTAATTGACTATTGTACCAACTTGTTTTCCATCAATAACTTTCTTTAGATTTCCGGGTTTATTTATGTTAAAAACAATAATTGGTAAATTATTTTCTTTACTCAAGGTAAATGCTGTTGAATCCATAACTTTTAATTTTTTTTTGATTGCATCATCAAATGTTAGATATTCGAATTTAATAGCATCTTTGCGTTTTTTTGGATCAAGATTATAAATACCATCTACTCTTGTTCCCTTTAAAATAACATCTGCATTTATTTCAATTGCTCTTAAAACTGCAGCAGAGTCTGTTGTGAAAAAAGGGTTTCCAGTTCCCGCACTAAAAATAACAACTCTTTTTTTTTCCAAATGTCTTACAGCTCTTCTTTTTATGTATGGCTCAGCAATTGATTCTATTTTAAGTGCTGTTTGAAGCCTCGTTTGAACACCAATTTCCTCAAGAGTACTTTGTAAAGCAAGTCCATTTATTACAGTGGCTAACATTCCCATGTAGTCAGCTTGAACTCTATCCATACCATTACTTGCAGCGGATAATCCTCTAAAAATATTTCCACCGCCAATTACTATCGCTATTTCAACACCTGTTTTTACAAGTTCATTAATTTCTTTACAATATGCCTTAATTCTTAAAGGGTCTACACCATGAGTCCTGTTACCCATAAGAGCTTCGCCACTTAATTTTAATAAAATTCTTTTGTAAGGCATTTTAATGATTATGTAAATATAATCATAGTATTTAAAAAGGGTGTATTAATTATACTAAGGAAACTCTTTTAAAGTTTGTTATAGAGCAATCTGAATTTACAGATTTAATATAATCATTAACCGATATCTTATTGTCTTTGATAAATGCTTGATTAATTAGGGTGTTATCCTTGAAATATTTCTTCAATTTTCCTTTAGCTATATTATCAAGCATAGCTTCGGGTTTACCTTCAGATCTAAGTTGTTCCTTAGCAATCTCTATTTCTTTATCAATTATCTCATTACTAACTCCATCTTCATTTAGTGCAACTGGGTTCATAGCAGCAACTTGCATACATATATTTTTTGCTAGCTCATGTGCTTGATCAAAATTAGTAGACAACCCAACAATTGTAGCAATTTTATTTCCAGCATGAATGTAAGATCCAACAAATTCTGAGTCAATTTTTTCAAATGAGCCTATTTCTAATTTTTCACCAATAACACCTGTTTGTTCAATTAATTTTTCGTGAACAGACATTGATTGAATTTTTGAATCTAAAAGATCTTCTTTTGAATTTGAACTTAATGCTAATTCAGCTATATGAGTAGCAAGAGAAATAAATGATTCATTTTTTGCAACAAAATCTGTTTCACAATTTAGAGATATTATGACTCCAGATTTTGAATCAGAATTTACTTTTGCTATAACTGCACCTTCTCTTGACTCTCTATCAGCTCTTTTTGCAGCAACCTTTTGACCTTTTTTTCTTAAATTTTCTATGGCTAAATCAAAATCACCATTAGCTTCAACTAATGCTTTTTTACAATCCATAATTCCAGCACCGGTACTTTTTCTTAACTTGTTTACATCAGCAGCAGTAATATTACTCATATTATAGTTTTATTATTCAGATTTTACTTTTTTAATATCTTTTGTTTTTTCTTCATTACTATTCTCTTTTATTGCATCCTGTTCAGCTTTCTCTTTTTCTCTAAGTTCAAGTCCTGATTTTATAGATTTAGTAATATTTTTTAAAATAATTTCGATTGATTTAGATGCATCATCGTTCGACGGAATACCAAAGTCAACTTTTTTAGGATCCGTATTTGTATCAACCATTGCAAATATTGGTATGTTTAACTTATTGGCTTCTCTTACAGCAATGTGTTCTCGTCTAATATCAACTACAAAAAGAGCTCCTGGAAGTCTTGTCATTGTACTAATAGAACCTAAATTTTTTTCTAGTTTTGCTCTGGTTCGATCAACTCTTAGTTTTTCTTTCTTGGAGAGAGTTTCAAATGTTCCATCTTCCTTAGTTCTATCAATAGCTGACATTTTTTTTACAGCTTTTCTGATAGTTATAAAATTAGTTAACATTCCACCTGGCCATCTCTCTGTGATATAGGGCATATTCAGCTCAGAAGCACAATCAGAAATTATCTTTTTAGCTTGTTTTTTTGTTGCAACAAATAAAATTTTCCTGCCTGATAAAGCAATTTTTTCGAGGGCTACACAAGCCTCATCTAATTTATTAATCGTTTTATATAAATTAATAATATGAATTCCATTTTTTTCAGAATAAATAAATGGAGCCATATTAGGATTCCATTTTCTTGTCAAGTGTCCAAAATGAACACCAGCTTTTACTAGGTCTTTAATATCTACTTCTTTTGCCATTTTTATTTAGTTTACTTTCTTGTTATTTAGCAACGTACCATGTAAGGCAGTTTAGATGCTAAACTAAATTTCGATTTAACGAAATTCGACAATGTTATTATAATGAACTTGAATCCAAATACCCAATTATCTTTTAGAGAATTGGAATTTTTTTCTAGCCTTTTTCTGGCCAAACTTTTTTCTTTCAACCATTCTAGGATCCCTTGTAAGTAATCCTACACTCTTTAATGCTGATTTATTATCCTCAGATAATTCACACAATGCTCTTGAAACTGCTAACCTGATAGCTTCAGCTTGTCCAGTGGTACCACCACCATAAACATTTACAGACAAATCATATTTACCAGTGTTACTTGTTAAATCAAAGGGTTGCATAATTTTATATTGTAATATTGTAGTGGGAAAATATTCTTTATAATCTTTTCCATTAACAATAAATTTATCTTTTCCTTTAGACATGTAAACTCTAGCTACAGATGTTTTTCTTCTACCGATCTTATGAATAACTTCCAAATTATATTTTATTTAAATTTATAGGCTGAGGATTTTGAGCCTCCTGCTTATGTATTTCTTTGTTATAAACTTTCAAATTTTTGAAAATTGCAGCTCCCAATTTATTCTTGGGAAGCATACCCTTTACAGCTTTTTCAATAATAATTGAAGGATTTTTATCATAAACTTGTTGAGCTGTTTTAATTCTCTGACCACCAGGATATCCAGTGTAGCTAATATATTTTTTATCAGACCACTTATTCCCTGTTAAATTAATTTTACTAGCATTTATCACAACTACATTATCTCCACAATCAACGTGAGGAGTAAAGCTTGCTTTATGTTTACCCCTAAGTATTTTTGCTATTTTTGAACACATTCTTCCAAGAGTTTGTTCACTTGCATCAACAAGAAACCATTTCTTTTGAACGTCTTCATTTCTGATCGAAATTGTTTTAAAACTATTAGATTCCAATTCAATTATTTTAATGGTCGACAAAACTACAATAATTAATCAAAATTGCAAATGATTTGTAAAATAAATGTAACCTAGTGTGCCTCTAGCCAATTATAACCTTGACCAATGTCAACTTTCAATGGAACTTTTAGTTTATAGGCATTTTGCATGTTGTATGAAACAATTTTTTTAACATTATCTATCTCATCTATTAAACAATCAAAAATAAGTTCATCGTGTACTTGTAAAATTAGTTTTGTTTTCATTGATTGAGATTGAAATTCTCTGTTAATTTTCACCATTGCAATTTTGATTATGTCTGCTGCACTTCCTTGAACTGGAGTGTTTATCGCATTCCTCTCAGCAGAGGATCTAATTATTGCATTTCTAGAATTTATATCACTTAAATATCTTTTTCTACCAAGAATTGTTTTCACATATCCATTTTCTCTCGCAAATTCAACTTGTTCATTAGTAAAATCTTTTAGTTTAGGAAATGATTTGTAGTAGTTTTCTATTATTGCTTTTGATTCAGCTCTGCTAAGATTCGTTTGATTACTAAGCCCAAAAGCAGAAACACCATAAATAATTCCAAAGTTTACAACTTTAGCATGACTTCTTTGTTCATTACTTACATTTTCTTGTTTAACTCCAAAAACATTAGCTGCTGTTGCTCTGTGTATATCCTCATCATTATTGAATGCTTTAATCATACTTTTATCATTACTCATCGATGCAATTACTCTTAATTCAATTTGTGAATAATCAGCTGAAATTAGTATATGTTTATTATTCCTAGGTATAAAAGCTTTTCTGATCAATTTTCCATTTTTAGTTCTTATAGGAATATTTTGAAGATTAGGATTTAGACTACTTAGTCGTCCAGTGGCTGTGAGGGTCTGATTAAAAACACTATGAATTCTTTTGGTTTTATTATTTATCTGCTTTGGCAATGCTGAAACATATGTAGTAATGAGTTTTTGTAAGGATCTCCATTTAAGAATTTTTACTACTATTTCATGTTTATTAGCTAGCTTTGATAAAGTCTCTTCACTTGTTGAGTATTGACCTGACTTCGTTTTTTTTGCTTTTGATATAATTTTTAACTTATCGAAAAGTATTTCACCTAATTGTTTAGGAGAAGCTAAATTGAATTCTTGATCACATATTAGATAAATTTCAGACTGTAGTTTTTTTAAAATATTTCCGAATTGAATATTAATATCATTCAATAGTTTGGTGTCAATATTGACTCCTTCATTTTCCATTTCAGTTAATATTACTGAAAGAGGCATCTCAACATCCTCAAAAAGTGATTCCAAAGCATGTTCACTGATTTCTTTTATAATTGTTGTTGAAATTTTATTAATGTAATATGATTTTGTATCACTATCTAAAACTGAATTAAAACCATAAATTTTCAAAAATGATTCAAAGTCATCTCTTCTGTTTGAATCAATTAGATAGTTAGCAATTTTTAAATCAAAAAATACTTTAGTGTTGTTAGCTAAATTATATTTTTTAAAAAAACGTAAAATTTTTTTTATGTCAAAAACAAAAATTCTAGAATTTGTATTAAATAATGGTTCAATCAGTTTAATAAATTGATTTGATTCACCTTGATTAATGTCAATAGAGTAAATTGAATTTTCTGTCCAACAAATCGATAAAATATTGTCCTTATTTACATCTAAGGAAAATGTCTTTTCCTTTTTTAATTTTTCATTTAGAATTTCAAAAGACTTTTTGCTAGAAACTTCTTGTATGAAAATTTTTTTTGAAGATTTTGATATCTCTTCAATGTTAGAAAATAAGTCAAAATTTTTATCAATTTGCTCAATTTCTATATTATCTTTTATAAAAATTTTTTTAAATGTTTCACTCAATCTTTTAAATTCAAGATCATTGAAAATCTTGGATATTTCTTTATTGTTTGGTGTTTTTAATTTTAAATCTTCAATTTTATATTTAATGGGAACATCAGTAATTATAGTTGCTAATTTTTTAGATAAAATACCTAAATCTTTGTTCTCTTCGATCTTTTCTTTTAACTTACCTTTAATTTGTTCTGTATTTTGAATTAAACCTTCAAGAGATCCATATTCCTTTAAAAATTTTTTTGCAGTTTTATCTCCAACTCCAGGAAGTCCAGGAATATTATCTACAGAATCACCCATCATACCTAAATAGTCAATAACTTTTGTTGGATGATCTATTTCAAATTTGTTTTTAACCTCATCAACTCCCCAAATTTCAATTCCATTTCCAAATCTAGCAGGTTTGTACAGAAAAATATTTTCAGTAACTAATTGAGCAAAATCTTTGTCAGGTGTTACCATGTATATTTGGAATCCTTCTTTTTCAGCATTAATTGCGATTGTTCCCATTATGTCATCAGCTTCATAACCATCTTTATCGATTGTTTTAATACCCAAGTTTTTCAAAATATCATAAATAATAGGAACTGATTCAAGAATTGGTTCAGGTGTAGCATGTCTGTTAGCCTTATATTCTTGAAAAATTTCTTTCCTATCTTTTGAACCACCTTTATCAAATACAACTGAAAAATATTTAGGTTTTTCTCTATTTAAAATATCAAAAATAGAATTTAAAAACCCCATTATTGCACTTGTATCAAATCCTTTTGAATTTATTCGAGGGTTTTTTATAAAAGCATAATATCCTCTGAAAATTAGAGCATAAGCATCAATCAAAAAAAGTTTTGGTTTATTCATTGACTTAAATTCTAAAATACAAACTAATGTCTAGAAATTTTAATATTTATTAAGCTAAATATTTTGACTAATAGTTTTATGATTTATTATTTATAAAAAATGTTATTTTTGCATTAAATTTTTGATATGCCGAAATTTGGTGAACTTATTGATTCAGAAATGCCAATTCTTCTTGATTTTTATACCGATTGGAACGAAGCTTCAACCTCAATGCATCCCGTATTAAAGGATGTTGCTGCTGCAATTGGTGATAAGGGTAAAGTAATAAAGATTAATGTTGATAAAAATAATGAGTTGGCACAAGCTTTGCGAATTAAGGGTTTACCTACATTAATGATATATAAATCTGGTGAGATGGTTTGGAGACAGAGCGGAGAACAAGATGCCAATACACTTATAAATTTACTGAGCGAATTTATCTAAGTTAGAACTGATTATAATATTTTTCATAATCAATAATTTCGGAATCTAGATATTTTTTATTTTCAAATTTTGAAATAATATTAACTATATTTTCATATTTTTCTAGTTCTTGAGCAATTAAATCGTTTATATATTCTGAATTCGAATTATCATTTGCAGAAATTAAAGTATTTAATCTTGATATTATTAACCCTTTTATTTTCTCATATAAATTTCTTGCATCTGTAACTTTTTCAGAAATATAAAGCGGCTTTATAAAACTTTTCATATAATTATAAAAGTCGTATTCACCATATAAATCCTTAAATATTTCTGTTGATTTCATGTATTTTATAATAAATTCACTAACAAATTTTTCTTCTCCAATATTTATTTGATTTTCTAAAAGACCTCTAAGTCTTTCATTATAAGTAAAAATATTTTCAGCGTGTTTTTCTAAGTTAAACTTATTTGAATTTAACATCATTGAATTCGAGTAATAATAAATCTGCTCATGGTACTTTTCTTCAATCTTCTTAAATAAATTTTTTGACTTTTCTTTTTCGCCAATTTTATAATAGCTATTTATGTAAGGTTCACTTAAGCTGTAATATCCAAAATATTCAATTGGCAATTTCTCAAATGATAAATCTAAAATCTCAAGAGCTTTAGAATTATCGCCTAATGATATAAATTTTTCAGCTAGTCTATGTAAGTTACTTCTAAATGTTATACTATTTTTTCTAGTTTCAGGGTCATGATATATTTTGTCAGATTCAGAATTTCCCCACTTCCATTTTTTAACAATTTCATACATTGTATTTGCATCAATCCTACCCATTTGATATGGATTTTCAGGATTTACGGGTGTTTCTATTGGTACAAGCTTGTAAACCAAGCCATCTAATTGTAGGTAATTTTTCATCCACAAATATTCAGAATCTTTATAACTTCCACCTGTGAAATATATAGGTCTTTCCCAATCATTTTTTGATAATATATCAAGCATTAAAATTTGATTTTTATATAATCCTGATTCAGGCAAATCTATATCTATGTAGTCAACAATTAAATTTTCATTTTCCTTTTTAACAACACCACTGTTCAAAACATTTTCTTTATTAACATAAAATCTAATTTTATTTGTTGGATAGAAAATCATGTTTTGAGTGAATTTTGGAATTTCACTAAGATCAGATTTTTCATATCCATATTGTTCAAGTAAAAATTTATATTTAGTTCTTTCATTATCACTACTTATCCAATTCATAAAATCTTTAAGGTCCCACCTAACTGAATCAATAAGTTCTTCATATTTAATGAAATCTCTAACACCATAAGCATATTGTTTGTGTGTAAGTTGAGATTTTATAGGGTCACTTTTGTAAGCTTTCCTTTTCATTTGGTCCATATACCAATCAGTTGCTATCAAACTAGTATTTATGGTTCTGACATCCGTTCTATGCTCTTCTATTTCTTGAGCATACCAAAGAGCAAAGGTGTCATTATCCCCAATTGTAAATATTATAGATTGCTTATCTTCTTCAATTGAATCTAGATACGCTTTAGCAAGTGTTTGTGCAGTGTATCTATTGGATCTGTCATGGTCATCCCAATTGTTAAAACCTAAAAGTAAAGGGCAAGCTGAAACAATGATCAATGAAATTAAAGAACTGTAATTTTCATTTAGATAATTTTTCATTTTTTTGAAAAAAAATAAAAAACTCAAACCTATAAAAATTGAGTATGCATAGAAAGAACCAACAAGGGCATAATCTCTCTCCCTTGGTTCAAAGATTCTTTCATTAAGATAAAATTTTAGAGCTATTCCGGTAAAAATAAATAATAAAAAAACAGGCCAAAAAGTTTTAAAATCAGTTTTTAAAAGCATGAATAAGCCCAATATCCCTAGAAGGAAGGGAATCATAAAATATATATTTCTTGATTTATTATTAACTGAGTCACTTGGAAGGTTTTCTTGAGAACCCAGTCGAATTTCGTCAATATATTTAATTCCTGAAAGCCAATTTCCATTTTCAACGTCAAATTTCCATTGATTATCATTTTGTCTTCCAGAAAAATTCCACATGAAATATCTAAAATACATGTAACCTAACTGAAATGATAAAAAATAATTAAGATTTGATAGAAAGCTAGGTTTTTCTATGTTAATATAACTACTAAAATTTGTTAAAAATTCATTAAATTCCTCAGCTGAAACATCTCCATTTTTTATTTCATTTTTAAAATCATTAACTATTTCTTCAATCTGTGAATTATCTTTAAATTCCCTCTTGATCTCAAAATCTAGAAATCCATAATATTTGATATAGTTTAAAGCATTATTATCACTCCACATTCTAGGAAAAAAACCCCTATGATTTTTATTTGAATTGATCTTTCCATTTTTCCAGTCATTTACAATTACATACCTATTTAAAGTATAATCTTTTTCATATTTAGGCTTATCATCTTTATATGGCTCATCTAAATCTTGACCAGCATACGCATCAGTGAACATAGGACCATAAAACAAGTATGTTTCAGGGTATTGTTCTAAATTATAGTAAGCTAATAATGATCTTGCATCTTTCGGGGAATTTTCATTAATAACAGTGTTAGCATTTGATCTAATTGGTATCATTAACCAAGATGAAAATCCAATGAATATAAAGGTTAAACAAAGGAGAGTAGTGTTGAATAAATAAAGTCTATTTTTGATAGAGTAGTTAAATAAATAGTAAAGTGTTAATACTATTAAAAAACCTGTAAAAATTGTTCCAGAATTAAATGGTAATCCAAGATCATTTACAAAAAAAACTTCGAGATATCCAAATAATTTTAATGTTGATGGTAGTAAAAGTTTAAAAATGAACAATAATATTGAAACAGAAATAATATTAGCAATTAAAAATTTTTTAAAATTAAACTCAGAATATTTTTTAAAATAGTAAATTAAACCAATTGAAGGTAAGGCTAGAAGACCCATAAAATGAACTCCAAAAGAAAGACCTACAACAAATGAAATTAGAATTAACCACTTGTCAGATCTTTCATTGTAAAACTCAGACTCCCACTTTAACCCCAACCAAAATAAAACTGATAAGATTAAGGTTGCCATAGCATAAACTTCAGCTTCTACAGCGTTGAACCAAAAACTATCTGTGAATGTGAAAGTCAATGCACCTAAAAAAGAGGATCCAAAAACTTTTATTACTTCATTTTTCTTTATAGTTTTTCCTACTCCAAGAATTTTTTTAACCAAAAGAGAAATCGACCAAAAAAGAAATACAATTGTAAAGGCACTTGATGTCACAGACATCATGTTTACAGTATATGCGATTTGTTCATTATTTAGTGCTAGTATCGAAAAAATTGCACCTAGCATTTGAAAAAGGGGTGCTCCAGGTGGATGACCAATTTGAAGCTTAGCTGATGTTGAAATGTATTCTGCACAATCCCAGTAACTTGCTGTTGGTTCAACTGTTAGTGAATAAATTACGAACGCAATTAAACCGCAAAAAATCCCAAATATTTTATTATATTTTGAAAAGCTCAAAAAACTAAATTGAATAACTAAAATAAATAAACATTATCAATTATTATATTTTAATATTTAATAATATTTATTTAAAATAAACTGGTGTATAATTGAAAGTTATTTTAAATTTGAGCCCTCTTGGCCTATGGTGTAATTGGCAACACGTCTGGTTTTGGTCCAGAAGAGTCTAGGTTCGACCCCTAGTAGGCCAACTAAGTTTTGCAATATATTTATATATTTGCACAGCAGAATGAAATAACAGAGGGGACATCGTCCCCTCCTTTATTATATATAATTTAATAAATATGGACAATTTATCATTAATTGAATCTTTTTCAGAGTTTAAAGATGAAAAGTTTATAGACAGGGTTACATTGATGTCTATTCTTGAAGAAGTTTTTAGAAATACATTAAAAAGAAAATTTGGTGACGATGAAAATTTTGATGTTATTATAAATCCAGATAAGGGTGATTTGGAGATTTGGAGGAATAGAGTAGTTGTTGCAGATGAAGATGTTGAAGACGATAATAGTCAGGTTTCCTTGTCAGATGCAAGAAAAATTGAACCTGATTTTGAGGTTGGTGAAGATGTTTCAGAAGAAGTTAAACTTGTTGATTTAGGTAGAAGAGTTGTATTATCTCTTCGACAAAATTTAGTTGCTAAAATTCATGAACATGATAATGGAATTATATATAAACAGTTTATTGATCTAGTTGGTGAAATTTATACAGCCGAAGTTCACCACATAAGACATAATGTAGTTATTCTTTTAGATGATGATGGTAACGAAATAATTATGCCTAAAGACAGGCAAATACCATCTGACTTTTATAGAAAAGGCGATTCAGTTCGTGGGATTATTGAGTCAGTTGAACTCAAGGGAACTAAACCTTCAATAATTATGTCAAGAACTTCCCCGAAATTCTTAGAAAAGCTTTTCGAACAAGATATTCCAGAGGTTTTTGATGGACTAATTAATATTAAAAAAGTTGTTAGAATACCTGGTGAAAAAGCAAAAGTATCAGTTGATTCATACGATGATAGAATTGATCCAGTAGGAGCATGCGTAGGAATGAAAGGTTCTAGAATACATGGAATTGTTAGAGAACTTGGAAATGAAAATATTGATGTAGTTAATTTCACAAACAATGTTCAACTGTATATTACAAGATCTCTTAGTCCCGCAAAAATAACTTCATTGAAAATAGATGATGAAAATAAAACAGTTCAGGTTTATTTAGATTCAGATCAGGTTTCAAAAGCAATTGGCAGAGGAGGTTATAATATTAAATTAGCTGGACAGCTTACTGGATATGAAATTGATGTTTTTAGAGAAGGTTCTGAAGAAGATGTTGAGCTTACAGAGTTTTCTGATGAAATTGATTCATGGATAATACAGGAATTTAAAAAAGCTGGATTGGACACTGCTAAAAGTATACTTGAGCAAGATGTTGATGATTTAGCCAAAAGAACAGATTTAGAAGAAGAAACAATTATTGATGTAAGAAAAATACTTAGTGAAGAGTTCGAAAAAAATTAATGAGCGAATTAAATAAAATTAGGTTAAATAAGGTCATTAGAGAATTTAATATTTCTTTAGAAAGAATTGTTGAATTTCTTTCATCAAATGGTCATGAAATAGAACCAAGACCAACAACTAAAATTTCTCAAAATCAATACGACTTATTGGTATCTGAGTTTAGCTCTGATAGATCTAGTAAAGTTGAATCTCATGATTTAACAGAAGAAAAGCAAAAAGAAAAAGAAGAGTTAAGGATTAAATTTGAGCAAGAAAAAGAAGAAAAAAGTAGGAACAGAATTATAACTTCAAAATCATCTATTCATCAATTTAGAAAAGTAGGTGAAATAAATTTAAATGAAAAAACTATTGTTCAAGATGTTAAGGATGAAGTAAATGAAAATAAAGATAAACTATTTATAAAAGACGAAAATCAAAATCAATCCTCTGAAAATTTAGAATCTAAGATTCATACAAAATATGAGAAGCTTTCTGGGCTAAAAAAGACCGGTGAAAAAATTAATTTGGATCAATTCAAAAAATCAGAAGCTGATAATGATACTCTAAAAAATAAGAGAAAAAGAAGAAGAATTGCTAAAGATATTCCATCGAATAGAGATGTTTCAAAAACAGTTATTAGCAAACAAAAAAAAATAAAAAGTTCTGACTCTCTTCCGAATGACGATATTGTTCAAAAGCAGATTAGAGAAACCCTTGAAAAATTACAGACATCTTCAAAATCTAATGCTGCAAAATACAGAAAAGAAAAAAGAGATAGTCATAAAAAAAGATCTGAGGATCAAGAAAAAATCGATTCTGACAAGAAAATAATTCAAGTTACTGAATTTATTACTGTTGGAGAAGTAGCTTCAATGATGGAAGTTTCTGGAAATGATATTATTTCAGCATGTATGTCATTAGGAATAATGGTTACAATGAACCAAAGATTAGATGCTGAAACTCTTTCTGTTGTTGCTGATGAGTTTGGATTTGAAGTAGATTTTGTTACTGCTGAAATTGAAGAATCAATTCAAGAGGATACTGACTCCATAGATGACCTTTTACCTCGCCCGCCAATAGTCACAGTAATGGGTCACGTTGATCATGGTAAAACATCATTATTGGATTTTATTAGAAAAGAAAATGTTATAGCTGGAGAGTCTGGTGGAATAACCCAGCATATTGGAGCATATAATGTGAAATTAAAGAATGGAAATAAAATAACATTTTTAGATACCCCGGGCCATGAAGCTTTTACAGCTATGAGGGCTAGAGGAACTCAACTTACAGATATTGTAGTAATAGTGATCGCAGCTGATGATGACATAATGCCTCAAACAAAAGAAGCAATTAGCCATGCTCAAGCAGCTGGGGTACCAATCGTTTTTGCAATTAATAAAATTGATAGAGATGTTTCAAATCCTGAAAAAATAAAAGAAAAGTTGTCAGGAATGAATTTATTAGTTGAAGATTGGGGAGGTAAAATTCAGTCCCACGATATTTCAGCTCTAAAGGGAATTGGTATAGATGAACTTTTGGAAAAAATTATTTTGGAAGCTGAAATGTTAGAACTCAAAGCAAATCCAAATAAATCATCAAGTGGTTCCGTTATTGAAGCTAGGCTAGATAAGGGTAAGGGTTATATATCTACTTTACTTGTACAATCCGGAACACTTAATATAGGAGACTATATTTTAGTTGGCCAACATAGTGGAAAAGTAAGAGCACTTTATGACGAGAGAGGACATCAAATTAAATCAGCAGGCCCATCCATGCCGGTATCAATTTTAGGTTTAGATGGAGCCCCTCAGGCTGGTGATAAGTTTAATGTTTTTGATGACGAAAAAGAAGCTAAGAGTATAGCAGCAAAGAGAACTCAGTTGGTGAGAGAACAGAGTGTTAGAACTCAAAAACATATAACATTGGATGAAATTGGAAGAAGGATTGCCATTGGAGATTTTAAAGAGCTAAACATTATATTAAAGGGTGATGTGGATGGTTCAGTAGAGGCACTATCTGACTCCTTTCAAAAATTATCTTCTGACGAAATAGTTGTAAATATTATTCATAAAGCGGTTGGTGCGATAACAGAATCTGACATTTTACTTGCTTCTGCATCGGACGCTATTGTTATTGGTTTTAACGTACGACCAACTGGTAATGCAAGAAATATTGCAGATAAAGAAGAAGTTGATATTAGAAATTATTCTATCATATATGACGCAATTAATGATTTGAAAGATGCTATGGAGGGGTTACTATCTCCAGAGTTGAAGGAAGAGCTAACAGGTTCAGCTGAAGTCCGTGAAACATTTAAAATATCAAAAGTTGGGACTATTGCAGGTTGTATGGTGATGAGCGGAAAGATTAATAGAAAATCTAAAGCTAGATTAATCAGAGACGGGATTATTGTTACCACAACTGAACTTTCTTCTTTAAAAAGATTTCAGGATGATGTGAAAGAAGTAACGAAAGGTTATGATTGTGGAATTCAATTGAAAAATTACAATGATATCAAAATTGGGGATACTTTAGAGTGTTTTAATGAGCTAAAGGTCAAGAAAAAGCTTAAAAACAAATAATTAGTTGACTTTTGGTTTAAATATAAATGCAGATTTAAATATTTGTTTAATCTCTCTTAATTTTTTTTCTGCAATAATTCTAGACTTAAATTTTCCAACCCTAACCTTGTAGTTTGGAGTTTCAAAATAAAAAAATGCACTGTCAACTGGGTATTTTTCAGTAACGAATTTTGAAATGGAGTCTGCCAAATTATAACTTCCACTAAAAACTTGTATCGAATAATAATTTTTGTCAAATAATTTTTTATCAACCTGTTTTTTAATAGTTAGTAGGCTATCGAATTTAGTGTTGTTTGTCAAATTAAATTGGTCAATTTGAGAGTATGTTAAACAATAAAAAAACATCCAAAAAATGCTTAATATATTTTTATTCATTAACAACAAATATAGTCCTTTAGTATGAAAGAAATTATTGTTTTTTTTTTAATATAGTATTAGGATTATTTATAAATGTTAAAAATTGAAAAATAGATTCAAAATATATTTTTTGTCTGATTATTGTTTATTATTTTTGTATTCTAAAATCAAGCAATTTTTTAATTGTTGGAAACTAATAAAAACAAAAACTTAAGTCAATCTTTTAAGAAACTTACTGTCTCTAGATTTTTTGCGCTTGTAATTCTTATTTTTTCTTTTTCATTTAATTCTTTTTCTCAAGAAGTAGATATTGCAAAAGGTAAATCTTTATTTAATGCAAATTGTGCTGCTTGTCATAAGTTAAATAAAAACCTAATAGGTCCTGCACTTGCTGGTGTTTCAGCTAAATACGAAAAGGAATGGCTGTATACTTGGATCAAGAACAGTAATGCAATGATTAAATCTGGTGATGAAAGGGCAGTTGCGATTTGGGAAGAATGGAATAAAGCTGCAATGAATGCTTTTCCACAACTTTCAAATATGGATATTGACAATATTTTGGCTTACACTGATTACGTCCCTGAACCTGTTGCTGTAGCTTCCACAGCAGTGCCATCAGCTCAAGCTCCAACAGCGGGGTCTGTCTCAACTGATATTGTTTTGGCCATTTTGATTTTAGTTCTTTGTATTCTTTTAACCATGCTGTTCATGGTTAATAAAACACTGAAAGCCATAGCAATAAAAAATGGTGTTAAGTTTGAAGATCCTAAACCATTATTTAAAGTTCCAGTATGGAAGCTTTTCATTAAAAATCAATTTTTGGTCTTTTGTTCAGTTATTGCGTTTCTTTTATCTAGTGCATATTTTGCATATGGTTGGATGATGCAAATAGGTATTGATCAGGGTTATATGCCAGTGCAACCAATTCATTACTCACACAAAATTCATTCTGGAGCTAATCAAATCGAATGTCAATATTGTCACTCATCGGTTAGATCATCGAAGCATTCAGGAATACCATCCTTAAATGTTTGTATGAATTGTCATCAAAATATTGCTGAGTACAATGGCGAAGAGGATCTCGAAAAAGGGTATACCAAAGAATTTTATACAAACGAGATAAAAAAATTATATAAAGCTGTAGGTTGGGATGAAGAAAGCAGAACTTACACTGGAGACACTGAACCTGTAAAGTGGGTTAGGATTCATAATCTTCCAGATTTTGTGTATTTCAATCACTCACAACATGTTAATGTTGGGGGTATTGATTGCAAAGAATGCCATGGTCCTATTGAGGAAATGGAAATTGTTTATCAGCACTCTTCTCTAACTATGGGTTGGTGTATTAATTGTCATAGGGAATCTGAGGTTAATGTAAAAAGTAATGAATATTATACAAAAATTCATGAAGAGCTTTCGAAAAAATATGGAGTTGAAAAATTAACTGTAGCACAAATGGGAGGACTGGAATGTGGTAAATGTCATTATTAAATTATTGATTAAATGAGTCAAGAAAAAAGATATTGGAAAAGCGAAATTGAATTAAAACCAAATAATGGTTTAGATGAAATTAGGAACAATGAGTTCGTTGATAAGCTCCCAGTTGATGAAAATATTTTCTCTAATGACTCTGTTAATAATTCTGAAACTAACAGGAGAGATTTTCTAAAGTATTTAGGTTTTAGCACAACCGCGGCAGTACTTGCCAGTTGTGAAGGACCAGTTAATAGATCTGTACCATATGTAGTTCAGCCTGATAGAATCATACCAGGTATTTCAAACTACTATGCTACTACATTATTTGACGGGTATGATTCTGCTAATGTTCTTGTTAAAACTAGAGAAGGAAGACCAATAAAAATTGATAACAATAAGTTATCATCATATAATGGTTATGCAAATGCCAGATTAAATGCTTCTGTTCTCAGTTTATATGATAGTGGAAGAGTACAAGGTCCAACAATCAATAAAGAAGATGTAAGTTGGAATAACTTTAATAAAAATATTAAAGCTCAATTAAATTCATTAAAATCATTAAATCAGCAGGTTGTTCTTTTAACATCAACAGTTAACAGTCCAACAAGTAAAAAAATTATTTCTGAATTTTTAAATAAGTATCCAAATGTTGAGCATATTGAATATGACTCTATTTCAGAATCCTCAGTATTAGATGCTCATGAGTTAATGTATGGAACCAGAGCTTTACCATATTATGATTTTCAAAATGCAAAGTGTATTGTTTCAATTGGAGCAGATTTTTTAGGTGATTGGCAAGGCTCAAACTATGATCATGACTATGTAAAGGGCAGAATTCCAAATAAAGAGAATGGAAAAGCTTCAATGTCTAAACACATACAAGTCGAATCAAATCTATCCATTACTGGCTCAAATGCAGATCTGAGAATTCCAATTTCAGTTGACGACCAAAAACTATTTTTGGCTTATTTATATCAAAAACTCTCTGACAGCTCTATTTCATTAAAATCTGTACCCGAAAAACTTGCAAAAAAAATAGACTATGTTTATGATCAATTACTTTTAAGCCCTTCAAAATCTGTTGTATTGTGTGGATTAGATGATTTGAATGCTCACATAATCACAAATAGAATTAATGACTTATTAAAGTCTAATGTTAAAAGTACATCGAAAGTTTCATTAGTTAGAAATGGAAGTGATTCTAAAATGAATAATTTCTTGACTAGAATTAATAAAGGAGAAATTAAGGGATTGATAATGAATGGTGTTAACCCTTGTTACACTTTATCTAATTCAAATGCTTTTTCCGAAGCATTAAAAAAATTAAATTTTAGTGTAAGTTTTTCAATGAAAATTGATGAAACAGCTAATTTTTGTTCTCACCTTGCTGCAACACCTCATCAACTAGAATCGTGGGGTGATTTTGAGTTTATAAATGGAGAATTTAGCTTAACTCAACCGACTATAAAGCCATTGTTTGATACTAAGCAGTTAGAAGATTGTCTACTGAACTGGTTGGATTCTGAAAATTCATTTTATGACAGAATAAAAGATAATTGGAAAAATAATATTCTTGACTCCTCAACATACTGGAATTCTTCACTTCATGATGGAGTATATTCTTCAAAAGTTAAAAAACGATTAGTTGATAAGAAAAGTAATTCAAATCTTACCAATTTAAACTACAGTAAATATGCATCTGAACTTTCCTCATCTAAATCTGAAGGGTATGATTTAATTTTATACTCAAAAATTGGAATGGGCGATGGCCAGCAGGCAAATAATCCCTGGTTACAAGAGTTTCCTGATCCACTTACAAGAGTTTCTTGGGATAATTATATTACTGTTTCAAAATTTGATGCTGATGAAATTGGCTTAAAAAATTATAATGAATCCAATGGCGCATTAAATAGTAATTTTGCTCAAATCAATCTCGATAATACAGTTATTAAAGCCCCCGTAATCATCCAGCCCGGTCAAGCTAGGGGAACTGTAGGATTAGCCTTTGGCTATGGCAGAAGTGATGGGGTTAAAGAAGAGATGAGAACTGGAGTTAATGCTTTTAAGATATACAAAGGTTTTTCTAAACATCAAAAAGTTAAAATTTCTTCAGTTTATGAGATTCATGAATTTGCTTGTGTACAATTACACAATACTTTAATGGGTAGAGGTGATATTATTAAGGAGACAACTCTTGAGATATTTAATTCAAAGGATAAAGAATTTTGGAATCCAATTCCGAAGGTTTCTAAAAATCACATTGAAACTGCTGTTAACAGCAGAGAAGTTGATATTTGGAATGAGTTTGATAGGTCTATAGGTCATCATTTTAATTTATCCATAGATTTAAATGCATGTACTGGTTGTGGTGCATGCGTAATTGCTTGTCATGCAGAAAATAATGTTCCAGTAGTTGGTAAGGAAGAAGTTAGAAAATCTAGAGATATGCATTGGTTAAGAATTGACAGATATTATTCCTCTGAATCAGAATTTTCTTCTGATATCGAAAAGAAAGAAAATATATCTGGACTTGGTGAATCATTATCAGTTTTTGGAGAGATGGAAGAACCAAGTGAAAATCCTCAAGTTGTTTTTCAACCAGTTATGTGTCAACATTGTAATCACGCACCTTGTGAAACTGTTTGTCCAGTTGCAGCCTCTGCGCATGGTAGACAAGGTCAAAACCATATGACTTACAACAGATGTGTTGGAACAAGATATTGCGCTAATAATTGTCCTTACAAAGTAAGAAGATTTAACTGGTTTTTGTACAACAATAATGATGAGTTTGACTTTCATATGAACGATGACTTAGGGAAAATGGTATTAAATCCAGATGTAGTTGTCAGATCAAGAGGTGTAATGGAAAAATGTTCTTTTTGTATACAAGGAACTCAATCGGTTATACTAAAAGCTAAAAATGAGGGTAGGGAAGCTAATGCGAACGAGTTTAATGACGTTGTTGCATGCTCTGCCGCATGTTCTACAGGTGCTCTTAATTTTGGAGATATTAACAATAAAGAAAGCGAAGTTTACAAGAGAAAACAAGATGAAAGAGTATATCATCTTCTTGAATATGTAGGAACAAAACCTAATGTGTTTTATCACACAAAGGTTAGAAATATTGATAAAAATAAAAGTATATAAATGGCATCTCATTACGAAGCACCAATTCGAAAGCCTTTAATTACGGGTAATAAAACTTATCATCAGATTTCTGTTGATGTTGCTAGACCAATTGAAGGTAATGCCAATAAGCAGTGGTGGATTGTTTTCTCAATTGCTCTCATATTATTTATGTGGGGTATTGTATGTATTATTTATACAATATCAACTGGAATTGGTGTTTGGGGATTAAATAAAACTGTAGGTTGGGCATGGGATATTACAAACTTTGTATGGTGGGTAGGAATAGGCCATGCAGGGACTTTGATTTCAGCTGTATTGCTTTTATTTAGACAAAAGTGGAGAATGGGAATCAATCGCTCTGCTGAGGCTATGACTATATTTTCTGTCATTCAAGCTGGTCTGTTTCCACTTATTCACATGGGAAGACCATGGCTTGCATATTGGATTGTTCCAATTCCTAACACATTTGGATCATTGTGGGTTAATTTTAATTCACCATTATTGTGGGATGTATTTGCAATATCTACATATTTGACTGTTTCATTGGTTTTCTGGTGGACTGGACTTTTACCTGATTTTGCAATGATCAGAGATAGAGCTGTAAAACCTTTTCAAAAGAAAATTTACAGTCTTGTAAGTTTTGGATGGAGCGGAAGAGCTAAGGATTGGCAAAGATTTGAGGAAGTATCTTTGGTCCTAGCTGGGTTAGCTACACCATTAGTTCTATCTGTTCATACAATTGTATCTTTTGACTTTGCCACATCTATTATTCCTGGTTGGCACACTACAATATTTCCTCCCTATTTTGTAGCTGGAGCTATTTTTTCAGGCTTTGCAATGGTTAATACATTACTTATCGTTATGAGGAAGGTTTGTAATCTTGAAGATTACATCACTCTTCAACATATTGAGTTGATGAATATAGTAATAATGATTACAGGTTCAATTGTAGGTTGTGCCTATATAACCGAATTATTTATTGCCTGGTATTCAGGAGTTGAGTATGAACAATATGCTTTTTTAAATAGGGCTACTGGCCCTTATTGGTGGGCATATTGGGCTATGATGACTTGTAATGTTTTTTCTCCACAGTTAATGTGGTTTAAAAAACTTAGAACAAGTATTGTTTTTTCATTTGTGATTTCAATTGTAGTAAATATTGGAATGTGGTTTGAAAGATTTGTTATTATAGTAACTTCTTTACATAGAGACTACTTACCATCTTCATGGACAATGTTCTCACCATCATTTATTGATATTGGAATTTTCTTAGGAACTATTGGTTTTTTCTTTGTTTTATTTTTGTTATATGCTAGAACATTTCCTGTTATAGCTCAAGCTGAAGTTAAAACGATACTAAAATCCTCAGGTGATAATTATAAAAAAATAAGAGATAAAAATGGCAAATAAATTTTTACATGCTATATATGACGATGATGACAAGTTGATGGATGCTGTTAAGTATCTAAAGAAAGAGGGTGTATACATTGAAGATGTTTTTACTCCATTTCCTGTACATGGTTTAGATCATATTTTAAAACTAGAACCAACAAGATTAGCAATTACAGCTTTTATTTATGGCTGCGTTGGTCTTGCCTTTGGAATACTGATGATTAACTATATTATGATTGTTGATTGGCCTCAAAATATAGGAGGAAAGCCAAGTTTTAGCTTGATTGAAAATATTCCAGCTTTTGTTCCAGTAATTTTTGAGTTAACCGTATTCTTTACTGCTCACCTAATGGTAATTACTTTTTATTTGAGAAGTAGATTGTGGCCTTTTAAAAAAGCTGAAAATCCAATTCCGGAAACAACTGATGATAAGTTTTTAATTCAAATTCCCATTAGCAATAATGAAAAAGACTTAAAAGCAAAAATTAATAAAACAGATATTTTTAAAATTGATATTGTTGAAAATAAGAATGAATAAATTAAATTATTTGTACATATTATCCTTGCTGACTATAGTCTCTTGCTTTGATCCATCTAAGCCAAATTATCAGTATTTCCCAAATATGTACGAATCTGTCGGTTATGGCACTTACGATGAATCAGACGCTTTTTCCAATGGAATTGAGGCTCAAAAACCAGTTGTAGGCACGATATCCAGAGGATGGGAACCTTATGAATATGAAGATTCTAATGAGGGATATGCTCTTGCCAAAGCTAATTTAAAATCTCCTTTGGATAAAACTGATGAAAATATTAAAAAAGGAAAAGAACTTTATGAGATTTATTGTTCTGTATGTCACGGATCAAAAGGTGATGGTCAAGGAATTTTGATGCAAAGAGAAAAGTTTCTAGGTATACCTAGCTATGCAGATAGAGATATTACTGAAGGAAGTATATATCATGTTTTAATGCATGGTATAAACTTGATGGGTTCACATGCATCCCAAGTTAATCAAGAAGAGAGATGGAAAATATCCCAATATGTTCTAGAATTAAGAAATGAATTAATAAAATAATTTAATGTTTAAACTAACAAAAAAAATTAAAATCTTTTCATTTTCTCTGATAATCATAGGTTTGTTGGGAATAGCTTTTGGTTTCTATTCTGCACCAAGTAATATTGAAGAATCAAAAGAGATGGTTGCTAGCCATGATCATGATTATGAACACAGCTCAGATCATGATAAATCTTCTCAATATTATAATAAATATGAATCTAAGGAAGGCGGTGGACACATGTCACACGACGAGCATGTATATCATCAGTTAGCCAATAGACCTTGGGCAGCACTTTATGTTGCTGCATTTTTCTTTTTTATGATTTCACTTGGGACACTTGCATTTTATGCAATTCAAAGGGCTTCTCAGTCAGGATGGTCACCAGTACTATTTAGAGTTATGGAAGGAATAACTGCTTATTTATTACCTGGGGGTTTGATACTTCTACTAATTTTATTACTCTCTGTATTCCACTTAAATCATTTATTTATTTGGATGGATCCTGAGGTAGTTGAATATGATAAAATCATAAAAGCTAAAAGTGGATATTTAGAACCATATTTTTTCTTAATCCGAGCTGTTATTTATTTATCTGGATGGTATTTGTACAGATATTTATCACGAAAATTTTCACTTTTACAAGATAAATCAAATGACAATAATTATCACATAAAAAACTTCAAACTTGCAGCTGGATTTCTAGTTTTTTTCTTAGTTACCGAATCAATGATGTCCTGGGATTGGATAATGTCTATTGATCCACATTGGTTTAGCACGCTATTTGGTTGGTATGTATTTGCAAGTATGGCAGTATCTGGAATTACTACGATTGCTTTAATTTCAATTTATTTGAAATCCAATGGTTATTTACCAAATGTAAATGATAATCATCTTCATGATTTGGGTAAATTTATGTTTGGATTTAGTGTATTTTGGACTTATTTGTGGTTTTCACAATTTATGTTAATATGGTATTCCAATATCCCTGAAGAAGTAGTTTATTTTATTTCAAGAATAGAAGATTATACAATTCCTTTTTGGGGAATGGTTGTAATCAACTTTATTTTACCATTTTTATTGTTAGTAAGTAGTAGTTTAAAGCGTGTAAATTGGATATTAGTAATGGCTGGTATTGTGATTTTAGTGGGTCACTATATGGATGTATTTAACATGATAATGCCTTCTGCAGTTGGTGATCAATGGTTTATTGGTATTCCTGAGATAAGCTCAATAATGTTCTTTGCAGGTTTGTTTATATATATTGTTTTCTCATCATTAGAAAAAGCTCCTCTTGAAGTCAAAGGAGATCCTTTTAATGAAGAAAGTAAAAAGTTTATTTACCCATTTTAATGTTTAAAGAATGACAACAATAATTTTCTCATTAATAACTGTAATCTTGATTTCAATATCAGTCTGGCAGATTGTAAAAATTTTTGAAGTCTCGAACTTAGGAAAGAAGAAAGATACTTCCCAAATTGCTAATTACAAGGATAATGACCTGCATGGAAAGTTGATGTTTGCTTTCTTAGTTTTCATATATCTTGTTACTATATATTCTTTTGTTTCATATACAAAAGTTCTTCTCCCCGAATCTGCATCGGAGCATGGATATACATATGATAGATTGTTAGTCATATCATTTATAGTAATATTTATAGTGCAGACAATTACTCAAGCACTATTACATTACTACACGTATAAGTTTAGAGGAACAAAGGGAAGGAAGGCAGCATTTATAACCCACAATAATAGACTTGAATTAGTTTGGACTGTAATACCTGCAATTGTTCTTTTTGTTTTAATTTTATATGGAATGAGTACTTGGTCCGATATTATGAATTTTGATGAGGATGAAGATGCCTTAGTTGTGGAATTATATGCAGCCCAATGGAACTGGAAGGCTAGATACTCAGGTGATGATAATGTTTTGGGTGATGCAAATGTTAGATTTCTAAACGATTTTGATGGAAGAAATATTGTCGGTATTGATTCATCAGATCCTAATGGATTAGATGATATTGTTGTTACCAATGAATTCCATTTACCTGTTGACAGAAAAGTTATTTTTAAAATTAGATCTCAGGATGTATTACATTCAGCTTATATGCCTCATTTTAGAGCTCAGATGAATTGTGTTCCAGGAATGATAACTGAATTTTCTTTTACTCCAACAAAAACTACCGCTGATATGAGAATGAACCCCGATGTAGTAGATAAGGTTAATAGAATTAATAAAATTAGATACGATAATAGTCAAGAATTAATTGCTAAAGGTGAGGAGCCATTAGAACCATATCAATTTGACTATTTACTTCTTTGCGCAAAAATATGTGGATCTTCACATTACAACATGCAAATGAAGATTGTTGTAGAATCTGAAAAAGATTTTAATAAATGGTTGAATCAACAGAATACATTTTCTGAAATCATACAATAAATAATAATATGTCTGTAGCAGTAAATAATAACGTAGAAAATCACGATGAGCATCATCACAAAGAAACTTTTATAACTAAATGGATTTTTAGTCAAGACCACAAAATGATTGCCAAACAATACTTTGTTACTGGCGTAATTGTTATGGGTATAATTGGTGTATTAATGTCACTATTGTTTAGAATTCAACTTGCATGGCCTGAAGAATCATTCTCTGTTTTTGAAATATTTTTAGGAGACAGGTGGGCCCCGGATGGTGTTATGGATCCTAATATATATTTAGCACTAGTAACTATCCATGGTACAATCATGGTATTTTTTGTTTTAACCGCCGGATTAAGTGGGACATTTAGCAACCTGTTAATTCCTTTACAAATAGGAGCAAGAGATATGGCCTCAGGATTTTTGAACATGGTAGCTTATTGGTTATTTTTTATTTCAAGTGTAATTATGGTCGCTTCACTTTTTGTTGAGGCTGGTCCAGCTGCTGCTGGTTGGACAATATACCCACCATTAAGCGCCCTTCCACAAGCCCAGCCTGGTTCTGGTGCAGGGATGACACTTTGGCTTGTATCTATGGCTTTCTTTATTGCTTCGTCCCTTTTGGGTTCATTAAATTATATTGTTACAGTACTAAATTTAAGAACAAAAGGAATGAGTATGTTCAGATTGCCTTTGACTATTTGGGCGTTTTTTGTTACTGCAATAATTGGTGTAATTTCCTTTCCAGTTTTATTATCAGCTGCTTTACTTTTAATTATGGACAGAAGTTTTGGGACATCCTTCTTTTTGTCAGATATTTTTATTCAAGGTGAAGTTTTACATTATCAAGGTGGTTCACCTGTGCTCTTTGAACATTTATTTTGGTTTTTAGGGCACCCTGAAGTGTACATAGTTTTACTTCCAGCATTAGGAATTACATCTGAAATAATTGCGACAAATTCAAGAAAACCTATATTTGGTTATAGAGCTATGGTAGCTTCAATTTTAGCAATTGCATTTCTTTCAACTATAGTGTGGGGACATCACATGTTTGTGACTGGAATGAATCCATTTTTAGGTTCTGTATTTACCTTTACAACTCTTTTAATTGCCATTCCATCTGCAGTAAAAGCCTTTAATTATATAGCTACTTTGTGGAAAGGTAATCTACAATTAAATCCTGCTATGCTCTTCTCAATTGGTTTAGTTTCCACTTTTATAACGGGAGGATTAACAGGAATTATACTAGGAGATAGTGCTTTAGATATTAATGTTCACGATACTTATTTTGTGGTAGCTCACTTCCATTTAGTAATGGGGATATCTGCCCTTTATGGTTTATTTGCTGGAGTATATCATTGGTACCCTAGGTTGTATGGAAGAATGATGAATAAGTCATTAGGTTATGTACATTTTTGGATTACAGCTATTGGAGCTTATGGTATATTTTTTCCAATGCATTTTATTGGTATGGCAGGACTTCCTCGAAGATATTATACGAATACTGCTTTTCCATATTTTGATGATCTTGCGGATATAAACGTTTTAATAACTGTTTTCGCTTTAGTTACAGGTTTAGCTCAACTTATTTTCTTATATAATTTTATACATAGTATGTATTTTGGAAAAAAAGCTGAAAAAAACCCTTGGAAATCAAATACTTTAGAATGGACAGCACCTGTTGAGCATATTCATGGTAATTGGCCTGGTAAAATTCCTGAAGTATACAGATGGGCTTATGATTATAGTAAGCCTGGTAAAAAAGAAGATTATGTTCCTCAATCAATTCCTATTGCCAAGGAAGAAAAAATTACTGAACATTAAGTTGTCTTTTTCAATTATTCTAAAGTCAACTTTTGACTATATTTGAATATGAATGAGAATCTTGATCCTACAAATGATAATTTTTCAAATGAGGATCTAGAGTTCGATAAAGCTTTAAGACCATTAAATTTTGAAGATTTTAATGGTCAAAATCAAGTACTAGATAATTTAAAAATTTTTGTTCAAGCTGCTAATCAAAGAGAGGATGCATTGGATCACACTTTACTTCACGGTCCGCCTGGTTTGGGAAAAACAACCTTGGCTCATATACTAGCCAATGAACTAGGTGTTTCACTTAAAGTTTCATCAGGACCAGTCATCGATAAACCCGGTGATTTAGCTGGTCTTCTTACAAGTTTAGAAAATAGAGATGTTTTATTTATCGATGAAATCCATAGACTCTCACCCGTTGTAGAGGAATATTTGTATTCAGCTATGGAAGATTATAAAATTGATATAATGATAGAGTCTGGACCCAATGCAAGATCAGTTCAGATTAATTTGAATCAATTCACATTAATTGGTGCTACCACTCGGTCAGGGCTATTAACTGCTCCAATGAGAGCAAGGTTTGGAATAAATAATAGGTTGAAATATTATGACAATAATACATTATCTGAAATAATTAAAAGAAGTGCAAAAATTTTAAATATTAAAGTTGACAATTTAGCCTCAGATGAAATTGCTAGTAGAAGTAGAGGAACTCCTAGAATTAGTAATTCACTCTTAAGAAGAGTAAGAGACTTTGCTCAAATTAAGGGTGATGGAAATATTGATTTAGAAATTACAAAATATTCCTTAGAGGCACTCAATGTTGATAAGTATGGTTTAGATGAAATGGATAATAAATTACTTACAACATTAATTAAGAAGTTTAAAGGTGGACCTGTTGGTATTACAACTTTAGCTACTGCCGTTTCAGAAACCTCAGAAACACTTGAGGAGGTATACGAGCCTTTTCTAATCCAACAAGGTTTTCTTGTTAGAACACCCAGGGGGAGACAAGTTACTGAAAAAGCTTATAACCATTTAAATATTTCATTTTCTTCAGATCAAAAAAACCTCTTTTAATAGTGATTCAACAAAAAATAAATAACACAGATTTAATAAAATCTATTTCCAATGAATTGGGCTTTCTTTCTTGTGGTATTTCAAAATCTGGCTTTTTAGATACTGAGGCTGATAGATTTGAAAATTGGTTAAAAAATAATTACCATGGTAAAATGAGCTATATGGAAAGAAATTTTGATAAAAGACTAGATACTTCAAAGTTAGTCGAAGGATCAAAAAGTGTTATATCACTTTTATATAATTATTTTCCTAAAACAAAAAAAAATCCAAAATCTTTTAAAATCTCGAAATATGCATATGGAAAAGATTATCATTTTGTAATCAAGGAAAAGCTAAAGCAATTCGTTTTAAAGATTAAAGATAAAGTTGGTGATGTAAATGCAAGAATTTTTGTTGATTCTGCTCCGATTTTAGAAAGAGCTTGGGCAAA
The DNA here is from genome assembly GCA_902587325.1 of uncultured Bacteroidota bacterium. GTDB lineage: Bacteria > Bacteroidota > Bacteroidia > Flavobacteriales > Flavobacteriaceae > Eutrophosalina. The sequence goes on from CACIKV010000008.1 coordinate 41,100, forward strand.
AAAAAGTGGTTTAGGATGGGTTGGTAAAAACACCAATTTGATTAGTAAAAAAGTTGGATCATTTTTTTTTCTTGCAGAAATAATATTAGATCTTGATTTAGTGTATGATTCTGAAGTTACAGATCATTGCGGAAGTTGTACTGCTTGTATAGATTCGTGTCCAACGGATGCTATTTATGAGCCGTATAAACTAGATGCAACAAAATGTATTTCATATTTAACTATTGAGTTAAAGGATAAAATATCAAATGAATTTAAAGGTCAATTAAATGATTGGATATTTGGTTGCGATATTTGCCAAGATGTATGTCCATGGAATAAGTTTTCAATAAACCACGAAGAACCTCTATTTAATCCGCGAAGTGAGATTTTGGAGTATTCAAAAAATCAATGGAAAGAATTAACTAATGAAATTTTTGATTCTATTTTTAAATTGAGTCCAGTCAAAAGAACTAAATTTAAAGGCCTAAAAAGAAATATTGAGTTTTTACAGTGAATTTTAGAAATCTACCAAAAATAGAACTTCATGTTCATCTCGATTGTAGTTTGAGTTATAAAGTAGTAAAAAAAATAAACCCTAAAATTGATTACTTAAATTTTAACAAGAAATTTAAAGCAGGACTTAACTCAAATTCTCTACTTGATTATCTTAAATGTGCAGAAAATGCAATTGATTTAATGCAAAATAAAACAAATATTGAACTTATAGTTGATGATTTTTTTGATCAATTGAAGTATGATAATGTAGTTTATTGTGAAATTAGATTTGCTCCATTACTACATTGTAAAAATGATTTAAGCCCTGAAGATGTAGTTAGAATTGTATGCAAAGCTGTGTTAAAAAACACCAAACGGACGGGTATTATTGCCGGTATAATTTTATGTACTCTTAGGCATTTTTCTGAAAAACAAAGTATAAAAACAGTAGAGCTAGCTCAAATGTTTAGTAAGGATGGGGTAGTAGGTTTTGATATTGCAGCTGATGAAGCTGGTTTTTCTCTAGATAATCATATTAGTTCTTTTAATTATGCAATAAATAATAATATTAATTGCACTGCACATGCTGGTGAGGCTAAGGGTGCTGGAAGTATATGGGAAACAATTAAAAAACTTAAATCAAAAAGAATTGGCCATGGAGTTAGATGTACTGAGGATAAAGAGTTGGTGAAATATTTAAAGGAAAATGATTATCACTTAGAAATATGTGTCTCTAGTAATATAAAAACAAAGACATTTAATAAAATAGAAGATCACCCAATATCAGACATTTTTAATTCATCTATTTCTTTAAGTATAAATACTGATGGACGGACCATTTCAGATACAAGTCTTACTAATGAATACGAAATTATTTCAAATAATTATAATTGGTCAATTAAAGATTTTAAAGTATGTAATTTACAAGCTATAAAACATTCTTTTACATCAGACAATGTTAAAAAATATTTATCGAATATTATAAATACAGAGTACGTTTAGCCCTATAGTTCAACGGATAGAACAAAAGTTTCCTAAACTTTAGATCTAGGTTCGATTCCTAGTAGGGCTACTTTATCTATCAAATGCAGTTCTGTCTGAGTTAGTATGTTTTTTTAAAATTCTTTTGGATTCTTTTTTGACTTCAATATCATTTTTAATAGTCCATAATTTTGAAGCTGCAAATTTATATGTTTTACTAATATCAATAATTGGTTTTGGATAATCGAAACCAATTTTGCAATCAAACATCTCTTGGTCAATTTCACTCAACTTCCATGGTTCAAAAACTAAAGGAACTGGAATTTTTTTTAGTTTTGGTATCCATTTTTTTATAAATAAACCTTCGTTATCATGTTCTTTTGCATTTTTGGTAGGGTTATAAATTCTAATCATATTTATTCCAGTTTCACCAGCTTGCATTTGAAATTGAGAATAATGTATACCGGGCTCAAAATCTAAAAAATTATTTGCTAAGAAAACAACACCAGCTTTCCAAGGCTGCCATAGATGGTGAGTAAAAAAAGAAACTAACATCGCTCTCATTCTGAAATTTAAATAACCTGTTTCAATCAAACATTTCATTGATGCATCAACTAAAGGATAGCCAGTTTCACCATTTTCCCATGCTCTTATATGTGTTTTGTTAATATTTTTATCCAGTTTTTCATAACCCCTATTAACGCTTCTAAATTCCATATCACTTTCCATTTCAAATTTTTGAATGAAATGGGCTTCCCATCTTAGTCTTGATGTAAAACCATTTATCTGAAACTTTGATTTACCATGATTTAATTTTTCTTTAGCCCTTTGCCAAATATACCTGGTTGATAGATTTCCCCACGCAATATATGGTGATAGTCTTGAGCAATTAATTCTAGATAATTCTGGTTTACTAATATTACTTTGATATTTATCAATTCGAGTTTCAAGAAAAGTTTCTAAGTATTGCAGAGCATAAGTTGAGCCTCCGCATTGAAATTTGGATTTTTTAGGTTTTATAATTTTTCTTTCAAATTGGGATTTTTTATTCAATGTCACAAAGTCCTCAACTTTAGGATTAAAAACTCTAATTTTTTTTTTCATATAATTATTCCAATTCAAAATCCAGTTTTTCCTTGATTGCAGTCCCCTAAAAACTCCGTTGTTTATCTCTTCAATCCATTCAATATTATTTTTGTTACAATATTTTTTAAATTTTAGATCTCTGTCATAGGAGCTTTTAAGCCCTGTTTCCATATGTGAAAAAACTTTTTCAATATTAAATTTTGATTTTAATTCTTCAAACAAGGAAATAATATTCATCTCAAAAGAGTGAACTTTACAACCAAATTTTTTAAAGAATAAGTTTAAATCGTATAATGATTCATTTATGAAATTATGATGCCTTGTTGTATAATGTTTGTCATTTAATAAAGCATTATCAAACGTGAATATTAAGAGTAATTTGTTGTTTTCTTTTACCGCTTTTGTTAAGGCAGTATTATCTATGGTTCGAAGATCTCTTTTGAACCAAAAGATATTTATCGTTTGCTTCAAATATGTTATTTGGTAACAGTGAGTGTTGAATTGCTAACAGATGTATTGTAGCATTCTAATGCTCCACTAGTAGAATTAGAGTTTGGACTAACAGATGGAGAAGAACAATCAGATTTGTAAGAGTTACCGTGTTGACTACATCTAAATTGGTTATTAGTGTAGGACCAACGACCTCTAACACCTTGGTGTGGACAAGCATTGTTGAAGGCTCTATAATTTGAAGAATCTACTTTCAATAACAACATATTTTGAGCAGAAAAATTCAACCATCCATTGGATTGTAGTGTGCTAAACATAGAATGGTCTAAATTTATTGTGATAGTATTTCCACTTACGGTATATCCTTGATCAGTACTATTGTTACCACTACCATTTCCACTGTTATTATTATTTGACCCAGTTCCATAATCCGAATCATCATCATAACCAGATGAACAAGAATCCAATACTGTGATACCTAGAAAAGCCATTGCCACAGTTGGACAGACATTCATTAAAAAATCTCTTCTCTTGTTGTTTTTAGTATTATCCATATTTACTATTTTATATAAAAATGACAAATCTTATGCCAACTTTCATTTATCAAAATAATTCAAAATTATTTTTAAACTTTTTTAACATCATAATTTAAATAGTTTAATTTTATTTTGTGAATAAATTTATATTATTGTTTGTTTTGTTAATAATCGCTTGCTCTGATAAGAAAAAATCAGATTCAGATGTAAATAAATTTAAAGTTTCAACTTTAAACGGATATGTAGAAGATGAAATTATTAATATTAAAAAATTGGATTCTTCATCTGCAGAAATATTTGACAGCTGGAATTTAATTTTAATTATTAGTTCTAAATTTAACAGTTTCAATAAAGACATCATAGATCATAAATCTGTAATAAATTCTATTAAACAAGATCTTGAAAAAATTACAATTGATAATATTCCTCCATTATTTAACAGACCTGAAATAATTGGGAGGTTAAGAGTTTTAAAAACTTTTGTTTATAAGATAGATTCTTATAATCTAAATTATGAAAATATTGAAACGTACAAATCAGACCTAAAATTGATGTTTTCTAGTTATGATGCTTTAATTTCAAAAATGAATAGTATTAATTACAATTAATTTTTCTTCAACTTTTTTAATTGTTTTTCTATTTCATCATCTTCTATCTTCCTAAAAATTAGCTCTGGGGCATTGACAACCTCATTGGGACTAATTAAATACTTATTTTTCTCAATTTCATTCCATTTAATTTTTTTCAAATTCATTATGCCATATATTTTTTCTGAAGATTTTGGAAGAAAAGGCTCACTCAAAACAGCTAACATAGCACATATTTGTAAAGATATGAACATAATTTCGCTGACTCTTAGATCTTGATTTTGTTTTATTAATTTCCAAGGCTCTTTTTCAGCCAAATATTTATTACCCAATCTTGCTAAATTTATCAATGAATTAATTCCATCTCTAAATTTAAATTTATCCAATGATTTTGAAATAATATCAGGGTATTCAAAAACCTCATTGAGAATATCACGATCTTCATTGTCTTTATTAATTTCATTTGGGACAACACCATTGTAATATTTGTGAGTTAAGACTAAAACTCTATTTATAAAATTACCTAAAATTGCTACCAGTTCATTGTTGTTTCTAGCTTGAAAATCTTTCCAAGTAAAATCATTATCTTTTGTTTCAGGTGCGTTAACAGTTAATGTATATCTCAAACTGTCTTGCATGTCTGGAAAATCTATTAAATATTCATGCAACCAAATTGCCCAGTTTTTTGATGTAGAAATTTTTTCTCCCTCCAGGTTTAAAAACTCATTAGCGGGAACATTTTCAGGAAGTATATAATCTCCCTTTGCTTTTAGTATTATTGGAAAAATAATGGAATGAAAAACAATATTATCTTTTCCTATAAAGTGAATTAATTTTGTTTTAGAATCTTTCCAATATGGTTCCCATTTTTTTCCATTTTTTTCTGCCCATTCTTTAGTAGAAGATATATATCCAATTGGTGCATCAAACCAGACATAAAGAACTTTACCTTTTCCATTTTTATGAGGAACAGAAATTCCCCAGTCTAAATCTCTAGTAATCGCTCTGGACTCAAGACCCAAATCAACCCAAGATTTTACCTGTCCGTAAACATTTGCTTTCCATTTATTCTTCTTCCCTTTGATAATCCATTCTGTTAAAAATTTTTCATAATTACCTAAAGGTAAAAACCAATGTGTAGTTTCTTTTTTAATTGGCTTTTCTCCACTTAATTTTGATTTAGGGTTTATTAGATCTGTTGGACTAAGAGAAGAACCACAATTTTCACATTGATCCCCGTAGGCATGTTGATATCCACAATTTGGACAAGTACCCTCCACAAATCTGTCGGCTAAAAATTGATTTTCTTTTGGGTCAAAAAGTTGACTTGAAGACTTTATTTCCAGAGCATTCTTTTTTTCAAGATCAATAAAAAATTCAGAGGCAGTCTTATGATGAATTGGTAGCGATGTTCTAGAATAATTATCGAAGGATATCCCAAATGATTCAAAAGAATCTTTTATTGTTTTATGGTATTTGTCGATGATTTCTTTTGGAGTCTTATTTTCTGATTTTGCTTTGATTGAAATAGCTACACCATGCTCATCACTCCCGCATATATAAACAACATCATTTCCTGAAAGTCTTTTGAATCTAGCAAAGATATCTGCAGGTATATAAGCTCCAGCAAGGTGGCCAATATGAATGGGGCCATTGGTATATGGAAGTGCAGAAGTTATAGTATACCTTTGGTTACTTTCCATGTGATTTCAAAAATATGGATTTTAATTATCAAGTGAGTATAATTTTATTATTTACTGAAATTAAATTGTTAATTTTATAATTAATTGTGTAATTTAAAACAATCTGAGTTGAAAACTATTTCACAAGCAGTTACTGAATATATAAAGACAAAACCTTTTTTAAGTTCAGCCTTATCTGATGGAATTATTAATCTTACTTCATTATCACGTCAAATAAAGCCTGAAATTGAAGAAATTTTAAGGAAAGCTGTTAACCATGGAGCAATCGTAATGGCTCTAAACAGACTTTCCATAAATCTAGAGTTTCAAAATACTCACAGAATTATTAAGGTATTGAAAAAAATAGGAGATATTACTGTAAGATCAAATCTTGTCGATTACAATTTTAGAGTTTCGGATTCGCTTTTAATGAATCAATCAATATTACTTAAAAGTTTAGACATGAGTAAAAACAATTTCTATACAAGTTCAAGAGGAGTTGATGAATGTAATATTGTTGTTAGTAATAATATTTCCAAACTAGTTGAAGAAAAATTATCCACGGAGTATTGTACAAGTAAGACAGAAAATCTTTGTTCCATCTCATTTAAACTTCCAGAGGAAAATGTCTCTGTCCCAGGGATATATTATTTTGTTTTTCAAAAACTTTCATGGGATGGAATCAATGTTTCACAAATCATTTCTACATCTAACGAATTTACTATACTTGTAAATGAAGAAGAAGTTGATAAAGCATTTTCTATTATAAACAGGTTAAAGTCCATTTAAACTATTTAAGGCTTTTTCTATAGAATCAATTTTATCAAAAACAACATATAAGTTTATCAATCCATTTTTTTCTAACTCTTTTATTTTACAATCATTAATCTTATTAATATTTTGCATTATACGAACAAAAGTTTTTTGTTTGAAAAAATGATTTTTCTGATCCTTAATAAAGTAGCATAGCATTTTTTTATTCTTTAGAACAATTTTTCTAAACCCAAGCTCTTTACCTATCCATTTTAATTTTACGCTTTCTAGCAGATTTACAGTTTCATTGGGTAAATAACCAAATCGATCTATCAGTCGAATTTTAAACAACTCTAATTCTTCATTGTTTTCAATTATTGATAATTTTTGATAAAGATTCAATCTTTCAACACTACTTGGAATGTATGTTGTTGGAAATAAAATTTCAAGATCAGAGTCAATGATTGTTTCTTCTTTTATTGATTCATCAATTCGATCATCTTTAAATAGTCTCTTAAATTCTGAGTTTTTAAGTTCATTAACAGCTTCACTCAATATTTTTTGATAAGTTTCAAATCCAATATCATTAATAAAACCGCTCTGTTCACCACCAAGAATATCACCAGCCCCTCTGATTTCTAAATCTTTCATTGAAATATTAAACCCAGACCCTAAGTCACTATATTGATTAATTGCTGTTATTCTTTTTTTTGCATCATTTGTAATGGTTGAAATTGGAGGCGTTATAAAAAAACAAAAAGCATTTTTATTACTCCTACCTACTCTTCCTCTCATTTGATGTAAATCACTTAGTCCAAAGTTTTGGGCATTATTAATAAAAATAGTATTAGCATTTGGGACATCAAGTCCGCTTTCAATTATTGTAGTAGATAACAATATATCAAATTCATTATTAATAAATTCAAGCATTATTTTTTCTAACTTTTTACCATCAATTCTGCCATGTGCAATCCCAATCTTTGCATATGGAACTATTTCTTGTAGCCATATTCCAAATTCATTTATGTTATCAATTCTGTTATGTACAAAAAATACTTGTCCTCCTCTTTGAATTTCAAATTCAATAGAATTTCTTATTAAATTTTTATCAAATCTAATTACCTCACTCTGAATAGGAACTCTGTTAGGAGGTGGTGTATTAATAATAGATAGATCTCGAGCTGACATTAAACTATACTGCAATGTTCGTGGAATAGGGGTGGCCGTTAACGTTAAAACATCAATATTTTCTTTCAGGGATCTAATCTTTTCTTTAACATTAACTCCAAATTTTTGTTCTTCATCTACGATCAATAATCCTAATTTTGGATATATAATTTTATCATTAACTACTTGATGGGTACCAATAATTATATCTAGTTTGCCAGAGTTAATATCACTAATGATTTTATTTTTATCTTTTTCTGATCTAAATCTATTTAAGTAGTCAAATGATATTGGAAAATCTTTGAATCTTTTTGTAAAAGTCTTATAGTGTTGAAAAGCTAAAATAGTTGTAGGGACAAGTATAATAACTTGTTTGCCATTATCAACTGCCTTAAATGCTGCTCGAATCGCTATTTCTGTTTTACCAAAACCAACATCTCCGCATATTAATCTATCCATTGGATAACTAGATTCCATATCCATTTTCACATCTTTATTTGCTTTGATTTGATCTTCAGTTTCTACATATAAAAAACTTGCTTCAAGTTCGTTTTGAATAGAACTATCCTTTTTATAGACAAAACCTTCACTTATTTTTCTTTTTGCGTAGGACTTAATTAAGTCAAAAGCTAACTTTTTAACTTTTAATTTTGCTTTATTTTTTAACTTGTCCCAAGCTCCAGATCCAAGCTTATAAATCCTAGGCTTAGTTCCATCTTTACTATTGTATTTAGAAATTTTGTGGAATAAGTGTACACTAAGATAAACTGTGTCTCTTTCCCCATAGTTAAGTTTTATCGCTTCTTGTTTTGCACCATTGACTTCAATTTTTGTTAGCCCTTTAAATATTCCTACACCATGATCAATATGAGTGACATAATCTCCTGGTTCTAATTTGTTTAATTCTGAAATTTTAATCCTTTTAGATTTAGAGAATCTTTTGCTTAATTTAAATTTGTGAAATCTATTGAAAATCTCATGATCGCTGAAGTATAGTTTTTTTTCATTCTCATTTATAAAACCTCTATATATAGGTTTAATTATAGATTTATATTCATATTCTCTATCATATTTGTCAAGAATCTGTTTGAATCTTTCAGATTGTTCAAATGTTGAAAATAATAAATTTAGTTTATATCCTTTTTTGAAAAAGTCAGTTAAACTATCATTCAAAAGATTAAAATTTTTATTAAATGATGGTTGTGGTTTTATTTTAAAATCGTAAAACAAATTTTCAGTTCTATTGTTTAAAAAAAGAGTAAGCTTATTCTTTATTTCTTCATTGAATTTTTTGTGATTATAATAATTTAAGTCGTTTGATGGATTAAGCTTTTTAAATTCTTCATTAATAAGTTCCAATGAATTAATTACAACAATACAATCGTAATTAATTATATTAATAACACTTTCATTTTTATCTAAAAGCTTAGAATTAATATTTGGAGAAATTTTAATTTTTTTTATATCATTTATTGAATATTGAGTATCAATATTAAATTCCCTTATTCTTTCAATTTTATCATCATCAAATTGTATTCTTATAGGATTTTCATTTGAATAAGAGAATACATCTAAAATATTTCCTCTAATGGCAAAATCACCTGGACTTTGAACAAAATCTTCCTTTGTATATTCGAGTTCAAATAATTTTTCATTAAGTTCATATAATGATACTTGATCATTTTTATTTAACAAGAATTCATAATTAGTATTGCCATTTTTAGCAGGTATTTTTTCAATGATTCCCTCACAGTTTGAAACATAAACTCTAGGTTCATTTGAATAAATTTTTTCTAAAATTTTTGTTCTACTTAATACTTGATCTTTATTTATTGATTTTGTTGAAAATTTATTAAAAGAAGAAGGTAGCAATGAACAATAATTTTCTCCTAACTGTTCTACAATATCAGTATAAATATATGATGACTCCTCTTTATTGTCAGTTATGAAAAAAATAGGTTTTTTAACATTAGAAAATAGATCAATTAAAAAAAACGTTATTGAAGAACCGTAAAGCCCATTTAAATAAATATTTTCTTGATTTTTGGATATAAGTTTACCCAGTTTCTGGAAGTTCAGAGACCTATTAAATTTTGTATTTGAAGGATATATATCTTTTACCAAAATATCATTAATTCTATCCTAATCCAGCGCAATTTACTGCATAAAAGTTAAAACTTGAATTTTTTTCAATATAGTTGTGAATGCAACAATTGTACTGCAATATATTTTAAATAATAAATTATTAATTAGGATTTACAATAAAAATATAGATTTGCGTTATTCTATGAGTATTTTAATAAGAGAAGCAGTATCTAAAGACATGTCAAAAGTTCTTGAACTTATAAAAGAATTAGCCATTTTTGAAGAGGAACCAGATGCTGTCATACTAACTGAGAAGCAATTAATTAATGATGGTTTTTCAAGTTCGCCTAAATTTAAATGTTATGTAGCCGAACTAAATCAGAAAATAGTAGGAATGGCACTCTTATATCCTCGATATTCAACATGGAAAGGCCCAACAATTCATTTGGAAGATTTAATTGTAACCAAGAGTGTAAGGGGAAAGGGTATTGGTTTTAAACTTTTTTCTAAAGTAATACACTATGCCTTTCAATTAAATGTAAAAAGAGTTGAATGGGCAGTACTTGAATGGAATAAAAATGCATTAGATTTTTATAAAAAAAATGGTGCACAAGTTTTAGATGATTGGAAAGTTGCTCAAATGGATTTAAATGCAATTAAAAAATTTGTAAGGAATGAAAATTTTTAAATTTGGTGGAGCATCTGTAAAGGATGCTAGTGGAGTCAAGAATTTACTAAAAGTAATTAAGAGAAAAGCAGATTCTAATACAATAGTTATTGTTTCGGCAATGGGTAAAACCACAAATGCACTTGAAAATATTGTATCAACCTATTTTAATAAAAAAAATAATTTAAATAGTGGTATTTCTGAGTTATATGACTATCATAAAATTATTTTGGAAAATTTATTTCCGGATAAACATCAAATTTTTAATGAAATAAATATTTTATTTCAAAGGATTAAATTTTTTTTAGAAAATAATAAATCTCCAAATCATTCATTTGTTTATGATCAAGTTGTTACTTATGGTGAAATCATTTCAACAACTATAATTAATTCATTTTTAAATCACAATAATATAGAATCTGTCTGGTTGGATGCTAGAGATTGTATCAAGACAGATTCTAACTATAGAGGAGGTAATGTTCAATGGGCTGAAACCCAAAAAAATATTTTAAATAAAATTCAAAAAGGAAAAATAAATGTGACTCAAGGATTTATTGGAAGTGATAAAAATAATTTTAGCACCTCCCTTGGTAGAGAAGGGTCTGATTATTCTGCTGCTATTTTTGCTTATTCCCTCAACGGCGAGTCTTTAACAATTTGGAAAGATGTTCCTGGAGTTTTGAATGGTGATCCCAAAGTTTTTAATAATTCCAGGTTATTAGATCAAATATCTTATTCAGAAGCCATAGAATTAGCTTTCTACGGAGCATCTGTAATTCACCCAAAAACTCTTCAGCCATTACAAAAGAAGGAAATACCGCTTTATGTTAAATCTTTTCTGAATCCTGATGGAAATGGAACAATCATTTCTAAGGGATTAGATCTTATCCCTAAGGTTCCATGTTATATTTTCAAAGGAAATTTAATTTTACTCAAGTTATCTTCATTAGACTTTTCATTTATAGTGGAGGATAATATTAGTAAGATATTTAAAACCTTGCATGAGTTTAAAATGAAAGTAGATTTAATACAAAATTCTGCAATTAGCTTTTCTGTTTGTATTTATGATAAATACAATAGAATTGATGATTTAATAAGTAAAATGGAAGGGAAGTTTGATATAAAAATTTATCGTAATGTCTGTCTCTACACAATTAGGCATTTCGACGAAAACTCAATTAAAAAAATTTCCAACGGCAAGAAGTTGCTATTAGAACAAAGAACTGAAAAAACTATTCAGCTAATTTTTCCAAATTAAAATATTTTTTACAAAAATTAAGACAATATAATTTTATTTCATCTCTTGATTTTTGAAATAATTTTTTCCAATTATTTTCAGTGTTATCACTTGATGGATCAAAAAAATTTTGATGTAATCTAACAGCATTTTGACAGTTAAAATTAGGACATGTTTCATTTGCATGATCACAAACAGTTATTATGAAGTCCAAATCAAGCTTTTCATATTCTGAAACATGATTTGATGTATGATTAGAAATATCAACATCATCCATTTTCATAATTTCAATTGCTTTTGAATTAATCTCATGGTTTTTTACTCCTGCACTATATACATTTGCTTTTTGGTGTAAATATTTTTTTAAATAACCTTCAGCCATTTGACTTCTGCAAGAATTACCAGTACATAATATCAGAATATTTTTCACAGTTCCTTAATTTTTTCAATTATGACTTTACTTAATTTTAATTCACTTTCAATTGTCCATCCTGCAATATGAGGGGTTAGAATAACATTATTAGAATTCTTCAAAAAATCAAAATCATTATTTTTTTTGATATTTTCAAAAGATATATCCTCGATGTCAAGAACATCTAAACAGCAACCAGTAATTTTTTTATTTTTTAATCCTGTAATTAAATCCTTACTGTTAACACATTTTCCTCTTGATGTATTAATTAGAATAAAATTCTTTTCACATGAATTAATAAAGTCTATGTTTATTAGATTGAAAGAGCTTTGATTTAAATCAGTATGAATACTTATTATATCAGATTTTAATTTTATATCGTTTAGAGATACAGAATTTGCAAATTCGTTAGAGGGGATTTCTTTAATATCATTGAAAATTACTTTGCAGTCAAATCCAGATAATTTTTTTGCAAAACTCTGACCTGTTTTACCAAATCCTATTATTCCTACAATTTTTTTTTCTAATTCAATTCCTCTATTTTTTTCTCTTTCCCAAACATTAGTTTTTATCTCTTCATTACTAACTCCAATGTTATTCATAAGGTTTAGGAGCATTCCAATAGCATGTTCTCCAACAGCATTAGAGTTTGCTTCACCAGCTGATAGTACTTGTATATTATTTTTTTTAGCTGAAACTAAGTCAATATTTTCTAAGCCAGCACCAACTCTAGCGATGAATTTTAGTTTATTAGCGGATTTAATTATTTCATCATCAATAATAATTCTACTTCTAATAATTATCCCTACATAGCCATCAATCTTTTCTAATATCTCATCTTTTGATGATATATAATCGTAATGGTTTTCAAAGCCTAGTTTTTCTAGTTCTGAAGATAAATATTCATGATTTTGATCTAGATGAAGAATCTTCATTAAAATCCAAGGATAATTTTAGCGATGTAGAAAAATAAAAGAATTCCAATTATATCATTTCCAGTTGTTATAAATGGACCAGTAGCAATAGCAGGATCTATTCCGAGCCTGTTTAATATTATAGGTACAGATGTGCCAATAAGGGCAGCTACAATAATTACAAGAATCATTGAAACAGAAATAGTAATACTCATATCTATTGGTTGTTCAATTATGAAACCAAATAAGATAATTAAACCACCAAGTATGATTCCATTTAAAATAGTTAAACTAATTTCTTTAAATAGTCTTGAGATTAAACTGTCTTTTATTACATCATTTGCCAAACCTTGCACAACAATTGCAGATGATTGTACTCCAACATTTCCAGCCATCGCAGCTATTAGTGGAGTGTAAAAGAATAAAGCTCTTAATGATTTTGTTGACATTATCGATTCATAGCTTTCTAAGATAAATACACTACCTAAACCACCAAATAAACCTAATATTAACCATGGTAATCTTGCTTTTGTTAACTCAAAAATAGAATCATCAGCTTCCACATCGTTTGAAATACCAGCTGCTAGTAAATAATCTTCTTCTGCTTCATCTTTGATTAAATCAACAATATCATCAATAGTAATTCTTCCTTGAAGTTGTTTTTGATCATCTACAACAGGAATAGCTTCAAGATCATATTTTGACATTATTTTAGCAACTTCTTCACCTGAGTCATTAACATGAACGAAGTCAACTTTAGGGATATATATTTGTTTAATTCTACTTTTAGATGGAGAGGTAATTAAATCCTTAAGTGACAATCTCCCTATCAATTCATTTTTTCGATTAAGTACATATATTGAATGAACTCTTGTTATATTTTCAGCTTGTTTTCTAATTTCTCTCAAACATTTTAAAACACTCCAGTTTTCATAGACACTAATTAATTCCTTTGCCATTAATCCACCTGCAGAATCCTCGTCATAACTCAAAAGTTCACGAATATTTTCAGTAATGTTATCGTCTTTAATCAAGGATATTACTTTTTCCTTTCTCTCATCAGTCAATTCATCTAAAATGTCAGCAGCATCATCACTATCCATTTCTGTTATTTCTCCTGCAATTTCTTTAGGGGATAATGTTTTTAGAATTTTTTCTCTTACATCTTCATCAAGCTCTGTAAGTATATCAGATGTTTTATCGCTATCAATAAGCTTAATCAGATAAATTCTTTGATTCTCATCTAACTCATCAATAATTTCAGCTAAGTCAGCATAGTGAAAGCCATCAACTATTTTCTTTATTTCAGAATTTTTTCTTTTGGAAATTAGCTGGGAGACTTTTTCTATAAGTTCATTAGATAACTCAAATGTTTCCATTAGATAAGAGATTAGTTAAAAAAATATAATCATCTACATCAAGTTCCTCTGCTCGTTTGTCAAAGATACTATGTTCTTTGATATTTTCTATTTTTTTAAAACTCTTTAGGCTATTTCTTAGTGTTTTTCTTCTTTGATTAAAAGCTGATTTAATAATGTGTTTAAATAAAATTTCATCACAATCAATATTATCTCTAACCTTTATTATCCTAATCACTGCTGAAGTAACTTTTGGGGGAGGGTTAAAAGATTCAGGTCTAATTTTTATTAAAAGTTCAACAGAAAAAAAAGCCTGAATTAAAACAGATAGTATTCCATATTTTTTAGTTCCTTTATTAGAACATATTCTCTCAGCAACCTCATATTGAAACATTCCTATCATTTCATAAATAATTTCCTTGTTTTCAAAGACCTTAAATAAAATTTGAGAAGAAATATTATATGGAAAATTTCCAATTATAGTAACTGGTGGATTATATTTTTTTATATCAAACTTTAAAAAATCATCATTGATTAAGTCCTTTTTAATTTCTGAAAAGTTATTAAGTAAATAATCACAGCATTCTATATCTAATTCAATAAACTTTTTATTTATTTTATCAATTTTTAGAATCTCTTTAGTTAAAATTCCCATTCCTGGACCAACTTCAATTATAGTTTTTGTTTTTTCTACAGATATTAAACTAACTATTTGATTAGCGATGGATATGTCTTTTAAAAAATTTTGACCAAATTTTTTTTTAGGATTTACAGTTTTCAAACCAGATTATTATCTTTCTCAATTTAGTAATAATCAATCGATTATTTTAAACCCTGTATAACCATGAAGAGCTTTTGGAATTGTAATTCCTTTATCTGTTTGATTATTTTCAATTAATGCGGCAATAATTCTTGGTAACGCAAGAGCACTCCCATTTAGAGTGTGAGCCAATTTTTTTGTTTTATCACCATAATCAATTCTTAACTTAAGTCTATTAGATTGATAACTTTCGAAATTAGAAACAGAGCTAACTTCCAGCCATTTATTTTGAGCTTTTGAAAAAACTTCAAAATCATAAGTAATTGCAGATGTAAAACCTAAATCACCTCCACACAAACGAAGTATTCTAAAAGGTAATTCTAATTCTATAAGTATTGATTTTACATGCTCAACCATCTCATCTAAAACTATATAAGATTTGGTAGGACACTCTATTCTAACTATTTCAACTTTATCAAATTGATGAAGTCTATTCAATCCTCTTACATCAGATCCATAACTTCCAGCTTCTCTTCTAAAACAAGGGGTATAACCAGTTAATTTTATAGGTAATTCATGAATTTTTAGAATCGAATTTCTGTAAATATTAGTTATTGGAACTTCAGCAGTAGGAATCAAGTATAAGTTCTCATTTTGAATATGATACATTTGTCCTTCTTTATCAGGAAGTTGTCCTGTTCCAAAACCTGAATCTTCATTCACTAATAATGGAGGTTGTATTTCATTGTAACCTTGAGAAATATTTTTATCAAGAAAAAAATTGATTAGGGATCTTTGAAGTTTAGCACCTTTATTTTTATAAACTGGGAATCCTGATCCCGATATTTTATTTCCTAAATCAAAATCAATTATATTATACTTTGATGAAAGATCCCAGTGGGGAATAATTTTTTTGTTGTCTTTAGAAATTTCAGTTGAAAATATAATTTCATTATCCTCTTCATTTTTACCTTTTACCACTAATTCATTAGGGATATTTGGTATTGAACATAATTTAATCTTTAGTTCTTCAGAAACGTTATTAAGCTTTTCTTGTAATTCTTTTGCTTTTGGTTTGAGTGATATGGATTTACTTTTTAACTCTTGAGCTTCATTACTTTTTCCAGATTTATATAGTATTCCTATTTCTTTTGCAATGTTGTTAGATTCGTTTAATATTGAATCATATTCGGATTGAATTTTTTTTCTTGTATCATCCAGATCAGTTATCTCTTTTAGTTTTTTCGTAAAATCAACATTTCTTTTGTTCAAATTACTAATAACACTTAAAAAATTTTCTTTAATGTAGCTGACCTGAAGCATATTGTTTTTTTAAAATTAATTATTAATAATTGAATTTATGTATTTGAGACAGTAATCTCTATCATTATTTAATTTTTCTATTAACTCATTTACACTATTAAATTCAATTTCTTCTCTGATATACTTAATGAATTCAATAGTTAAAGTTTTATTGTACAGGTTAGAGTTATAATCAAAATAATATACTTCAATTGATTTTTCTTGATTACCAAATGTTGGATTATAACCTATGTTCATCATTCCATAATAAAGTTTGTTATCAATTTTACTTGAAACTAGGTAAACTCCATTTTTAGGTATGATTTTATCTTTATTAGTAACTACAATATTAGCTGTAGGAAATCCTATTTTATTCCCTCTTGACATCCCTTTTACAACTTTTCCGGATAATTTAAAATTAAATCCCGTATATTTTTTACAAATTTCAATTTTACCTTCATAAATAGAATTTCTGATCATTGTAGAACTAATATTTATTTCATCAATATCAAAAGCACTTATTTCTATAACTTCAAAACTGTATTTATTTCCAAATTTTTTAAGATCATCAATGTCAGCATTCCTGTTTTTTCCAAATCTATGATCATATCCTACAATAAGCTTTCTTATATTCAACTTCTGAATAAGAATCTTAACAAACTCTTCAGCATCAATATTTGAAAAGCTTACACTGAATTCATGTATTATTAAATAATCAAGACCTAAATTTTTAAGGATACCAACTTTTTCATCAGTTGTATTTATCAAATCTATTTTTGAGTTAGGATTAATCACTTTTCTAGGGTGAGGATCGAATGTTATTAAAACAGAGTTTAAGTCAGTTTCCTTAGAGCTAGATATTAATGATTTAATAATTTTTTGATGACCCAAATGAACTCCATCAAAAGTTCCAATGGTTGCTATTGAAGGCTTATCTAACTTTACTTTGAATAAATCTCTTAATACAATCATTAATTAAACTTGTTCATGGTATTTTCAGACCCGTGTTTTATGTAGTGAAAAATTATATTAATGTTATGATCAATAAGATTAGGTAAAGATTTCAATTCTTCATCTGACCATTTTTCAAGAACAAAATCTATTTGAGAACCTTTTTTAAAATTATTTCCAATTCCAAACCTCAGTCTACAATACTTATTGGATCCTAAATAATCATTAATACTTTTTAAACCATTATGACCTCCATCTTTTCCAAATTTTCTAAATCTTGATTTCCCAAAATCTAAGTTTAAATCATCTAAAACAACTAATAAGTTATCATTATGTATGTTTTCTTTGTTTTTCCAATACTTGATGGCCTTTCCACTCAAGTTCATAAAAGTATTTGGTTTTAGAAAAATAAGCGACTTTCCATTTGTTTTTGTCCTCAATATTTCACCATATCTTCTGGATTCATAATTGTCTTCAAAATTTTCAGACATAAGATCAAGTATTTCAAAACCAATATTATGACGTGTCATAGCATAGTCTATCCCTATATTACCAAGACCTACAATTAGAAATTTGTTCATGTCTGTTGATTTAGTTCTTTTAAAAAGTTGAGATATAGAAAACAAGGTCAAAAATTTATACAAATATATAAGCTTTTTGACCGTGTTTATAAATTAAGCTGATTGGAATTTTATTCTTTAGTTTCTGAACTATCTTCAGCTTTTGGAGCTTCTCCTCCTTCACCGGTTGAAGTCTCAGAACCTTCACTACTTTCTTCTCCATCTTCCTGTTCTTCATCATCAGTAGATAATGATAATGAAGCTCTTGACATTTTCACTTGACAAACTACCATGTTATCAGGGTGTAAAAACTTAAATGAGTCATCCGAAACATCATATATAGTTATTTTATCATTAAGATTCAAATTAGAAATATCCGCTTTTATATAGTCAGGTAGGTCTTTAGGTAAAGCTCTAACACTTAATTTTCTTTTATTCTTGGAAAGAATTCCACCTTCATTTCTAACACCGGGTGCATTCCCTTCATATTTTACAGGTATAGTCATTGTAACTTCTTTACCCTCAAAAAGTTGAAGAAAATCAATATGAAGGATTTTTTCAGAAACTGGATGAAACTGAATATCTTGAATAATAGCATTTATTTCAGATTTCCCATCAAATGAAATTGCAACCGTATGAGCATTAGGTGTGTAAACTAATTTGGAAAAGCTGATTTCATCTGCAGAAAAATGAACTGGTTTTTCCCCACCGTAAACTACGCAAGGAACCTTACCAGCATTACGTAGGACTTTAGCCGATGACTTTCCCACGCTTTCTCTTTTAGATCCGTTGATTTTGATTGATTTCATAATTATTATTTTATAAAAAAAGGATTAATTGATTGATTAGTATTAACATTATGCATTACATCTGCAAATAAATTTGCACAGGTTAATACATTTACTTTTTTTGATTCTTTTTTCTGAGGAATTGAGTCCGTAACAATAAGTTCTTTTAGTTTGGAACTTTCTATTTTTTCATATGCATTTCCTGAAAGAAGAGCATGAGTACATATAGCTCTAACAGATTTAGCTCCTCTTTCTATCATCAAATCAGCGGCTTTTGTTAGTGTACCAGCAGTATCAACCATATCATCAATAATTACAACATTTTTACCTTTGACTTCACCAATTAATTCCATTTGATCAATAACATTAGCTTTTTTTCTCTGTTTGTAGCATACTACAACATTGCTTTCTAAAAACTTAGAATAAGCATACGCTCTTTTTGATCCACCCATGTCTGGAGAAGCAATTGTTAATCCATCAAGATTTAAAGATTGAATATAAGGAATGAAAATTGTTGAAGCATAAAGATGATCAACAGGTTTCTCAAAAAAACCCTGAATCTGATCAGCGTGAAGATCCATGGTAATAATTCTGGTTGCTCCAGCTGTTTCCAAAAGTTTTGCAATTAATTTAGCTCCGATTGGAACTCTAGGTTTATCTTTTCTATCTTGTCTTGCCCAACCAAAGTAAGGGATCACGGCAGTAATGTGGCGAGCAGATGCTCTTTTAGCTGCATCTATCATTAACAGCAATTCCATTAAATTTTCAGAACTTGGGTGTGTAGATCCAATCAAAAAGAGCCTGGCGCCTCTTACCGATTCTTCAAAAGATGGTTGATATTCACCATCACTATAATGTGAAAAATTAACTTTTCCAATTTCAGAGCCAAAAGATTTAGCAATTTTTTCAGAGAGCACAGATGATTGGGTGCATGAAAATATTTTCGCGACAGGAATAATTTTACTCATTTTTCTTGGGGCGTCAAATTTAATAATTATTTAGTACAATTAAATATAAATGAAAAGTTTTTATAATTTTACACCCCTTGCTTCGGTGGCGGAACTGGTAGACGCGCTGGATTCAAAATCCAGTTTTGGTAACAAAGTGTGGGTTCGATTCCCACCCGAAGTACAAAATTTTTATTTTTATTTAAAATAAGATCACAAATATTCAATTTTTATGAAATTTTTTAAAAATTTCTTAAAAAAATAATCCATTGCATTACCCTTTTAATAAATTAATTTAGTTTTGTTATAATGATTCAAAGTAGATACAATACTTTTTTCCCATTGTTATTTATTATCTGTGAATTTATTATAATATATGTAGTCACTAAATGGATGCATTTTATAACCTTTGCTGATTGGACTATATATAATTCTATCATAATTACTTTCTGGATACTAGTTATTATTTATTCAAAGGCTTATCACATTGGAAGAGGAGTGAGTTATTTGATAACTTTGAAATCTGCTCTGAAATCTGTTTTTGTACTTTTTTCATGTATTTCAATTGTAAGTTTATTTCTTAATCTATATGTATTTACAATAACATCAATATCACTATCATTATTGATTTTTACAATTTCAATTGTTTCTTTCAGATTACTTATCCACTTTATACTAGACAGGTATAGAGCATATGGTGGTAATATAAAAAATGTTGCTATAATTGGTTTCGATAAAAAAGGAGTTGAGTTTTATAATACTATAAATAATAATTTACACTTAGGTATTAGATCATCTGGCATTTATAATAATAATTTTATCAAAAAAAAATCTATTCCTTATTTAGGAAAAATTAATGAATTTTATAAAAATTCATCTGGAATTAGCGAAGTGTATATCTCAGATGATATTAATAAAAAAGTTAAAAAAGAATTAATTGAATTTGCAGATTTAAATTTAATAAAAGTTAGAATTCTTCCTGAATTGATAAATTATCAATTTAAAAACTTTTTTATAAGTAAACTGATAAATATTCCAGTTATTGAAGTAAATCAATTACCTCTAGATTTTTGGTATAATAGTCTTTTTAAAAGGTTTTTTGATATAGTAATTTCTTTTTTTGTTATACTTTTCATTTTGTCTTGGATGATTCCATTGTTTGGAATTATTATAAAACTTCAGTCAAAAGGACCTATCCTTTTTACTCAATCTAGACATGGTATTGGTGAAACAACATTTAGGTGCTATAAATTTAGATCAATGGTTATTAATGATGATTTTGATAAAGTTTTTGCTGATAATAATGACAAAAGACTAACGTCATTTGGAAAAATTTTACGCATTTCAGCCCTTGATGAAATGCCACAATTTTTAAACGTTCTGTTTGGGGATATGTCTATTATTGGTCCAAGGCCTCATCCAATTTTATTAAACAATCAATATTCTGAAAAAATTCAAAAGTTTGGTAAAAGACATCAGTTTAAACCTGGTATTACTGGACTTGCTCAAATTTCAGGATATAGAGGTAAAATTAAAAATTATCACGACATGGCATCAAGAGTTAAATTGGATAGATATTACTTTAAAAACTGGACAATTTTTTTAGAGTTTAAAATATTTTTTATAACTATTTTTAAGCTTATTCGATTTAATCTTTCTTAATACTTTCAGAAATTAATTTTTTATATTTTGTTGTAGACCAACCATGATTTCTATTAATAAAGTATAGTTTAATATTTAAATGATCACCTGTAAATTTTTTATTTAAATAATCATCACCCAAAAATCTCAAATTAAAATTATTGTTTTCCAAGATTGAAACTAATTCTGTCTCATATGTATAAGTTATTATGTCATCGATGTATTTTAAAGAAAATAGCACTTCTTTCCTTTCAGCTAAGGAAAGTATTGGTTTCAATTTATGTGGTCTTTCAATAGACGGATCAGAGTGAAGAAGAATGGTAAAGTGATCACAATTATCTTTACATTCTTTAAATAACTTAATGTAACCTGGATGTATTACATCAAAATTACCAGCTATAAATCCTCTAATCATTCAAATACCAATTTACTGTTTTTTTTAAACTATCAATAAAATTAGTTTTTGGTATCCAACCTAACTCATTTTTGATTTTTGAAATATCAATAGCATATCTGTAATCGTGACCAAGTCTGTCTTTCACAAAACTTATTAAATCAACAGATGAATACTTTTTTTGTTGTATTAAGTCATATTCTTTTATAATCATTTTGATCAAATCTATATTTTTAATTTCATTTTCGCCACCAATACAATAGGTCTCTCCAATAGTTCCTTTGTGAAAAATTAAATCAATAGCTTCTACATGATCTTCAACATAAAGCCAATCTCTTACATTTAAACCATTTCCATAAACTGGAATTTTTGTGTTCTTAATCAATGAATTTATAACGGTAGGAATAAGTTTTTCCTTATGTTGATTTGGACCGTAATTATTTGAACAATTAGATAAAATTACAGGTAATTTATGAGTGTCATAAAAAGCTCTGACAAAATGATCGGCCGAGGCCTTTGATGCAGAGTATGGTGAGTGTGGATCATATTTAGAATTTTCACTAAAAAATCCAGATTGATTTAAAGTCCCAAAAACTTCGTCTGTAGATATATGGTAAAATAAATTATTCTTTTTTTTATTCCAGTTTTTTCTCGATAGTTCAAGGAGGTTTATCGTTCCAATTATATTTGTATTCGCAAATTCTAGAGCATTTTCTATAGAATTATCAACATGGGATTCTGCTGCTAAGTGAATAACATTTGAAATTTTATACTTATTAAATATTTCTTGAACTTTTTCCATATCACAAATATCACCTTGAATAAAAAAGTAATTTTTAAAATTCTTTATTTCTTCTAAAAAACTAATATTACTTGCATATGTTAACTTATCTAAATTTATAATATTATAGTTCCTATATTTTTTAACAAAATATTTAACTACATGTGACCCTATGAAGCCCGCTCCGCCAGTTATTAATATGTTTTTCATTTTAAATCGTTAATTACATAATTGGTAAGGCTTGAATCCCAATTATTAATTTCTAAATTAAAAGTATTAATTATTTTTTGTTTACTTGTGATCGAAAATTTGGGTCTTTTAGCTTCATCTTTAAAATATTCTGAATCAACTGGTTCTATCTTGATCTTAGAACCATAGAGCTTTAAAATTTTTTTGGCGAAATCAAACCAGTTTGTTGATCCTCCATTTGAATAATTAAAAATTTTAGTTTTTTCATCTATTCTTTTATCAATTTCTAATATTTTAATTACTGTTTCTGCCAGATCTTTTGCATAAGTTGGACATCCAAATTGATCATTTATTACTTTTAAATTTTTTCCTGTTTTGGATTTATCAATAATTGTGTTCACAAAGTTATTGCCATATTTTGAGTAAAGCCATGATGTTCTAATAACTATTGATTCACCTTTAGAATTTTCGATATGCTTTTCACCTTCTCTTTTTGAATAACCATAATAATTCTGAGGATCTATTAATTCATCTTCATTTATTGGTTTTTTGTTTAATGAGTTATATACATAATCAGTAGAAAAATGTATTAGTCTTGTTTGAGTTTTTTCACAATAGACTACCAGATTTTTTACACCGTTTGAGTTAACATCAAAAGCTTTTTCTCTTTCAACTTCGGCTTTTCTTACATCTGTGTAAGCAGCACAGTTTATTATGCAATCAACTTTTATATCACTCATGTATGAATTAATACTGTCAATTGAACATATATTCAATTGATTATAATCGGTAAATAAAAATTTATGTTTTGATAAACTTTTAATTCGATAAAATTCTTGGCCAAGTTGTCCGTTAGAGCCTGTAATAAGTAATCTCAAAACTTAAAAATCTTAATATTTTTTAAATCAGGGTGAGTTAAATCTTTACTTGAAATATGATATTTTTCTTTACTGATTTTCCAATCTATACCAAGATTATTATCTAATGGATTGATTCCAAATTCATTTTTTTTATCATAAAAATTATCTACTTGATAGTTTACTCGTGCTTCTTTACTTAGCACAGAGAATCCGTGAGCAAAGCCTTTAGGGATATACAATTGAAAATTATTTTTATCATTAAGTTTTACAGAGTAAAATTTGCCATAAGTACTAGAGCTGGTTCTTATATCAAGAGCAACATCAAGTATTTCCCCTTTTGAAACAGACACAAGTTTAGTTTGACTAGAGGGCGATACTTGAAAATGCATCCCTCTAATTGTACCATACTTAGATTCAGAAATATTTAATTGACAAAAATTAATTTTTTGTTCTATAATGCTTTCAAGTAAATCTTTTCTGTAGCTTTCTAAGAAAAATCCTCGACTATCATTAATTAATTTCGGTTTACAGAGAATCAGTCCTTCAATTTCAACTTTTTCAAACTCCATTTATAATTTTTTTAAGATATTCTCCATACTGATTTTCACCAATTGAATTAATAAGTTTCTCAAATTTGGATTTATTTATGTAACCTAATTTATATGCAATTTCCTCTATACAAGCAATTTTTAAACCAGTTCTTTTTTCAATAGTATGAATATAATTTGACGCTTCAAGCATTGATTCGTGAGTACCTGAATCAAGCCAAGTAAAATTTTTGTCAAATAACTCAACTTTTAATTTTTTTTCTTTTAAATATAAATTATTAATAGATGTTATTTCTAATTCACCCCTTTCACTAGGCAATATGTATTTAGAAATTTTAATTACACTATTTGGATATATATACAACCCCACTACAGCATAATTACTTTTGGGATTTTCTGGCTTTTCCTCTAAACTTAGTACATTACCAAGTCTATCATTTTGAACAACCCCATATCTTGATGGATTGTTTACGTAGTATCCAAAAACTTTAGCTTTATAATTTTTTTCAACAAATTCGACAGAATTTTTTAAAATTTTTGTGAAACCGCTTCCATAAAAAATATTATCTCCCAATATTAAACAAACTGAATCATTTTGTATGAATTTTTCTCCAATAATAAATGCTTCAGCAATTCCATTAGGTTTTTCTTGCTTTTCATATGAAAAACGCATTCCAATTTGTGAACCGTCAGATAAAAGTCTTTTAAAATTTGGCAAATCTTCCGGAGTAGATATAATTAGAATATCTCTTATACCAGCCAACATTAGTACTGATAAAGGATAATATATCATAGGTTTATCATGTATAGCAAGTAACTGTTTTGACTGACCCATCGTCAAAGGATAAAGCCTAGTCCCACTTCCGCCTGCTAAAATTATTCCCTTCATTATAATCTTAAAGTACTAATATTTTTTGGTAAAACTGATTTCACATCATAAAGAACATGATTTATGTTCAATAATTTACGAAAATCAATTTTTAAATAATTATCATGAGCTACAGCTAATACTGCTATATCGTATTTATGATTTAGATTTCCTTTTAATTCAATACTGTAGTATTTTTTTAGTTCATCTCGGTCAGCATAGTAGTCATGAACTAAAACATGATCACAAATTTTTTTAAACTCTTTAATTAAATCTATGACTCTTGAATTTCTAATATCGGAGCAATTTTCTTTAAAAGTTACACCAAGAATAAGAACTTTTGAAGATTTAATATTTAGGTTTAATTCTTTAGATTTCTTAACTACAGATTTGACAATTCTTTTTGGAATACTGTTATTAACCTTTCTTCCGTTCAATAAAACCTTTGGGCTATATCCTTTTTTTAAAGCCTTGTAAGCTAAATAATAAGGGTCAACACCAATACAATGGCCACCTACTAAACCTGGTTTATAATTTAAGAAATTCCATTTTGTTGCTGCAGCATCTAAAACTTCTTTAGTATCTATATTTAATTTTTCAAAAATTAATGCAAATTCGTTCACTAGAGAAATATTAACATCTCTTTGAACATTTTCTATGATTTTTGATGCTTCTGCAACTTTAATTGATTCAGCAACATATGTTCCTGCTTTAATTATTGATTTGTAAAGATTATCAATTATTTTAGTTGCTTCCTTATTACTTCCTGAAACAACTTTAATTATATCAGTTAACTTTCTTTTTTTATCTCCTGGGTTTATTCTTTCTGGTGAATAACCACATAAAAAATCTAAATTATATTTTAAATTAGAATATTTTTCTAAAATTGGGATACAGTCTTCCTCAGTACAACCTGGGTAAACAGTAGATTCATAAATTACTATTGAACCTTTTGATAAATATTTACCTACAGTCTTAGAAGCAGAGATTAAGGGTTTTAAATTAGGCTTATTATTTTTTTTTAGTGGTGTAGGAACAGTTATTATATAAATATCTTGATTTATTAAATCTTTCTCATCATTACTTAAAAATAATTTTGAATTTAAAATTTGATTTTTTGAATACTCTTCAGTTTTGTCAATTCCATTTTTAAGCTCAGAAATTCTCTTTTTTGAAATATCAAATCCAGTTAAATCGTACTTTTTTGAAAATTCATATGCTAGAGGAAAACCAACATAGCCAAGACCTATTACTGCAATTTTTTTCAATTATTATAGTTTGTATATTAACATTAAGCCTCCTCTGTATGGTAACTCCTCACCACTTTTATTAAACTTTCTTTTATAATTAGTAATCGCAAATATTCTTTGTTCATTCTTATTATAATATTTATAATTGGATTGAGATGAACCACCACCCAAAAATATTTCGAGTCCAAATCTTTCATTTTTTAATGGAATTTTTTTACCAATAGTAATTCCGTAATACGTATTTCTTCCATATTGATAGCTTCCCTCTTCTTTGAATTCACTTCCAGAAATATTGGCTATCCATTTTGGTAATCGAATATTATACATCCCATATCCAACATGAGTACCAATAAAGAAACTTCTTTTTTTATCAATGTAATATCTAAATTCATTGAAAATTTGAGTCATATGAAATGGAGATCCTTCAATATCATTGTAAAAAGAGGCGCTAGTGTCAAGTTGATAGCCAATTTTATCAGAAAGTTTTACCTCAATTCCAATATTTGGAACTAGTAAGGGTGCAGATGCTAGATTAAATTTTAATTCAGTTTGAGCATTAGCATAGTAGGCAAAAAAAATAAAGATTAAAAATTTTTTTTTTAGCATTATGCAATTTATTGATATTTGGATTTTAACTAAAAAAAAAACAGTATTATTTTCAATTTTCAGCATAAGAATTAGAATTTGTAAGATTTTAATTATCTTCGTCCTCCCTATAATCAAAAGTTTAAATGAAAAAACTTACAATTTTAATTGCTTTTTTAATATCACTAATTTGTGTAAGCAATATTAAAAGTCAAGATTTTTCTGATATAACACAATTAAATTTAAGAGAATTAACTGATCCCCAAATTGACCTACTGCTCAGAAGAGCTGGTGCTCAGGGATACAATGAATTTGATATCTTAAAAATTGCTCAATCACAAGGATTTTCTCTTGATGAAATTGAAAAATTGGATAAAAGATTTAAATCAGCTAAAAATATTAATAGAATTGCTGAAACGGCAACAGCTCCTTTGGAAGACACAAGGCTTAGAAAACAATGGCTACAAGATATTGAAATTTTTAGAGAAACAGATAGCGATGTTTTTGGATATAATGTGTTTAGAGGGACAAGTTTTTTGAGCTTTCAATCAAATCTTAATTTACCAACACCAATTGATTATATTCTAGGCCCTGGCGATAAAATTTTTATTGATATTTATGGTGAGTCAGAAGCATATTATCAAGTTGAGGTCAATCCTGAAGGAGATGCACTATTAGAGAATATTGGTCCAGTCAATCTCAATGGTCTTAAATTATCCGATGCCAAAAATAGACTTAAGAGCAAATTAAATAATATTTACAGTGGAATTTCTACTGGGAGAACCTCAATTAATATTTCAGTTGGTATTCCAAGAGCTATTAGAATAAATATTGCTGGAGAAGTTCAGCTGCCTGGAACGTATAACTTTAGCGCTTTTAATACTTTGTATAATGCTCTTTATGTTGCTGGTGGAATTACTGAAGATGCTTCACTGAGAGATATTAGATTATATAGAAATAATAAGCTTATCAGTTCAGTTGACGTATATAATTTTTTAAAGTCTGGTGACATGAGTACCAATGTTAGATTGGATAATGGTGATTTGATATTAGTTGGGACTTATAAAAACAGGGTTACTATTAAAGGAAATGTTATTACACCTGGAAGGTTTGAATTTAAAAAAGATGAATCTTTAAAAGATTTAATTGATTATGCTGGTGGTTTTAAGGAAGATGCATATAAAAAATCAATAAAAATTACTAGAATTTTTGATGATAAACTTAAAATTGTTGATGTAAATTCAAATCAGTTTGAATTCTTTAAACTTAAATCTGGAGATGTTATTGAAGTTGGTAAAATAATTAGCAAGTATGAAAATAAACTTGTTGTTAAGGGTTCTATTTATAGGCCTGGAATTTATTCTTTTGAGGAAGGTATAACAGTTAAAAAATTGATAGAAAAATCTGGTGGTATTAAACCAGACACTTATTTTGATAAAGCAATTATAACTCGGACCAATGTCGATTACTCAACAACAACAATTCCCTTCAACCTAATAAATCAGTTAAATGAGAATGAAGAACCAATTTTTCTCAAGCAAGATGATGTATTATCTATTAGCTCTTTAAATGATTTGAAAGAAGATGATTATGTAGAAATTTCAGGTGAAATAAATAATCCTGGTGTATATCCTTATTCATCAAATTTAAAGTTAAGTGATTTACTTATAATAGCAGGTGGAGTAAAAAATAAAGCTACGTTAAAAAATATTGAAATTTCTAGAGAAAAATCGTCAGCAAATTCCGATTTCGATAAAAGTGCTGAGCTATTGTATGTTGATTTAGATGGAATTAATTCAAATTCAGTTGAATTGAAACCCTTTGATAATATAATTGTAAGAAAAGACCCAGCAATTGAAGTTATTAGCTATGCCAATATTGAAGGTGAGGTTAAATATCCAGGTAAATATGCTATATCATCAAGGAAAGAAAGGATCTCAGATTTTCTAAATAGAGCAGGTGGTATTAAAGAGTACGCTTATTTGAAAGGTGGAACTTTAATTAGAAAAACAGAATTTTTTGATAAGCAAAATGATTTGGATAAACAAATAGAGGATCTTGAAAAATTAAAACAAAAATTAGCCTCAAATTCTAATCTTATAAGTGAATCTGAAAAGCTTTTAATGATTAGAGTTGATGAAAGCATAAATAAATTAAAAATTGAAAATACTTCCAATCAAGATTTTTCTGATTTTGTAAAAAAAGAAAGGGTTGCTGAAATTGTTCGTAGGAATTTATCCTCTGATGATGTGCCGACATCTATGTCAGAATCAATTGGAATAGACTTAGAATCAATTATTAAAAACCCTGGTTCAAAGTCTGACTTATTGGTTCAGGAGGGAGATATAATTGTAGTTCCAAAAAAACTTGAAACTGTAAGGTTAAGAGGTGAACTATTATACCCAACTACTGTTCGACACTTACCCTCAAGGGGGTTAAAATACTATATAAATTCCTCAGGCGGATTTGATTCAAAGGCTAAGAGAAGTGGAACTTATGTTGTGTATGCAAATGGTGATGTTGCTAGAACTAAAAAGTTATTATTTTTTAACTTTTATCCTAAAGCAGAACCTGGATGTGAAGTAATTGTTCCTAGAAAGTCAGATAAAAACTCTATTGCTGTATCCTCAATTCTGAACTTTACTACTGGACTTGCTGCTTTAATTATAGCAATTAATCAAATTAATTGATTTATGAGTTTGAATCAAAGCACAAATAGTTATTCATTAAATAATCTGATTAATAAAATCGATAGTTATTTTAAATATTTGATTAGTGAAAAGAAGAAAATTATAATTCTTACTTTTTCTTTTCTATTAGTATTAATATCTTATAATTATGTTAAATCTCCTATTTATTATGCCAAAACCACTTTTGTTTTAGATAGTCAATCTTCTTCAAATCCAATAGGTGATGTTGCTTCATTAGCATCTCTTGCTGGAATTAACGCCTCATCATTTATTGATGCAAGTGGATTATTTCAAATTGATAATATTCAAGAACTATATAAATCAAATTCAATGATAATGAAGACGTTGATGTCTAAATCAAAATTTGATGGAATAGATGTGCCTTTAATTAATAGGTTTGGACAAGTGGAAAAAATAGACCGTAAATGGGAAAAATTATCTGTAAATTTTAATAAAAGTTCAAGTTTTGAACAAAAAAAAAGATTACATGATAGCATACTTATAGAAGCATCTGAAATCATTAAGGAAAAGTATTTGCTTGTTGATAAACCAAGCAGAAAAACAACGATTTTGGAAATAGGTTTTACTCACAAAGATGAATTTTTGGCAAAATCTTTCAATGAAAATTTAGTTTCTATAGTAAATGATTTTTATTATAAAACAAAAACTCAAAAATCTGGAAAAAATCTAGAAATATTACAAAGACAAGCTGATAGCGTAAAAAAAGTTTTAGATAAATCAATTTTATTTTTAGCAAATGAAGATGAAAGAGTACCAAACCCAAATCCTTTGGCGAAAATTAATCTTGTTCCCTATCAAAAAGCTTTAATTGACGTTCAATCTAATGGTGTTATTTATCAACAAATTGTCTCTCAGCTAGAACTTGCTAAAGTAACCCACAGAAATAAAACTCCCCTTATTCAAATTATTGACAAACCCACTTTACCACTTGAAAATTCCAGATTAAGATTTTTTGAATGCATATTTTATGGCCTTTTTGGAGGTTTTATTATCTCAATTATATATTTTTCTTTAACTAGATTTTATCAATCATTAATTAATTAGTTTATTTTTATATAAACTACATTATGTCATTTGATATTAATTCAATTTTCACAAAAAACTATATAAATCTTTCACTTAATCAAGGTGTAAATATTATCGCAACTTTAATTTATACTCCTATTTTATTTCAAATTTTAGGAGAAGAGAATTTTGGATTAATTCAATTAGCATTTTCAGTTGTTATAGTGCTATCAATTTTTATTAGTTATGGATATAGTTTGAATGGACCCATAAAAATTGTTCAATCACAAAATACTAAAGAAAAAAATATTGTAATATGTGAAATTTTAAGTCTTAGATTAATTTTATGTCTGGTTATTTTTATTTTCAGTGTCCCCTTTATTTATTTAGATTCAAATAGTATCTTTCAAAAGATTTTAATTTTTTCATATGTTATTCTTTTAGCTGAAGCCTTAAACCCTTTATTTTATTTACAGGGAATAAATAAAATTTTACCCCAATCGATTTTGAATTTTTTCTCAAAATCAATTTATGTTATTCTTATAATATTATTTATTACTGATTCTGATGATGCCTATCTAGCCAACTTTTTTTATGGCACTAGTATTTCATTTTTATTTTTATTTTTTTGGATAAAGTATTTTTTAAGTTCAAATTATTATAATTATCAATTTTCTTTAAAAAAAATAATTATAAATCTAAAAGAAAATTTACAGTTTTTTCTATCATCAATCTCAACTCATTTTACTATAAATGGAGCTCTTATAGTATTGTCTTTATTCGTTAGTAATAAGGAATTGGGAAGATTCAGTTTAGCATATAAGGTTGCATTTATACTAAGGATGATACCAATATTTTTTATTCAATCAGTATTACAACAAGCAACTAAAAAAAATGATATATCAAAAAAGGAGTTTGATAAATTTCTTTCAAATTATTTTAGGATAGGATTATTAACCACTGTATTAATTGCAATCATAACCTATATTTTTTCTGACTTAATAATTCAAATTTTTGCAGATGAAAAAATTGATTATAGCTCTAAAATATTGTCTTTATTATCATTTATTCCATTTTTTGCAATGCTTAATTTTAAAAATGTGGTTTACATCTTGGTAAATGATTTAAAGTCTAAATTAAATAGAGCAACTTTTTACACTTTATTATTCATGTTGTTTAGCTCATTGATTTTATCAAATTTATATGGTGGATATGGCTTAGCTTGTTCATTATTGCTAACCGAGTTATTTTCATTCTTTATTCACTACTTTTTAATAAATAAAAAATGGTAATAAATTCTAAAGTAGCTGTTGTTATTATAAATTGGAAAAAATATGATATGACTGCTAAGTGCGTTAAATCAATTTTAAATTCTACATACTCAAATTTTAAAATCATCTTAGTTGACAACGAGAGTGATAAAGGAAAAGTAAAAAATTTTAAGTATAAAAATAAAATTGAAATAATTCAAAATAAAGAAAATGAAGGTTTTTCAAAAGCAAACAATATTGGAATAGATTACGTTTTAAAAAATAACTATGATTATACTATTTTGATTAATAATGACACTATAGTGGAAAAAAACTTAATTGAAGTTTTATTGAAGACAGCACATGCTAAAAATTTTTCAGTTGTACAGCCTTTAATATTAAACTATCACAATGATGATATTTGGAATGCAGGTGGAAAAATAAATTATTTCTTTGGTAATTTTATTACAAGAAAGGAACTTGGGAATTCTTTAGATTCATCCCACGAATTAACAGAATGGTTCACCGGATGCTGTTGTTTATTCAAAACTAAAATTTTTAAGGAAATTGGAAAATTAGATGAAAGATTTTTCGCTTATTATGAGGATGTAGACTTTTCATTAAGATTAAAAAAACATGGATATAAAATTGGATTTACAACAGAAATACAGGTATACCATTACGAATCATTTTCTTCTATTTCTAATAATTCTAAAGGTGGTAAATTAAGCCCTTATGTTCATTACCTAAATATTCGTAATCATATCCTCGTTTTAAAAAAACATATAGATTTATTTAATTCGTTCGGAGTAATATTATTTCAGTTATTTAAAATTATGTCTTATTGTATTTATTTTATTTTTAGATTAAGATTTACCAAATTAAATATGGTTTATAAAGGATTGCAGGACTCATTTAAAATAAAAATATGATCTTAATATTATCCATAATATTCTTGATCATATACATATTTATTTTTTTTGAATCAATAAGAAAAATTTCCAAGGGAGATCTTGAATATATTTTATTTTACATATGTGCGGGATTACCTTTTTATGCAACATTACAAGCCCAAGTTTTTCAAATATCTGAAAATGAAATTTTTGTTAATTTGATAAAAATTTCAAAGGATTTAATTTTCTTGTATGCATTTATAATTTTTATACTTGGAAATAAAATTTCACTAAGTAAAAGAGCTTTTCGTTTTTCCTTAGTAGATAAGTTATTTTTAATATTTACATTTTTCATATTAGTATATACTGTAATACCATTAGGAGAAGCAGATATTTTTTCAAAAATAATTTATGCAAAGAATTTATTAATTATACCCATAACTTATTGCATAGGTAGAAATATAACATTTGAAAATAGATTTTTTAATAAAATTATAAGAATATTTTTTTTCTTAATTATTACTTCTTCATCCTTAGTTTTTTTGGAATTTTTGACATCAACTCATTTTCATACATTAATTGAATATTCAAATTATAATTTAGTTGTAAATGAGATTGATCCTCAAGGCAACTACGGATTAAGTTGGTCATTTGAGTCTCAGGAATCAAGTCCAAGATACGCTTCATTCTTTGCTGACCCATTGGAGTTTTCAGCATCGCTTATTTTATTTTTTTCATTTATCTTATTTTATTTTTATAATAGTTTTAAGAAAGTCCATTTTATATTTCTTTTTCTCATTTTTATTTCGCTCTTTCTTTCTTTTTCTAGAGGAGCAATTGTTGCATGTCTAGGTGTGATATTATTTTCATTGTTTATAAATAAGAAATACAAAATCTTATTATCCATATTCTTATCATCTTTTATCTTTTTATTTGTTTTATACAACATCTCATCTGAAGAAATTCAATACATTATTATTGATACTATAAAATTTGAAAACACATCTAGTTTAGGTCATTTAATTGAATGGATTGAAGGTATACTTTCAATATTAGAGAGTCCTTTAGGAATTGGCTTGGCAATGAGCGGCAATGCTGGTGGAGTAGATCAAACTTTAAAAGTTGGTGGAGAAAATCAATTTTTAATTTTGGGTGTTCAAATGGGACTGATTGTTTTATTTGTTTACACTTTAATTCTATTTTATGTTATAATTAGAGCTATTAAAGTTTTTAAAAATAGTAAAAATCAAAACAAACATATTTCATTTGTTGTTGCTTGCTCAAAGTTTGGTTTTATACTTCCTCTATTAACTGCTAATGCAGAATTATACCTTTTTGTATCTTTAGCTACATGGTTCCTCGTAGGTAATGTTGAATCAACTTACATAAAACAACTAGTTGAGAAAAAGAAGAGTTTATATTGATGTATTTTATTATAATGCCGCCTTATCAGGGTTAAAGACTTATATAGAAGAATTAGTTAGTGCAGCTAAGAGTCATGGTAATTTAGAAATAGAATACATTTTTTCTCAAGATATTAAGAAAATAAAAAATAGTCAGGTTTTTATAAATTCTAAATTTAGAATAATTCGGTGGTTATTTCAACTTAGATATCTCGCTTGGAAACAAATTATTTTACCTTTCAAATTATTAATTGCTAAAGTAGATATTGTTATCTGTCCTGACTATGTAGCTCCCATTATTTGTCATTCGAAAAAAATAGTTGTAATTCATGATAATTTATTTTGGAAATACCCAAAAAACTATTCAAGGATTTGGAGAAATTATTACACTAAATTAATTCAATTGGGACTTGACAGTAAAACCACCATAGTTACAACTAGTAATTATTCTAAAAAAGGATTAGAACCAGTATTTAAAAAAAATAAAATTTATACGGTCTATCAGAGTTCAGAATCATTCTCAGTCCCAAAAAATTATAATAATAGCAAGAAATATATCTTTCATATTGGAACATTTGAAAAAAGAAAAGATTTATTGACTCTAATAAAAGGATTTAAAATATTAAAAGATGAACTCAAAGTAGATTATAAGTTAGTACTAGCTGGTTCAACCTATATTAATGGAGATAATAAAGTTCTTTTAAAAATTGAAAAATATATCAAAGAAAATAATCTTTTCAGTTCTATTTTAATGCCTGGATATATTGATCAAGAAAAAGCTCTTTACTTTTATAACAATTCATTAATGTATGTGTTTCCATCAATTGACGAAGGTTTTGGCATACCATTAATTGAAGCTCTTAAGCTTAAAGTTCCAGTTATATGCTCAGATATTCCAATATTTAGAGAAATTGCAGATGATTCTGTATTGTATTTTAAAAAACAAAATGAAATTAATTTATTTGAAAAAATGAAAGAGCTGATTCAAAGAGATGAACTTTCAAGCAAATTAGTTGCCAAGGGAATTGAAAGAGTAAAAAAGTATAACAGGTATAATTTTATTAAAGACATTGAAAAAATCTACTAAAAATATTTTATTAGTCCATAGTTCAAATGATCTTTATGGTTCAAGTAAAATTTTAATCACAATAATTGAAATACTAATTAAATCGGGACACTCAATTCATTTAATTTTGCCTGAAGATGGACCTTTAAACTATCATAATTCGTTAATAAATGTCAATTTATCAATAATTAATGTTGGAGTTTTTAAAAAAAAATATTTAAATTTTTTTGGACTTATAAATAGGTTTATTTTTATAATTAAATCGACAATTCAAATTAAAAAAATCATAACTAAAAATAAAATTGATATAGTATATACAAATACATCTACAGTTGTTAGTCCAACTTTTGCTGCATTTTTTTCAAAAATACCTTCAATTTTTCATGTACATGAAATACCCTTTGGGTCTAATTTATATATAAAATTTTTAATTAAAATTTTTAATCTTTTCTCAAAAAAAATTATTACTGTATCAAATTCTACACGAGATTTTTGGATAAAGAAAGGTGTCTTAAAAAATAAAATTAAAGTTATTAAAAATGGATTCAATTTTGATTTTTCTACAATTAAAAAAATTAATGAAAATAAAGTTATATTCACAAATATATCTAGAATTATTCCCTATAAAGGTCATTTATTTTTAATTGATTTATTTAATGAAATAT
>CACIKV010000009.1:2500-69155 GCA_902587325.1 uncultured Bacteroidota bacterium
CGTCACCCTAATGGGCTCCGACCGCTTGTAAGCGTAAGGTTTCAGGATCTATTTCACTCCCTTATTCAGGGTTCTTTTCACCTTTCCCTCACGGTACTAGTTCACTATCGGTCTCTCAGGAGTATTTAGCCTTAGCGGATGGTCCCGCCAAATTCATGCAAGGTTTCCCGTGCCCCGCATTACTCAGGATACCACTATTATTAACTTTCTTTACTTGTACGGGACTATCACCCTCTATGGTTCAGATTTCCAACTGATTCTAATTCATTAAGCAATAAATATTGTGGTCCTACAACCCCTAAATTGCCGAAACAATTTAGGTTTGGGCTATTCCGCGTTCGCTCGCCACTACTAGCGGAATCACTATTGTTTTCTATTCCTCCGGGTACTTAGATGTTTCAGTTCTCCGGGTTAGCTTCCATAAATGGATGATTATTCTTCAAATAATCAGGTTTCCCCATTCGGATATTTGCGGATTATAATGTATGTGCCACTCCCCGCAACTTTTCGCAGCTTATCACGTCCTTCTTCGCCTCTGAGAGCCAAGGCATTCCCCTTACGCTCTTAATTAGCCTATCGTAACTTTACTTTTCTTTGAAATTGTATTTACTTATTATTATTTGCTCGTATATCCATATATATAAATATATATTTTATACTTTATGTGTATCTAATTATCACAAACATTAATTGGATAACAGATGTTTGTAATATTAAATTTTTCAATATGTCAATGAACGTTTAGTTTAAAACTTGTGGAGAATGTGGGAGTCGAACCCACGACCTCTTGAATGCAAATCAAGTGCTCTAGCCAGCTGAGCTAATTCCCCATTCTGAAAAGAATTCAGTATGTATGAATTAACAGCTCTAAATTCCCATTTATCACAATAGTAGTCTCGGGCAGACTCGAACTGCCGACCTCTACATTATCAGTGTAGCGCTCTAACCAGCTGAGCTACGAGACTCTTAATGATAATTAAAATGACAGCAATAGCAAAACACAAACCTAAAAAGCCCTAAAATTCAGTCGTCATACTTTCTCTAGAAAGGAGATGTTCCAGCCGCACCTTCCGGTACGGCTACCTTGTTACGACTTAGCCCCAGTCACTAGTTTTACCCTAGGCAGCTCCTTTCGGTTACCGACTTCAGGCACTCCCAGCTTCCATGGCTTGACGGGCGGTGTGTACAAGGCCCGGGAACGTATTCACCGGATCATGGCTGATATCCGATTACTAGCGATTCCAGCTTCACGGAGTCGAGTTGCAGACTCCGATCCGAACTGAGATCGGCTTTGAAGATTTGCTCCTACTCGCGTAGTGGCTGCTCTCTGTACCGACCATTGTAGCACGTGTGTAGCCCAGGACGTAAGGGCCGTGATGATTTGACGTCATCCCCACCTTCCTCACGGTTTACACCGGCAGTTTCGTTAGAGTTCCCGACATTACTCGTTGGCAACTAACGATAGGGGTTGCGCTCGTTATAGGACTTAACCTGACACCTCACGGCACGAGCTGACGACAACCATGCAGCACCTTGTAATGAGTCCGAAGAAGGATCTATCTCTAGATCTGTCCCGTTACATTTAAGCCCTGGTAAGGTTCCTCGCGTATCATCGAATTAAACCACATGCTCCACCGCTTGTGCGGGCCCCCGTCAATTCCTTTGAGTTTCAATCTTGCGATCGTACTCCCCAGGTGGGATACTTATCACTTTCGCTTAGCCACACATCTACCTGAAGTAGACATACAGCTAGTATCCATCGTTTACGGCGTGGACTACCAGGGTATCTAATCCTGTTCGCTACCCACGCTTTCGTCCCTGAGCGTCAGTATATTGTTAGTGATCTGCCTTCGCAATTGGTATTCTGTGTGATATCTATGCATTTCACCGCTACACCACACATTCTAACCACTTCACAATAACTCAAGTCTTTCAGTATCAAAGGCAATTCTACAGTTGAGCTGCAGGATTTCACCTCTGACTTAAAAAACCGCCTGCGGACCCTTTAAACCCAATGATTCCGGATAACGCTTGGATCCTCCGTATTACCGCGGCTGCTGGCACGGAGTTAGCCGATCCTTATTCTTACAGTACCGTCAAGCTTCGACACGTCGAAGGTTTTCTTCCTGTATAAAAGCAGTTTACAACCCGTAGGGCTTTCATCCTGCACGCGGCATAGCTGGATCAGACTTTCGTCCATTGTCCAATATTCCTCACTGCTGCCTCCCGTAGGAGTCTGGTCCGTGTCTCAGTACCAGTGTGGGGGATCTCCCTCTCAGGACCCCTACCTATCGTAGTCTAGGTGAGCTGTTACCTCACCTACTAACTAATAGGACGCATGCTCATCTTTAACCGCCGAAGCTTTAATCATAAATTCATGCGAATTAATGATGTTATAGAGGATTAATCCAAATTTCTCTGGGCTATACTCTAGTAAAAGGTAGATTGCATACGCGTTACGCACCCGTTCGCCACTCGTCTTTCGGTGCAAGCACCAAAAGTTACCGTTCGACTTGCATGTGTTAGGCTTGCCGCTAGCGTTCATCCTGAGCCAGGATCAAACTCTTCGTTGTAAAAATTTTAATAATATTTAACAACTTGAATTGATAAAGGACTGTCTCGGAATGGTTTTGCTAATTCAATAAATGATGATTAAAATCATCTTTTACGCTGTCAATTCAATACTTTCAATGAACTTGTTCATTCTTATCTGTTAAACAGAAAAGCGGTGCAAATATACACTCCTTTGATATTCTACCAAATAATATTTAGAAAAATAAATTATTTTTTTCGAACATATTTATTAACAATCTGATTTTCAGTTATATTGTTAATAAATTCAATACCCTTCTTTTGCTAAAATATCTTCAATAAATAAATCTTCTTTTACCAATTCAGGGTTGTATTCCATTTTAAGTGAAATATCAAATAATTTTGCAAAAGTATTGTAGGTAAATGCTCTAAATCCATTTCTCAATTCTTTAATCAATTTGAAAGCTGAAGCACCTGTTTCTCTGTAAATTAGCTTAACAAGTATTTGACCCTCAGAGCGGGTAAGTTTTTTTAATTCTTCAGTAAGCTCATCTTGAATAAATCTTTCTAAAATTTTTGTATATTTTTTTTTCTTTCTTTTGGATTTGATTTTAGTTAATCTATAATTAAGCTTATTTAATCTTTCGGAAGCCATTTTGGCATATGGGTAAACTTTAAGTGTTTTTCTTTTTAAAGTGTAGTACATTATTAGATCTTTGTCAGATTCCAATTTAACAGGTTTGTAAATTGTAATTTCATCTAATTCAATTTGTGAAGTATAAATTGAATCTCCTGCAAATTTGTAATATTTTTCAGAAAAATCCTGTGATAAAATAATAGTTGTGTCAAAAAAAATAAATATTAGAAAAATAAATTTGTTCACATTTCAAATTTATGAATTAAAACTTCTTAATAAATACTAAATGATTAATTTTGAAACAAAATAATACTTATGGCAAATAAAGATATTCTTACAAAATCATCGCTTGAATTTTTAGAAAAATACCTTAATAATCCCTCACCAACTGGTTATGAGTGGGAGGGCCAAAAAATATGGATGGAATATCTCAAACCCTATGTAGATGAGTTTATAACTGATACTTACGGAACTGCAGTTGGTGTTATTAACCCAAAATCAAATTTTAAAGTCGTTATTGAGGGACACTCGGATGAAATTTCTTGGTATGTTAATTATATAACTGAAAAAGGATTAATTTACGTAATTAGAAATGGAGGCAGTGATCATCAAATTGCTCCCTCAAAATGGGTTAATATTCACACTAAAAAAGGTGTTATCAAAGGCGTGTTTGGATGGCCTGCTATTCATACAAGAACTGCAGGAAAAGAAGAGCCACCAAAACTTGAAAATATTTCAATTGATGTTGGCGCAAAAAATAAAAAAGAAGTTGAAAAAATGGGTATTCATGTAGGGTGTGTAATTACTTACCCTGATTCATTTCAAATACTTAATAAAAATAGGTTTGTTTGTAGAGCAATCGACAACAGAATAGGTGGATTTATGATTGCTGAGGTTGCTAGACTGATCAAAGAAAACAAAAAAACTCTGCCGTTTTGTTTATACATAACCAATTCTGTTCAAGAGGAGATAGGTTTAAGAGGCGCTCAAATGATTACCGAAACATTAAAACCAAACATTGCAATAGTTACAGACGTTTGTCATGATACATCAACTCCAATGATAGATGTCAAAAAACAAGGTGATAATGTTATTGATAATGGTCCTGTTATATCATACGCTCCTGCAATACAAAATAATTTGAGAGAAAGAATAATTGAAACCGCAGAAAAGAAGAAAATACCTTTTCAAAGACATGCATCCTCGAGATATACTGGTACTGATACCGATGCTTTTGCCTACAGCAATGGTGGAGTTGCATCTGCTTTAATTTCACTTCCACTTAGGTACATGCATACCACTGTTGAGCTTGTTAGTAGAGAAGATGTTGAGAATGTAATTAAGTTGATTTATGAAACATTGCTTACAATCGGTCCAGATGATGATTTCAGTTATTTTAAATCTTAAAGATTTTTAAAAACTTTTAATATTTCATCTACAATCTCAGGATTTAAGAGTGTTGATATATCTCCAAATTCACTTTTTTCTCCACATGCAATTTTTCTCAGAATTCTCCTCATTATTTTTCCACTTCGAGTTTTAGGTAGGCCTGGAACAAATTGAATTTTGTCAGGTTTGGCTATTGGACCAATAGTCTTTGATATTAATTGATTGATTTCCGTTCTAATATCATCTTTTTTAGATTGATTTTTTAAAATCACATAAGCATAAAGTGCATTTCCTTTAATGTCATGTGGGTATCCAACAAGAGCACTTTCAATTACATTAGGATGCATATTTATAATATCTTCAATTGGTGCTGTGCCCAAATTATGACCCGAAACAATAACAACATCATCTACTCGTCCTGTAATTCTATAATTACCTTCATCATCTCTGTAAGCTCCGTCACCAGGAAAATAATAGCCTGGATAAGCTGAAAAATAGACATTTTTATAACGCTCATGATCACCGTAAATTGTACGAGCAATTGATGGCCAAGGATATTTAATTCCAAGGATTCCGTTCTTGTTATTTTCATTAAACAGACTACCATTTTCATCAAATAAAACTGGTTGAATTCCCATCATTGGTTTGGTTGCAAAAGTTGGCTTACCCTTAGTAACATTTGCAAGAGAAGTAATCATAATTCCACCAGTTTCAGTTTGCCACCAGGTATCAACAATTGGGCATTTATCTTTACCAATGTTTTCATTGTACCAATTCCATGCTTCCTCATTTATAGGTTCTCCAACAGTTCCTAATACTTTCAGTGACGATAAATCATACTTCTCTACAAAATCCAAGGGATGCTTTGCAAGAGCTCGAATGGCAGTTGGAGCAGTATAAAATTGGTTTACCTTGTGTTTTTCACAAATCTGCCAAAATCTGCCAAAATCTGGATATGAAGGTACTCCTTCAAACATAATTGATGTTGCTCCATTAAGTAATGGTCCGTAAACTATGTAACTATGACCCGTAATCCATCCAATATCTGCCGTACACCAGTAAATATCATTATCATTATAATTAAATACGTTTTTAAAAGAATATGATGAATAAACCATATATCCTCCAGATGAATGAACCATACCTTTCGGTTTTCCAGTAGATCCAGACGTATATAAAATAAATAAGGAATCTTCAGAATCCATAATTTCAGCTGGACAATCATCACTAACTTTTGTTAATTCTTCATGCCACCACTTTTCATTATTATTTAAAGAAATATTACTATTAATCCTATTTAAAACAATTACTGAGTCAACGCAATCACAATCATTCAATGCTTCATCAACAATTGACTTCAAATCAATTATTTTATTTCCTCTAAAACTTCCATCTGACGTTATGATCATCTTGCACGAAGCATCGTTTATCCTAGCAGACAAGGCAGTAGATGAAAAACCAGCAAATACAACCGAGTGAACTGCTCCAATTCTAGCGCAGGCAAGTACAGCAATAGCCAATTCTGGGACCATTGGAAGATAAATACAAACCCTGTCACCTTTTTTAATATTATTGTTTTTTAAAACATTAGCAAATGAACAAACTTTAGAATGGAGTTCTTTATATGAGATATATATTGTTTCGTTTTCAGGGTAATTCGGCTCAAAAATTATTGCAGTTTTTTCTGGATGAATTTCGACATATCTATCCAGACAATTTTCCGTTATGTTAAGTTTTCCGTCAACAAACCATTCAAATTTTGGTGTGCTAAAATCATATTTAAGAACTTTGGACCATTTCTTTTTCCATAAAAACGAATCTGCTACTTGCGACCAAAACTCCTCTGGATTAGTTATACTATGATTATAAAGGCTATTATAATCATCAATATTTTTTGGAATTAGTTGTTTATCAAAAATCATAATTAAATCTAAAAATTAATTTAATGATTTAATAATTTCCCGATTGATTTTATAAATAAATGATGGGCCATTATAAATGAAACCTGTATAAACTTGTATAAGACTAGCACCTGCATTAAGTTTTTCAAGAGCATCATCAGCCGACATTATACCACCAACCCCAATAATTGGAACATTTCCTTTTGAATATTTATGAATCAAACTTATAACTTCCGTACTCCTCTTTCTCAAAGGAGCTCCACTCAAACCTCCTTTTTGTGACTTTAGTTTATTATCAGATTTTAATTTTTCCCTGCTTAAAGTAGTATTAGTTGTAATAATTCCGTCTATTTTTAATTCTTGAATTAAATCAACAATTGACAGAACATCCGAATTATTAAGATCAGGTGAAATTTTTAATAAAATAGGTTTATTTGATCTTTTTTTATTTTCATCTATTAATGGAATTAAAATAGATCTTAAACCTTCAGTATTTTGAAGATCTCTTAAGTGCGGAGTGTTCGGAGAACTTACATTAACCGCAAAGTAATCCACATGATCATATAATTTTTGAAAGCAAATTAAATAATCATCAGCTGCCTTTTCGTTAGGGGTATCTTTATTTTTACCAATATTACCTCCAATTATTACATTTATGTTTTTTTTAAGTCTATTTACAATTTGATCAACCCCATCATTATTGAAGCCTAATCGATTTATAATAGCATCATCATTAACTAGTCTAAAAATTCTTTTCTTTGGATTACCATCCTGTGGTTTGGGAGTTACGGTTCCAATTTCAATAAATCCAAAACCGTGATCATGCATTTGTTTATAAATTTCAGCATTTTTATCAAATCCAGCAGCTAAACCGACAGGATTAGGAAATTTGATTCCAAAAACTTCTCTTTCTAAATATTTATTATTTCTAAAATTATATTTAAAAGTATACTTGTGAGCATTAAATGCTAATAAAGGCTTAATAAGCTTCATAACATTTACAACTAAATGGTGAACTTTTTCAGGATCAATACTGAAAAAAATTGGTTTCCAAAAAAATTTCCACAGAATTGTTGATAGGAAATGAAATTTATCGTAATAAAAGTAATTGTGTCTTTTAAAAATTTTTAATTTATCAAAAAATGACACCTTACTTTTTAATTATTTTTGATGACATTTCAAGAGAAATTGCTGATCTATCAAACTTAATTTTGCCAGCCATAGTCTCCAAAACACAGGTGTTATTGTTATCATTAACTTCTAAAACTCGTCCATGCATTCCACTTTTTGTAACAACCATGTCGC
This sequence comes from uncultured Bacteroidota bacterium, assembly GCA_902587325.1. Taxonomy (GTDB): domain Bacteria; phylum Bacteroidota; class Bacteroidia; order Flavobacteriales; family Flavobacteriaceae; genus Eutrophosalina. The sequence continues at coordinate 10,265 of CACIKV010000009.1, forward strand.
CTTTTTTTAAAGCACTAATAAATTTTTTTTCCTTCTTGGCTCTTCTTGTTTGTGGTAAAATCAAAATTAGATAAAACGCCAAAAGCATCATTATTAGCAAAGGTAATTGTCCAAATCCTTCCATACTTATTTATTTAATACAAAACCATTAATCCTAATTAACTTCTTACCAGCACTTGTATTTGTTGATAATGTTACTGTTTTGATCTGCTTTCCTGGCTTGTTTGCTGTATCAAACATTACTTTAATTGTACCTTTATCTCCTGGCTTGATATTTTCATTCTTAGGATATTGAGGAACAGTACATCCGCAAGAGGCAGATGCATCAAAAATGATTAAATCCGTTTTCCCAGTGTTAGTAAAATTAAAATCAACTTCAACAACTTCTCCATCAACAACTTCTCCGTAATTATAAGTTTCAAAATCAAAAGTTATTTCAGGAAAACTTGAGTTTTCTGAAGATCTTTGTTCTGCTGCAGCTAAATTTTCAGATTTGATTTTTTTTGATGGGTCCGAATTACAAGATTTTAAAAACAATGAGACTGAGAATGAGACCACAAATGCATAAAGAAAGAATTTAATATCTGTTTTTGTTATTTTAATAAGAAATTTCATATGTTAAAATTATAAAATTATTGTGAACCTCTTTCATTTTTTTTTATCAGTTCCTTTTCTTTTAAATTCTTAAATACATTATTGGAAACCCCATTAATAAAATTACTGCTTTCAGGAGATGAATAATTTTTTGATATCTCAATATATTCATTGATACTGACTTTTACTGGAATAGATGGAAAATTCAAAAATTCAGTCAAACACATTTTTAAAATTATTAAATCAATTACAGCAATTCTTTCATTTTCCCATTCTGGTGTGAATTCTGAAATTATTTTATCTAACTCATTATCATTATTTATAACTGACTTAAAAAGTTTTAATCCAAATTTTTTATCCTCTTTATCAGAGAAAATTTTTAATGGTATATTATTTTTTTTTGATTCATTGTAAGACTTTAAATAATTTAAAAACAAAGTGTTTACAAGAGGAAAATCATCAACCCATCCTAGTTCCTCATCTTCATATAATTGATATAAAAATTCATTTTTTACAATTATCTTTTTAAAAATATCAATAACTATCTGTTTCCTGTTTTCAAAATTTAGATTATTTAAGGATTCATATTGCTCAAATAATTCACTATTGTAAATTTCATCAAACAATGATTCTATTATTTTAATATTCTTATCCCAAATATCAATTTCAAATTTTAATTTTAATTTCTGAAGCTTTTTATAATTCCACTTGAATCATTTTCATAATTTTTTTTTGAAATAATTTTTTCTTTTTTATTGAATTCATTAAAAAGCTTTTCAAATAATAAAAATTGTGATATATAAAGTCTAAAAAAATTTACAGCGCGATTATTATAATCTTTAACTAAATCACTGACACTAGAATTTGCAGTTGACTTTGAATACAACAATTGTAAAACCTTAATCCTAATATGCCTTCGGTTTATCATACAATGAACTTAAAAGCAAATGTATTTAATTTTAGCTTATTATGGAACCATAAAAATGTATATTTGAATACTTCTTATGAAAGAACTTAAGTACCTTAATAAATTTTTTTTTAAGTATAAACAAAAAATAATAATTGGTATTTTGATAACAATTGTTGCCAGAGTTTTTGCATTGGTTGCCCCAAATTTAGTTGGAGATTCAATTACTATAATTGAAAATTTTTATTTAAATAAATCAATAAACAATATTGATTTAAAAGATAAATTATTAATAAATATTTTTTTAATTGTTGGTTCAGCTATCCTAGCAGGAGTGTTTACATTTTTAATGAGACAAACTCTTATAAATGTTTCAAGATATATAGAATACGATCTAAAAAATGAAATATATAATAAGTATCAAGAACTAGATCAGTCATTTTATAAAAACAATAGAACAGGTGACTTAATGAACAGAATAAGTGAAGATGTTAGTAAAGTTAGAATGTATGTGGGTCCAGCACTAATGTACACAATAAATACTGTAGCATTATTTGTAATTATAATATCATATATGGTCAGTGTTGCTCCACTACTAACTGCTTACACAATTATCCCATTACCAATTTTATCATATTTAATTTTTAAACTAAGTAAAAATATTAATATTAAAAGTAAAAAGGTTCAAGAATCTCTCTCTAAAATTACAACATTTACACAGGAATCTTTCAGTGGTATTTCAGTCATCAAATCAAATACAATTGAAAAAGAAGTAATTAAATCAATGATGAACCGCTCTGAGGATACAAAACAAAAAAATATTGACTTAGCTAAATTTCAATCTTGGTTTTTTCCAATGATGTTGTTATTAATTGGAGTCAGTAATATAATTGTTATTTATATTGGAGGAAAGCAATATATTAATAACGAAATAGATTTGGGTGTATTAGCTGAATTCATAATATATGTAACTATGTTGACATGGCCTGTTGCTACTGTTGGTTGGGTTACATCAATTGTTCAACAAGCAGAAGCATCCCAAAAAAGAATTAATGAATTTTTAAAAGAAAAAAGTAAAATATCAAATAAGTGTAATAAAAAATATAATATAGAAGGTAAGGTTGAATTTAATAATATAACTCTTGTTTATCCTGAAACCAAAATTATTGCATTAAATAAGCTAAGTTTCGAAATCAATGTAGGCAAATCCTTAGGTATAATTGGAAATGTTGGTTCAGGGAAATCTAGCATAGCAGAATTAATTTTAAGAAATTATGATCCTGACATTGGTGAGGTCAGAATTGACGGTAAAAATATAAAATCACATAACTTAAATATTTTAAGGCAAAATATAGGATATGTTCCTCAAAATACATTTTTATTTTCTGACACTATTTTTAGTAACATAAAGTTTGGCGATAACAATGCTACTTATGAGGAAATAGTAAAATTTTCAAAAATTTCAAATGTCCATAATGATATAATTGGATTTAATAATAAATATGACTCTGTATTAGGCGAAAGAGGAATTAATTTATCAGGTGGACAAAGACAAAGAATTGCTATTGCTAGAGCTCTCATTAAAAAACCTAAAGTTCTAATTTTAGATGATAGTCTCTCCGCTGTTGATACTGAAACAGAAGATAATATTTTTAAAAATATTTTAAATGACATAAACGATTGTACTAAAATTATAATCAGTCATAGAATTTCTACAGTAAAAAAATGCGATAAAATTATTGTAATAAATAACGGAAAAAAAATTCAAGAAGGAAACCACTTAGAACTTATAGAATTAGATGGATACTATCATGAAATATATAATCAACAAATTAAAGGGAAATAAATCATTTTAATTTTGCTTTTTAATATATTTTACTCATTTTTGGTTATATATAAATAAAAATGGAAGAAAATAATAACAATGTTAATGAAGACATTTTCTCGAAAGTCTTGAGAGCTGGAAGAAGAACTTATTTTTTTGATGTAAGATCAACAAAAGCTGGCGACTACTATTTAACAATATCCGAAAGCAAAAAATTTACTAATGAGGATGGTACTTTTTATTTCAAAAAACATAAAATATATCTTTATAAAGAAGATTTTCAAAATTTTTCAGAAAACCTTGCAGAAATGACAAAATATATTATCGATGAAAAGGGTAGTGAAGTAATAAGCGAAATTCATGATAAAGATTTTAAAGCTAAAAAAGCTGAAGAAGATAAAAAATCTGAATCTTCTGATGAAAGTTCTGGTAAGTTTACTGATGTAAGCTTTGAAGATATTTAATTTATTTTTTTAAAATCTAATACCTTAAAGCTGATTCAACAAATATATGGCAAGAACACCTTCAAAAATGATTGAATTAGGAAAAAGTGCTCCCGACTTTAAATTATTGGATACAACCGACAATAAATTCAAAAACTCCAATGATTTGTTTAAAAATAAAGGTGTTTTAATTATGTTTATATGCAATCATTGCCCATTTGTTATTCATGTTTTAGATGAAATAATTAAAATAAGTAATGAATATAAAAATGATATTTGTTTTATAGCAATTTCTAGTAATGATGTCAAGAATTATCCTGAAGATTCACCTGAATTAATGAAAAAACTTGCTGAAGATAAAGGGTTTAAATTTCCTTATTTATATGATGAATCTCAAAAAATTGCAAAATTATATGATGCTGCATGTACACCAGATTTTTTTCTTTACAATTCAAAAAAAAAATTAATTTACAGAGGACAACTTGATGATTCAAGACCTGGAAATAATATTACAGTAACAGGCAAGGATCTAAGAAATGCTTTAGATTGCTTAATACATGGAGTTAAAAATATAGAAATTCAAAAACCTAGTATTGGATGTAATATTAAATGGAAATAGTTTAGAAAGCTATTTCACAATAATGATATAACCTAAAAAGTTTAAGATCATCTTCTTCATATTCATCTTTAAACTCATCTAAAATAATTTGAATTTCATCCGATTCAAGTTCATTAAAAAAGTCCATAAGTTCTTCTTGTGAATCTTCATCAAATAAATCATCAATAATATATTTTAAGTTTAATTTAGTTCCTGAATATATTATCGTTTCGAGATCTTTTAAAACCTGCTCATAATTAACATTTTTTGCTGATGCCATTTCTTCAATATTTAACTTTTTATCAACTGATTGAATAAAAAAAAGTTTTAATGAAGAGTTAATCCCTGAGGATTTTATAACAAAATCTTCAGGTTTTTCGATTTGATTATCATCAACATGTTTACCAATTAACTCAACAAATTTATTACCAATTTTATTAGCCTTTCCCTGGCCTATTCCAGAAATTAATGATAGTTCTGATAATGTTGTTGGATATTTAAATGTCATTTCAATAATTGATGACTCTTGAAGAACAGCAAAGGGAGGAATATCTAATTCCTTTGATAACGATTTTCTTAAATCCATTAATATATTATACAACTCATTATCAATCACTGATTTATTTTTTTCAACTTTCTTAATAGAAATAGTCTCTTTTGAAAAATCTCGATCAACTGAAACTGGAAAGGGCTTTATTTTATTAAGAAATTCATTGCCCTTTTGCGTTATTTTTAAAACCCCATATTCCTCAATTTTTTTATAGAGAAGACCTTCTACAATCATCTTGCGTAACAACGACTTCCAAAATATTAAATCATTGTTTTTTCCTATGCCAAAAAAAGGTTTTGCTGAAGAATTATGCGCTTTTAAATTTGAAGTTTCAGTTCCATAAATAAATGAAATAACATCCTTTAACTGATACTTTTGGTTAGTGCTAATTATAACTTCCAAAGCTAACTTAGCTTCATTTTTTGAATCAATAATTTCTAAATTAGATTGTGAATTATCATCCATTTTATTACCTAAACCATTTTTTTCATCGTATTTTTCACCAAAATAATTTAATATAAACTTTCTCCTGGACATTGTTGTTTCGCAATACGATGCTACATCTTCAAGCAATGCAAGCCCTTTTTCTCGTTCTGAAATAGGTTTTCCAGACAGAAACTTTTCTAGTTTTTCTATATCATCATAACAATAAAAAGCAAGGCAATGACCTTCACCTCCGTCCCTTCCAGCCCTACCAGTTTCTTGATAATATGACTCTAAGCTTTTTGGAATATCATAATGTATTACAAATCTAATGTCTGGTTTATCAATACCCATCCCAAAAGCAATAGTAGCTACAATAATATCACAATCATGCATTAAAAAATATTCTTGATTTTTAGATCTAACTTTTTTATCAAGACCTGCATGATAAGCAAGTGCATTTATATCATTTATTTGTAAAATATTTGTGAAATCTTCAACTCGTTTTCTAGACAAACAATAAATAATACCTGATTTACCTGAATTATTTTTTATAAATGATATAATTTGTCTATCTATTGAACTATCTTTTTTTCTTATCTCATAAAAAAGATTAGGTCTATTAAATGAAGACTTAAATATTTTAGAGTCAGCTAATTCAAGTGTTTTTATTATATCATCTTGAACTTTTGGAGTAGCAGTTGCGGTCAGGGCAGTTATTTTGATTTTGGGATCAATTTTTTTTACTGTATGAAATATATTTCTATAATCTGGTCTAAAGTCATGACCCCATTCAGAAATGCAATGAGCTTCATCAACTGCAACAAATGATATCTTATAGTTTTTTAAAAAATTAATGTTGTACTCTTTTGACAATGACTCGGGTGCGATATATAAAAGTTTAGTTAAGCCAGTTGAAATACCCTGTTTAACTAAATTGATTTCTGATTGACTCAATGTTGAATTTAATAAAGTAGCTATACGTTCATTTTCAAAAAAACCTTTTAAAATATCAACTTGATTTTTCATTAATGCAATTAGTGGAGAAATAATAATAGCCATACCGTCCATACTAATTGCAGACAATTGATAACAAAGTGATTTTCCACCACCAGTTGGCATTATAACTAAATTATTATTTTGATTTATAATAGATAAAATTATCTCTAGTTGATTGTCTCTAAAGGAAGAAAAGCCAAAATATTTTTTCAATAAATTAGTTAGTTCTATTTCTGTTGACATTTATGAAACTAAATAAGGTATATTTGTAACTGAGTTTTACTAAATATAGTTCAATTTATAGGTTGTTTAATTAAAATTTTAAATAAAGTTTTGAACAAAATAAGTTTAAAAAAAATTTCAAATAATGTTCTGAATATTCAGATTAATTCTATTGAGAAACTTAAAAGTTCTTTTGATAAAAACTTTGAAGAAATTATTGAATTTTTAGCAAAAATTAAAGGAAGAATTATTATTACTGGGATTGGTAAAAGCGCTATAATTGGGATGAAAGTTTCAGCTACCCTTAATTCAACAGGAACCCCCTCAATATTCATGCACGGTTCTGATGCTTTACATGGCGATTTAGGAGCTATCACAAAAGATGATGTAGTTATTTGTTTTTCTAAAAGTGGAAACAATAATGAAACAATTGATTTGACAAGACAAATAAAAAAATTAAATATTCATTTGATAGCCATAACATCAAACAAAGAATCCTATTTAAGAAAAAAATCAGATAATTCAATAGTTTATAATATTGAAAAGGAAGCATGTCCAAATAATTTAGCACCAACTACCAGCACAACTATTCAACTTTTGATTGGAGATACAATTGCAATTTGTTTAATGAATTTGAAAGATTTTAAAGTCAAAGATTTTGTTAAACTACATCCTTCAGGATCCCTCGGTAAAAGATTGACAATATCTGTTAGAGATATTATTGATCTGGGTAATGTTCCAAGTATTAGTATTAATTCAAAATTTAAAAATGCAATTGAAGAAATTTCATCTAAAATGTATGGTGCTACTGCTGTTTTATCAGATGAAAAAATTAGAGGTATCATTACAGATGGTGATGTAAGGAGAACTATTAGAAAATTTAAAAATCCTTTAGAAATTCAAGTATCAAAAATTATGAATTGTAATCCTGTACTTATTGAATCACAGATACTTGCATCTGAAGCACTTAAAATAATGAATGATAATAAAATAACACAACTTATTGTTATTGAAAATGATATTTATTTAGGAATGATTCATATGCATCAAATTTTGAGTCAAGGAATAAGATGAGTAAAAAAATAAAAACTAATCCAAATGAAATGTCTTTTTTAGACCATCTTGAAGACTTAAGATGGCATATTCTGAGGTCTTTTTTGGCAATTGTTTTTTTTGGCTCAATAGCATTTATTTTTAAAGACTTTATATTCAATAAAATTATTTTTGGACCAAAAAATATAGACTTTTTTACTTATAAAACACTATGTAGTTTATCAAATTTTTTTGGTTTAAATGAAAGCTTTTGTATTAGTGAAATGCCTTTCAGAATTCAAAGTAGAACAATGTCTGGACAATTCTCTGCTCATATTTGGACTTCGATTGCATCCGGTTTTATAATTTCATTTCCTTACGTTTTATATCAATTTTGGAGTTTCATAAGTCCTGGTTTATATCAGAACGAAAAAAAATATGCTAGGGGGTTTATTTTTATTTCAAGTTTACTTTTTTTCATTGGTGTTTTATTTGGTTATTATGTAATATGTCCTTTATCAATTAATTTTTTAGGTAACTATACAGTAAGTGAAGAGGTTTTTAATGATTTTGATCTCAGCAGTTACATAGGTCTTGTTAGGGGATCTGTTTTAGCTTCAGGTATAATATTTGAATTGCCTATTATAATTTACTTTTTGACTAAAATTGGCCTTGTGACACCAAAAATATTAATTAAGTATAGGAAATTTGCATTAGTTGGAGTTTTAGTATTAGCTGCTGTAATTACACCGCCTGATGTTGCCAGTCAAATAATTGTAGCTATTCCTATTGTTATCTTATACCAAATAAGTATTTACATTTCAAAAATTGTAATAAAGAAAAATAAATAATCATGATGAAGCTTGAGGCTAAGAAAATAGAGAAATCATATAAATCAAGAAAGGTTGTTAATGGAATTGATTTAGAATTAAAGCAAGGTGAAATTGTTGGACTACTTGGGCCCAATGGCGCTGGAAAAACAACATGTTTTTATATGATTGTAGGTTTAATAAAATGCGATAATGGTTTAATTTCTATTAATGAAATTGATATTTCAAATGAACCAATGTATAAAAGAGCTAAACAAGGTATTGGCTACTTAGCTCAAGAGGCTTCGGTTTTTAGAAAATTAACAGTTGAAGAAAATATTAAAGCAGTTCTTGAGTTAACTGATAAATCAAAATCTGAACAAGAGAATAACTTAGAAAACTTAATTAATGAGTTTAGTCTTGAAAAAGTTAGAAAAAATAGAGGAAATTTACTTTCTGGTGGGGAAAGAAGAAGAACCGAGATAGCTAGAGCATTGGCAACAGATCCAAAATTTCTTTTATTAGATGAACCATTTGCAGGTGTCGATCCAATCGCAGTAGAAGAAATCCAAAAAATAATTGCCCATTTAAAAGCAAAAAATATTGGTGTTCTAATAACAGACCATAATGTCCAAGAAACATTAGCAATTACGGACAGAACCTATCTAATGTTTGAGGGTAAAATATTAAAAAGTGGAAAGCCTGAGGATTTAGCTCAAGATGAAATTGTAAGAAAAGTATATTTAGGGCAAAACTTTATTTACAGAAGAAAAAATATAAAATTGTGAGTAATTATATTCAAATTTTCTTTGGATCTGAAATAGATGCAATATCCTTAAAAAGCAAACTTAACGATATAAATATATACCCGATTTTAAAAAATGAAATTAATTCCGCAAACTTAGCAGGATTTGGCGTTCCAAATTATTTGTATTCTCATAAGTTATTTATACATAAAGACCAATATAATGAAGCCTGTCTTTTAATTGAAGAATTAAAAAAAACTTCAAATAATTAATTTATAAAGATTGAAAATTAATGATGAGAAAATATAGATAACAACAGATAAACTGATCATATTTAAAATACTGTAATCAAAAATAAATAATGTTAATGCAGACGAAACCAAAAAAACAATTATAATTATATAAAAAAAATTTTTACTTTGATTTTCACTTGTTTTTTTAAATGACTCAAGCTTAAAATTAGAAACTAATAAAAAACACGATAAAATTAATATTAGTATCAATAATTTTGAGGATATTTCGAAAGAGATAAAAGGTATTCCCATTAAAAATATTCCATTTGCAGGTGTCGGTAAGCCATTAAAATAAGATCTTGAGGGTAATGTATTGAATCTAGCTAGTCTAAACATTGAGAAAGGAATTATAATTAGAGTTAAAAATGGAAGAAATTCTAACTCAACCGTTTTGTTTTGTAAAAAATGAAAAATAAAAAAAGACGGTACTATGGAAAATGTAATTAAATCTGAGAAAGAATCTAATTGAGCTCCAATCTTAGATTTGACATTAAAAATATTTGCAATATATCCGTCTAAGAAATCTAATATTGCGCCTAGAAGAACCAGGCATAGAATTTGAAATTGAGTTAAAAAATTTAATGAGATTGCTAAAATTGCTAATATGCCGCAAAAACCATTTAAAATAGTTAGAAAATTTGGAAGTATTTTGATTAATTTCAAATCTTGAGTTAAGTTTATAATCTATAACAAATTTAAAAATTAATCATTGAATATTTATAAAGCAATTTTATTTACTTCAATTGGAGGTTTAATTCTTACTGCTTCATGGCCTACATACGGTTTTTTTCCATTAGTTTTTTTTGGATTAATTCCATTCTTATATGTAAATGAATTTTACAGAGGAAAAAATATTTTTTTGATATTTTTTATTGGATTTCTTTCATGGAATTTAACAACAACTTACTGGTTATCATATGCAACAATTTTTGGATATCTATTCGCATGCTTTGTGAACTCACTAATGATGACCTGTATTTTTTATTTTTTTAGAAAATTAAAAAGTAAAACAAATGAAAAACTAGGTTTCATTTTTTTAATTTCTTTGTGGATATGTTACGAAAAACTTCATTTAATTTGGGATTTTTCTTGGCCTTGGTTAATTTTTGGAAATGTTTTTTCAGAAAACACATGGATAATTCAGTGGTATGAGTATACAGGTGTTTTTGGCGGAACATTATGGGTTTTAACATTAAATATATTTTTCTTCAAAATATATTCTAATTATTTAATAGGAAAAAAAAACAATAGTTTAATATATTTTCAAATATTATTTTTTTTAATTCCAACACTAATTTCACTGTATACTTATAACAATTATGAAGAAGTTGGCGAAATTAAAAATATATCAATAGTACAACCTAATGTAGATCCTTATTCAAAAAAATACAACATTACTAATGATGATAATTTCAACTATCTTACTGAAATAATTGAATCTAATAATATAAAAAACTCTTTAATACTATTTCCTGAAACTTTTTTTTCAGAGGGAGTTCAAATCAATAGTATTTATTACAATAATTTATCCAAAAAAGTTCATGATCTAAACCAAAAATATAATAATGAAATTATGAGTGGAATTGAACTCTACGAGATTGTATATGATTCTACTCAACTAAAAAATTATTCTAATAAAATAAGAGAAGATAGATGGATAAATATATACAATAGTGCTATTTACTTTGGAAAATCAACGGATTACTATCATAAGTCTAAACTTGTAGTAGGAGTTGAAAAAATGCCCTATAGAAATATTTTAGAGCCAATTTTGGGTAAAGTACTACTTGATTTTGGAGGATTAACTCTAACAAGAGGAGAACAAAAATATCGAACTTCATTTAAAAGTTCTAATTACAATCCTTCACCAATTATATGCTATGAGTCATTATATGGTCAATATGTAACAGATTATATCAAAAGTGGAGGAAAAGTCTTAGCAATAATAACAAATGATGCTTGGTGGGATTACACTGAAGGCCATAGACAGCATTTCTCATATGCAAAGCTTAGAGCTGTGGAAACTAGAAAAAACATAATTAGATGCGCAAATACTGGAATATCTGGGATAATTAATTCGAAAGGAAATTCAGTATTAAAAAGTGATTACGATCAGGAAGTCGTAATTTCAGGAAAATATTCAGAAAATGAAGTTGTAACTTTTTATGTCAAATATGGAGACTTAATATACAGGTTATCGTTGTTTTTTGTTTTAATGATATTTTCATACTTTTTATCTTTAAAAATTTCACCTAGAAAATAACATATTCTCAATAAAATGTTAATTTTTCTTGAATGTGTTGCACATAATTAATAAAAATATATTTTTGCAGAAAATTAATATATTAAGAATATGTATTGGACACTCGAATTAGCATCATACCTTAGCGATGCACCATGGCCGGCAAATAAAGATGAACTAATAGATTTTGCAATTAGAACTGGTGCCCCACTTGAAGTTGTTGAAAATCTTCAAGCAATCGAAGATGAGGATGAAGAAGTTTTTGAATCTATTCAAGAAATATGGCCAGATTTCCCTACTGAAGAAGATTATTTGTGGAACGAAGAAGAATACTAATATATTTCAAATAATATATCAAAAGTCTCCTATGGAGGCTTTTTTTTTGCTTAAATTTGATGTTTTACAATAATGGGTATACTTAATTCTATTTTAAAAGTATTTGTTGGAGATAAGTCAAAAAAAGATTTAAAAGAAATTTCACCTTTTATATCTGAAATAAATTTAAAAAAAGATGAATATCTCAAGCTTTCTAATGATGAATTAAGAAATAAAACTCAATATTTTAAAGATGAAATAAAAAAACTCAAACAACCCTTTCAAGATGATATTGATAAATTAAAAAATAATATTGATCAGGAAATTAATATTGATGAAAAAGAAAAAATTTACGATGAAATTGAAAAAATTGAAGATTCTTTTTTAAATGAATTAGACAAATTTTTAAACAGTATACTTTCCGACGCTTTTTGTGTTGTGAGAGAGACTGCGCGAAGATTTAGTGAAAATTCTAAAATTGTTGTTTCTGCAAATGAATTCGATATAAAACTTTCTTCATCTAAATCATATATTAATATACAAAAAAATAAAGCTGAATGGAGTAATAATTGGGATGCCGCTGGAAAAAATATTATTTGGAATATGATCCATTATGATGTTCAACTTGTAGGAGGTTTTGTATTGCACAGTGGTAAAATAGCTGAAATGCAAACAGGGGAAGGAAAAACATTAGTTGCAACTTTACCAGTTTACCTAAACGCTCTTGCAGGAAATGGTGTTCATTTAGTCACTGTTAATGATTATTTGGCAAAAAGAGATTGCGCATGGATGTCTCCAATATTTGAATTTCATGGACTGAGTGTTGATTGCATAGACCACTATAAACCACACTCAGCTGATAGAAGAAATGCTTATTTGGCTGATATTACTTATGGTACAAATAATGAATTTGGTTTTGATTATCTGAGAGATAATATGGCTCACAAGTTAGAAGATAGGGTTCAAAGAAAACATTCTTATGCAATTGTAGATGAGGTTGACTCAGTTTTAATTGATGATGCTAGGACTCCTCTAATAATTTCTGGGCCAATATCCAAAGGCAATAATCATGAATTTAATGAATTAAAACCTAAAATTTTATCCCTAGTTCAGATTCAAAAACAACTTATAACTAAAATTCTAGCTGAAAGTAAAAAACTATTAAATGACGGCGATAAAGAAAATGGAGGATTTAAATTATTACAAGTCTATCGTGGATTACCAAAAACCAAGGCTTTAATTAAGTTTTTAAGTGAAGAAGGTATTAAACAAATACTTTTAAAAACAGAAAACTATTTTATGCAAGATAATAATAGAGAAATGCCTAAAATTGATGCAGATCTTTATTTCACTATTGATGAAAAAAATAATCAAATTGAATTAACTGATAAGGGTATTGATCATTTATCAAAAGACGTAAATGATCAAAAATTCTTTATTCTTCCAGATCTTTCAACTAAAATCTCTGAAATTGAAAATAAAAAATTAAAACCTGAAAATGAAGCTGCAGAGAAGGAAAAAATATTCAACGATTTTAGTGTAAAAAGTGAAAGAATACATACACTAAATCAATTACTAAAAGCTTATACCTTATTTGAAAAAGATATTGAGTATGTTGTTATGAATAATAAAGTAATGATTGTAGATGAACAGACAGGAAGAATCATGGATGGGAGAAGATATTCAGATGGCTTACACCAAGCAATCGAAGCTAAAGAAAATGTGAAAATTGAAGATGCTACTCAAACTTTTGCTACGATTACACTTCAAAACTACTTTAGGATGTATAGAAAACTTTCTGGAATGACAGGAACAGCAGTAACTGAGCAAGGTGAGTTTTGGGATATATATAAGTTAGATGTTGTTGAAATTCCAACAAACAAACCAGTAATAAGGAATGATGATGATGATCTAATTTATAAGACAAAAAGAGAAAAATATAATGCAGTAATTAATAATGTTAGTCAGATAGTTAATGAAGGTAGACCAGTTTTAATCGGGACAACATCAGTTGAGATTTCAGAACTTCTTTCTCGGATGTTAAATCTTAAAAATATTAAACATAACGTTCTTAATGCAAAACTTCACAAAAAGGAAGCTGACATTGTTGCTGAAGCTGGAAATGCTGGAATTGTTACAATAGCTACTAACATGGCAGGTAGAGGAACTGATATAAAAATTTCAGAAAAAATAAAAGAAAAAGGTGGTCTTGCGATTATAGGAACAGAAAGACATGATTCTAGAAGAGTTGACAGACAGTTAAGAGGTAGATCTGGAAGACAAGGAGACCCAGGAAGTTCTCAATTTTATGTTTCACTAGAAGATAATTTAATGAGACTTTTTGGATCAGACAAAGTTTCTAAAATGATGGACAGAATGGGCCACAAGGATGGAGAAGTTCTACAACACTCTTTAATGACTAACACAATTGAAAGAGCTCAAAAAAAAGTTGAAGAAAATAACTTTGGTATTAGAAAAAGACTACTAGAGTATGATGATGTTATGAATTTGCAAAGAGAGGTTATTTATAAAAAAAGAAAAAATGCATTAGATGTTAATAGGCTCAAAGTAGATGTTGCTAATATGATTTATGAAACAATTGAATCAATTTATTTAAGTTCAAAAGAAACGAATAATTTTAAATCTTTTGAGTTCGATTTAATAAGATATTTTTCTATTACGTCTCCAATAAGCATCAAGGAATTTGAGGAACTCAATTCAAATGAAGTTTTAGAAAATCTATATGGTGTAGTTTTAAAACATTACGAGAAAAAGAATAGTGAAAACTCAATGAAAGTATTTCCTGTGATTAAGAATGTTTATGAAAATCCTCAAAATAAGTTTGAAAGAATTGTAGTTCCATTCACAGATGGTAAAAAAACCATGAATATAGTAACTGATCTTAAAAAAGCTTATGAGAGTGATGGTAAAGAATTGATTAATGATTTTGAAAAAAACATATCTTTAGCAATAATTGATGAAACTTGGAAAACTCATCTTAGAAAAATGGATGAACTTAAACAGTCTGTTCAACTTGCTGTTCATGAGCAAAAAGATCCACTATTGATCTACAAATTTGAAGCTAAAGAACTTTTTTTTGGCATGATAGATCAACTTAATAAAGATATTTTAACATTTCTTTTTAAAGGAGATTTACCTTCTCAAAATCCAAATGAAATAACTGAAGATAGACAAACGAGAAGAAGACAAAATTATAACACTTCAAAAGAAGAAGTTCTTAACAGTGATGAGCTAGCAACCAGGAATAGAAACATAGGTGCAAATGCATCTAGCGGAAATTCAGTTACTCAAACAATAGTTAGAGAACAAAAAAAGATTGGAAGAAATGAAAGAGTTATGATTAGAAATATTCAAACTGGTGAATTAAAAGAGTTAAAGTATAAACAAGCTGAACCTTTAATTAATACAGGAAAATGGATTATTAATGATAATTAAAGAGGATGAATATATTAATAGTAGGACCATACCCTCCATTAAAAGGTGGAATATCTGATTTTAATTTTAAATTATTCGATCATTTAAAAAAATATCAATCTACCTTTTTTATAAGATTTGATAGAAATTACCCTTTCTTTATAAGGTCAAAAAAAAAACAAGTATTAGACGTTTATAATGAAAAGCTAAATATTCTTAAAATAAATCCATATAACCCTTTTTCTTACTTAAAGATTATAAAGTTTATAAAGAATAACAATATTGACAAAATTATTTCTACATATTGGACACCTATAATTGGTTTACCATATTTGTTAATTAATTCAGTTGTTTCAAAAAAAATAACAAAAATTGGACTATTTCATAATATCTTCCCTCATGAAAATTATTTTTTAAGTAAACAAATTTTAAAGCTTTACACAAAGACTTTAAATAAAGCAATAACATTATCTGAGCATACCTCTAAACAACTTTTAGAGGTTTCAAATTTAGTTTCAAATAGTTTATTTATACCTGTTGATAATTTAGAAAAGACAAGTAAAACCATTTCTTTAAATAAACTTGATCTAAATAAAAATTATAAATATATCCTATTCATCGGGATGATAAGAAAATATAAAGGACTGGAACTACTATTAAACGCATTTAAAAAAGTTATTGAAATAGAAAAAAATGTCAAGCTAATTATCGCTGGTGAATTTATTAAAAATAAAAAAGAATATTTAAGTTTAATTAATGAATTATCATTAACTAAAAATATCGTTTTAAATGATAATTTTATTGAACCTCATAATATCAAATATTATTTAAATGTATCCGAAATTATTGTTCAACCCTATATTAAGGCAACCCAAAGTGGAATTACAGCTCTTGCTATATCATACAATAAAATAATAGTTACAACTGGAGTTGGTGGAATAAAGGAAATCATAAATAAAGATAACGGCTATATATGTTCAAAAGATCCAATTTCTATTTCAAAAAATATCATTAATGCTTTAAATTCAAATAATAAAAAAAAAATAGAGGAGTTGATATTATTAAAGAAAAAATTATCATGGAATAATTTTTGCTCACTTTTAATGAAAAATATTTAGAGGTGAAAAATATATTTATTTTAATAATTGTTCTATCAAAATTAAATTTAGTGTCTCAAAATAACAAGTCTGAGGCATATTTTGCTTCAGGTTGCTTTTGGTGCGTTGAATCAATATATGAAAGCCTTAAAGGTGTTATTGAAGTTGAATCTGGATACTCCGGAGGTTCAGTAAAAAACCCAACTTATTATCAAGTTTTAACAGGGAAAACCGGTCATGCTGAGGCAATTAAAGTTACTTATAATCCTCAAATAATTTCTTTTAAAGATTTGGTCAAGGTTTTTTTTGCATCTCATGATCCAACAACCTTAAACCGACAAGGTCCAGACGTAGGAACTCATTATCGTTCAATTGCTTTTTTTCAAAATGATAATGAAAAAAATATTATAGACTCTGAAATAAAAAAACTATTAGATAATAATATTTATAAAAAAATAGTAACTGAAGTCAAAAAATTTTCTTCCTTTTATATAGCAGAAGATTATCATCAGGATTATAAAAAAAAGAATCCTAATAATCCATATATATGGAGTGTTTCAATACCTAGAATAAATAATTTTAAAAATAAATTTCCAGAATTACTTAAATAAATTTTTTGTTTATTCTTATTAAAATTATTTTGTAGAACATAAATGAAATTAGAATACCAATTAATGCACCTAAAATTATATCAGAGGGAAAATGCACTCCTATATAAACTCTACTGGCAGCAACAAAGAAAGACCAGACAAATAACAAAGAATACCATTTATTATCTCTGTTAAAATAAAAGAAAATAGATGCTATGACAAAAGAATTAGATGCGTGTGCAGAGAAGAAACTAAATAAACCACCGCAATCTTCTTTAACAATTCTAATTAAGCTTTGAATTTGATCGTCATGACAAGGCCTTAACCTTTGGAATGTATTTTTAAAGAAATTAGATAATTGATCACTAATAAAAATTAAAAAAATAACTGACGAAACATAAATGAGATACAATTTTAAAAGATTTTTTTTACTTAGATTAAATTGTTTTTTTAATTTTTTAAACAAAGTGATTAATAAAAAAAAATATAGAGGAATATGGGTGTATTTATTAGTAATAATTAACCAAAATTGATCAAATTGATCTGAACCAAAAGAATTAAGAAATATTAAAAGATTCTTATCAAATTCTAAAATTTTTTCCATTTATCTTATTCCAAATTGATCAAAAAGATAAACTAAAGATGCAATTGCACCTGATCCAAGTTCTAACTCTCTCTTGTTAATTGCATCAAAAGTATCAATTTCTGTATGGTGATAATCAAAATATCTTTGAGAATTTGGTCTTAAACCAGCAAGAACATTATTTTCTGATTTTAAATTAGCAATGTCAGCTCCACTCCCACCTTTAATAAATACATTAATAAAATATGGAGCAAAATATTTTTTCCATTCTAATAATTTAAGAAAGTTATTATTGTTTGTAGTAAAGGAAAACCCAAGAGGTCTAAATCCTCCAGCGTCTGACTCTATTGCAAAAATGTGATTGAGTTTTTGTTTATCTGAAATCTCTTTATACTTTTCTGATCCTCTTCCACCATTTTCTTCATTAATGTATAACACTATTCTTATAGTTCTTTTAGGAATATAGTTAATACTGTTAAAAATATTTAGAAGGTCCATAGAATGAACTACTCCTGCACCATCATCATGACTTCCATCTCCCGTATCCCATGAATCTAAATGACCTCCAATTAGTATAATTTCATTGGGATATTCACTTCCTTTTTTTTCAGCAATTACATTATAGGATTTAACGTCTGGGAGTTGTTTAGATTGTTGTCTGAATAAAAATTTAAGGTCCGGTTTAATTTTCAAAAGGTTACTTAGCTTATCGGCACCATTAGTGCTTATTGCAGCAGCAGGAATTCTTTTACTTAAAGGTAAATTACCATATGTAAGTCCGCCTGTGTGGGGGTAATCATCTAACCTCAAAGTCATTGATCTAACAATTACACCAATGGCACCATACTTTACAGCTTCCATAGCTCCCAAAGCGCGTTGATCTACAGCCCTTCCATATGCTGTAAATGCAGAAATATATTTTGGGTCCATCGGTCTATTGAAAAAAACTATTTTTCCATCAATATTTTTTTTTCCTAAACTATCTAAATCTTTAAGATTAAAAACTTCTATCACATTAGCTTTTAGCCCGACAGAGGGTGTTGCTACAGATCCACCTAGAGCGGCGATTGGAACATTAAATGTTATTCCTGGATCTGTTTCAATTAAGGCAAACTCTTTTGGGCCTCTAACCCATCTTGGAACAATTACCGGCTGAAGCCATACTCTGTCAAAACCTAATTTATCTAGTTCAGATTTTGACCATTCTATAGCTCTTTGGGCTTCTAAAGATCCTGATAGCCTTCCTCCAATTTGATTAGATAAATAATCAAGCCATTCATAAGCCTTACTTTTAGTCAATGATGTGTCAAAAATTTTTTTAATAATAACATCATGTTGAGAGCTTAATGATTGGAAGAAAAAGAAAAAAATTAGTATTTTTTTCATATTTAATTTTTACCTGAGAATTTATTAACCTCGATTTCAGATATTTGATCATTATCAGACAATATAAATAATCTTTCAACAACATTCCTCAGTTCTCTAACATTTCCCTTCCAGTCATATGACTTCATTTTTTTCATTCCTGTTTCATCGATAAATATTCTTTTATTTTCATACTGAGAGGACAAAATTGAAATAAAATGTTCAATTAACAGAGGTATATCTTCTTTTCTTTTATTCAAAGGAGGCACGATGAGTTCGATAACAGAAATTCTGTGATACAAATCTTCTCTAAATTTATTTTTTTCGATTAAATCAGAAATATTTTTATTTGTTGCAGCTATAACTCGGGTGTTTACATGTATGTCTTTCTCACTTCCAACTTTTTGAATTTTATTTTCTTGTATTGCTCTTAAAACCTTAGACTGAGCTGATAAGCTCATATCTCCAATCTCATCAAGAAAGATCGTTCCATTATTTGCAGCTTCAAATTTACCAGTCCTGTCTTTGTGAGCTGAGGTAAAAGAACCTTTAATATGCCCAAATAATTCACTTTCAATTAGTTCTGAAGGAATTGCTGCACAATTCACCTCAATAAAAGGGCCATCATTTCTTAGACTGTTAGCATGAATTTGTCTTGCAACAAGCTCTTTTCCTGCACCATTAGGGCCTAAAATAAGAACTTTAGCATTTGTTGGTGAAATTTTAAAAATCAGATCTTTAACATTCATAATTTCTTTAGAATCACCAATGATTTCATATTTATTACTACCTTTTTTTGATTTTAAAGTTGTTTTTTTTACTGACTTAGCATTTAATGAGCTTCTAACTGTTGACAAAAGTGTGTTGAGATCTGGCGGTTTCTCAATATAGTCAAATGCACCAAGCCTCATTGCATTTACAGCAGTTTTTAAGTTTCCATGTCCTGAAATCATAATAACAGGCAATGTAGCATCAAATTGGATTGTAAATTTTAAAACATCAATACCATCTTTTTTTGGCATTTTAATGTCACACAAAACTAAGTCATAATTATTGGTCTTTATCAAAGAAATTGCTTGGTCCCCATTTATCGCTTCATCAATAATATATTTTGAACTTTCTTCAATTAAAACTTTTTTTAAAACTCTTCTTATTGCATCCTCATCCTCAACAATTAATATTTTTGACATAAGCTTAATTTATAAATTATGAAAACATGTCCTTTACTTTTTCAAAAAAAGACTTGTCAGTTTTATCTGGTGATGGCTTAAAATGATCATCATCTTGCATCTGTTCAAAAAAAGATTTTTGATCTTTACTTAATGTTTTTGGTGTCCACACATTAACATGAACTAATAAGTCGCCACTACCATGGCTATTTATAGATTTTAAACCTTTACCTCTCAATCTTAATATTTTACCAGATTGAATACCAGCATCTAATTTAATTCTAACTTTCCCAGTAACAGTATCAATTTCCTTTGAAATACCAAGAACAGCGTCAGAAAAACTTATGTACAATTCATAATGTAGGTTGTTTCCTTCTCTCTTTAAATTTTCATCTTCTAATTCATTTACTAATATTAATAAGTCCCCAGGGACGCCATCTGTGATCGGTTCATTTCCCTTTCCTGAAACCCTAAGTTGCATTCCATCTTCAACACCTGCAGGAATTTTTACATCAACCATTTCTTCCTCTAAAATCTGTCCATTTGAATCTGATCCTGAGGGTTTATTAATCACAATTTTTCCTGTTCCTGAGCAATTATCACAAACGGAAGTAGATTGCATTCTACCCAATATTGTATTAGTATATTTTGTTACTTGGCCAGTTCCGTTACAGGTTCGACAAGTAGAATATTCCAGGCCTGGTGCCTGAACTTTCCTTTTAACCTTTATTTTTTTACTTACACCTTGAGCTATCTCATTTATAGTTAATGATACTTTTATTCTCAGGTTTGTTCCTTTCGATCTTCTAGTTGTTGACCCTCCAAAACCACCAAAGCCACCAAAGGCGCTTCCAAAAATATCACCAAACTGACTAAAAATATCATCCATATTCATTCCTCCGGCACCAAAACCTCCACTTCCATCAAATGCAGCATGACCAAATTGATCGTATTTTGATCTTTTTTCTTTATTTCCTAAAACCTCATAAGCTTCCGCGGCTTGCTTAAATTTTTCTTCAGCTTTTACATCTCCAGGATTCTTGTCTGGGTGATACTTTATTGCTGATTTTCTGTAAGCCTTTTTAATTTCACTTTCAGAAGCTCCTTTATTAAGTCCAAGAATTTTATAATAATCTTCTTTCATTAGTTAGCAACAATAACTTTAGGGTATCTTATAATTTTATCGCCTAGTAAAAAACCTTTTTCAATAACATCGACAATTTTACCTTTATTTTTTTCTTTTTCAGCCTTGATTTGGGTGATTGCTTCGTGCGATTCAGGATCAAATTTATCTCCTTTTTTAACTTTTAATTCATTTAGGCCTTTCGACTTTAGAATTTCATTAAACTTTGTATAAATTAATTCAAAGCCTTGAATTAGATCGTTATTATTTGATTTTTTAAACTCTAGTAAAGCTCTATCCATATCATCAGAAATTGGCAGAAGAGCTAGCATGAGTTCTTGAGATGCTGTCTTGAATAATTCTAATCTTTCTTTTGAAGTTCTTTTTCTGTAGTTTTCAAATTCTGCAAAAAGCCTTAAAAACTTATCTTTTTCATCACTAACTTGTTGATTAAGATCATTTACTTGATCCTTTAACGTAGGTTTCTTCTTTGATTTTTTTTCAGTCATCTCTATTATATTAAATTATATAGTTCAAAATATTTGCCAAAATTACAAGATGTCAAAATGTCACAATTTTTTTTAGATTTTCAAATTTAAAAACAAAACCACTGTCAATAAGCTTTTTTGGAAAAACTTTTTGGTTATTCATAATTATTTCATTGAAAAATTGAGTTATACCAATAAATTTGAAAGGTGCTCTTGCAAGAAAAGAAGGAATTGAAAATGATAAAAAAGGTTGTTTATTTAGTTTGATAATTTTTAAACTAATATCATGGTTGGTAGATGGGTTAGGTGAAACTAAATTAATAACACCATTTAATTTATTATTAATAATAAATTGAGTTGCACGAACTAAATCATCAATATGAATCCAAGATTGCCATTGATTTCCTCTGTCAATTAATGGGTTTATTCTCAAACCATTTAAAAAAAATAGTTTTTTTAAAAATCCGCCATCTTTTGAAAAAACAATCCCAATTCTTAGCTTGGTCAAAACAATATTACCATTTGAAATTTTATCAATCTCCATTTCCCAATTGTGAACAACTTTACCTAAAAAGGATTTTGAATTTATTTTTGAAAACTCATCTTGTATATTAAAAGAATCTTTAAAATAAATTCCTGTTGCGGAAGCTGATATAATATGTTCTAACTTGTCGTTTTTAAATATTAGCTTATTTAAAGTTTTTATCGAATCAATTCGAGATGATAAAATTTCATTTTTATTTTTTTTAGACCAAAAAGAAAAAATATTTTTTCCAGATAAATTTATTATTACATTAACTCCTTTAATACTCTCAAAATCAACCATTTTTTGTTTTGGATTCCATTTAAAAAATTTTAAATTTTTTTTATTATTCCTTCCTTTTAAATTTCTAGTTAGAATATTAATTTGATAACCCTTATTTAAAAAATATTTCACAAGCTTTTTGCCGATAAAACCCGTCCCACCTGTCAAAAGTATTTTCATTTTTTTTATAATACAATATTACTTCAAAGTTAATTTGTAATTTTGCTTTAATCAAATAAAAGATGAATATTACTTTATCTAAAAAATCTAAAATTAAAAATGTTGACTTTAATAATTTGCCATTCGGTAAAATTTTTTCTGACCACATGTTTGTTTGTGACTATTTTAACGGAAAATGGAATGATGAAAGAATTATTCCATATTCAGATATAAAAATAAGTCCATCTGCTAGAGTGTTTCATTACGGACAAGCAATTTTTGAGGGTATGAAAGCTTTTAAAAGTAATGATGACAATATATTATTATTTAGACCGGATGAAAACTTTAAAAGATTTAATTTGTCATCAAAAAGATTAGCAATTCCTGAAATTCCAAAAAATATTTTTTTCAGTGGACTAAATGAATTACTGAAAGCTGATCAAAAATGGATTAAAAAAGGTATTGGGAATTCTTTATATATTAGACCATTTGTAATTGCGTCTGAAGAATCTATAAATGCAAGTGAAGCAGACTTTTATAAGTTCATGATTATATGTACACCAGCAAAATCGTATTATGAAAATCAAGAGATATGGGTTAAGATTGAAGAAAGATACAGTAGAGCTGCTAAGGGCGGTGTGGGTTTTGCAAAAGCTTCAGGAAATTATGCAGCTCAATTTTATCCAACTAAAGTTGCAAAAAATGAAGGCTTTCAACAAATAATATGGACTGACTCTAATTATCACGACAAGATTGAGGAAGCTGGTACAATGAACCTCTTTTTTCGAATTAATAAAGAATTAATTACCTCACCAATAAATGATAGCATTTTAGATGGCATAACCAGAAAAAGTATTATTGATATATCTAAATCAATGGGGCTTGATGTAATTGAAAGAGAAATAACTGTCTCTGAATTATTATCTTCACATGAGTCAGGTGAATTAAAAGAAATTTTTGGTACTGGGACCGCTGTTGCAGTATTGCCTATTAATGGCTTTGGATATAGAGACAAGAAATTTTTAATTAATCCAAAGAGTAACAAAATTTCTATTGACTTAAAAAATAAGCTGCAAAATATCCAATACGGAATAACTGAGAGCTTTAGTGAGTGGCAATATAAGGTCTCCTAAAAAAACTTTTTAAAATTTGGCTTAAAGTAGTTTGGTCCTTTTAATACTTTACCATCTTCCCTGTAAATAGGATTACCGTCAACACCTAGTTTGCTCATATTACTTTTTTGAATCTCTTCAAAAACATCTTCAATTAAATCTTGCATGCCATGTTCTATTATGGTTCCGCAAAGAATGTAAAGCATGTCACCAAGAGCATCAGCTACTTCAATCATATCACTTTTATTTGCAGCCTCTAAGTATTCTTTATTTTCTTCATCCATCAAATTGAATCTTAAAATATTTTTTTTATTACCTAGACTTGCCAATGGAGAGATACTATATCCTAGTTTATAAGTCTCGTGAAATTTTTTTACTGAATCTAATTGTTTTTTCATAGGGAATAAATTTGATTTATCTTTATAAAAATAATCAATTATGTTCAGCAAAGGTCAGTTTATTTTTGCAATCATTTTTATAATAAGTTTTACAATAGTTATAATATTTAGTTATAAAAAAGATTTAAATTTTTTGAAGAATACTTACAAAGGAGTTAGATGGGTCTTAGTTGGTTTTATTATTTTCTTCTTGTTGTTAATCTTTCTTAAATCAATTGTAAATGCTTAAAAATTTTTTATTAGTTTTTTTGGGTGGAGGTTTTGGAAGTTTAATAAGGTATATAATTTCTAAAATTGACTTTTTTAATGCCCCTCCCATTATAAACACAATAATTATAAATGTATTAGGATCTTTTTTAATTGGTTTGATTTTAGGTTTTGCGTTGAAGAATGAAAACTCCGACTCTAATTATATACTTTTTTTTACAACAGGCTTTTGTGGTGGATTTACAACATTTTCAGCTTTCAGTGAGGAAAGCTTAAAACTTCTTACTGATGGAAGTTATTACATGTTTTTTTCTTATATATTTTCCAGTGTAATTTTAGGAATAATCTCTGTTTACTTTGGATATGCCTTTTTTAAGTAATTACTGCATTGTAAATTATAAATGTAAATTAAGAATTATGCATATTTGATTATTTATTTTTGATAAATATTAAAATTTTAGTTCTTAAAATTCTGAATTTCTCAAAAAAGGTATACCTATTAACGATATGTTTTGATTCATTAACATTTATATAATCTAAAATTTACATTTGGTTTAATAAAATAAATAATTAATTATGAAAAACTTATTACAAAAAATGATTTTAGCCACTGCGGCTTTTTTCTTTATGTTTAACATTCAAACTGTCAAATCTCAAGACTTTGGAGCTGATGTAGTTAGCTCATATGTTTGGAGAGGTACACAATTTGGAACTGGACCACACATCCAACCTTGGATGGAATTGGGTTCTGGTGCTATTACTGGTGGTATTTGGGGAAGCTTTCCAACTACTGGTGGTGATGGTGGTCATGAATTAGATCTTTGGGTTTCTGCAGATCTTGGACCACTTGCTCTAACAGTTACAAATTATTCTTTTCCAGGCGTTGACGGAACTTATTCCTCTGGAGGTGTTTTTGATGGTGATTTAGAAGTTAGTGGGTCTGCAAGTTTAGGCCCTGTTGACTTAACTGTTGGTTACTTTACTGACCTTGAAGCATTGTACATTGAAGCTGGATTCCCAATTGGACCAGTAGGAATTGCTGTAGGTTATGGTAGCGATGGAGACGGAGCCTTCTATGCTGGTGGCGATAGTGGTCTTGTTAATCTTTCATTCAGTGGAGGAAAAGACATTAAAATTACTGACGACTATGCACTACCAGTTTTTGGTTCATTCATTTATAACCCAGATGCAGAATCAGCATTTTTAGTATTTGGAATTAGTTTCTAACCATTTAAAATAAAATTATATGAACTATATTTCATTATTATACAACAACGTTGCAAATATGCCTGATGCTAATGAAGACTTTACAATACTATGGATTTTATTATCGGGTATATTAGTTTTCTTTATGCAGGCAGGATTTACTCTTCTTGAGTCTGGAATGACTCAAAGCAAAAATGCTGTTAACATTGCCATGAAAAACTTTATGGATATTTCTGTTGCAACTATTACTTTTTGGGTAATTGGCTACGGATTAATGTATGGAGCTAAAACAGCTGGATTTATATCCCTTGGCTCAGATGTATTTTTTAATGCAGGAGCTGGTGCACACGATGTATTTTTTCAGTTAGTATTTGCAGCTACCGCTGCAACAATAGTTTCTGGAGCAATTGCTGGTAGAACTAAATATTCAACTTATATTATTTTCACAATATTTATGACTGCTATTATCTACCCTATTTCTGGTGGATGGCAATGGTACGGTGACGGTGCTTGGTTAGCAGATATGGGCTTTATTGATTTTGCTGGTTCTTCAATTGTACATGCCGTTGGTGGTGTTGCTGCACTTGTTGCTGCTATCATGGTAGGTCCTAGAATTGGAAAATTTGGTAAAGATGGATCAGTGAACCCTATTCCTGGAAGTAATTTACTTCTTGGAACTTTAGGTGTTTTTATCCTATGGTTAGGTTGGTTTGGATTTAATGGTGGATCTCAGTTAGCTTGGGGAGGTGATGACTCAGTGTACGCTTCTGCTGTTGTGATGGCTACTCAAATAGCTGCTGCTGCTGGTGGTTTAGGTGCTCTGATAACTTCATGGCTTTGGTTTGGTAAGCCAAGCTTATCTCAAACACTCAATGGCTGTATTGCTGGTCTAGTATCCATTACTGCTGGATGTGGAAACATGACTTTTGTTGGTGCTGCAGTAGCTGGTTTAGTTGGTGGTATTTTAGTAGTAGCATCAATTGAGTTTGTAGAGAAAAAATTAAAAATTGATGATGCTATTGGTGCTTTCTCTGCTCACGGTACGGCTGGTGTCTGGGGAACTTTAGTTATTGGTCTCTGGGGAGTTGGTGATCCAATGGATGCTGCAACTGGAATTGGACTATTTAATGGTGGTGGTGGAGAACAATTCGTAACTCAGCTTATAGGTGCTGCATCATATTGCGCATGGGCTGCAATTATGTCTGCGATTGTTTTAGGTGTACTTAAAGCTACAATTGGATTGAGAGTTTCTGAAAAAGTAGAAGCTGAAGGACTTGACATCAACGAGCATGGTGAAAAAGTATTTGGAATTCTTCCTTAATACTCAAATCACGATTTATACAAAAAGGCTACATTATTATATGTAGCCTTTTTTTTTAATATTATTAAAATCCAAATAATAACCTTCAAATATTATTGATTTATAAATTTAATTATATCAAAAATTAGTTATTATTAAAAAGAGTCTATTACTTTCTTTTTTTTCTAAAAGTAAATCACAATAAATTAAATTTGTTTTAAGGGCATTGTACTTTTTATAAATGTAATTAGTGTTAAATTACTTGAAAAAATTACAAATCTTGTGAGATGATTAAACAATTTTATAATTAGAAAATTTCCATAATATAAAGTTAGTTGTTTAATAAAAAATTTTCTAATTCTTCAAAGGGTTATCTTATTGATAGCCCTTTTTTATAAATTAATTTGTTTATTGTATTTATCTACAACCTCCTCTGCCTTATCAATATAATCAGCTCCTGAAGATGAATATATTATAGCTCTTGAAATATTAATGATAATATTGTTAGACGTTGATGTCGAGTGATTAATAACATCTCTTATTTCACCTCCTTGAGAACCAACACCGGGAATAAGAAGAAAACTATTTGGTACAATACTTCTAATTTTTTTATAATGAGTTGTTTTTGTAGCTCCAACTACATACATGAGTTTGTTCGAATTCCTCCATTTTTTTGATTTATTTAAGACATCTAAAAAAAGATTATTTTCTAGTTGAAAATCTTTAGCTCCTTTATTCGACGTTAATGCTAATAGAATGACATACTTATTTTTATATTTTAAAAATTCATTAACAGAATCTTCTCCCATATAGGGTGATATAGTAATCGAATCGAAGTTCATTTTTTTAAAAAAAGCCTTTGCATACATGTTTGAAGTATTACCAATATCTGCTCTTTTTGCATCTGCGATTGTAAAAAGCTCTGGATGGTTGCTATTTATATAATTAATAGTTTTTTCTAATGATGACCACCCTTTAGTCCCTCTAGATTCATAAAATGCAGTATTAATTTTTACAGCTATGATCTTGGAATGTAATCTGTTTAGAAGAGATTTATTAAATTCATAAACAGGATCATTATATTTAAGGAGGTGCTTAGGTATTTTATCGATATCAGTATCTAAACCTAGACATAAATAAGTTTTTTTTTGTTTAATATTATTTATTAATTGAGATAGTTTCATTTTTAAAAAGATTCATTTTCTTTCTTCATCAATTCAGTATTCTGAGCTATTTTTAATTCATCAATTAACTTGTCAACATCGCCATTAATAATATTCTGAAGGTCATATAAAGTTAAATTAATTCTATGATCAGTTACCCTGCCTTGAGGATAATTGTATGTTCTAATTTTAGCCGACCTGTCACCAGATGAAACCATTAAGTTTCTTTTTACAGAATCCTCCTGTAATTTTTTATTTAATTCTAGTTCATAAAGTCTTGTTCTTAAAACCTTTAATGCTTTTTCTAAATTTTTATGTTGAGATTTTTGATCTTGACAACTTACAATTATCCCCGTAGGTTCATGATGTAATTTAATAGCTGAATATGTAGTATTTACAGACTGGCCACCAGGCCCAGTAGATGTTGTTCTTTCAATCCTAACTTCCTGCATGTTAAGTTCAACATCAAATTCCTCAGCTTCAGGAAGAACCATAACAGTTGCTGCAGATGTATGAACTCTGCCCTGAGTTTCAGTTTGAGGAACTCTTTGAACGCGGTGAACACCAGATTCATATTTTAAGGTTCCGTATACATTTTGTCCATTTATTTCAAAAATAATTTCTTTAAAACCTCCAGCAGTACCCTCATTTAAATCAACTAGATTAAGTTTCCAACCCTTTTTTTCAGAATATTTTGAATACATTCTAAAAAGATCTCCTGCAAAAATACTTGCTTCATCACCACCGGTACCTGCCCTTAACTCCATAACAACATTTTTAGAATCATCAGGATCTTTAGGAATTAGCATTAATTTTAATTTATCCTCAATTACACTTATTTTTTGCTTATTTATTTCTAACTCAGAATTAGCTAACTCTATCATTTCATTATCAGATTCTTTTTTAATTATTTCATTTGCCTCATTTACGTTAGACAGTAGTAATTCATATTCTATTTTTTTATCAACTATCTCTTTTAGTTCTTTATACTCTCTCGAAATTTTTACATATTTTTTTTGATCAGAAATTATATCAGGTTGAATAATAAGATCAGATAATTCGTTAAATCTTTGTTGAATAATATTTAATTTTTCAATCATTTATCACTTATATTCAAATTTTCCATATTTAGAAGATATGGTTAGTTTTTTTTCAGTTGAAGACTCTACTCTCCCAATAACCTTTGCATCTACTCCAAATGATTTAGAAATTTTAATAATTTCATCCGAATACTTATTGTCAACGTATAATTCCATTCGGTGACCCATATTAAAAACTTGATACATTTCCTTCCATGAAGTAGATGATTCTGATTGAATTAGATCAAAAACAATTGGAATTTCAAATAAGTTATCTTTTATAACATGAAGATTATCTATAAAATGTAAAATTTTTGTTTGTGCACCTCCACTACAATGAATTATACCATTTATTTTATTACGACCAATAACATTAAAAATTCTATTTAATATTGGAGCATAAGTCCTTGTGGGCGATAAAACTAATTTACCTGCATTTAGTGGTGAGTCGATAATTTTATCAGTTAGGTTTTTTGATCCAGAATATGTTAAACTTTCAGGTAATGAGTTGTCATAAGTTTCTGGGTATAAATCTTTAATTTTTTTATTAAAAACATCATGCCTTGCGGATGTTAATCCGTTACTTCCAATCCCGCTATTATAAGCATTTTCATATATTGCTTTTCCGAACGAAGCCAATCCAATTATTATATTATCTGCTTCAATATTGTCGTTATCTATTACATCTTGTTTTTTCATTCTACAGAAAATTGTTGAGTCGACAATAATGGTTTTTACTAAATCTCCAACATCTGCTGTTTCTCCACCAGCTGAGGTTATATTCATTCCAAACTGGTTTAAATTTGATATTACCTCCTCATTTCCCTTAATAATATTTTTTATTATTTCTCCTGGAATAAGTTTTTTATTTCTGCCAATTGTAGATGAAACAACTATGTTTTTTGTAGCTCCAACACATATCAAATCATCAATATTCATTATTAAAGAGTCTTGACTAATTCCTTTCCAAACAGACATATCACCTGTTTCTTTCCAATATGCATAAGCAAGTGAAGATTTTGTTCCTGCTCCATCAGCATGCATAACAAGACAGTATGAGTCGTCGTTAGTAATTATATCAGGTATAATTTTACAAAAAGCTTTAGGATATAAACCTTTATCAATGTATTTTATTGCATTATGAACATCTTTCTTGTCGAATGACACTCCCCTCTTTGCATATTTATTAGATGATGTCAAATGATATAAGTATTTATGCAAAGATAATCGATATAGATTATATAAAATGTTTAATGAGAAATATTTATGAAATCCTAAAATGAATAAAATCAAATTTTATATAAAATTTTTATCAATAACTAATTTTTTTTACTCTTAAATTATGATGTTAATAAAAACTCTACATAATTAAGTTTTTAATAGAGTTATTATTCATTAAAAAGTTACTTTTAATTTTTAAACTTTATATTAAAATGAACAAATCAAAACTAGAGTATTTATGGCTTGATGGTTACAAACCAACACAAAGTCTAAGAGGAAAAACAAAAATTGTTGAAGATTTCAGTGGAAAATTAGAAGATTGCCCTATGTGGTCTTTTGATGGAAGTTCAACATTACAAGCACCTGGAGGATCTTCAGATTGTTTATTAAAACCTGTAGCTCTCTATCCAGATCCCGTCAGAAGAAATGGATGGTTAGTTATGACAGAGGTTTTAAATGCTGATGGTTCTGCACATGAATCAAATGGGAGAGCAACTATAGATGATGATGATGATGATTTTTGGTTCGGATTCGAACAAGAGTATTTTCTTTGGGATCCAGAGACTAATTTACCACTAGGTTTTCCAAAGGATCAAACTCCTCAGGGTCAATTTTATTGTTCTGTTGGTGGTAAAAATACATTTGGAAGAGAAGTTATGGATAGACATTTAGACATTTGCTTAGATGCTGGAATTAATGTTGAAGGTACTAACGCAGAGGTTGCGTCTGGTCAATGGGAGTTCCAAACTTTTGCTAAAGGAGCAGCAAAAGCAGGTGATGAAATGTGGGTTGCAAGATATTTATTAGAAAGATTAGCTGAAGAATACGGATTAGCTATTGAATATCATCCTAAGCCTTTAGGAGCAACAGACTGGAATGGTTCTGGAATGCATGCTAATTTTTCAAACACAACACTCCGAACTTGTGGTTCTAAAGAAACATATGAGACCATATGCGAGGCTTTCAGGCCCGTTGTTAAAGAGCATATTGATGTGTATGGTGCATACAATGATCAACGTTTAACTGGTGATCATGAAACCCAATCAATAACTGAATTTAGTTATGGGGTTTCTGACAGAGGAGCTTCTATTAGAATACCGATCATGACAGTAGAAAAAGGTTGGAAAGGCTGGTTAGAAGATAGAAGACCTGCTTCAAATGGTGATCCGTACAAAATCGCTGCTAGAATAATTAAAACAGTGAAATCTGCTAAAGTTTAATCTTTAGAGTGTATTTACATTTGAAAACACCTTGATCTATTCAAGGTGTTTTTTTTTTATAATAACATGTAATAATAAGTCAAAAACAATATGAAGAATATAATTCCATGGAGTCTAAAAAGAGTATACTTCTTAGGAATAAAAAAGAAGACAGCAAGTAAAATGCTAAATCCAATCATAACGTAGATATCAAAGCTTATAATTTGCTGACCCTCAAGATTAAGTTCAATTATAGCTGAAGTAATTCCAATAACTGCTAGAATATTAAAAATATTTGAACCAATAATATTTCCAACTGAAATGTCTAGCTCTTTTTTATAGATTGCTACTAAAGTTGTAACTAGCTCAGGTAGACTAGTTCCTATTGCAACCAATGTTAAACCTATAATTCTTTCAGAAACTTGAAAGTAATTTGCAAAATATATAGCGCTATTAACAAATAACTCAGATCCAAAAAACAACATTAATGAAGATATAATAATTAAAAAAATGATTTTAGTAATAGACATTTCAGAAATTTTTACATCATTTTGATTTTCATCACTAACTCGGATTTTCAACATAAAATATATAAAAGCTGATAACAAAAAAATAAAAATAAAACCTTCAGATTTTGATATTTTTAAATCTTGTAAAAAAAATAAAAAGATAAAACTTACTACAATTAGCCAAGGTAAATCATATTTTATATTGTTCTTAGTAATTTTTATTGTCACAAAAAATAATGCTGTTGAAAAAACCAATCCAATATTGGCAATATTAGAACCTATTACGTTAGATATTGAAATATCACTGGATTCTTTTAAAGCAGAACTGATACTTATTAAAAGTTCTGGAGCAGATGTAGCGAATGAAACAACAGTTAGACCAATTACTACTTTAGAGATACCATACTTAAGAGATAAATCAACGGATGATTTTAATAAATAGTTGCTTCCAACGATAAGAAGAAAAAGGCCAATTATTAAATATAGTGATTGAAGAATCATGTTATTTTTGCTAAGATAATACATGAATTGTATATTGTAACTAATGATATCAAAAGTTATTTTCAAGACAATAGCAAAAATTAATAAAGTGATTTTACCTTGTTATTCTAAAAAAAGATTGAATTTATCTAAAGCCTCTAGATTTCAATTAGGAATTATTTATTGGAGGTTTATTATAACTAAAAATTCTCTTTAAAAATTATTAACTAAAAATAGTAGTTAAGTATTTTTCCGATATTTTGAAATAATGATTTTGTAAAAAGAATTTTTGGAAATGAAGATGCAATATTAATTTCTTCTTTGATAGATGTATCATTGTCTAAAAACCTCAAAACCAACTCAGTTTTATTTTTTGCAAACATTTTTTCAAATAAATTTTTACCAAGATTATTTTTAGTGTACAAAACATGTAAAAAAATTAAATCATAAATCCAATGTCTTGTTTTAAAACTAATCTTTTTTGAAGATTTTTTTTCTTTTAAAAATTTAATAACTTTTTCACAGTTTTTATCTACAAACTTAAACGTGTATCCGGATGAGGGTTTAGTCCAACCCCCGGCTGTTCCTATGTTTATAATTTTATTAGAATTATTTTTTTCAAAAGGATGGCATGTCATTGGTATTGCACCTTTTTCCTTTTCATCTACAACATAACTTTTAATACCCAATTTTTTAATATATTTTTTCAATTCTAAGTCGTACTCCTCATCAGCTAAAAAACTTTTTGAAAACAATGTAAATTCTACTAAAGCTTTGTTTTTTGAAATAGGTAAAACATAAAAAAATCTTGTATCGTTTTTCTGATTTATAGAAAAATCCATTATTGTAGCAACATCATCATTAAAAAATTCATAATCTGTTTTAATTGTCCAACCTTTAAAATGTTGAATTAATAATGGATATGATGATTTTAAAGTGTTTAAATCAAATAAGCTATTAAAAATAAAGTCAGATTCAAACTCATTTGATTTTGTTTTTACTTTTACAACATTACTTTCTTTAATTTCAACTATTTCATCTTCAATAATTGTGAAATTTTTTTCATTTTTAATTTTATTAATTATTGATTCAAAGAAAAATACTGATTTTATCATTTTGTAAGTGATATTTTCTAAATGAGTTTCTTTTACAATGTTAGTAGACTTAAAACATATATTACTCCAAGCTTTAACAACATAATCATTCCATATTGATTCTTTCTCTTCCCAAAAACACCAAGTCTTGTGATCTCTATGACTTAAGTCCTTATCAATTATGAGAACTGATTTATTATCGAAATATCTATCATTAATTATTTTATGAGATAAAATAAGTCCGGAAAGACCTGCACCACAAATAATATAGTCATATTTTTTAATCATAAAAACGGTAACAAATATATCACTATTTGATATAATTATATGATTAAATTTAGATAGTAAATGGCATAATTGTTGGGTATCTTTGATAAATGATTACAACAATTTCATTCATAAAATACTCATCAAATAAATTTTGGGCATTTAAGCAAATGAATGAATCACATAAATATTTTTCGAACAATAAAAATATTACATTCTACAAACTTTTGGGAACAGGTGCAGGAAATGGTTTTCTTTTTCCTGATCTATCTACCTATGCAGTTCTTGTTGTATGGAATTCAAAAAAAAATGCTGATGAATTTTTAACAAAAAGTACACATTCATTAATTGTTGAAAAAAAAGCACAAAGTAGAACTGATTTTTACTTAAAGACTATTCAAACACATGGGCTTTGGGATAATCAAAATCCTTTTAAAAGCAGCATCGTTGATTATGATAAAGATGATAAAATTGCAATAATAACAAGAGGAAAAATTAAACTATCAAAACAAATTGATTTTTGGTTAAATGTTCCAAAAGCCTCAAATGCAATAAAAGTAGCAGAAGGAGTTGAATTTTATAAAGGTATTGGAGAGCTTCCTTTAATGGCACAAGCCACATTTAGTATTTGGAAAAACATTGATGCAGTAAAAAACTTTGCTTATAAATCAAAAGCTCATGCTGATATAATAAAAAAAACAAAACAAAGAAATTGGTATTCCGAAGATATGTTTACACGTTTTATAATAACTGATAAAGTTGATAAATACTATAAATGAAAAAAGCAATTATTATTGGATCAGGTATAGGTGGTTTATCAACAGCTGTGAGATTAAGAGCAAGAGGATTTGATGTTGATGTTTTTGAAAAAAATTCATTTCCTGGTGGAAAGTTATCAAATATTGATGTAGGAAAATACAGATTTAATACAGGCCCTTCCCTATTTACAATGCCTCATTTTGTGGATGAGCTTTATGAACTTTTTAATGAAAATCCAAGAGATCACTTTAATTATATTAAAAAAGATATAATGTGTAAATACTTTTGGGATAACGGAAAAAAGTTTGTTGGATATTATGATATTAATAAGTTAGCAGATGAGTGTAAATTAAAATTTGGAATTGATAGAAGTATTATTTTAAAATATCTTGAAAAATCAAAAAAGAAATACGATTTGGTTGAGAATATATTTATAAAAAACTCCCTTCACAAATTAAAAAACTTAATATCCATTGATACATTAAAAGCATTAGTCAAAATTAATACATTCCAATTATTCAAAACTTTGAATAAAGTGAATGAAGAAGAACTAAAAAATAAATATTTAGTTCAGATATTTAACAGATTTGCGACTTATAATGGATCATCACCATACAAAACACCTGGAATGATGTCTGCTATACAAAATGCTGAAAAACACTATGGATCTTTCATTCCTGTAAAAGGTATGGGGGACATTACCAAGTCACTCTACAAACTTGCAAAAAGACACGGTGTTAAATTTTATTTTAATAGAGAAGTTGATAAAATCATAATCAAAAATAAAAAAGCTTGTGGAGTGAAAATTAATAACAAAGAATTATTTTCAGAAATAGTTGTTACAAACTCTGATGTATATAATACTTATCGTAATCTTTTAAACGAGAAAAGAAAAATAAAAGCATTAGAACAGGAAAGATCTAGCTCAGCATTTATATTTAATTGGGGTATAAAAAAAGTCTTTAAAGAATTGGATTTACATAATATCTTTTTTTCTAATAATTATAAAGAAGAGTTTGATTATATATTTAATAAAAAACAATTATACTCTGATCCAACTGTTTATATAAATATTACTTGTAAAGATTTACCAAATGATTCCCCAAAGGGTTGCGAAAATTGGTATGTAATGGTTAATTCACCATATGATAATAATCAGAACTGGGAAAAAATTAAAGATGAACTAAAAATTAGTATAGTTAAAAAAATAAACAAAATTCTAAGTATAAATATTGAAGAATATATTGTGGAGGAAAGAATTGTAACACCTCAGGATATAGAAACCAGTACAAATTCATATAAGGGCTCGCTCTACGGTACATCCAGCAACAATATTTATTCTGCTTTTTTAAGACATCCAAACTTTTCTCCAAAAATTACTAATTTATATTTTTGTGGTGGAAGTGTTCATCCTGGTGGAGGAATACCATTGTGTATAATGTCAGGTAAAATTATTTCAGAAATAGTGTAATGAATTTAGATTTTAATAAAAAGGTTTCAATAATAATCATTTGGCTTTTCCATCTTTCTGGTCTAATAGGTTTACTATACATTGATAAAAATCTCTTTGCATCATTAACTCCACTGAATTTATTTATATCTACTACCCTTTTATTTGTAAATCAAACCAATGCAACTAGAATGAAGTTTTTTATTGTATTT
Organism: uncultured Bacteroidota bacterium; assembly: GCA_902587325.1. Classification (GTDB taxonomy): domain Bacteria; phylum Bacteroidota; class Bacteroidia; order Flavobacteriales; family Flavobacteriaceae; genus Eutrophosalina. Next base: position 46,733 of record CACIKV010000009.1, read on the forward strand.
GCAATTTTTTTTGTTGGAATGATCGCAGAAATATTGGGAGTACAATATGGATTGATTTTTGGAAATTATCAGTATGGAAATAATTTAGGATTAAAGTTACTGGGTGTACCTATTTTAATTGGTTTTAATTGGGTAGTTTTAACGGTAATATGTGGAAGTATTTCTTCAAAAATTTTTAAAAAATCAAAAGTTTTATCAATTATTTTAGGAATAACTTTAATGTTATTAATTGATATAACATTGGAACCAATTGCTCCTGTTTTAGATTATTGGGAGTTTAGTGGATCAAAAGCTCCTCTTCAAAATTATATAGGTTGGGGAATAACTTCTCTAATAACTCAAACATTATATCAATACTTTTATAAAACGAAAGAATTTATTTTTTCCATTAATTTATTTATAGCTCAATTCCTGTTCTTTCTTGGTTTTAATTTTCTTGCATAAAAAAAAGCCCTAAAAAGGGCTTTTAAATTATTCTTAAATTATTGATTTTTAATCTATTGTACATTATAATCGTTAATTTTTACCCGAGTCCAACTTTGGGTAAATTCAGCGATATCACTAGTTACATCAAAAAATTCAGAAAAAGCTTTCAGTTCATTATCATTTTTAGGACCAAATGTAAATGCTGAGTTCAAATTTTCATAAGTTCCATATATAAGAATATTTTCACCATTACTTATACCATGAGTAACTTGTGCTAAACCAACAAAACCATCAAAATTAAATGTTTTCATAAGAGTACTAAATGCTTGAGAAAAAGCAGGTATATCTTTACTCTTGACTTTAAAACCCCAAACTTGACCAATACCGTAAAATAATTCTGGATTGTAAATCATTGAGGCATTTCCTGCAGATGCTCTAACACCATCTATAAATGGTCTAACGACCTCCAAATAATTTTCCCATTTTCTCCCTGATAATGATTCTCTTAAACTAGCTAATGACTCAGCTGAGGGGCTAACAAAACTTAAAATATGTGTTTCTTCATAACCCATTCCTTTCAGTGGTATTCTTGAAAATGTCATGTTAACGTCATCTGGAAAATCAACAGATGAGTAAAACTTATCAACTGTTTTTTCAAATTCAACAACATCTTCACCTTCAACTTCAAGAATAACATCATACCAATATAACTCTTGAGATGTTAGAGAAATTGAAAATAAAAATGATAAAAAGTATATATATTTTTTCATAATAAAATTTTAAATTAATTTAAAAAAAACCTAGCAAAATTTTATAAAAATTTAGATATAATGTCAATTATTTTTTTTTAATCTATTCGCATCTAATAAATAATTAATTCTAAAAGACAGTTGATGCTCAAATGGTATGTCAAATAATTTTTTTAAACTTTTATAATAGTTTAATGAAGACTGATTATCTCTGTTAAAAATCTGATTTTTGTAATTCAATGTAATTGTACTTCCAGATGAAAACCACCAACTAAAATTTAAATCTAAATTCCATAAATTAAAATTTGTATTTGGATCAGATTCTAATAGAGAATAATCTGCTAATTCTCTGTTCCCATCTTCAAGTAAATTAAATAATAATTGATCATAATTTGCAGTGCTCCAAAAATTTCTTAGGCGAAGAGAAATAAATTTAGAATTATTAATAGAATAATCCATTTCAATAGAATTTTCAAATGATTTTATATCTCTTATTCCGAAGTATATATTTTCATCAGTCTTATTTAAGAAACCAACATCATCTAAATTTTTCTCAGTCTGGGATGTAGCTCTAAATTTAATTTTGTCTGAAATTCTATATTGAGCGTTAAATCTATATCTTTCATTATTCTTTTTTTCTTTGAATTGATTATTATAAAAGTCACTTCTTTCATATTCAACACCATAAGAAAATGTATTTGTGTAATTAGTATCAAAACCTATTTTAAAACCAAAATGAGGTAATTCGTTTATAAATCTATTTTCCACTCTTGGTTCATAAAAATCTCTACTACTCATTCTATAATAAAAATCAGCCTCAAATTTTGTTCTATTTTGTGTTTCAAAATCATTTCCAAACCTCCATCCTTCCCCTGTTTTAAGAAAATCATCAAACCTATATCTTTGATTAAAGAATAGATAAGTTGAATAACTAATAAAAGTTTTATTCTCATTAATTAATCTGTATCGAATTCTTGCTTGATAGTTCTGACCATTGTTAAAATTATATATACCTAATTCATTTTGACTATAATATTTATCAACACCATTCCAATTTAACCCAAACCTAAAATTTCCTTTTAACTCTTCTAAATTGATTGAAGCTCTATAGCCATTTTTTTCAGAGAATCTAGGAGCATAACTTCTAAATATTGAGGATTTTAAGTTAAAATTTCTATTGTCGTCAAATAAATCAAAAACAATTGCTGAACTATTTCCATTTAAACCCGATGATCTATTGATATTAGTGTTTAGAAAACTTATAGATGAATAATCATTCAAAAGTTCTTGACTTAATGAAATAATATTATAGTTTGTCGATGAGCTTATTAATTCTTTTCTTGTTTTATTATCAACAGTTTTAATGTAAGCAAATGCGTTTGCTGTGAAGGCATTCAAAAATCCTATGCTCAATTTCCCATCTGTTGTACCAGTTATTTTAACAGAATTTATTAAATCCGGTTTTTCATCATATCTAATTAATTCCTCTCCATCGTTTAAATAATCTGACTCGTTAAAATTTATTTTTTGGCCAATTCTTCTACTATAAAAGAAATTTCCCGATCTTTCATCAGCTTTTTTAAATAAATCAGCACCCTCAGTAAAAAAAGGTCTTCTTTCAGTAAACTGTTGCTCAAATGGGCTTAAATTTAATTCTTCATTATCAAAAGATACTTGTCCAAAATCAGGAATCAAAGTCATGTCCAGTGTAAAACTATTATTAATTCCATATTTAAGGTCCATGCCTGCCGAATAGGATAAACTTGGTTTCAACCCTTTTTGCGAATTAGTAGCAGTTTGAAGATAAGGATATAGAAAAAGTCTTATTGGTGGGTTAATATTTTTAATATTGGTAAGAAGCCCCATAGATTCATGGTATTTAAAAACTTTTTCATCAACAGGATTCCATGAAAATTCACTATTATCTAAATCCACTATTTTTCTTGCAAAATTTAAACCCCAACTCTGAATATCATTTTTAGGAAATCTAATAGCACTATAGGGAATTATCATTTCTAGAGACCAGCCTCTATCATTAATTCGAACTTTAGCATCAAAAACAGTATCATACCAAAGACTTCCAAAATTAAAATCACCAGAAGTATATAAGTCTGCAATCGTTCCAGCACTTGACACAACAAATCCAAAAGAATTTAGTTTGTCATCAAAAGTATCAAGAGATACCCAAAAAGCCTCAGATTTACTAAACACCCCCCAATCTCTTCGACCAAACTCCGTTGGTATATTTTGTGGATCTGGATGATTTAGCTGAGCTCCTAAATAAATTGCTTTATCATCATATCCTATAAAAGCTTTGGTTTCATAATCATTTGGAATTTCTTCACCATATCTGGTTTCCGGTCTCATTAATGTAAACCCATCTGCAGCTTTAATTTTTTGCCATTCTTTTTCATTTAATTTTCCATCAATTACTGGGGGATTTTGAAATCTGTAAGCTTCAATACTTTTTCTTACTTGAGAATGGTTGGTACAAAAAACTAAAAGAAAAATAATATAAATTATCCTCATTATATATTTACGAAACAACAAAAAAATTAGAAAAATTAATAACCTACTTATTTAATATTATTTACTTCTATCCAATAGCCCTGGGGATCTTGAAAAAAAATTTGTTTGTAACCGTCATTTCTTAACTGAATTTGATTTTCATCACCTCTCCAATTTCCGTAAGTAATATTATTTCCTTTTAAATTATTAATGAATAAATCAAAATTTTTAACACTAAATGCCATATGAATTCCTTTGGGAATTGATTTTAATTTTTCTTTTGTAGAAATAAGATGTATCTCCATACCATCATCACTTTTAAACCATCTTTTAGGTGGATTTTGACCCGCTCCTACCTCTATTTCTTCAAAACCTAAAATATTGTTGTAAAAGTCTCCTGATTGATTTAAATCATTAACTAACAATGCTTGATGATTAAATTTCATAGAATTATTGTTTTGCCCATATTTTATTATTGGAATTATTAGTAATAGAAAAATGATTTTTTTCATTTTTTAAAATACTTTCTAAATAGAAAACTAAAAAGACCGCCTAAAAATCCTGCACTTATGATAATTCCCCAAATTCCAATTTCAGTGAATGATAGCATAATCCAACCATAAATAAAAAAGAATGGAATAAAAATCAGATAATAAGTAATTTTCTTCATTAACAACCACAGCAAGTGCAATCGCATGATTTTAAACAGTCGCAGTTTTTACAATTACATTTCATGTGTATAAAGTTAGTTAAAAAAAGTAGAATTAGTTTTTTCATATACCCAAGCCCTCTAAACAACTAAAATTATTATCAATTATGAGATACAAGATGCGATACAAAATAATAACAATGATTATTAGCTGTCCAAGACAATGGATGAGATAATTTGGGGAGACAAAAATTAGTGTTATTTTCGCATTGTTATCAGTAGAATTGCTGTGTTGTTATATACATAGTTGAATACAATGTTCTTTTATAGTTTATAAAAGAGGCTTTTCTACATAGAAACGGCCTCGTAGCATAACTGAATAGTGCATCTGATTACGGCTCTTGCAAGATTTCCTCATATAATTACCAGATATAATGCACCAATTTGTGTAAATTAATAACTGCTCTATTAATTAGTTCAAAACGCTTTAAACAACTAAAATTATTATTAATTGTGAGGTACAATGTGTATTATAAAATAATGTACCATTATAGAAATAGTAGAGTTAGTTTTTTCATTTAATTATTACTTTTTTAACTCCTCAATAGATAATGATTTAGCTGTTTCATATGATTTTTTAATATCATTCAATAAGCGCATGTACATATTTGAATAATTTTGAGCTTGAGATAATAAACCATAAAACTCATTTGACTGGTAATAATTAGTGTTGAAATAAAATGTATTTACAGATCTTGATCCGTAAAATTCACCATCAAATGAATTATAACTGAATCTAATTCTAAACTTTTTTAAAATTTCACCTCTAGTAATTATATTCCAATTATCAATTTCTTGGGATGTAGCGTAATTTCTATCTTTTTGATGATTAAACATTTGTAGTAACAACCTTTTTAACTCATTATTTTTAATTAATTCGAAAGTACCTGTCGATATTAATTGTTCAAATATGCCATCTTTGGGGAAAAATGAAAAACCAACCTCAATGTCCAGTATAGTCTTAATTGCATCAATGTCCGAAAGAGATTTATGATTATTATCAATATCACTTAATATTTCTTGAATGTTTTTTTCAGAATTTTGTAGAATTTTTAATAATTCTTCAATTTGAACTAAATCATCATCAAGACTGATAATTAAATCACTAACGAGCTCATTTTTTTTTATTATATTTTCATTACCTTTTCTAACATCTTCAATGTAAAATGAAATAAAAACACTTAAAATTATAACAAAGCTTTGAAAAAAATATTTCAGATTGTTTTTAATATTAATAGTTTTTGGATTTTTAGTATTAGTTGCTTTGGCCATAGGTTAGAATAAAATAATTTTTTGATTAATATAAATGTAATAAATTCGCGTTAAACAACTCTAAAATTTGTATTGTGTCTTAAAATTTAAAGGCCTCGTAGCATAACTGAATAGTGCATCTGATTACGGCTCAGAAGGTTGCAGGTTTGAATCCTGCCGAGGTCACAAGAGGGAATTAGCAAAATATGTTAGTTCCCTTTCTTATTCAGAGAATTAAAACAAATAAAAAAAATTGTGACTGCAAATGAACATTCCCAAACCTCTGAAACTTTCTCAGCTAAATTTAAATTTATTATCAATGTTGTAATTAAAAAAATTGATGAATAAAGATAATTAGGTATTAAAAAAGAAAATCTATTTACTATGGTTTTTGGAAATTTGTTTTTGTAATACATTATTGGTGTGATTAAAAAGTAAAATGTAAAAATTAAAACTAAAACATACGTGAATATCCACCTATTCAAATCTACACCCATTACCATCATATTGTTTATATTGATTTAACCCTGAAAATTATTTTCAGAAAAAAATGAAGGCGATTGAATTCCAAAAATTCTTTGTCCCCAAAAAATTTCTTCCCCAAAACCAAAAAATAAAACTAAGCTATATGATAATAAACCAAAATTAAAAACAGAATATTTTTTGTAGATTTTCAAAAAAAGAAAAAATAATTTTATTGATACAAATAATAAAAAAGATGCTGTAAGATATTCAATTACACCATCTTCCCTTATTATCAATAGATATAATTCTTCATCAAATAAAAAAATGATAGGAATTAAACACAAAACAAGCATCAATATCATATATGTCATATTTATCATTTTTACTGTCATAATTTAAAAATAACTAATGTTCAGAAATTACTAAATGAATAGCATCATTTATTTTTATACATTTATTAAGAACATAAATGATAAGCCACGCTTTAATATTAAAATGGATATTCAGAACACTTTCATTGATTGTTAGTGTAATTTCTATCATAAATGGTTATTATACTCTAGGGATAGTATTAATTCTGATATTAATTATTAGTTTTTTTGAGGATTATCATAAAAAAACAAAAAAATGAAAAGACTAATTATTTTACTATTATTTATATTAAATAATTCATTTAGCCAAAATACAACAAATGAAACGATAACAATTTATGATAAATCTGTCCTCACTATAATTGACAAAAATGCTAAAATTGAAATTTTAGGTGTAAATTTTAAGGTTGCTGAAGGACCTCTATGGGATGAAAAAAATAAAAGATTAATTTTTACTGATGTAAGACAAAACAAGATTTTTACTTGGGATAAACTTGATGGAATTAATGAGTTTATATCTCCAAGTGGTTCAACTGGTTATGCACCTTCATTTGATGATGGTGGAATTGGCGCAAACGGTTTAGCATTTAACAGTAATGGAGAAATTATTATCTGCCAACATGGTGATAGAAGAATTGCATTTATTGGTAATGAAAAAAATGAAAATCCTAAATTCGAAACTATAGTTGATAATTATAATGGTAAGAGATTTAACAGTCCAAATGACTTGTCTTTAACAAAAAGTGGTGATATATACTTTACTGATCCCCCATATGGTTTTAAAAACTTTAACAACAAATTCAGAGAATTAAATTTTAATGGCGTTTTTAAATATTATTCAAATGGTAAAATTGATTTAATATCAAAAGAAATGACTAGACCAAATGGAGTTGTGTTATCAAGAAATGAAAAATATATATACGTCAATAATTCTGATAGAAAAGATCCAAAAATAATGAGATACAATACCAAAACTTATAAAGGAAAAAAATTTTTTGATGGAAAAGAATTAGCTAAAAAATTCAAGGGAGGTTTTGATGGATTAAAAATTCATAGTAGTGGTAATATCTTTACTACTGGTCCTAACGGAATTTTAATAATATCTCCAAAAGGAAAATTACTTGCTATGATTAATTATGGAAAAGGACTAACTAATTGTAATTTTGATGAACAAGAGGAATATCTTTATGTAACAGGATTTAATGATGTAACTCGAATCAAATTAAAGTAATTCTCTTTATTTTTCACCCAATTTTTTTTTTATAACATGCAAGGTTGTCATAAATGTTATTTTTTCAACAGAATTTCGATAATCTTCTTCCTCAATCCTCTTCTCCAAATGTTTTATAAAAGAATCAAGGCTTGTTTCTCTATTAATCATACTATTTTACAAAAAAAGGGAGTAAACTCCCTTTTAGTTTAAATAATTTAAAATATACTACTCGCGAGAGGACTCTCTCTGATAAATCCAAAAAGCACCAATCTTTCCATCTTCAATATAAACATCAGCAATATCATATGTTAAGATCTCATTACCTCCAACATTTCTTGTTAAAGTATGGCCAGAAATCACCCACTCGCCTACTTGACCATCAACTTTCATAGTATAAGAAAAAAATGTATTCCACTTAGGATTTTCAGCCTGAAACCATCCTGATAATCTCTCTATGTGAGCGTCTGGGCTGTCAACAATAGCACCTTGAGCATCAATAATTCTAAAACCTCCAAATTGTTCCGTTGAATCAGCATTCATCTCACGAATAATATCAAGATCTTGATTGTTATGTGCTTCAATATATTTATCCCATAGGTCTAAATTAGCTGGATTACCATCCCTTACATCAAACTTGCCTTCAGCATTGGATAAATATCCTGCAGGAGGATTATCAATTACAGCTGGTACAGTTGTTTCACATGAATATGTAAAAACAGCTAATAATATTATGTATATATAATTTTTCATTGTTATTATTTTTTCAAATTTATAAATTTTTATATGATATTTAAATTTGATATGATACAATATTTTCATGTTTGAATAAAAAAAGAGCAACATAAGTTGCTCTTTAAATTATCGCATACCAAAATTAAATTGGTGTTTTTTTCTTATTTCCCTAAAAATCGTGAGTCAATGTAATCAATGCTTGTTGACCAATCATTGGCATGTTACCAAATGATTGATATTTTTTTCCAGATACATTATCAACAGTTAGATCAAATCTTGTTTTAGAACTAACAGGTAATCCAAAACTTATATCCCACACTGTTCTTTTAGGAACAAAACCATCATACCAAAACATACCACTATTATCTGGTGTATTAATAGAGTTAATATTCATAGAGCTCTGATATCTGAAAGAGATACCTAAGTGAACACCAGAGTCAGGATCAAATGATAAACCTCCCTTAGCTCTGTGCTTAGGCATATTTAAATGATAGTTTTCATTAGAGTTATATTCTTCACCAAGATCACCTTTTGAAAATTCTGTTTGACTCAAAAATGAATAACTACTAAATAATGAAATATTATCACTTACTTCATAATTCATTGCTATGTCTGTTCCCCAATAATTAATATCACCAAAATTGTAATGACCCCAATATATTCTATTAGTATCCGCAGGGTTTTGATCTGCTAATACAAAGCCCCAACCTTGTTGAATCGTAGCTGCAGTTTGAGCAGCTGCACCAGCAGCAACGGTGGTAATAGTATTAAGAATGGATGAATAAGCAGCAGCAGGAAGACCTAAGCTTGCATAAGTTGCAGCCAAAGTATTTCCGAAAGTAGAAGCAAATTCATTAGCAAAAGTCGTTGGATTTAAAGATAATTGTGGAGTTATTCTTTTGGTACCCAAGACATTTTGTTTTCTAATATTGTAAACATCAACAGAGAAAGAAAGTTTATTTCCAATTTTTCCACTGTATCCAAGCTCATAAGTTGTTTCAGTTGATAATACTGACTTATCCGAATCTGATAAATCACTTGGATTATTTAGGTCAAACATAGTATATTCTGCACCTCCGTTAGAAAGCATATTACCAATAAAGGTTCCTCCACCTGGAACTAACCAAAGTGGATTCCCTGTAGCCATAAAATTTTGCATTAAGAATGGACCTAAATTTCCAGCCAATAATAAATATGTACTGAAATGATCTAAACCTAAAACACTGTAGTCAATAGCAGGATGAAAAGCATTTAAACCTTCTAGGGCTACGAAACCAGGTTGCCAAGTCGGATTATTAAATGTTATTGCGTTTTTATTTCCCATAGGTCCAAGATATCCATCTTGAAAGTAAGCACCTGGAAAATCACTAAATAGAGTGTAAGCATTATCTGCAACACTGGATTGACTCATACTTAATCTTAAAGTACCACCCCAATTATCATTAACAATTATCACACCCTTAGGAGAAAAAGCACCTTCATTTAAAACAGAGAAATGATCATATCTTCCCTGAAAAAGAATATCTATATTATCAGATAATTTAGTTTTTGATTGAATTGAAGCCCCATAGGTTCTGTAATCATCATCGTTTTCATTAACACCAAACACCTTTCCTCCAGTATCAAATTTTATTACTCTGTGATCAGCACCTGCTGATAATTCTGTTGATAAGCTAGGTAAAGAAAAATCATATCCAACTTGAACGTGTGATTGCCTAGAGTCAATACCCATATCAGATTGCAACCAATAATTATAATTATTGCTAGTATCATTTTGAACATAATTATATTGAACAAACAAATCACCCGTATTAAGCTGTAAATTCAAAAATTTACTTGACATTTCTCGTAATTCTTCTCCCCAAAGCGCTCTTCTTTGAATATTCCCAGTATCATTTAAACCAAATGTTGCAGTTAAATCATAATCATCTTTTACAAAATACAGAGATGTATCAAAATTAAAGGAAGTCATAAGAGGAAGTTCACCGCCAATAAAATCTTCAGTATTTTCTCCGACCAACCAATCATTATTTTCAGAATATTTTAAATTTATTTTGTATCCAAAAGTTTTGTCTTGATTATGGTCAGCATGTCTTAAATTCACATTAAATAAACTCCAATTGGATTCAACTTTTTTTGCACGACCAGCAATGATAGATCCGCCACTATTATTTATTCCACCACTTGAAACCTGAACAGTTGTTCCAGGATATTCAAAAGGATCTTTTGTAGTAAAACTTATAACACCAGAGCTTGCACCTATTCCATATACAGCAGAGGATGAACCTCTAACTACTTCTATCTTAGATATATCTAGCCCTGAAAGTGTTGAAGCAGAAGCATCGAAAAAGTTAAGACCATAAGTATTTAATTCTCTTCCATCAGAAAGTAATATAGTTTGAGTAGAAAAAACATCTACTCCTTCTCTCAGAGAAACATTGAATTGGTTAACACCGTGTCTAACAACATTCACACCAACAGTATTATCAAGCAAGCCTAAGACATTATAGCTTTTTTTATTTGAAACTTCTTTTTCGGTAATAATAGTACTTGAATTACTTGCTTCACTAAGTTTTTCCGCTTTTCTAGATGCAGCAGTTACTTCTTGATCATCTTGTTGTGCATTTATGTTAAATGAAAACAATAAAACGAACAATAAATTAATGTAATTGTAATTTTTCATAGTTGTTTAAATTTTTGTGAATTTATGAATATTTTATCAGAATATTAAATAATTACGCGATTTGAATGCATATTCATAAAATTATTGCCAAATAATTGCATTGTCATTATTATACCATGATTCGTAATTTTTTGCAAATTCTTCATCAATTTTCGCTCTTTTAATTTTTAAAGTTGGTGTGGTAAGGTCATTTTCAGGTGTCCACTCATCCTTTAAAAAAACTACTTTTTTTATTTTCTTATAACTATCCATAGAAGAATTAATTTTTTCCAATAAATTATTCATTTTTTCTGTCGTCTCATCTTTATTTAATTTAGATATCTCATTTGGAACGCCAAGTAAAATTGGTTGAGAGAGACCTAAACCTACAACACATAATTGTTGAAATAAATTACTTTTTTCAAACTTTTCTTCAATCAAATGAGGCTCAATATATTTACCTTTAGAGGTCTTAAATATATCTTTAACTCTACCAGTAATATGTAAGAAACCATTTTCATCAATGTAGCCTTTATCTCCGGTATTAAACCAACCATCAACTAAGACCTCATCAGTATATTCTTTATTTTTAAAATACTCTTTTAATAAAAAGGGTCCTTTATTTAATATAGATCCATCATCTCCAATTCTAACCTCAACCATGTCCCAGGGTAAACCAACAGACCCTTTACCACTTGGACTTTTTGTATCTAAATATGAACATACACAACAATTTTCAGTCATTCCATATCCATTTAGTATATTAACATCTAATTTACTATACCAATCTATTATCTCTTGGGGAAGGAATGCAGCTCCACTAACTATTGCTCCAGCTCTTGACCAACCAAGTGATTTTTTAATTTTATTTTTTACAATTTTTGAAATAATTGGAATTTTTAAAAGTGTATTAAGTTTTTTTTGTGACATCTTTTCTAAAACCTTTTCTCTAAACTTATTGTAGATTCTTGGTACACCAGCAAAAGTTGTTGGTTGAACATCAGATAAATTCTTACCAAAAGAATCCACAGACTCTACAAAAGACATGGTTCCTCCATATCTTAAACAAGAAGATTCAATAACAACCCTTTCAAAAATATGATTTAAGGGTAAATAAGATAAAAAAGTGTTATTTCCGTCTTTATTGACGGCTAATGGATTAACTTTATTTTCAATTATATCTTTAGTTAAATAAATTGTATTGTAATCAATTACCACACCTTTCGGATCACCAGTTGTTCCAGATGTAAAAACAATTGTCCATATATCTTTTAATTTAGGATGATAATTATCAGTTTTGGGTTCAAATTTTTCAAGAAGATCATTCCAATTTGCTGAGTTTGGAATAGCAGAATGATTCTTATAATTTGGAAATGAAATAATTGGAATATTCTTAACTCCTTTACTTTGTTCTTCCCAATTTTCAAGTTTACCTGCAAATAATAATTTAACTTCACCAAAATCTATAAGATTTTCTAATTCATAAGATTTTAATGTTGGAAAAAATGGAACGGAAATATGTCCTGACATCATAATAGCTAAATCTGCAATCACCCATTCCCTGCAATTTTTGGATATTAGCCCAATATGTGACTTTTCTGGTAGATTATAAGAATCTATTGCTGATGCAATTTTTCTAGCCATTAAACCAACTTCAGCCCAAGTATATTCAAACCAATTGTCTCCAAATGGCTGTCTTAAAAAAGGATCATTTGCTTTTTCTTTTTCCCATTTATAGAAAGGAAAATCGTAGTGTTGTTTATCCATAATTGTTAAATATAATAATTTATTTTTGAGATATTTTTTTAACCTTTTTTCACATATAAATTACTATAATATTTAACTATCTTAGAGCACTGTTTATAATGAAAAAATTTAAGTCCACAATAAACGAAAAGAGTGCTTCCTTCAAGACAAATAAAGATGCAATGCTCAAACTTATTGAAAAGTTGGAATACAATCTAAGTTTGAGTAAAATTCTTGGAAATAAAGTTTCTTTAGAAAAGGCAAAAGATAGAGGAAAATCTTTAGCAAATGAAAGAATAAAAAAAATTTTAGATAAGGACAGTGAATTTTTAGAACTTATGCCCCTAGCGGGTCTTAAACATGAAAATGGTTTTGGTCCTGGAGGAACTACTATTTCAGGAATCGGTTATGTTTCAAAAAAACCATGTATTATAAATTCAAATATTGGTACTAAAAAAGGTGGAGCAGTTGATTATGCCACTAGCCTTAAAAATTTGAGACTTTCACAAATTGCTAAAGAAAACAAGCTTACGACCATAAATTTAGTTGAAAGCGGAGGCGCTAATTTACCTGATCAGGATCGTGTTTTTAATAATTATGGTGCAATGTTTAAAGAAATGTCTAAAAGAAGTAAAGATGGGATTTTAACTATTTCAGTGGTTTTTGGAAATGCTACTGCAGGTGGAGCATATGTACCTGGAATGTCCGATTACACAATAATGCAAAAGCATCAGTCTAAAGTATTCTTAGCTGGGCCCCCTCTTGTCAAGATGGCTACAAATGAAGAATCAACAGATGAAGAGCTTGGAGGTGCAATAATGCATAGTACAATTTCAGGAGTTTCTGACTTCTTAGCTGAAGATGAAGATGAAGCAATTAAGATAGCAAGGAAGGTTGTTGAAATAAATGTTAACGAAAAAATAAGCTTTCTAGATAAAATAGAAAAAAAACCTAAATATAAAAAGGATGATATTCTCGGTATCATTCCTGAAAATCTAAAAAATCCTTTTGATATTAGAGATTTAATTGTTCGTTTTGTTGATAATTCAGAGTTCTATGAATTCAAGGAAAATTATGGAATAACAATGAAATGTGGATGGTCAAAAATTAATGATCATAAAATTGCAATTATAGCAAGTAATGGAGTAATTTTTAGTGAATCAGCAAAAAAAGCAACTCAATTTGTTCAGTTGGCGAATAAAAATAACATTCCAATCTTGTTTATTCATAACACTACTGGCTTCATGGTTGGAAAAAGACATGAACAAAATGGAATGGTAAACCATGGCGCTCAATTAATACATGCTGTGTCAGGAAGTGAAGTTCCTCATATCACCTTAATTGTTGGTAATTCATATGGAGCTGGGAATTATGCAATGTGTGGTAGATCTTTTGATCCTCGTTTCCTTTTTACATATCCAAATGTTAAATCTGGAGTTATGGGTGCTGAGCAACTAGCTGGTGTTATGGAAATAATAAAAATAAATTCTGCTAAAAACTCAAATAAAAAAATTGACAAGAGAAAATTAAATAAAGAAAAAAAAGATTTGGTTTTACTAGCTGAAGAAAAAGCTAGCGTATGGCATACTACTTCAGAGATAATGGATGATGGAGTAATTGATCCAAGAAATACCAGGTTTTATTTAAGCTTTTGCCTTGATATAATTCTTAAAGAAAAGATCAAAGGTTCAAAATCTTATGGAACATTTAGATTGTAAAAATGTTAGTTAAAAAACATCTTCTTAAAAATTTTTCATCATATGAATTTGAATTTATCATAGTGAATGATAATGGAAATTTCCTAGAAATTATTTTAAATAGACCAGATAAAAAAAACGCATTGAATTCTAAAATGATTAATGAATTAGCTTTATGCACTGATTATGCTAACTCTAATGATAAAATTCGTGCTGTTGTATATAAAAGTAATGGCGATACATTTTGTTCTGGACTTGATTTAAAAGAATTAAGTAAATCAAAAATTTTTCTTGCAGATGTGTTTAATAAGCTTCACAAACCAAAAATTACGTTCCTTAATGGTAATGTATATGCTGGAGGAGTATTGTTAGTTTCTTGTTCAAATTATGTAATATGCACTTCCAAAATAAAAATGACATTACCAGAAGTAAAGAGAGGATTATTTCCTTTTCAAGTAATGGATTCTTTATTTAGAATTATGTCTGAAAAAAAAGTTTTAGATTGGTGTATTAGAGGTTATGAATTAAATGCTAGTGAATGTAGAGACTTAAATCTTGTACAAGAAATATGTAGTGAGGAAGAATTTGAAGATAAATTAAAGTCTATTATAGAAGAAATATCTTTAGGATCTCCCAATGCAATCAAAAATGCACTCAAGGTTTTTGAAGAAATTTATATAAATGATCAGATCATAAAAAAACTAAATAATGCCTTAGATTATCTAAAAAACTCTGATGATGTTATTGAAGGAGTAAAAGCCTTCAAAGAAAAAAGAATTCCCAAATGGAACTAATTAATAAAATAATTTTAAAATTTAAATTATGAGCAAACCAAATTTTTTTTCTGATCTTGAAATTCCTGCAATAGCTGCACCATTATTTTTGATTTCTGGACCAAAGCTAGTAATTGAATGTTGTAAAAATGGAATTGTTGGTACTTTTCCAGCTCTTAATCAAAGAACAACAGCAGGCTTTGAACAATGGGTGATACAAATCAAAACTGAATTAGAAGAGTTTGAAAAAGAAACTGGTAAAAAAGCTGCTCCATTTGGTGTAAACTTAATAGTTCATAATACAAACCCAAGAGTTAGAGCTGACTTAAAAGTATGTGTAAAACATAAAATTCCTATAATTATTACATCACTTGGCGCAGTTTCACAGCTTGTAGGTGCAGTACACTCTTATGGCGGGTTAGTGTATCACGATGTTATTAAGAAAAGACATGCTGAAAAAGCAGCTGAAGCTGGTGTTGATGGATTAGTCTTAGTTTCAGCTGGTGCTGGCGGTCATGGTGGTACAATAAACCCAATGTCATTAATTGCTGAGATTAAAAAATTCTTTAAAAAAACTATAATTCTTTCAGGCTGTATCAGTACTGGAAGAGATATTGCATCTGCTATGCAAATGGGAGCTGATTTTGCGTATATGGGTACTAGATTTATCAATACTAAAGAAAGTTTGGCAGATGATGGTTACAAGAATATGATTATTAAGTCAGATGCTAATGATATTGTATATACTGCAGCCGTTTCTGGAGTTAATGCAAACTTTTTAAAGCCTAGTTTAGAAGCAATGGGTATTTCAGAAGAAATGTGGAAAACTTCAAAAAAAATAGATTTTGGAAAAGATTTAAGTGCAGCCGAGGCAGAAGCTAAAGCATGGAAAACAATTTGGTCTGCAGGTCAAGGTGTAACAAGCATTAATGATTCTTTAAGTGTTAAAGACTTAATCAATAACCTAAAAAAAGAATTTATAAGCTCTTTAGAAAATCAAAAAAAATTATTGGAAAATTTTTCATAAAAAAACCCGCTAAAAAGCGGGTTATATTAAATTATTAAAAATTTAGTCTAATAATGATTTATTCCAATAACTGGTTCTCCTAACAATTTTTCCATCATTGTCAAATCTATCACTAAAGTGAACTGGGATTTTAACTTTCTTGCCATCAGACTTTCTTACCATAGTAAATCTCCACCAAGACGCAACAACCTTACTTTCTCTCCAATCATATTCAAAATAATCAGGATAACCAACCTCATCTAAAGATTCAATATCCCATCCTTCAAACATTTTACTATCTCTCGCTAATATTTCCTCAGAATTCATGACTTCAGCTTCATTAATGTCATTAAAAGAAGCATTTTCATGAAAGAAACTCATTGCTTTTTCAACATCCCCATGAGCATATGCATACTGGAGTTTCCTTACAGAGTTTATGTTTTCATGATTCATGTATATTACACCATTTTTCATATCATTTCCAGGCCAAGCGTCATTTCTTTTTCTAAAAGTGTTTTGATTATTATACTCAAAAATTAACCTAATTTGCTTTGAGTCATTGGTTAACATATATAATCTATGAATAGGATCATCAAATTTTACACCTGTTTGGTTATTAACAGCGTACAATCTATCCCAAGTTTGAACCCAAATCTGATCTCCATTTTTATACTCAATGGCATCTGGATAAGCTGGTAAATCTTGAGTAAATTTTAAATATGAATTATTATTGTACCACCAATTCATATTATTTATCATTTGTTGCTTATTTGCACCTTCGTCTTCTTTATTAACACTGTTACCATTTCTTACTCTGAAATCTTCAGTTAAAAATGATGATGCTTTTTCAATATCACCACTAACCCATGCTTGATTAAAAGAATTTACAGTTTCGATTGCAGGGTGTTTATCATAAACAGATCCATTTTTGTTTTTTTGCGAATTGAGAGTAAAAACAAATAAAAAACTCAGTAAATAAATTGATTTTTTCATAATGAATTTGTTGTTAAAAAAACAAATCTAATAATTTTCAGTAAAGAAGTGTTGAAACTTTTACTATTGTTTAACTATAATGAGTGTAGCTTTTGCACCTGTAGCTAAATTCCATTGATTTGATGAAATTAAAATATCATTGTCATCATATATACGTAGTTCAGCAGTGTTAGGACCAGAATCTCCTTGATTCAATGCCACAAAATCAATTTTGTTAAAACCTTTCTGTAATTTTAAATTAATCCCTCTAAATGAAGAGTTAAGAGTAAGATTTTGAATAACAACTTGATCATTAACCAAAATTGATACTCTATCACCATCAACATATTCAAAATCTCTACATAAAATGTTGGCAGTTTCTGAACCAGTTTTAAAATCTCCTAAGTATGAGTCACCTGTGTACTTATTTGGGTTTTTATTTTTTTCTTTATTCAATCTTTTTTTAACAGCCTCCCCCGGATTTAAAAAGTATTCATTATCAGCTGTCATAAATCCTTTTTCGTCTTTATCTTTTTCAATTTTCTTGATGGTAAAAGAATTGGGGTTTATTTTAATTACAGGGGGAATTATAACAGATTTTTTAGTTGATTTTAAATCTATTTTACGAGAATTATTTTCAACTTGAGAAAAAGAGCTATTAATAAACAAAACCGAGAAGACAAATAAAAAGTTTTTCATTTAATATTTAAAAATAAGAATACATAAATTATATGTGAATTATTTAATAAAAAACTTATTGTATTTATATTTTGATATTAAACCTAAGATAAAGACAAATAAAATTGAGTAATAAACAAAGTTTGGTGTTATCACTTTGTCACCGCTTGCATATGAATGTAATCCAACAAGATAAAAATTGACTCCAAAATAAGTCATCACAATACTAGCAAATGCAATAATTGACATTAAATTAAACAGCCACATACCTCTCATTTTTGGAATAAGTCTCATATGTAGCACAAATGCATAAATTAAAATACTTATCAATGCCCATGTTTCCTTTGGATCCCAACCCCAATATCTTCCCCAACTTTCATTCGCCCACATTCCACCCAAAAAATTACCAATTGTTAACATGATAAGACCAATTGTTAAAGCCAATTCATTAATAATAGTTATTTCACTTAATTTATTTTTTATTATTAAATAATTAGATTTCGTACACAAAATCATTAAAATTAAAGCAACAATACCTAAAATCGTAGCTAAGGCGAATGGTCCATAGCTTCCAACAATTATTGATACATGAATCATCAGCCAATAGCTATCTAAAACTGGGACAAGGTTTGCTATAGATGGATCCATCCAGTTCCAATGAGCAATCATTAAGATCATTGAGGTAACAAATGACGTTGATGCTAATGTTAAATCAGATTTTCTTGCAAATAACAAACCAATTCCCATAGTAGCCCATGAAACATAAATCATCGACTCATAAGCATCGCTCCAAGGTGCATGCCCAGAAATATACCCCCTAGCGATAAGTCCAAATGTGTGAATTACAAATAAAATAAATATAACAGACCTGAAAGCAACAAAAAGATATTTAAAAAGTTTATTTAATTTTTTGTTAGAAATAAAGATCTGAATAATTATAAATAAAAAGAAAATCAGTCCAGCCAAAAAATAATATAAAAATAAAGTCTTAAAAATATCATACTTGTTGTATAAGATTTCTGCTTTAATCTTATCATCACTTGGTAAAATTTTCTCACCATACTTTATTTGAAAACCTTTTATACTTTCAAGTATTTTATCAGCATTTTGATAATTTTTTGATACTAAACTTTTATCTAACTCTCTAAGATATAATGGAATTATGTTGGTTGTAAAAAGTGAGTCAACAGTTTCAAAATTTTCTGAGGATACTTCAGAGGAAGAAATCCATTTATTGTTCGTATCGTTAGGGATTGGAAAAATTTTTAAGATTTCTCCCTCAAGAGCAGAAAATAAAAGATTTACTCTTCGGTCTGTTTCAATAAAATCCTTTTCAAATTGATTTGGAAGAGAGGATTTATATGCTTTTTCTAAAAACTTTGAAATCTTGTAGTTTCCCTTTCCGTCAAAAAAATCAATAAATGAAGCAAACTTTTGATCAGAATCAATTCCAATCACACTTCTTAAACTATCATTTCCTCTTTTTATATAAATTAATGGTTCTGAGTACCATGCTAAAGGATTTCTTAGTATAGATATGAAAACTTGGTCAGAATTTAATCCATTGTATTTATCAGATTTACTTACTTTTCTTAATAATTCAGAGGAAAAGGTATTTAAAGGCTTCATTCTCCCGCCTGAATCTTGAATAATCACTTCCCCAAATTTCTTTGAATGAATTTCATCAATTACATAATTTTTTATAACAGAATCTGAAATGAAATTTTGATTTTTATGACTATAATCATTTTGAGAGTAAGAATTAGTAAAAATTAGAAAAAGAATTATAGATGTAGTAATTCTTTTTTGCTTTAGTTTTTTTAATTTTTTTCCTAAATCTTTAAACCTTGTTTTACCATAAAACATAATTCCAAGTAATCCAATGTATAATAGAATATAACCTAAATAGGTAATGAAAGTTCCAAAAAAATCTTGATTTACAGATAAAATAGTCCCTTTCTCATCCGGGTCAAATGATGCTTGAAAGAATCTATAACCCTTATGATTTAAAATATGATTCATATAAATATCATAATCGAATTTTTGATCCCCATCTACACTTACTTTACTCATAAAACTACTATAACTTTTCTCAGTACCAGGATATTTTTCGGCTATAAAGTCATTCAGCTTTATATAAAAAGGAATTTGACTGAGTAATGAGCCATATTTAATTGAAAAGTCCAGACCAGAAATATTAAAAGTTTCATACTGATCAGCGATGCCTTTTCCCCCGGCTAATTCAACAAATTGTTCAATACCATTACTTGCAACCTTAAGCTTTAGCATATTTTGATTAGTTTCTTCATCTCTATTCTTGATGAGTTCATATTTTCCTTTAATTACAGGCTCGGGAATTACGAATTGTAAGCCTGCAATATTGTATAAACTTTTGTATTGAATTTCATCTTTTATATTTTTTTCTACAACACCCGAAAACTGATCAATCATTCTCATAAAACCACCGTTGAATGATGATTCTATAAATAAATCATATCCTTCCGAAATTATATTTATAGCACCGTCTACCCTGTTATTTAAAGTGAAAAGAACCCCATGAATATTAGTAACTTGACCAGATTCTATATAATGATCATGTCTCTCACCGCTGGATGCTTCTACTATTTTTAAAAAATCTGTTCCAAAATCGTTAGGGACAACGCCATATTCAACATTCTCAATAAAATCAACATATTCTACACTAAACTTTTGTTTATTAAAATCATCTTTGATTGTAAAATTATTATTAGTGTACTCAGAAAAAAGAACTTTTTTTTCTAATTTTTTTCTTTTTTGTTGACCATTTATTTCACCATCAACTAAAATTGTGATATAAGTATCAGAGGTGAGAAACTGATTTGAGCTTGAACCTTCTCTAATTGGCATAATACCTTCATATCCAATATATCTAGTTATTCCTGCACCAATAATAATCAAAATCCAAGATAAATGTAATAGTAAAACAGGTAATTTCTCTCTAGATAAAAGCCTGTATCTTTTTATGTTATAGGTAAAATTAACAACAAACAGTATCATCATTATTTCAAACCACAATGCATTATAAACTAAAATTTTTGAGGCATCAGTTCCATGCATGCTTTCAATAAAAGTTCCTGCAGCCATTGCAGCAGAAAAAGAAATAAATAAAAAAGCAGTAAGCCTTGTAGATACTAAAATTGAAATTAATTTTTTACCCATTTATTGGAAAAATTACAAACTCTGCTATCTTCATTAACAGAAATATAAGTGTCAACAATTTTTTCATTCATCCAATTTTGAATTGCATTTAACTGTTTTTCTTTTAATGCAAGTTCTTTAATTTTCAAGAAATCCTTTGAGTAATCAGCAGTATGCTCATCAAATCTATTTGAAACTTTAATGATTTTGAAACTTCGATTACCTTGTCTATCACTTTCCAATAATGGTGCCGAAACTTCGTTATCCTCAAGTCTTTGTATTTGATTATATAAAACTGGATCTATTTTTGTAAGTTCAAATCTAGTATCACCAGTTGTTGGGTTAATCAAAACCCCTCCATTACTTTTGGTAGCCTTTTCGTCCGAAAAAGCTTTTGCGGCATCCTCAAATGAAATTTCTTCGTCGATTATTCTTTTTCTAATTAAATCTATTTTCTTTTTTGCTTCAGCCATTGCTGAATTAGTTATTTCAGGAACCAATAGAATATGTCTAACATCAACTTCTTGACCTCTTATTTTTTCAACCATAACTATATGCCAACCAAAATCAGTCTCAAAAGGGTCTGAAACTTCACCTTCCTTCATTCTGTAAGCAACATCTCTAAACTCTTTGACCATTTGAGGACGATTTCTGTTCAAAGTATATTTTCCTCCTTTCGATCTTGAACCAGGATCTTGAGAATATAAAATAGCTTTAGTAGCAAAACTTGAACCATTTATTACAACATCATTTTTAATGGACTCAAGTCTATCAATAACTTTTCTTTTTTCTTCGCTACCAACTTCTGGCTTAACAATAATTTGAGAGATTTCTAATTCAGCACCAAATACTGGTAATTCATATTTGGGAATACTGTTAAAAAACTGTTTTACTTCTTCAGGTGTTATTTCAATTTCATCAATAATTTGAGTCTGCATTTTTTGTGAGAGCTGATTAACTCTATTTATTTCAAATAATTCCTGTCTAAATGATTGTTCATCTTCTTTTTTATAAAATTCAAGAACCTTATCAATATCCCCAATTTGTTCAACGAAATAATCAATTGTTTGATCAACATAATTATAAATTTGTTGAGAATCAACTTCAAGACTATCTTGTTCGGCATGGTGAGCATAAAGTTTGTCTTCCATCAATTTTCCAAGCAAGCTACATCTATCAAGATCTTTAGTATTAACTCCCTGAGACTCTAAATCAATTATGGTTTTATCGATGTCAGAATCTAAAATTACAAAATCACCAACGACAGCAGCTAAACCATCAATTTTGA
>CACIKV010000010.1 GCA_902587325.1 uncultured Bacteroidota bacterium
ATTCATAGCATCCATTTCAATCTTTTCATCACCTGCTGATATAATTAAAACTAGAAATATTAGAGCAAGCATTCCGATGATAAGGGAAACAATATTTGTTATTTTTTTAATGTTCATTTATTACGTTATTTTTTGTAAGAAACTAAAATATCAATTAGAGTTATAGATGAATCTTCCATGTCATTAACAATACTATCAATTTTAGATACAATATAATTGTAAAAAATTTGTAAAATAATAGCAACGATTAATCCAAATACAGTAGTTAATAAAGCAACCTTAATCCCTCCCGCAACAAGCGAAGGCTGCATATCACCGGCTGCTTGTATCTTATCAAAAGCTTGTATCATACCAATAACTGTTCCCATGAAGCCAAGCATTGGTGCTAGAGCGATAAATAATGATATCCAAGAAACATTTTTTTCTAACTGACCCATTTGTACACCACCATAGGCAATGACAGCTTTCTCTGCGCTTTCTACACCTTCACCAGCTCTGTCAAGGCCCTGATAGAAAATTGATGCTACAGGTCCTGGAGTATTTCTACAAATTTCTTTCGCAGCATCTGCGCCACCAGATTTTAAAGCACCTTCAACATCTGAGATTAATTTCTCAGTGTTAGTTGTTGCAAAATTTAAATATATAATTCTCTCAATTGCGATTGCAAGTCCAAGAATTAGACATGCAAGTACAATTCCCATAAATCCTGGACCGCCTTCAATAAATCTATTTTTTAGCTCTTGTGTGAAACCAATAGACTGTGGTTCAGGAGCAACTTCAGCTTCTTGAATCTCAGTTGCTTCAACAACTTCCATTTCTTGCTCCATCTCTTGTTCTTGAGCAAAGTTGATTTGATAAAAGAACAAGAAAGAAAAAATAAAAGTTAGTGATAATATCTTTTTCATGTTTAAATGTTTTTAGATCGCTAAATGTATTGAAAATATTTAAAAAAACAAATCTGTAGCTAAGGATTTCAGTTTTAAACTTTTGCAGAGAGGAAGGGATTCGAACCCTCGATACGCTATTAACGCATACACGCTTTCCAAGCGTGCGCCTTAAACCACTCGGCCACCTCTCTAATGAAATCAAAATTAAATTATTTATCTAATTTGAAAATAGTGATTGCATTTTTTGTTGTTATATCAGCAATATCTTTATTATTTAAATGGTAAAGTTCACTTAATTTATCTAATACATATATTATGTGAGAACTTTCATTTCTTTTTCCTCTGTAGGGAACTGGTGCCAAATAGGGCGAGTCTGTTTCTAATACTATATTCTCAATTGGTATTTTACTTAAAAATTTATCTATTCCCCCATTTTTAAAAGTAACTACACCACCAATACCTAATTTAAAGTTTAAATCACATATTTTTCTAGCTTGGTCATAATTTCCAGTGAAACAATGAAAGACACCTTTCAAATTTTTACTCTTATATTTAAATAATATTTGATAAATTATATCAAAAGCTTCTCGGCAATGAATTACAATTGGAAGATCGTAATCTAAAGCAATATTAATTTGCTTTTCAAAAACAATTTTTTGCTCATTTAAAAATTTCTTCTCATGATAAAGGTCAATACCAATTTCTCCAACAGCAACACAATTGTACTTTTCAAGATTTTCATAAACAAGACTAATTTCACAATCATAATCCTTAGTAACATAAGCAGGATGGAGTCCAGCCATCAAAAAACATTGATCAATAAATTTTTGATAGCATTTGATCATTAGATTATTATACTTTGAATGAATTGATGGAAAAATAAATTTATAAACTCCAATATTATTAGCATTTTTAAAAACAGAACCAATGTCATCTTTAAAATGATCAAGGTACAAATGTGTATGAGTATCAATAATTTTCATTAATTTTAAATATAAAACATGTTTAATATAATTTGCATATTATTTAAAAAAAAAATTATTTGATACTTAAACTACTGGTATACAATATTTTAAAAATAGAATACAAAAAACCGAACTATTTAAATATTATTATTTGTATATTCGCATTTGGTTTTTAAAACTTAATTATTAATTAATAAAGTTTTAAATAAAAAACCTTTAAAAAAATGAAAAAATTATTATTAATAATAGTACTAATACCTTATATCTTGTTTAGTCAGGATATTAATGATTTACAGAATAAAAAATTAAATGATTTAAATGACAGCGAATTACTTAGCTACTGGACAGAAGCTCAAAAAAACGGATATGACTTAGATCAAATTAAAATACTGGCAAGAGCACAAGGTGTAAGTGAGGTTGAAATTCAAGAATTTGAAAAAAGAATTGAAAGTTTGAATATTTCTGATGAAAATTTGAAGGAAGAAGTATTTGATAGTTCAAAATTAACCTCAATTTTTGGTAAAAGTATGCAACCTTCATACGATCAAACTGATGAGTCAATAAAAATTGGTGATTTACCAATTTTTGGTTCCAACTTTTTTAATAATGAAAATATTAGCCCGGCACCACAATTAAATATTGCTACTCCATCCTCTTATGAGTTAGGACCTGGAGATGAAATTTTAATCTCTATTTGGGGAGCAGCTGAAAACGAGTATTCTTCTAAAATTTCTAGAGAAGGGTTTATTAAAGTTGAAAGAATGGGCCCTGTATATGTAAGTGGTTTAACCATTTCTGAAGCAAAAAATAAATTAATAAGAAGTTTATCAAAAATATATTCTGGATTGAATTCCTCTAACAGCTCAAGTTTTAAAGTTTTTCTTGATCTTTCATTAATTAACTCTAGATCAATAGTTGTAAATGTTACTGGAAATGTAGTTGCACCAGACACCTATACTGTATCTTCTTTGTCATCAACATTAAACGTATTATATGCAGCAGGTGGACCTAATCAATCTGGAACCTACAGAAATATAAAAGTAATCAGAGGGGGTAAACTAGTAAAAACAATCGATTTATATGAATATTTTTCTACAGGAAAACTTGAAACATTTTCACTAAGAGATCAAGATATTATTAATGTTCCAAACTATGAAAATAGAGTTTTTGTAAACGGAGAATTTAAAACTACAGGTATTTTCGAAACTAAAGATGATGAAAAAATAAGTGACTTGATCAAATATAGCGGTGGTATTTCTTCTTTTGGATATAAGGATAAAGTTTTTCTAAAAAGAATTATTGGTTTAAATAGGAAAATTGAGGATATTAATTCAGAAAATTTTAAAAATTTTAAATTAAAAGATGGTGATATAATTGAGGCAAGACCTGTAACTAATACATTTACAAATCTAATTACCATTGAAGGCGCAGTTGCTGTTCCAGGTGAATATTCGCTTTCTAATGTAAAAAACATTAATGACATTATTGAAAAAGCAGGGGGATTACTTGAATATGCAATTAAGGAAAGAGCATATATTATAAGAAAGTTAAGTGGAATTGAAGATCAAATCATTTCATTTGATTTTTCAAATTCTCAAAATATCGTTCCAAAAGCAGAAGATAAAATTATTATTAGCTCAAAGATTGATTTAACTCGTGCAAAAAATGTAAAAATTCAGGGCGAAGTTTCTGAACCAAATGAATATCCATTCTTTGATGGCATGACATTAATTGATTTAATACTTATTTCTAAAGGTTTAACATCAAAAGGAGATTTAAAAAATATTTCAATTTACAGATCAACTTATGATGATACAAGACGAAATCCTGTTCAAACTTTAAAAACTTCATTGGATTCTGATTTTTCTAAAATAGATAATATTAGTAATATTAAGCTCGAAGAAAATGATCTAGTAGTCGTAAGAGAGAAATTAGGTTTTCAAGAAAAGGAATTTGTTACAGTCGAAGGATTGGTAAAATATCCTGGCACATATGCAATAAAAAATAACAATTATTCTATTTATGATTTATATCAAGATTTCGGTGGATTTTTAGATG
Organism: uncultured Bacteroidota bacterium; assembly: GCA_902587325.1. Taxonomy (GTDB): domain Bacteria; phylum Bacteroidota; class Bacteroidia; order Flavobacteriales; family Flavobacteriaceae; genus Eutrophosalina. The sequence continues at coordinate 3,911 of CACIKV010000010.1, forward strand.
ATGCCTCACTTGATGGTGTAAAAATTATAAGAAAAAACAGACTTGATGATATTTTAGATGAACAAGAAGAAGAAGTAGAAGAAGACACTGCAAAATTATTTGGAATATCAAATGCAGATTCACAAAATATCAAATTAGAAATTAAGCCCTTCATAGAATTTGGAGTTGATATTAATAATATTTTAAAAACTAAAGGATCTAATAATAAATACAATGTAGTTTTAAAATCTCAAGATAAAATTATTGTTCCAAGTAAAGATAATAGTATTGAGATTACTGGTGCAGTACAGCAATCTTCGGCAGTTACTTATTCAAATTCATTGACAACAATTTCTGCAATAAATAGAGCTGGTGGATTTAGTGAGAATGCAAAGAAAAATAGTGTCTTTGTAGTTTATCAGAATGGAAATGTTGCAAGTACAAAATCTTTTCTAATATTTAATAATTATCCTAAATTAAAACCAGGTGCCAAGATAGTAGTACCACAAAAAAGTATTGATAGGGAAAAAACTAGCGTCGGAGAACTTGTTGGATATACAACTAGTTTAGTCTCTATAATTGCTTTAATTAAAAGCTTGTAAATTTCTAAATAGAAATTAAATAATTTATTACTATTTGAATAAAAAAACTAATATCAACTTTGAGTTTACAATATCAAATCATATTATTATTGAATGTAAAGTTAATCTAATTATGAGCAGATTAATAATTGACACTGGCGCTTCTAATTCATGTATTAATTATTTATCAGCGAAAAAATTAAATATAAATTTCAAAAAATATAACGAAAATGCATCTTCAGCAACAAGTATAATAACTGACATTTTTCACTCAAAAAATAATATATTAGAAATTTCTGATTATAAAAATCAAAACTTTGAAGTTGTGCTTTTTGATATGTCTCAAATTAATAATTTGTTAGAAGACAAAGGAATTAAGAGTGTAGATGGGATAATAGGAGGTGATATTCTTAAAAAATTAAGAGCCAAAATTAATTACAAAAAAAATATATTAAGTCTAGAGTTCTAGTGCTTTTTTAATATTGTTATCCATTAAGTTTTGAACAGGATTTTCCAATGACTCTTTAATACTAATTAAAAAACCTACAGATTCTTTTCCATCTATAATTCTATGGTCGTAACTCAACGCCAAATACATCATCGGATGGATTTCAACTTTTCCATTGACAGCTATTGGTCTTTCAATGATATTATGCATTCCTAAGATTGATGATTGAGGAGGATTTAAAATAGGTGTTGAAAGCATAGATCCAAATACACCACCATTTGAAATTGTAAAAGTCCCACCAGACATATCATCTACAGAGATTTTACCTTCCCTTGCTTTAATGGCAAGTCTTTTAATTTCATTTTCAATCCCAGAAAAAGTTAAATCTTGAACATTTCTAACAACTGGAACCATTAAGCCCTTAGGGCCTGAAACTGCAATAGAAATATCATAAAAATCAAATTTAATTTGATGATCTCCATCAATCATTGAATGAATATCTGGAAAGTCTTTAAGAGCTCTTACTACTGCTTTAGTAAAAAAGCTCATAAATCCTAAACTTACGCCATGCCTTTCTTTAAAAGTTTCTTTATAATTATCTCTAATTTGAATAATCTGAGACATATTTACTTCATTAAAAGTTGTTAGCATTGCAGTATGGTTCTTAACAGAAACAAGTCTGTCAGAAACCTTTCTTCTAAGCAATGACATTTTTTTTGAGGTTGTTGACCTATTTTTAGAAATGGCATGTAAATCTATTTTTGGAAGAGCTTTTATTGCATCTTCTTTTGAAATTCTGCCCCCTCTAGCACTTCCAGTAACAGAACTCGGATTAATTCCTTTTTCGTCTAAGATTTTTTTTGCTGATGGAGAAGCAATTCCAGTGTTTAATTTTATTTCAGATTTTACATGATTTTCTGGAACTTCTGATTCTATATTGATTTTTTTATTTTCATCTATTTTATCATTTGAACTATTTTCTTTAGTTTTTTTTGCTTTAGTATCTATTAAACACACAATATCTCCAACAGCAATAGTATCACCTTCATTAGCCTTTAAGGCTATAACTCCACTTTCCTCAGCTGGTAGATCCAGTGTAGCTTTATCAGAATCCACTTCTGCTATGGTTTGATCTTTTTCAACATAATCTCCGTCAGAGACCAACCACTGCGCTATTTCAACTTCAGAAATAGATTCACCAGGTGATGGCACTTTCATTTCTAAAATCATAATATGATATTATTTAAAATTATCTTTATCCTTATCAAATACATACTCTATTACTTGTTTATGTCTTTTTGTAAATCTTGCTGTCGACCCTGATGCAGGGGAGCCATAAAATCTTCTTGAAGCAACTCTAAAAGATTTAGCAATATCCAAATGAACCAAAAGATGAGACCATGATCCCATATTTCTTGGTTCTTCTTGGGCCCAAACGATATCATCAGTTTCATACTTTTCTATTGTAGTCATTATTTCTTCAACAGGAAGGGGAAATAGCTGCTCAATTCTAACTAATGCAACATTATAAAAATCATTTTTTTCTCTAAAATCTAGTAAGTCATAATAAAATTTTCCAGTGCAAAATACTAACGATTTTACTTTTTTAGCCTTGATATCATCGTCAATAAGAGTCAAAAAATTTCCAGAAATTAAATCTTTTTTAGTAGATACAACTTTTGGGTGTCTTAGTAAGCTCTTTGGAGTAAACAAAACTAGTGGTTTTCTAAAATTAGTTATAATCTGTCTTCTTAGAATATGAAATAAATTTGATGGCGTGGTACAATTAGCAACATAGATATTATCTTTGGCACATAATTGAAGAAATCTTTCCATTCTAGCCGATGAATGTTCGGCACCTTGACCCTCATAACCGTGGGGCAACATTAAAACTAAACCGTTCTGAAGTTTCCATTTATCTTCAGCCGCTGACAAATATTGATCAATCATAATCTGTGCTCCATTACTGAAATCCCCAAATTGTGCTTCCCAAATAGTGAGAGTGTTAGGATTAGATAATGCATAGCCATATTCATATCCCATAACTGCATACTCAGATAAGAGAGAATTATATATTTCAAAGTTACCTTGAAATTTATTTAATTGATTTAAAGGAATGAAATTTTCTTCAGATTCCTCATCTTTCAAAATTGCATGTCTGTGAGAAAACGTACCTCTCTCAACATCCTGCCCAGAAATTCTAATATTATATGACTCCATTAAAATTGAACCATAAGCTAATATTTCTCCAATTGCCCAATCAATCTTATCATCTTTAAAATACATTTTTTTTCGATCGTTCATGAGCTTAACAACTTTTTTAAGAAATCTGCTTGGTTCTTTTAAATTAAAAATTGACTCAGCGATGTTATCTAATTTCTTTTTTTCAACACATGTATCATAATTAATTAGCATTGAGTCTTTTTTAACTCGTTTCATACCCACCCACTCATGCTGCATAAATGGAGTAATTATAACATTTTTATTCTTCTTAGAAATTTCTAAATCTTCATCAAGACTTTTTTTATATTCCAATTCCATAACCTCAAAATCATCTTTTGAAATTACTTTTTCGCTAATTAATTTATTGGCATATATAGTTTTAACATTAAGATGTTTAGATATAGATTTATAAAGTTTTGGTTGAGTGAATCTTGGCTCATCGCCTTCGTTATGCCCAAATTTTCTATATCCAAGTAAATCAATAAATACATCCCTTTTATACTTCATCCTGTATTCTAAGGCAAAGTTTGAAGCATGAACAACAGCTTCAACATCATCAGCATTTACATGCAAAATTGGACAAAGATTAACTTTTCCAACATCGGTACAATAAGTCGAAGACCTACCATCAATATAATTAGTCGTAAAGCCAATTTGATTATTAACAACAATATGTATAGTTCCATTAGTCTTGTAACCCCTTAATCTTTCCATTTGAACTACTTCATATACTACACCTTGAGCTGCCAAAGCAGCATCACCATGTATTAAAATAGGCAGAACTTTTTGACCCTCTCCTCTGTGATATTTGTCTTGCTTGGCTCTTGCAATACCTTGTACTACTGGTCCTACTGATTCAAGATGTGATGGATTTGGTGCTAAATTTAAAAACAGATTAAATCCTTTAGAAGATTTCTTTTGAGATGTCCAACCTAAATGATATTTTACATCTCCATCAAATATTTGTTCCTTATAGTCTTTCCCATCAAATTCACTAAATATTTCTTTAGCAGGTTTTCCAAAAATATTTGAGAGAGTATTTAGTCTTCCTCTGTGCGTCATACCAACAACAAGTTCTTTTACCCCCATTTCAGAAGCATTCTCAAAAATAGAGTCTAAAGCTGGAATTAGAGATTCCCCGCCTTCGAGAGAAAATCTTTTCTGACCAACATATTTTTTATGAAGAAAAGTTTCAAAATTATTTGCTTGAACTAATTTATTGAGAATATGTATCTTTTGATCATTAGAAAATTTTGCATGATTGTCGTTTAAATTTAATTTACTTTGAACCCATTTTATTCTATCTGGCGTTCTAATATACATATACTCTATTCCAATTGAATCACAATAAATTTTTTCTAGTTGTATTAATATATCTTGCAAAGAAGATGGTCCTAAACCTAAAATTTCACCTGCATCAAATATTTCATTTAAATCGTCTGATGAAAGTTCAAAATTTTCTAATTCTAAAGTTGGCACATATGTTCTTCGATTTCTAACAGGGTTAGTTTTGGTAAATAAATGGCCTCTAGTTCTGTAACCATTAATAAGTTTAACAACTTTAAACTCTTTTAAGATATTTTCTGGAACATCCAACTCTCCTTTTTCAGCTTTATCAATACCAAATTCAAAGCCTTGAAAAAAAGCTCTCCATGATGGCTCAACGGATTTAGGATTAACAAGATATTGGTCATAAAGTTCAGCGAAATATGCTGAATGAGCTGTATTTAAAAAAGAATATGGATCCATCTATCCTTTATTATTACAAAATTACAACTTAAATATCATATGATAATGAGTTTTTTAATGTTTTATCTACCATAATCATCTGATAATCTAACTATATCATCCTCATCTGATGGATCGTCATCATCTATGTGTTGCCATATTTCAGAAATAATCCCAAAATTATCTAAACCAATTAATCTATGTCTTTCTCCGAGTTTTAACTTAATCTGATCTCCTTCATTCAAAATTAATATTGGTTGTTCTTTATCATCCATACTTTTTGAAACACCAACAGTACCCTTATAAACACTCCAAATTTCTTCTCGTCTGTTGTGATATTGCCATGACAATTTTGAATTAGGATTCACAATCAAAATTTTAGGACTTAATTTTCCACTTATTTTTATTGAATCTATATTTAATCCATCAAAAAATTGATTTGCAAAATCTTGTGCCTGAGATTCATTTATTACTAAAAATCCTCCCCAAGGTCTTTCAAAGTCTTTGAATATAATTTCAAATCCAAAACTAGTAATTTCTTTTTCTATTTCTTGAAAATAATTCATAGTTCAAAACTATTTAAATTTTAACATTTTTAGTCTTGAATTAAGAATTAATTCAATGTAATTTTAAAATAATGTTTGCTCTTATAGATTGTAATAATTTTTATGTGTCTTGTGAAAGAGTTTTCAATCCAAAACTTAATAAAAAGCCTGTTGTGGTACTATCAAATAACGATGGATGTGCAATATCAAGAAGCAATGAAGCAAAGGCGCTCGGTATACCAATGGGAGCGCCTGCATTTAAATATGAAAATATATTCAAAGAAAATGATGTTGAAGTTTTTTCTTCAAATTTCCCATTGTACGGCGATATGAGTAGCAGGGTAATGAATATACTTTCAAAATTTACCCCAAATATTGAAATATATAGTATTGATGAAGCTTTTTTAAAATTTGAAGGATTTGAAAACTATGATTTAGAATCTTACTGTCAAGAAATAAAGCATATGGTACTGAAATGGACAGGAATACCCATTAGTGTAGGAATTGCCTCAACAAAAGCACTTGCAAAAGTTGCCAATCGAATTGCTAAGAAATTTCCAAGTCAAACAAAAGGAGTTTATTTGATAAACTCAGAAGAAAAGAGGATTAACGCATTAAAATGGCTAAAGATTCAAGATGTTTGGGGAATAGGTTTTAGACATGCGGAAAGATTAAAAAATATTAAAGTAAATACAGCATATAATTTTATAAGTCTTGAAGATGGTTGGGTGAGGAAAAATATGAGTGTAGTGGGTTTAAGATTAAAAAAAGAACTAGAAGGAAAATCTGTGTTAAACTTAGAAGAACATAGATCTCCAAAAAAGGCAATTGCTACAACTAGAAGTTTTGAAGGAACAATTACTGATTATGAAAAAATAAAGGAAAGAATATTGACTTTTGCTGTATGCTGCGCTGAAAAACTAAGAGCTCAAAATACTAATTGTAACTCTGTGTATGTATTTGTTAGAAGCAATAAGTTTCAAAAAAATAAAACACAATATAGAAATGGAATATTGGTAACAATTCCTTTTTCAACAAACTCAAATATGGTAATTGGTAAACATGCCATTGAAGGCCTAAAAAAGATATTTAAAAAAGGTATCCACTACAAAAAAGCAGGAACCGTAGTAATGGGTTTAGATTCATCGAATAACCATCAACTGAATTTATTTGAAAATGAAGATCCAAGGCATAAGTATCTAATGAAAACTATAGATTTTATCCAGAAAAAAGAAGGTCAAAATAAAATTAAACTTGCCTCTCAAGATTTAAGAAGAAGGTGGAAGATGAAGCAGGAAAAATTAAGCCCCAACTATACTTGCAGATTAAGTGAAATTATAAAAGTGAAATGAAAAAAGAAAAGCTAATTTTTTTAAAACCAAAGAAAGGGGATTCAATGGGGCAATGGTTAGTTGAACAAGGTATTTCAGCAGGATTTCCTTCACCGGCTGACGACTTTAAGGAAATCAGAATAAGTTTAGATCGAGAACTTGTAAAAAATAGCGAGTCAACATTTTACGCTAGAGTAAATGGTAATTCAATGATTGATGCAGGTATATCAGATGGTGACATGATTGTAATTGATAGGAGTTTAATGGCAGAAAACAATAAAATTGCAGTATGTTTCCTAGATGGTGAATTCACAGTAAAAAGAATAGTAAAGAGGGCAAAAAAGCTTTTTCTAAAGCCCGAAAACAGTAATTATAAAGAAATAGAAATAGAAAAAGAAAACAACCTTATAGTTTGGGGAATTGTAACTTATGTAATAAAATCATTAAACTAAAAATCTCTTTCTGGAAGATTGATAAATAATTTATTATAAATTTTACTGGACGGAAAGATTATAATCCATGCTGTAACAAAAATAATTTTAAGGTCTGTACAAAAGGATTTATTTTTTTGATACCACATTTCCAATTCACCTTTGTGTGGCGATATAGCTCTTTTGTAAAAAATAAATGGATCTTCATTTTTTACAGATGAAATAATAGATTCTTCGTCTCTAAAAACTATAGAACCAATTCCAGTTATTCCAGGTTTGATTTGATATATTTTAGATTGAATTTTATGAGAATACATTGCAAATGTTTTTTGAACTAAAGGTCTTGGCCCCACAATGCTAATATCACCTTTGACTACATTAATTATTTGAGGAAGTTCGTTAATTTTTGTTTTTCTTAAAAACTTCCCAAATGACGTTACTCTGTAGTCATTTTTTAGAGTGATACTTCCTGTACCCATATTAATTGAATCTTTTAACATTGTCGCAAATTTTATTATGTAAAAAGATTTATTTTTATGACCGATTCTTTTTTGAAAATAGAAAATTTCACCTTCAGCAGTAAACTTTAAAATTATTATCACTATTATAAATACTGGCGATAATAGAATTATAGATATTAAACTAAGCAATAAGTCAAGTAATCTCTTACTAAATAAATAAATCATTACATCTTTGAATCTAAATTTTTCCCTTTCTCAATATGATTAAAATTTGGAAGTAACTTATTAATTACTCTAATGATATCATTTTTTGTGGCTTTTAAACTTTCGAAGACTTGATCAAAGTCATTTTTTAATCCTTCTAAATTAAGGTCATTAACTTTATTTTTTATAATCCCTAATGATGAGAAATTATCTAAAACAAGTTTATCATTATCAGAATAGAATTCTTCGAACTTTTTTTCACCGGATGTGTCTGAATTGAATATAAGTATTGGATATTGTTTTGGATTTTCTTTTTTAAAATTTTTTGCTTGTTTCTCAGTACGAACAATAACCGGCTCATATCCATTATTCTCTAAAAAATTAATTGCTATATCCTTAAAATAAATTTGATGCTTACTGGAATTAAGTTTTGGAAAAAATATATCACCTGATTCTCCCAAAAATGTAGATAATAAACATATTTTTCCAGATTGTTCTTCAGAAACAAAAAACCTTTTAATATCTGCTGGACATGATAAAGGCTGATTTTTTTTTAATCTATTTACAAAACCATCTAACAAACTTCCATTTGAAAATGAAACATTTGCAAATCTTGCAGTTGAAACCCGAAATTTATTTTTATGAGATATAATTATTTTTTCCATAATTAATTTTGAAGCGCCCATTATATTGACGGGGTTTGTTGCTTTGTCTGTTGAAACACTAAATAAAAATTTAGGTGGTTTTTTTACACATAATTCTAATAGCTTTATTGCACCATAAATATTATTTTTAATTAAAGCTTCTACTGAAATAATATCTTTTTCAGATCTGACATGTTTTAAAGCAGAAAAATTAGAAATTATATCAAAACTATTTTTTTCAAAGAGTCTTTCAAAAGTTTTGCTCAACAGGTTTACTGGATAAGTTAAATACTCTGGATTATAATCTAAATAATTTGAACTTCTCAAATCTCTAGTCAGTTCCGTCAATCCATTTTCATTGTGATCTACAACAAAAATAGAGCTAGGCTTAAAAGCTAAAATTTGTTTTATGTAGTTTGATCCAATAGTTCCTGCTCCTCCAATTACTAATATTCTTTTGTTTTTAATACAATTTGATAGCAGTCCAAAGTTTTGTTGTATGTCCAAGTCAAAAAAATCTGAAGAGACTGATGAATTATATTTAATAAAATTTTTCATTCAAAATTGATTTTTTTATTATTAGGATTACAATCTAAAGAACTATAAACTAAATTATTACAAAGCACTTTATGAAATTTAATTTTTAAAATAAGTTTCTTTTTTGAAAAGAAGAAAATCAAATATAATTTAGATATCAACTTAATTAAAAACAAAGGTAAATTAATTCTGAAAGATTTAGTATTCTTAACTAATTTTGGTATTTCTTTAGATTTATAAATATTTCCGTCCGTTACATTAAATGTTTTAGTAATTGGTTTAGTGCTAAGAAAGTATTTAATAATATTTAGAAAGTTCGATATATGACAAAAATTGTGTAATTGATTTCCGCCAAATGTAACATAAAATAGATTGTTATATAAAACTCTTTTTTTTATATCAACTAAAAATTCATCAGAAAAAATTGGAGAACATCTTAATATTAAACTATTTTTCATTACTAACTTAATAAAATTTTCAGCTAGAACTTTAGATTTGGAATAATCATCAATAGGATTAACAGCCGTACTTTCTAAAATTATTTCGTTATCTAAAATAGATTTTCCATATACACCAATAGTACTTAAAAAAATTAAATATGTTTCTTTGTCAATTAATTCAATTAAGTTTTTGGTTGCATTAAAATTTGATTGATAAATTTCTTCTTTTGAATAGTTATTAAAGTTATGGGCTAATCCGGCAGTATGAATTACTATATCAAATTTTCTATTTTTAAGTTTGGATTTTAATTTATCCTTTTGTCTTAAATCACATTTAATAAAGTTTTTAAAATTATAAGTATTTGACATATCCAAGCCGTACAAATTATAATTCTTGTAGAATAGATTATAAACTTTGCTACCAATTAATCCAGAAACTCCAGTTATTAATACTGTTTTCATAAAATATCATTAATTTTTTTAAAGGAAATTTTACTGTTTTGTAGAAATATAACGAGTCTTTTAAATCTATTCATATTGTTTTTTCTATTATATTGAAATCTTATTTTATTAAAAAAACTTAATTTATTAAGCTCGATTTTTGATGAGTTAAGCTCAAATGGATGAATGTAAAAAATAAAATTCTTATTTGTTTTATAAAAACTTTTAATTAAGAATTTGGTTAATAATAATGGTAAAAATCTAAAATATGCTCCACCTGAAATTGGCAAATTAATTTTTTTTGTAATCTTGTAGGTTGGAACCTCAAATTCTTTAAATTTATCTTTTATATAAATCAAATTATCAAAAAGTCTATATCCTTTTAAACTTAATTTATTATATAATTTATGAGAATCAAAATTCACATAACTTGAATCGTATTGAAAACCTAACTTCGATAGTAATTCCAATTTATTATCTGTTAGGCTGAAACATGGCGATCTGTATCCCGAAACTTTTTTACCACATATATCTTCCAAAATATTCTTAGCATAATTTAGGTCTGAAATAAATTTTTTATCAGTTTTATTATAGTCTAATTTATGATCGAGACCATGGCAAGCTATTTCATGACCTCGTGATGAAATATCTTTTATTATGTCAGGATATTTTTTTGCTAACTCAGCAACAACAAATACAGTGATTTTTATTTTTCTTGAATCTAAAAAATCAAAGAAATCATTTAATTTAAAAATAAAAACATCCTTTTTATCAGTTTCATTTAAATCATTAAAATAGTCTAAATGATACCATTCTTCTAAGTCAAGTGTCAAAAAAAAATTTTTCATTAATAAATTCTGTTAGCTATGATTGAACCAAATTTAATTGCAATTTTGAATGGAATTTTTTTATAAAAAAAACTAAATAAATTTTTTAAAATTTTAAGATTGTAGAATTTATTAGAATTTAATTTCAAAATATTTGTTTGAGTTTTTGACCACTGTGTTTTAAATTTAAATTGAGTAGAACTATAATTACATCTACCAAAAGAAAAGAAAACTATATCTTTTGAAATTGAATACTTAATCATTTCCCAATACATAAACATATTTGAAGATAAATAATTATACTCACGAAGAGAGGAGGCTAAAATTACTTCAATATTTTTTTTATTTATCAAACATAAAGAGCATGCAATGTATTGCTTATTATACTCGACTAGAAAAATTACTGCATCATTTTGATATGAATTCATAAAATCTTCAAAAAAAGATTTTGAATAAGATGGTGAGCCTAGTGAGTGCATGTGTTTTGAGTAAATTGAATAAAAAGAATCAATTAATACATTACTTCCAGATATGATTTTCAATTTATTTTTTATTGACTTTTTTATTTGACTTCTAATTTTAGATTTAAAAAATGAAAGTTGATTATTAATATTATTTTGAAGTTTCAAATAAACCGATGTTTTATAGTTGTCACTAAATGATGAATTATATGAGAATACTCTTACATAATAATTTCTAAATTTTTTTTTAAAAAGAGTATTTAAACTTTGTAGAATTTGTTTATCTGGTGGGTTAATTAAATATAAACCGTATGAGAAATAAGGAATTGAGAAATAGAGGTTATTTTTTTTTGCAATTGGAAGAAATCCTTTTAGTTCACCATTTTTTTTCAGGTGAAAGAAAAACATTTTAAATCCTTGTTTTTCCAAAAAAATATCAACGTTACTATTATAAGAAATTGGTAATTGATTAAATCTATCAATCTCATCAAAAAAAATACTTTTTTTTACACTAATTAATTCCACAATATTTTATTTATTTCAGAATATAATTTCTTAAAAGTTTTTTCTTTTGAGAATTTATCTAGATAATATTTATTTGCATTAGAACCCATTCTTTTTAGCTGAGAATATTTCAAAGCTTTAATCTTAATAATATTATTCGAAAACGATTTATATTCACCTGATTTAACACAATATCCACATTGTGACTCATTAATTATTGATGCAGCCTCACCATCAATCATACCTAAAATTGGTTTTTCAAAAGCCATATAGGATTGCAATTTAGCTGGAATTGTTTTTGCATATGCTGATCCTTTGGCTAATGTTATTACCATTGCATCTGCCTTTTTATAAAATTCAGGCATTTTATTTAAAGGATTTGAACCATATATAATAACGTTACCTTGAATTTTATGTTTTTCAACTTTTGATTTTAACCAATTTAGCATTCTTCCATCACCAACAATTAACCATCTTATCTTTCTATCAAGACTAATTGTTTCTTTGATAGCATTAAATAAATTTTCAATGTCTTGACCTTTTCCAATGTTCCCAGCAAACATTAAATTAAAATATTTTCCAATTTTTTTATTTTTTTTAGGTTTTAAAAATAAATCTTCAGCCCAATTAGGAAAAAAAATTACATCTTTAGTGTAACCCATACTTTTAGCATGATTCTTAAAGCTCTTAGAGCTAATTAAAAGAACATCAATATTCTGATAAATAAATTTTACAACTATTTTTAAAACATAACCAATAATTTTTTTAAAAAATAAATTTCTAATGTAGTGAGTAACAGCTTCAGGCCATAAGTCTAGATTCCAAAAAATAATTTTTATTTTTTGAATTTTTTTTAAAAAAATAGCTGGTAAGGCTACAAAAATCGGCGAAACATGATGTACAAAAATGAGATCAAATTTTTTAAAAAATGATATATAAAAACAATAAATGAATAAACTAATCAAATATGATATATAGTTTAATACCAACCTTAATTTTGAACCATTTCCCCTTGGAATTTGTGGAATACGATGAATCTTAACATTATTTAATATCTCATGATTATTTTTACAAAATCCATAACCATCATAAAATTTTCCAGCAGGATAATTAGGAACCCCAGTTACCACAGTTACATCATAATTATTGGTAGATAGATCAAAAGCTATGTCATTTATTTTAAAATTTTCAGGATAAAAATAATTTGTGATTATTATTATTTTCTTTTTTTCCAAACGTTTTGATTTACATAGTCAGTATATGACAAAATTATTCTTGGAATCTTCTCAGATATATTCTCATATGAATAATCTTTAACAATATTTAGGGTTCTTTCTTCTCCAATTTTTTGATTTGATAATAAATTTATTGCTTGCTCTATTCTATCTAAAGATAAACCAACCATCATGACGGAGCCTTCTTCCATAGCTTCAGGTCTCTCATGAGCTTCCCTTATATTTAAAGCTTTAAAATTTAGTATTGATGATTCTTCAGAAATTGTTCCGCTGTCAGACAGAACAACTTTAGCATTCATTTGTAGAAAATTATAATCTGTAAAGCTTAATGGTTTTTCAAATAAAATGTTTTTATTAAAATTTATGCCAGATGAATCAATTTTTTTTCTAGTTCTTGGGTGAGTAGAAACTACAGTAGGAATTTTATAGTTTTCGGACAAGTAATTTAAAATCTCTACAAATTTTTTAAAATTATTTGATGAAATATTTTCTTCTCTGTGAGCTGAAATTAGGAAAAATTTAAATTTCTCTAATTTAAGCTTATTAAGAATTTTTGATTTTTTTATTTTACTTAAATTAAAATCTAATACCTCTTTCATAGGACTTCCTGTCTTAATAATTGAATCGGGGGAAATACCCTCTCTTATCAAATATTGCCTAGAAATATCACTGTATGTTAGATTAATATCTGATATGTGATCAACAATCTTTCTATTTGTTTCTTCAGGTACCCTTTGATCAAAACATCTATTACCAGCTTCCATATGAAATATAGGAATTTGTCTTTTTTTAGCTGCTATTGCACATAAACATGAATTGGTGTCGCCTAAAATTAATATTGCATCAGGTTTTTCTTTTTCAAAAATTGGATCAATATTAATTAAAATCTTGCCAGATGTCTGGGTGCCATTTTTTTCTGCCGCATTTAAAAAATAGTTAGGCTTTTTAATATTTAAATCATTAAAAAACACTTCATTTAATTCATAATCATAATTTTGACCAGTGTGTACTACAATATGGTTGAAAATTTCTAATGAATTTATTTTATTTATAATTCTTGATAGCCTTATAATTTCAGGCCTCGTACCAATTACTGTAATTAATTTAAATTTTTTCATGTTATTTTATTTCTACTAATTCGTGAAATGTATCATGATCTTCCTCATCATAATGTTCATTAATCCAAAATAAGGTTATTAAGTCATTATTACCAATGTTTTTTATATTATGAGTTGACCATACTGGAATATCAATGTATGATGGTCTACTATCATCAATTAAGAATTTTTTTATTTTTTTTTCGTTAACTCTCCTAATTTTTATTTCGGCTTTACCGCTAATAACAATAAATCTTTCAATTTTTCGTGTATGAAAATGCTCTCCTCTAATAACACCACTCTTTGTAATGGAATATGAAAATTGACCTTTACTTTTTGATCTCACAACTTCGGAGAATGAACCTCTATCATCCTTATAAACATCAAAGGATCTTGGAAAAAAATTATCATCTAGATATGAAAAAAAAGTTATAAATAAATTTTTTTCAAAATCATTTGTTAGTTTAGGTATAATACCATTATCAATATAATTTTTCTTAAACTTTTTCATTTTTTCTAATATTTTAGAAACTAGAATTAGTTTATCAAATTTTATGTCAATTTGGTTACTGAAAACACTTGTACTTAAATTAAGCCTCGTAATCTTGTCAAATTCAACCACTAGGTTTTGGACATAAACTAACTCCAGGCTGTTATCTTTAATTACTGAGGGATTTATATTATTAATTAATTGATGAGCAAATGTTGATACGACAGAGTTATAATGAGGTTTACAATATGGTCCGAATACATTAGGTATTATTAAATTCGTAAAGTATTTTGAGTTATTTTCTGCCCATTTAGAAAATAATTCTTGAGATTTACGTTTAGATTTTCCATAAGAATTTTCTCTGGATTCCTGAGTAGATGAAGAAAATATTAGGTGTTTAATTTTTTCAGACTTTTCTAAGGCAATAATTAATTTTTTTGTTAAATCTACATTAGTATCAAAAATAACTTTACTATCATTATGTCTGTTCAAGCCAGCTAAGTGAATAATTACATCACACTCACTAACTTTTTCATGTAGTTTATGATTATTAAAATCATCCTTATGAATTTGAATATAATTAAGTTTACTGATTTTTGAAAAATAATTAACCAGGTGAGTTCCTATAAAACCATTCGATCCAGTAATCCCGACTAACATTAATTAATATCTTGTTTAATAAAATCTAACTTTAATAATAAATTCTTCATTTGCTTAACATCTAATCTTTCGGTATTGTGAGAGTGATACTCGTCAGAGACAGATTTATTAATATTGCCCTCATCAAAAAATTTATTATAATTTAAATCTCTATTATCAGAGGGAATTCTATAAAAATTTGTAAGATCCTCTGCTTTGGCCATTTCTTCTCTATTAACTAAAGTTTCATAAATTTTCTCACCATGCCTTGTTCCAATATATTTTATTTTTGATTTTGAAGAATAAAGTTCTATTAATGCTTGCGCTAAAACCTCAATTGTTGCAGCAGGAGCCTTGTGTACAAAAATGTCACCAGATTTACCATTTTCAAAAGCAAACATAACTAAATCCACAGCATCTTCAAGTGTCATCATGAATCTTGTCATTTTTGGATCAGTAATTGTTATAGGTTTTTTATTTTTAATCGCATCTACAAATAATGGTATTACAGAACCTCTAGAACCCATTACATTTCCATATCTTGTTCCACAAAAAATAATTTTGGGATTGGTTAAATTTCTTGCTTTTGCAATCATAACTTTTTCTAACATAGCTTTGGTCATTCCCATTACATTTATTGGATAAACAGCTTTATCAGTACTAAGTACAATAACTTTAGAAACATTATTTTCTTCAGCTGCTGATAGGACATTATTTGTGCCATATATATTTGTTTTTACAGCTTCCATAGGGAAAAATTCACACGATGGTACTTGTTTTAAAGCTGCAGCATGAAAAATATAATCTACTCCTTTGGTTACCTTTTTAACACTTTCAAAATCTCTAACATCACCAATGTGAAACTTAACTTTATTAGACTTTATTTTTTTTCTTAAATCATCTTGTTTCTTCTCGTCTCTACTAAAAATCCTAATTTCATAGAGATCTGACATTACAAACTTTTTAAGGACAGCATTACCAAAAGATCCTGTTCCTCCAGTAATTAAAAGGGTTTTATTTTTAAACATTTAATCTTTATTTATTTGTTTAGCGCATATTTCCAAATATTTAATGGCTCTTTGACGTGAACTAGGAAATGTTTTTAAACGTTTTTTTCCCAATTCTACTAAAGAATTATATCTGTTAGCATCGGAATATAAATTTATAATTTTTTTAGATATATCATTTGGGTCCAAGGGATTAAAATATTCGGCTGAAGATTTACACAAATCTCTTGAAAATGGTAAATCCGAAGTAAGAATTGGCTTATTCATTTTCATTGCCTCAAGATATGAAGCAGAAAAGGTTTCAAGTAAAGTAGGAAGAAATACCACATCACAATAGAAATATAGTTTAGGGCAATTCTCTATTTTTTGAGGACCTAGATTAATAATCCTACTACTTTTTTTAAATTTTTTTAAAAAAACACTTTGCTCAATTGTGAGATAAAACTTAATATCATATTCTTTAGGAATAACCTTTACTAAATTATTAATAATATCCAAATTCTTATGATTATAATAAGACGATATAGTTATTAACTTAAATGAGTTGTTTTTAAATATTGAAGGTGTTTTTAATTGATAAATTTTTTTATTAAAAACTGAATTATACGTATTTGACACTACACTGATTTTATGGGAACTAAGGTTTAAATACTTACTAAACCTGTTTTTAGCATCTTCTGTTTCTAAAATAAAATGTGATGATTCTTTTTTTAGCCTATATATTTTGTATTTATTAAATAATTTTCTTTTAGCTCTGGATAAAAAATTTAATCTTGAATAAACAATAGAATCTGGGTTGTAAACCCAGCCATCGGCAAAACCGCATATATGTTTTGATTTTGGAATCCAATATGACGGTCCAAATAAAGTAAAAACTATATCTGGGTTAAAATCACTTTCAATTCTATTCAGCTCATTCAAAATTCTAATACGACTTAAGACTTTAACTGGAGAGGAATTAATAGTTGAAAATGTAAAATTTTCAGTAAAGGAACTTTTATCAAAATTTTTTAAAATGGATTTATTAGTACAAATTAAATATTTATTTGAAGAGCTAATTTTTTTTAGTTCAAAAAGGAAACTATGCGCTACCTGAATAGATCCGCCCATAACTAAATTTGATATATTGATAAATAATTTCATATTATAAATAGTAAAAATTATTTATCATAATTATCCACATAAATAAATGAATTTAAATTGAAAACATTTGAGAAATATCCTAAAAATTTAATTTTATAAATTAAAAAAAATTGTATAACATTATTAATTAGTATAAAAATTAAATTCTCTTTAAAAAATCTAATTTCATACTTATCATTTGGATCTAGTTGTTTTTTTATCCCTCTCAACTTGAATAATTTCTGTTTTCTATATTTATCATCTATTCCAGATTTAGAAACAGAACCTGCATGAAATCTATAATAGATTAAAAACTTTTTAATTAAAACAAAATTTCCTAAATCAAATATTCTTAAGTATAGATCATAATCTTCAACTGCAATCAAATTTTTATTTTCAGAAAATCCACCAACTTTTTTTAATACTTCAGATTTGATGAGTGTCGAGGATAAAACTATTGGATTATAAATTAATAAAGATTTATAATCTAACTTGATTCTATTATATAAAAATCCGTAATTCTTTGAAAAAAAATTTGTGTCAGCACCAAAGTTTAAGGCTAAACTTGAAACTAAAATTGTATCAAAACTTTGAAAAACTTTAATTTGATCAAATAATTTATTTTTATCCCAATAATCATCGTCATCACAAAATGCTATATATTTTCCTCTAGACTTTTTGATACCAAAATTTCGGTTAACTGCGATTATTCCATTATTATTATTCTGAAATGATTTGATTCTAGAATCATTAAAAGAATTGATGAAATTTATAAAATCGTAATTTGAAAAATTATCAATAATCAGAAGTTCAAATTGAGAAAAGGTTTGGTTTAAAATAGACTCAATAGTAGTTTTTAACATATCTTTCCTATTGAACGTTGTCACAATTACAGAAACAACAGGAAAATTATTTTTTTCAATCATTAATTTTTTTCAAAATAATTAAATATTTCATTGATTCCATCATCAATACTTAAATCAGGCTTGAAACCTAAATTTCTGATTTTTTTGTTGGAAATTTTATATTTTTTTAATTGCTTATTTTTTCTATGTGAAGTATGATTTTCTCCTAATTCAATATTGATGGAACTTGAATATCTTTTTTTATAAGTATTTTTAATTACTTGAGCAATTTCCAATATTGACAAAACATTTTCAGATGAAATATTATAAGTGTTACTTTTAGATTTTTGAAGATTGTTATCTAATAAAAATTCTAAAGATTTTAAAATGTCATTGTAGTGAATAAAATCTCTTAAGGGTGTACCATCAGATTTTAAAACAATTTTTTTGTTGTAATAAGCTTCCTTACATAACTCATTAATCACCAACCACCAACAATCACAATCTTTAAAAACAGGACTTCCATAACTATTTGATAATCTCACATTAAGACAATTAATCGAAGAGATTTGATTATAATAATTAATTATATTTTCTGCCATCAAATGAGTTAATGCATATTGATTTTGAGGTTGAGGTTCGGTATCTTCATCGATTATTTTAAAATCTAGATTACCGTATATCTGGACAGTTGAAAAGTATATAAATTTTCTTACAGAGTTTTTATTCTCAAAACTGTTAAGTAATTCCCAAACTGGAAGAACATTAATTGAATTAACTAATGATGGATTTTTCTTTGAATCATGATGATTTAAAGAAACGAGATAAATAACAGAATCATATAATTCGGATGTTAGTTCGTCAATAATAGAACTAGATCTAATATCACCAACTATTACTTTTTTCATAGATGAGCACCATTCTTTATCGTTAGGCAAATGTGGAAAACATAATGCAGTTATATTTTTTCCTTTTTTTGCTAATTGATAAGAAATTCTAGAACCTAGATAGCCGGATGCACCAACAATTAAAATATTATTCATTAAGAACTCCAGTTGAATTTAAAAGCATTCATATTATCTCTGACAATTTCATTTGGATCATGGTTAAGATTTGCCAAGTTAAGAAGAAGATTTATTTCTTTTCCAATTCCCTTAAAACATACCCAAACATTAGGTGGAATAGTCAATCTTTGATAATTTTTTTTTGATAATGTAACATCTAAAAAATTTTTATATGATTTACTGTTTTCTCTTTCATCATATAAAACAAACCGAATTTCACCAACAGGTACAATTAAATTTAAAGTCATTTTTAAATGCTTTTTCCAGGGTTTTACTTGATTATAATTTATTGTTGAAAAATATGCTTCATTGAAACCTGAATAACCAGAGTCTGAACTTTTCATCCCATGATAAATATTTCCTAAAGGATTCTCAATAATTTTAAGAGGAGAAAGAATAACTCCGTCAATTAAGTTTAATTTGTCCACTTTAAATTTTTGGATTTTGCAATCTCTTGGTATTTGCTAATCTGTTCAAAAGTGTATTCAAGCATATCAATTTTTGAATTATAATAATTATTATACCATTTTCCAGTAAACTCTATTAGTTTATCATATTCGAGAGTTGGTTGCCATTTCAAATAAAAATGTGCTTTATCAATATTTAATTTTAACAAACCTGCCTCATGAAACTCAGAAGTTGAATCAGGAATAAAGTAAGGAGCATTTTTTAAATTCCAATGTAAACTTAAATCTTTTATCAAATCTTTAACAGATTTTGTATAATCAGATTTTGGACCAAAATTAAAGCTTTCTCCAGTTAATTTAATATTTGAATATAATTGTTCTGCACAAGTCAAATAGCCACTAAGAGGCTCTAAAACATGTTGCCATGGTCTAGTTGCATCAGGACTTCTAATTTCAACACTTTCATTTTTTGCCCAAGCTTTAGAACAATCTGGAACTATTCTATAATCTGCCCAATCTCCCCCTCCAATAACATTTCCTGCTCTTACAGAAATTATTCTCACATTAGATTTCGCTTTATCTTTAAAATAGGAATGATAATATGATTTAAAAATTAATTCAGCTGCACCTTTTGAGCCACTGTATATATCTTTTCCTCCCAATGAATCAGATTCTTTGTAACCCCAGACCCATTCTACATTATCATAACATTTATCACTAGTAATTATGAGAGTAGAACATTTATGATTGATTAATCTCAAAGCCTCTAAAACATTTGTAGTTCCAATTACATTCGATGTAATTGTTTCAAGTGGCTCCAAATATGAAGTGACAACGAGTGGTTGAGCAGCCATATGAAATAAAAAATCTGGTTTAACATCCCGAATTATTTTTTCTACTTTATCATAATTTCTTATATCCTCATTAAAATGATTTATTTTGTCTGAAAGATTCAATATTTCAAACATTGAAGGGCTTGTTGGTACATTATTTGAAATTCCATAAACTTTTGCACCTAATTCTAAAAGCCAAGAAGTTAACCATGATCCTTTAAATCCTGTATTCCCAGTAATTAAAACTCTTTTATTTTTATATACGCTTTTGAACATTATTTACCATATTATCCAAGGGGCTTTACCTTGCTTTGTTAATTTATCAAGAAAATCTCTTTCTCTAACATTATCCATACATTGCCAAAAACCAGTATGTTTATATGCTTTTAGTTGTTTATTTTTAACGATTTCTTGAAGAGGACCAAATTCAAAATCACAATTCTCATTTTCTGTTAGATATTTCATTATTTTTTTATTTAAAACAAAAAAACCTCCATTTATATAGCCTGTATGCATCTGTGATTTTTCATCAAAATTTTTAACATCATCATTATCTATGATCATCTCTCCAAATCTCGAAGGTGGTCTAACTGCACTAACTGTAGCTAATTTACCATGCTCATTATGAAATTTAACAAGTTTCTCTAAGTCTATATTACTAACACCATCACCATATGTAAGATGAAAATTATTAGACTTTAAATATTTCTCTATTCTTTTTATTCTTCCACCTTTAAGAGTTTCTAATCCAGTATCAATAAATGTTATTTCCCAATTACTTTCATTTCCTGAGTTATGAAAAATCGGAGGAGTTTCAGGTGATAAATTTAAAGTAAAATCAGTATTAGTTGTTTTGTAGTTGTAGAAATACTCTTTTATGTAATCTTGTTTGTAGCCTAAAGCCAAAATAAAACGATTAAATCCGAATGAACTGTAATACTTCATTATATGCCATAATATAGGTTTTGCTCCAATCTCGACCATAGGTTTTGGTCTCAGACTGGTTTCCTCACTTAATCTAGTACCTTTTCCACCACATAAAATAACTACATCCATATTTTTTATTTAACTGTATATAAATTTAACAATCTTTCTAAATCATCTTTAGATTTTTTTTTTCAAAATTAGAAGGTTTTAAATGTTTGCATTAATTGTTCTCTTGAGAAGGTTAAAAAATACTCATATGTTTTTTTTAAACCATCAAATCTTGATATTTTAGGTTTCCAACCAAGAGTTTTATTAGCCAATGTAATGTCTGGTTTTCGTCTTTTTGGATCATCTTTGGGTAGCTTAAAAAATTTAATTTTTGAAGATGAATTAGTGAGTTTAATTATTTCCTTTGCAAAATCTTTTAAAGATATCTCATCAGGATTTCCCAAATTTACAGGCAAATTATAATCACTATTTAATAATTTATCAATTCCTAAAATAAGATCATCAACATAACAAAAGGATCTTGTCTGATTTCCATCTCCAAACACTGTTAAATCTCTATTTGTTAAGGCTTGACTAAAAAAAGTTGATAATGCTCTACCATCATTTATTCGCATTCTAGGGCCATAAGTATTAAATATTCTAACAATTCTTGTTTTTAATTTAAATTTTTGATTATAAGCTGTAGTTATTGCTTCCATATATCTTTTACCCTCATCATAAGCGCTCCTTTTACCAATAGGATTAACATTTCCCCAATAATCCTCTGTTTGTGGATGAATCAAAGGATCACCATAAACCTCACTGGTTGATGCAACTAATATTGTTGCTCCTTTATCTAAAGCCAATTCTAAACAATTTTGTGAGCCTTTAGAACCAACCTCTAAAGTTTTAATTGGTATTTTTAAATGATCAATTGGACTTGCGGGGGATGCAAAATTTAAAATATAATTAATATCATCTTTGACTCTTATATTGTTTGTGATGTCATGATTAATGAATTCAAAATTGGTTTCTGACTTAAGACTGTTTAAATTATTAATATCACCAGTTAATAAATTATCTAAACCAAATACCTTAAAGCCCTTGTTAATATAATATTCGCACAAGTGAGATCCAAGAAATCCAGCAGCACCTGTAATTAAAATTGTTTTATTCATTTAATTTTTCTGCCAATTGATATATATTTAAATTGATTAATTGACATAAGTTTTGTATCAAAAATATTTCTTCCATCAAAAATAGTTTTAGATTTAAGTTTTGTTTTAACCTTTTTAATATTAATATTTTTAAATTCATCCCATTCAGTACAAATAATTAGAGCATCTATTTTATCCAACATTTCGTAAGGCCCACCACTGTATGATATTTTATTTCCTAAAATTTTTTTTATCGATGGAGAAGCAACTGGATCGTAGGCAGTAATTTCAGAATTTAATTCAAGTAAGTTTTTAATAATTTCTAAAGATGGTGCCTCTCTAATATCATCAGTTTCTGGTTTGAATGATAACCCCCAAATCCCAAAGTGTTTTCCATTAATATCATTGTTAAAGAAATTTTGGATTTTAGAAATGATATGCACTTTTTGTAATTCATTAATTTTTTCAACCGATTTTAGAATTTTAAAATCATAGTTAATATTATTGGTATAACTAATTAATGCTTTAACGTCTTTTGGTAAACAGCTTCCGCCATAACCGATTCCAGCATTTAAAAATTTTTTACCAATTCTAGAGTCTGATGAAAGTCCTAATTTTACTTTATCAATATCTGCGTCTGTCAAATCACAAATCTGAGAAATTTCATTAATAAATGAGATTTTAGTAGCTAAAAATGAATTAGCTGCATACTTTGTGAGTTCCGCTGACTCTTCATTCATAAAATAAATCTTAGTTCCTTTTTTTGAAAATGGTTGGTACAACTGACTGACAATTTTAATAGCTTTTTTTGATTGAGTTCCAACAATAATTCTTTCTGGATTCATAAAATCTTTTACTGCTACACCTTCACGTAAAAATTCTGGATTACTGATTACATCAATATTAATTTTTGAATTTTTTTTAAAAATATTTGAAATCTTCTTGGTTGTACCTATAGGAACAGTACTTTTATTTATTATGATCTTATATGAATTGATTATTTCTGATAAATTTTTAGCAACATTCAGAACATGTTTTAAGTCTGCAGAACCATCCTCATTTGGAGGAGTAGGCAACGCTAAAAAAATTATTTCTGATTCATTAATTTTATGATTTATTTTATTGGCAAAAGATAAATTTCCATTACTCACATTTTTTTTAAAAATAATTTCTAACCCAGGTTCATATATTGTTAAAATACCACTTTTTAAACTTTTAATTTTACTTTTATCTATATCTATACATGTTACTTTATTGCCATAATCTGAAAGGCAAGTTCCTGTAACTAATCCAACATAACCAGTACCTATGACTGTAATATTCATAGCATTAAATTTATATTATGAAAAAGATAAAATAGAACATGGACTACCATCAGTACCCTTTACATACCATGGACTAACAACTATTTTTTTAATATTTTTATCTTTCAAACTTAGTAAGTTCATATCTTCAATTATTAGAATTTTATACTCACACAAAAATTTTTCATGAATTCTTTTTCCTTCTTCTCTATCTAATTTACTAGTAAGTGAAATCATATCAAAACCAAATATTTTTAAATTCTTAAATTTTTTACAAATAATATCGGCAAATGAAGATGGTATAACTGGCTGTGATTCCCAATACTGTCTGCGTTCTCTATTTATACCAAATCCGCTTTTCCATATTAGAAATTCGATATCATCATTAACCTTCAATAATTCATTTTCAAAATTAGTGATGTCTGTATCAATAATTCCAATTTTTTCAAATACCCAATCAGATGGCTTATAATCATCAATAGTATTTCCATTTATTGAAAAATGTCTAGGGAAATCAATATGAGTTCCAATATGATTTGTTTCAAAAATCCATTTGGATGAATTCGCAGTATCACCATTTTTTATACTTGTCAAAGGCTGAATTTTTAATTTATTTCTATTTCCGTAAGTTGGAGTTTTTTCGGAGATAGGATATGAAAGTAAATTAATTTTATTTAACATTTTTTATTAATATTAATTAGGTTATTAAAGTCTTCTAAATTTGGTTTTGTATTTAATTCATTTTTGGTTTTTTTAAAATCTTTAATTATTTTTTTTGATTTGGGTTTAAATTTATATTTAAAATAAACTAAACTTTTCTCTAATTCATTTTTTGAATAAACAACTTTAAAAAGTGATTTTGATACTTGTATTGGTATTGGGTTCTGGAGTAAACTAAATTTTCCCCCAATAATAATTACTGGGATACCAAGTGAAAGTGAATCTAGAATTGTAGTTGAGTTTGAACTAATTAAAAGATCAACTTTATTAATTATACTTTCTAGTGATGATGAAACTAAATTGAAATTATTGGGCCATTTTTTTTTAAATGATTTTTTTACTGAATTTATGTTATCCGCAGGGTGTAATTTCACTAAAAAATTAAATGAATTGATTTGGCTAATCAAATTTAAAACATCATTTCTGTAAACATCAACGCCAGATAATGTAACCAAAATTGTAAAATTTTTATTTTTCACATTATTTTTTTCAAAATCCCAAATAAACTGATTTCTAAATGATGTGATTGTACCTGTTTTTAAATCTTTACAATACTCTTTTATTGAATTAGCAAAGAGTGAAGATGAAGTAAAAATTTTATTTGGTAATAAGTTGTTATTTTTTTCATTTTGTGTTGGATATAAACTTGTATAAAATTTAGAATCAAAAAACACCATAAAACCAGATCTAAAAACCTTAGGATAATATTTTGATAATGCAAGATTGTAACATTTATCGCAAGACTGATTTTCAAACCAATTTAAAAAACAATTAATTTTAATTTTATTTTTTTTGAGCTGTTTTATAAAAAAATAATTTAAAATTGAATTCATCGATGAAAGTGATGACAAATTCTTATACCAATTATCTTCAAATAGAGTTGTAAAATCAATATCTCTAATAAAAATATTTGTCGGTTTGAAATTCAATAATTTTAGAGGTAAAAATATTGCCTTTAAATAATCAAAAAAATTGAGATAGTCTTCTTTAAAAAAAAATTTATGTTCAGATTTTCTTAAAGTCATAAATGTCTTGTAATGATTATTAATTCCAACAAATGAGGGTAAATAATAGTAATTTAAATTTTTGAAATAGCCTAGAAAATTTTTATAATATAAGTCATTAAATCCATTTTTATTAAGGCTTGACTTTACAATAAAAGTATCAACTAATATCAAATTATCTTTATTTTTTTTCTTATCACATATTAAATGTGTAAATCTTGAAATTATAAAAGTCTTTAATAATAAATAACTATTAAAAAAAAATTTTAGGATTGGGTACAAATAAATTATTAGAATTTTATTATAACTAGATCGTAATACAATCTTGATGTTATAATTTTTTAAATTTTTCTTCAAAACTTTATAGATTGAATAGTCTGAAACTATAATCTGAGTAATTTTTTTATTTGTTGTAACCAGATTTATTATGTATGTAGAGAAAACTATATTCTTGAAAATATCATTATCATTAGAATTTCTACTTGGAAGCTCACTTGACCAAAAATAATGATTTGAACCATAAGCTTTTGAATAATTATCTACTACAATATTGTAATCTTTTATTAAATCAAGACCTAGTATATTTAAATCTTTTAACTGATTAGCACTAAAGTTATTATTTGAAATATTTAAAACCATTTAATTTGATATGCTCAGCTAATTTTGAGTAAAATAATTTATGTCCATATATTGAAAAGTGAACACCATCGTGAGCAATTTCTTTCATATTAATTGTCTGCCTATAAATTGGAGTATAGAAGTTTATATTTGAGCTCAAAGAGGCAATTTTTTTAATAAAATGGTTAGACACACTCAATTGTTCAAAAAAACTATCAGGTCTTTTTCTACTAATAGATATTTTTTTTGAAAATAACATTGTTCCTAGCAAAATACAACTTTTAAATTTTTTTGAGAGATAAGATGATATATCTCTTTCTATATCTCCAAAATTATATGAATATAAAAATTCAGATTTTCCATTTGAAAGTGTATACTTTTCTTTTTTAAAAGGCAAAAGATTTAAATCATAAATTGTGTTGGATATTTGCTTTTTGATATCATTTATAAAGAAGAGTTTTGATGGAGTATGTTCAGCATAGCCTACATTAGTTATTAAGTATTTAAATTCAATTTTATTAAGTTCCAGAAAGTTAATTAGCGTAATAAATGTTGTCATCTCTTTTGGTCTACTTATAAACAAAACTTTGTAATTGAAACTAAATAAAAAATGAAATAATAAATCTGTCCAGCAATCATAATTTTGATCATCTAGGGTTGAACCTTTAGAATCAGTAAATATTAAAAAATCATAATTATTTTCAATTTTTTTTGAGGAAGAAACAACTCTAAAATCCTTTTTACTTCTATCATATCCGGGTCCAAAATTAAATCTGTCTTTAATTTTGTGAAGATTATACTTCATCTAAATTTGTTTTGGCATTAACACTTAAAACAAAATCTTTGTTATAATCTGTAAATTCTATGTCTCCACCTGCACTTTTTGCAATTGCAATACCAGCAGCAGCATCCCAAAGCTTAATATTCTTTTCATAATAGCTATCAACCTTTCCACACGAATAATATGCTAGTGATAATGATGCTGCACCAAAAAGTCTTACTTTTTTATATTTTTGTAGAAAATCTAACAAAGTATTTAGATTATTTCTAGAAAAGTCAGAGGATACCGGAAAGCCGGTTGCTATGATTGAATCTGAAATATTTTTTTTAAAACTAACTTTAATCCTTTTATTATTTAACCACGCACCATCTCCTACGATTCCAGAGTATATGTCATTACTATTTAAATCTTTAATAACTCCTAAAATCGGATTTTTATTATTCCATAATGCTATTGATATTGCTGAGAAAGGTATATTCCTAGAATAATTTAAAGTACCATCAATCGGATCAATAATCCAAGTATAATTTTCATTTTTGTTAGGGATAAAGCCTGATTCTTCAGATATTACTGAGAAAAAGGTTTGTTTTGTTAAAAAATCAATAATTAGCTTTTCAGATTCTTTATCTCCTTTAATTTTCACATCTCTAATTATATCATGAAGAACTTCTTTACTATCATGACTTTTTTTCAAAAAATTAGATGCAATTAAAGCAGCTTTTTTTGCAATGTCCAGTAATTGTTTATTTTCCAATTTATTTTTTTGGTTGGATTTTTAAAAACTCATTGTCCGTTGACAAATAATTGATAATAAAGTGATTAAATATCAAATGTAAATCTTCAATTGGTCCATAGTCCTTAACTTGGTTAGGTGTGAATAACGAGACTGAGCTAATCTTCAACAATTTACCACCATCAAATCCTATAAAACTTATTGTTTTCATTTTATTATTATTAGCATAGTTTACTGCATTAATCAAATTTTTTGAATTTCCACTTGCTGAAATACATATTAAAGCATCTCCTTCAGTGATGTTACCCCTCAATTGTTCAACAAATATATCTTCAAAGTTATTATCATTACTAATTGCTGATATTAATGCATTATTATCACATAAAGATTTTACTTTTGGTCTAAAATCTGAAAAGTATCTTGTGAAAAATGAAAAATCGGCTTGCATGTGAGTTGCAGTTGAGGCACTTCCACCATTCCCGCATACAAAAACAGTTTTTTCATTTTTAAAACATTCTATCATTATGTCAATAACTTTGGTTAAATCGTCAAAATTCACAGATTTAATTAATTTATCAAGCCTTGAATTATAATTCTTAAAATACTTTATTATATTACTTTTTCTATCCATAGTACAATTATTTTTTCCAAAATCCACGAACTAAATCCCCATAATTTTTTTCGTCAATTAATTTTTGGAGTTCTAAAATTATTTCCTGATTAACTTGAATATTATTTATATTCATTATTGTTCCATAATCTAGTCCATTTGTTTTTACTTGAATTTTTTTAAACCCTGATTTTAAATGTAATTCCTCATATGCTTCAACAGAATATAGCATAATATGTTGTTCTCCTTGAAGAATCCTAAGCGGATCTTTACCTGAATTACGACAATAATCAACCAAAAATGAATTACCATTAGGAACTTCACTGACGAAAATTCCACCCGGTTTCAATAATTGAAAAGCTTTTTTGACAAAATCTTTTGGGTCTAAAACATGTTCAATTACATTCCAAGCCATCACAACATCATATTTAATATCAGAATTAAAATCAGCAAAATGTACTTCATGAACATTATGCCCTCTACTTTCAAGCCACTTGATTGCCGCTGGATTTAATTCAACAACATCGCAATCCCAATCATTATCTTTAAATACATCAATTAATTCACCAACACCACATCCGATATCTAAAATTTTTCCTTTAGTGACAGAATAATTTAATATTTGAGAGTATTTTTTTTCACCCAATAATTTCTTTCTTTTATCAAAAAAGGGAATCATACTTTTTGTAAACATTTCAGAATAATATGAGTCCGTATATAGTTTATCAATATATTCATCCTTTAATCTAGGTGTAACATATACAGAATTACAATTTTTACATTTAACATGAATGAAACCATTTAACTTAAAATATTTATGTTTTTGATTAGAGTAGCAATGTGGACAATTCACATCTTCTGTGTATTCTTCTTTCAAATCACCTGAGCCATTGTAATAACTTGATATAATTTCAGCCCAAGCTTTTTTAACCTCTTTAAAATCAGGCTTAACATCACTAGCGTGTACTATTTTATCTTTCATATTTTTTATTTATCAGAACTGTAGATGTCGTGAACTAATTTCATAACATTTAAAGCATCTTCACTACTTCCAATTTCTACTTTTTTATTTTCTAAAATACATTTAACAAAATCATCAATTTCATTTTTCCATGATTCATCTCTTAAATAATTAATTTCTTCTTTACCTAAAGATCCTACATTTGAGTTAGGAATTTTTTTAATTATTATTAATCTTTCTCTTCCATAGCTTTTAGATCCTGATAATATACCACTCAATTCTAAATAACCTTTCTCAAATGAAATTTCTAATCTAAAACGATGTTGCCAAAGAGTTCCTGACGAATGAATCATGGCTACAGTTCCATTTTTACTCTTCATGATTGAATATGCATTATCTTCAACATCATGATTCCAGTAGTCATTCGATACAAAACTTTTAATTTCGTCGAAATCTCCACAAAAAAATCTGAATAAATCTAACATGTGAATTCCCTGATCTAAAAGAATTCCACCTCCAGAGTATTTACTCATTGACCTCCACTCTTTTTTAACCGGAACAATTGAACTTTTTCCATAAACACCTTTCATATTTATTATTTTACCAAAGATTTCACTATCAATAATTTTTTTTGCTTTAATCACTGAGCCATGATAGCGATGATTAAATCCGTACTTTAACTTTAAACTTTTATATTTATTTTCAACTTTAATGACTTCCTCAATATCTTGAACAGTCCTTCCAGGTGGCTTTTCACAAAAGACATGAGCACCATTTGATAATGCAATCATAGTAACTTTTGGTGCTAGATAATTTGGTAGAGATACAAATACAATATCATATTCAATATTCTCTAGTAAATCAGCGTAATCACTAAAGTACATTACACCGTTAATCATTTTTCCAGATTCTTTTTTCTTTTTTGACATTTTTTCAATGTCATCATAGTTATTATATATACTTCCATTGCCATCCCTAAATTCCTTATCTAAAAATCTAACATCACAAACTGCAACAACATTTAAATTTTTATGTAAATCTATATAGTGATGTCTTCTTTTACCCACAATTCCATATCCTATAATTGCAACTTTAAACTTTTTCATTTTGTGAAATATTTAACTAAGTGATCAATAGATGCCATACCCATTCCTTTTACTGATTCAATTGAATTTCCAGCTATGTGAGGGGTACATATCAAGTTTCTAATTTGACATAATTTTTTAAATGGTTTGGGTTCATCAATATAAACATCTAATGCGGCACCACTTATTAATTTATTTTTGAGAGCATAATACAATGCATTTTCTTCAATAATACCCCCTCTTGATGTATTGATAATAAATGAAGTGTCTTTCATCAAATTAAACTCCTTATTTGAAATCATATTAATGGTTGAATTATTCAATGGAGTATGAATAGTAATGATATCACAAGATTTTAGAATAGTTTCTTTACTTACTAATTTTATACCATTAGCTTTAGCATAGTTTGATAAATCAACTATGTCGTTAGCCAAAATTTCGCAATTGAAAGGTTTTAAAAGGTTTACTACTTCTTTTCCAATAAAGCCCAATCCAATAATACCAATTTTCTTATTTCTAATTTGAAAACCTCCATTTTTAACCCAACTATAGTTATACTTAAGTTCATTTGAAGAAATATATAGATTTCTAGCTAGCATAATCATAAAACATACAGTTTGTTCAGCTACAGAATATCTATTAACACCACCAACCCAACCGATTTTAACATTTCTATTTTTACATGAATCAATATCAATATTATTCAGACCAACGCCATATTTAGAAATAAATTTTAATTTTGGTAATTGCTTTAACACATTATCATTAATATCTTCCACTCCAATAATAGCACCATCAGCATCAGAAAGATAATTTATCAAATCATCATCCTTAAATCTTATAAATTTTTCATTAACCAACGAATTAGGAAAAAAATTTTTTAATTCAGAAACTAAAAATTCGTTTTTTGAGAATGATATGCTAGTTACTTTAATTTTATACATTGTAGGAAATAAATATTTCATCATCTTTCATGAGAGAATCAACTTCAAGAAAGTCTTCATAAGTATCAACACCTTTACTCTCATGTGTGGTTTGAACTAACTTTATTTTAATATTATTTTCAATTAATCTATTCATGTCAACAGATTCAATAATTTCAAGATTAGTGGGATTTAGTTTAATAAAATTCAAAATAGATTTTCTTGAAAAGGAGATTAATCCTAGTTGCTTGTAATAACTAATCATTTTTTTATACATCTTATTAGATGGAATTGGTTCCCTAGAAAAGTATATTGCATTTGAATCAACATCCATAACAGTCTTCACTACATTTCTGTTCTCGATTTCACTCTTTTTTTGAATTTCATTAATTAAATTACAAACTTGCAGATTATTGTCGTTTAAAAATGGGTTAACAAGAGAATCTAGCATTTGAGGATGAATCAAAGGTTCATCACCTTGAATCATAACTATAACATCAAATTTTTTTTTTCTTATTTTTTCAATTTCAATTAATGCTTCAGCACAGCGTTCGGTTGCTCTTTCATGACTGTTTTTTGTTAAAATAACATTTAAATTCAATGATTTACAAAAATCTATAATTTCTTTATCACAAGTAGCTATGAAAACTTCATCAATTTTTTTTGATAAAAGAGACCTTAAATATATATGTTCAATCATCGCTTTTCCTTGTATTTTTACAAGAGGTTTATTAGGAAATCTTGATGATGCCATCCGACATGGAATTATAGCTAAAACATTCATTTTTTAAATTGATCTTTTATTGCTGATCCAAAAAATAAAATATCTGAACTAAATGCTATAAAATTATAACCTTCAGAAAATCTTTTATAAACCTCCGATATTTTGGGCTCTATGACATGAATACCTATATATTTTTTATGATTTTTAGCAACATTAATGTAGTGCTTTAACACATTTTGAACATCATCATCATTATAATCTCCAGGTTTACCCATCGATCCTGATAAATCATATGGACCAATAAAAGTACCTGAAACACCATTATATGAAATTATATCCTCCAGAATATTAATTGCATCAATATGTTCAATTTGCAAAATTAATTTTACTTCATCATTAATCCTATTTTTATAATTTTCAAAATTTAAACCAAAAGATTGGGCTCTAGCTAATCCAACTCCTCTTTGTCCTTTTGGAGGATAATAAACTGAGTTAACAGCTTGTTTCACATCACTCATGGTTCTGATCATAGGAACAATAATTCCATCTGCACCTGCATCTAATGCTCTTTTAATTATTAAACCACTATTTTCGCCAACCCTAACATAAGCTTTTTTATTTTTACCCTGAATTATAGATATTAAAATTTGCATATTACGGTAATCAATTACAGAATGCTCTAAATCAATACAAATCCAATCAAAATCAAATTCACATATTATTTCGGTTATAGAAGGTTCAGGTAGTGTTACCCATGTGCCTAAATTTTTTTTATTCATTTTAATCTAAATTACTAACAAAATTACTCCATTGTTTAAAAAAATTAGAATCCTTTAAGGCATAATTCTTATTAAATTTTTCAAGACTCACTTGTAAATTTCTATCATTCCACCAGAATTCTATACTATCATAAATTTCATTCAATTTTTTTACTGCATTTTCAGCAGAATTTTGAATTATGCCATGTCCTTTTAATTCTTCGATTATTTCTAAAATATTTTCATCAAAAAAATTACAATCATAATTCCAAAATGCAATAGTAGGTATTTTTGCTGAAAACAATATATTCATAGTTGTACCTGGACCATCAATAAGAATTATCTTTGACTTCATCGTTTCAATGTGTAAATCCCCTTTAATAATATCAATTTTTTCTTTAAACTTTCTTTCAAATTCTAAAGATAATGCTCCACCTCCTGATTGAGAAAGTGGTGGTCTATATTTAAAGTATTTTTTTAATTTTTTATCTAAAGAATTATAGATTCTAAAAAGATTATTTTGACGATCAACGTTTTCTGAACTTAAATTGATTGAATTAATTCTGAATGAGTATGGATTTACATTAGATTCAATAAAAATTATATTATTATTTTGATTTGAAAAATTGAATTTTGAAAGATATGGTGAAGGAAGTGGAACAACATTATCAGTATACCTGTTTTTTTTCCATCCCCAGCTAATATATTGCAGTGAATTAGAATATTCTACAGAGTTAACTGCAGCATGAACAGCAACTGAACCGTATACTCCTCCATGCTGAGATAAAATCAATGAATTTCCTAACTCCACCTTTTCGGCAATTTTTTGTTTTAACTTTTCATTATAATACATGTTTGAACCACAGCATATTATATATCCATTTTCTTTTCTTGATTTATTTCTTAAATTTATTTTTTTAAAACAGTTTGGTAATAATTTTTTAGCATAAATTTCCCAATCAAATTCTGAATTAAGTTTAAGTTGACTTTCTTTTTTAGCTAAATTTTCTACACTAAAATTTTTATTTTTCTTAAAATATAATTTGCATTGCAAAAAAATTGAGTTTTTTAAACCTAAACCTTTAACAGAGTAAAATGGAATTAATTCAATTAAATAATTATAAATTTTTTCCTTAAAAGAAAGGTCTCTTTCAATTTTATTATATTTATTTTTTTTGGATATGTATTCAACGTTCCAATTATCTGGCTTTAATTTCTCAATAATTCTAGAAATTATCCAAAAATTAAATATCTTATTCATTGATCCATTTCTTATAAAATCTAAAGTATCTTCAAATTCCCAGTTAATATCATCTTTCATTAGAACTACATCAAACTCTTTATTTTTATGATTTTTTATAATATTTTTTAAGCTATCTATCCTTAATATTATAAGATGAACAAATGCGTTTATCCAAGGGTTTAATACGATCTTTAAATATTTTTTTGAAAATTTTTTGCTGTTATTGGGTTTAAGATTAAGTAAGAAGAAATCTAATAAGTATTCAATAATATCGTTTGCATTATTTTCTAAAGATCGAATATCGTTCAATGATAAATATTCTGAGATTTCACTAAGATTATAATCTTTAGGATTTTCAAAACACCAAGGACCAAAAAAGATATCATTTGAGGTTGGTTTTAATGGTGAATCGATTATCCATAATCTATTTCTCATTAAAGATTATTTCTGATAAGGTTTAATTTTAGGTTCATACTCCAAATAATTATATATGTCATCATTGAAAAAGGTAATAGCCTCTTTATAAAAATCTTTCATTTTAAAACACCATAACTTCAATCCAGTTTCATGGATGTTTTCGTAAAGTAATTTTTTTTCTTTTAAAGAATCAAAATAATGTTCATTAAGTAAAACTCTTTTTTTTATATCAGAACCTACATACATAACTGACTGATAAAAAAAATCTTTTGTAATCTTCCCATTTTTTAAAATAGGATGGCAAAATTCTTTGGTATATCTGTATGGTACACCATAAATTGTTTCAATATGGTGGATTAAAGTCACAGCTTTAGAAGGATGTAAGCCAAAGTTTAATTGTTTTACATCCATATCTAAAAAATGGCTCCAAGGAGATTCTATTCCAAATGCATGTTTTGAAACTTTTTTTAAGATATTTGCATCTTTTCCAATACCAGAAACTGACCAAAACGGATGATTACTTCTAACAGAATCTGGTAATTTCCTTAAATATTCTGCAAAAGCCCCCATTCTATCAGAGGGAGTTTTTTTTATATCAAATGGGATTGAGGTATTACAAAGATTCATGGACGCAGATGGTGAAAAAATTGTTGAATCTTTACCAATGACACTAAAAATAGAATCTAATAAAATTTCCATTTTTCTATTTTTAAATATCCTTAAGCGACCTAAAGATGCAAGGTTTCCAGTTACAAATACTTTATCTCCATGAGATAAACCTAAATTTTTAAGTAATTGAACTAATTCATTCTTGAATTTTTTTTCTATTTCACTCATTTTCGTCTAAATATTTTTTTGCTGCTAAAAATTGATGTGGTGCAATAAATCTATGACTACTAACCCCAAAGGATCTTTTATTTGATCTACCTTCGATAAAATCATTAATAATATTTTTAGCAATTTTAATTTTTTCGGAATTACTAAAATCATATTTAATCAACTCTAATTTAGAATATTTTAATCTATAAGATAATGCTAGAGTTGAATTAACACAACAATGCCAAATTTCTTTTAAATCTGCTATTTTTTCTGTATAAAAATTACATTGCCAAAATAATTTTTCGTTGTGAGGAAATGGGAATGGAGATCCAACAAACGATTTTTTATATTTTTTTAAAAGAGTTGTAATATCATTTATAATCTCCCAATATTTATCATGATTTGGATCTAGAAAAGGCCAAAATTCACAACTGTAAGAAAAATCAAAATTTCCATAGTGAACTCTCTTTATTAAATTTTCTTTATCATGACTTAAGATATTTTCTAGATTTTTAAATCCCTCTTTTGTTTCAATCATAGGAACAATCTCAATATTATTGAAGTATTCATTTAAATTGGCTATTTCATCAAATGATTCAGTCATCGGCAAAAAAATTCCATCAATTTTAAAATTATTCTTAATTACTATTTTAATGATTGATAAATCCAAATTATAAAATTCGGTTTTTGGAGAATTGATTCTTACATATAATTTAGAGTTGGTAATTGGTAACTTATAGTTAGATATTGTCAAAAGACCATCACGTGCAATTTTTTTTAATTCTAAATTATGTTTACTGTCAAAAATATCCTGAGCGCTATCCTCTAAGTCCAAAATAACATTTCTATTTTTTGAAAATAATTTTTTGGTTAAAGCGTATGATGCCAGTGGCCTTGTTAAAGGTAAATATTGAATTAAAGTAATGTTATTATCCATCTACTTTTTCAATTAATTTAGCTTTGACTAGTTTTTCAGTTAAACTATATAATTCCCAAATTGGTACATTCATAATATCAGCAATTTCAAGCAAACTGTTATGACCATCTGAATAGGCAATAAGATTTTTTAAGTTTTTTACTTCGTTAATAGTTTTCTTTGTAGAAATTTGTGGATAGAGACCCCTTTTACCAAGCTGAGGCTCACACAAAACTAAATTTTTATAAGTGTTATTTTTTTCAAAAATATCAATAATTTTTGTATATAAATCGAATGATCCCTGAAATCCAGTTGGGCTTATAAAATCTAAATTGTCTAATGATGTATGATATTCATCAAACTCTCCATATTTCGATCTCATTACAGAACAAAAAGGTATGTCAATACCAGGTGATGAATATTGTCTTTCATCACTTCCTCTATCAAGAAAAGAATATAATTTATACTCAATATTCATTTTGTCTAAAACATGTCTTGCAACTTGATCAGCTATTGAGTTTTTAAATTTTGATTCTAAAAATGAATAACACAAATCATCTCCAACGCAAGTCAAAATAAAACCTGCTTTAGTTCTTCTTCTCATTAATTCTAAATTTTTATGTAAATAAGCAACAGCTCCAATTGTTTCTGGAATAAAAATAAATCTATATGAGTATTTAGGTTTTTTAGCTTTTTCTAAATATTTAATCAAAAATGTTGCAAGTGATGGACCAGATAAATTATCATTTGCTAGAGATGGATGACATATATACGTAGAAAAAACAATTTCTTTTTTGCTTTTACCGCTAATTAAAACCTCTCCATAAGTTAATGATCCTTTTTCTAATGATGCATCAATTTTTACATGATAGAAATCTTCATTAATATTTTTTCTCTGATTTTCAGAAATACAAAAACCCCAATTTTTTTGATAATATGATGTTATGTATGGAATTGCATTAGGCATATCACTTATAGAATACAAGTGGTTTTTTAATTCAGTTAAACTTATTTTTTTATCTACTGGAATTGAATAGCCCATTAAGTGGACATTGTTTTTTTTAAAATCAATAATTCTATTTCCACTCAAATCTTCGATAAAAGCATCTTTCACATTCCACTCTAAAGGGATGTGCCAATCAAAGCATTTTGTCTTTGATTCAATTTCTGTTACATCTAAATTACTTTGAATTTGTTTTTGAATTAACCCCAAAGTTTGTCTAACACCATCACCAGTTATACTTCTGTTTATACCAAACAAAGAACTGCAAAAGTCGTAAATTTTTTTACCTTCTTTACTCATCTAAATTTATTTGTTCTAATGAAACTCTTGTTCCTCTCAAAACATCCAAGTTAATTTTTTTTCCAATTATTTTATTTAAAAACTTTGGATGTAAACCAAAACCCGGTCTAATAGACTTTATATCTTTTGCAGAAATAATTTGATTTTTTTTTAAATCATTTACAAAATATAAAGATCTACTAAAATTTCTTCCTTTTTGTTGTTTTTTAGTTAAATCAAATGTTTTAATTCCTACTGACTTTGAAGCTTTTCTGACATTATCAACCATAAGTTTAAATTCGTTCTCATTTAAAGAAAAAGAAGAATCTGGACCACCTATACTCTTATCAATAATAAAATGTTTTTCAATTACTTTTGCTCCAAGTGAAGTTGCAACAATTGGTGCAACATAACCCTCCGTATGATCAGATAAACCAGTAAAATATCCATATTTTTCTCTTAGATGTTTTATCATTGTAAGATTAGCTTCATCAATTGGAGCTGGATAACTTGATGTACATTTAAGTAAAATTATTTGATTATTACCAGCCTTAATGCATGTTTCTATTGCTAAATCGATATCATTTTCGGTTGCGATTCCTGTTGAAATTATAATAGGTTTTCCTTTTTTTGCAATATATTCAATCAAGTTAACATCAGTTATTTCAAATGATGCGATTTTGTAGGCAGGAGAATTAAGAGTTTCTAATAGATCAACAGCTGAGTTATCAAATGGAGAAGAAAAGCATACTAAACCTTCATCCTTAGCAACTTTGAATAATTTCTCATGCCAATCCCAGGGTGTATATGCTTCTCTATATAAATCATGTAATTTTCTTCCATTCCAAATTGTTCCTTTGATAATAAAATCTTTACTATCACAATCTAATGTAATGGTATCTGGTGTATATGTTTGTAATTTTATACAATCAGCTCCAGCTCTTTTTGCTGACTTAATAGTATTGATTGCATAATCTAATGAACCGTTATGATTTGCTGACATCTCTGCTATTATAAAAACATCACTTTGAGCATTAATCTCAAAATCACTTATTCTAATTGAATCACTTTTCATATTGGAATATTTTATAATTATTTTTTTTAATCAATTTGATAAATTTAAAACCAGCGTTTTCAAAAATTTTTACTGATTTTTTATTTTCTTGTTTTATTAATGCAATTAAAGTCACATTCTGAAAACTATTTTGAAAAAAAGTTACTGATTTTTTTAAAATTTCCGATGCCAAACCCTTGCCACGGAATTCACTTGCAATAGAAATACTAACAATATATTTTTTTTCTTTACTTGGCTCAAATCTAACCTGGGCACATGGCTCTTTAAAATAATTAAATATTAAAATTAGATATTGTTTGTTATTAATTCTTTTTTCAAACCAGAATCGGTGTGTTTCAAATTCGATTGGTTTATCATTAAAAGAATTTTTACGCGTTAATTCATCATTTGACCAGCCAAATAATAAGTTTATGTCTTCATGATTAGCTGGCCTGAATGAAATCATTTTTGGTGTTTTGTATAAGTCCTGATATCATAGAATCTATTTCCATGATTATAACCATCTTTTAAATGACTTTCCAAATAATAATTACTTGATTCAATTATTGGATATAATTTAGGTCTTAAATCATAGACGACTAAATATAATTTCTGTAGACTTAATTCGAAAAAACCTACTTTTTCAATTAAAATTAAAAAATGAGTCCAATATGTCTCAAAATAAGTTTTTTCTAATTTGGTACTCATCAAAAAAGATATTTCAGATTTTTTACTTTTCCAATCAATATGAACAAGTCCACCATATCCCACAAAAACATCTTTATGAAAAAAAGAAAATAATATTTGATCTGGCTTTGACTGACTAAATTGTTTTTCAATTACCTCATTGAAATACAGGTCTTGTGCTGATGTTGTAAGTTTTTTCTTTTGCCTCAAGTGGTATATTTGTTCATTTCGCCAATTCATAATTTTGAAACGATCTGAAACTCTGATTGGAATTATTCTAAACTCATTCTCACTAAATATTTGTTTATTCAAACATTTATATCTACTTGTTTTCAAAACTTAGTTTATATTTTATTTCAGCAAGCCTCCAATCACTGTGATTGTCAATATCCTGCGACATATTTTTATCAATTATTATAGCCTCAGTATTATCAGTTAAAATCGTTTTACTTTTTATAAATTTTTCCACATTTATTGTATAAAACATACCGGCATCATGAAAATTAATTGAGAAATCCTGAGTTCTTTTTGTAATTAAATTATCAGAAAATTTAATTTTATTGTTATTAGTAACTGAAAAACTTCTTTGAATTGGATGTGAAAATTCTACAATAGGCAAAACTGTATCAACATCTTTTTTTTGAATGATTTTTAATGATTTTTTTAGTAAATCAATAGTTACAAAAGGTGAACATGGGTAAATACATGTTAAATACTTTATTTTACCAATTTTGTTAGAAAATTTTGATATAAATTCAAGTAATGCATCAGATGTTGTTGCTAAGTCATTACTATTTTCTAGTGATCTAGTAAATGGAGTTTTTGCGCCAAATTTATTAGCTATATCTTTAATTTGTTTTGAATCAGAAGAAACATAAACACCATCAAACAGATTCGACTTTAAAGCAATATTAATGGGATAAAAAATTATTGGCTTCCCCAAAAAATCTTTAATATTTTTATTTGGTATTCGTTTACTTCCTCCTCTAGCAATAATTACAGCAATTTTCATTTGCTTTTTTTTATGTAATCTTTGATGATTTTTATTGTTGAGTAAATTTGATCATTTGTCAAAGATGGATAAAATGGAATAGAGATTGTTCTATCATAATATTTTTCACAATTTGGAAAATCTCCTCTTTTATATCCATAATTTTCACTGTAAAACTTTAATAAGTGAACTGGAATATAATGAATCATTGGTAAATAATTTTTTTCTCTCAAGAACTTAAAAAAATCATATCTGTCGAAAAAATTATTTTTCTTTATTTGAAGAACATAGATATGAAAGTTACTGTCAACAAAATCAGATTCAAATGGTAAAATTAATTCATCAATATCTTTAAGTTCTTCATTATATATATTTACAATCTCTCTTCTTCTCTTCTTAAATTTTTCCAATTTCTTTAATTGACTCAGGCCTAGAGCCGCCTGAAACTCATTCATTCGATAGTTATAACCTAAACTTTCCATTTCATAAAACCATTCTCCAATTCTTTTTTTACTTGAAAACATTTCCTCCCTTCTATCTATGCCATGTTTCCTTAGAGACTGTAATTTTTTAAAAAGTTTTTTATCATTTGTTAATACAGCACCTCCCTCTCCAGTGGTAATATGCTTTACAGGATGAAAACTAAAAGTAGTCATATCAGCGTGAACACCATCCCCACAATAATGTGTTTTATCATTATATCTGTAGCATGAGCCTATTGAGTGAGAACCATCTTGAATTATCTTTAATTTATATTTATCTGCGATCCTTTTTATTTCAACAATGTCACATGGATGACCTCTAAAATCGATTGGCATTATTGCTTTAGTATTCTTGGTAATCTTCTCTTCAATTTTAGTTACATCAATATTAAGTGTGTTTAAATCTATATCAACAAAAACAGGTTTTGCTTTTTGATATAAAATTGCATTTGATGTTGCACAAAAAGTCATTGGACATGTAATTATTTCATCACCTTCTCCTATATCCAATGCTGCTAATGCAATATGTAGTGCAGCTGTACCACTAGAAACAGCAACTCCAAAATTTGCACCTGTGTAAGATGCAAGTTCACTTCCAAAATCTTCACAGAG
The DNA here is from genome assembly GCA_902587325.1 of uncultured Bacteroidota bacterium. Taxonomy (GTDB): domain Bacteria; phylum Bacteroidota; class Bacteroidia; order Flavobacteriales; family Flavobacteriaceae; genus Eutrophosalina. The sequence continues at coordinate 45,231 of CACIKV010000010.1, forward strand.
TTGACCTTGTGTAATAGAGTATCTTTTTAATGATTTAACTACACAATCAATGTCATTATTATCTAGATAATGATATCCATATGGTATTTTATTTTTCATTTAAGATTCAATTTTGATTTTATAATATTAAGTAACTCTTTATCATGTTTAAGTACTAAATAATAATAGATTGAAGATGTAATGATTAAAAATATAATATTTAAAAATATTGACTCTACTTTTAAAAACTTAAATATTATGAAAGAAATAATAATGATTGAGATTATTTTACTATAATATTTTACTCTTTTGAACAATGTCAAAAATTTCAGATTAATTTGTTTCATTAAAATTTTAGTTATAATAAGTATTGATAAAGAACCCAAAACAGAATATAATATAAAAGAATAAAGATAGTTATCAAAATAGCTGCCAAAATAAAATGATACAACTGTGACTGATATTTCAGCAATCCTTCTTATTAAATTTAGTTCCTGTTTTTGAACTATGGCAGTTAATGATAAAATTGGAGTAGTAACAACTTCGAATAGTGATCTTATAGCAAGAATTTGAGCCAAAACACCTGCAATAATCCATGAACTTCCAAAAACAAAAGAAAATAATTTATCTCCAAAAAATATTAATACTACAAAAATCAAAAATGTTGTAGAAAATATTCTTTCGTAAACTTCCTCTAAAACTTTTAAGTGAGTTTTAGAATGTATTGCCTGGGCAACTCTTGGACTAAATGCCTCAATTATAGAGCTCGTAAAAAAGACTGTTGGAACTGCAAGAACACTCATTGTTAGTGAGTAATTACCTAATAAACCTGAATCAAAAAAATTTAATACAAAAAAAACAATTAATAAGGCTGGTACTCGGCTTAATAATTCACTAGGTAGTGAAAAAATTGGAAATTTCTTATACTTTGAAAGTACAGTAAAAATTTTTTCAATCTGAATATTAAAAAAAATATATTTTAAATTTTTAATAGAAAAAAGTAAAAATAGGTTCTTTATTATTGAAGCTATTAATAAACTATATATTAATCCTCCTACATTGTTAAGTACTACAAGTCCATATCCAATTGAAAAGGATTTGTTAGAAATTACTTCAGATATTTTTGATTGTGCAATTTTTTTAAAATTTTTTATTCTGCTATTCCAATACCTCATAGTTTGAAAAAAACCATGTAAAAAAATGAAAATCGGAATTAAAAAGATATAAGCCTCTAGATCTTCAATTTTAAAAAATAAAATAATTTTATTATAAAAAAATACTATTAATATTAAAACAAATAGAGAAAATAAAACTGATGAAAACAGACATGAAATTAAGATTGATGAAGCACTTTCATCTTTCTTTGGCAGCAGAATGGAACTGTGATATGCTAATGTTGAAAATACACCTAAAAATGCTACAATAGCGGAAAATGTATTAAAAAGTCCAAAATCACTTGGACTATAAATCCTTGTTATAACTGGTAACAATAAAAGTCCTACCAATTGAGATATTAATGGTACTACTGAAAGCGTCAATACATCGTTTATAAAATGTTTTTTTGAAGAACTAGTCATTGACTCTATTCATTTTTTTAATTGATAATGAGTATATAGCATAAAAAATAAATATACTAGTTGACCTAAATAAAGATCCATAATGCCATAAAGTTAAAATTGCTATTGAAACAGCTATTACATTGTATAAATTATTGTGGCCAGAATTATTCTTAAGATAATTATATATTGGATATAGCAGTAAAAGCATCAATGTTATAAAAGGAATAATTCCTAGGTTTGATAATAGAACTACAAATGCTGCCTCGGAAAAATATCCAATATTTGAAATGTTGGTTAAATTTTCATGTCCAAAAATGAAACTTATAATGTTTTGAATCGCTGTTGATGAACCAGTATTTAACATAGCTTGAAATTTAACACCAGTCGGATCTAATTGTGGCAAAACATACTCAAAAAGATTGAAATTTGAATTAAAGAAAAATAAGATTACATAAATAAAACCAAATGAAAGAATTGTTCTTGCAATTAAATATTTAGTTGCAGAAAAATTTATAATAAGTAATCCAACAAAAAACGCAATTACATTAGCAAGAGATAAAGTTGTAATTAATGCAAATATTCCTAAAAATATTAACAACATGTTTAAAATTTTTGAAGATTTTTTTTCAAAAAAATCTCCAATTAAAAAAATTAAAGTAAATGTCAAAATATTAGCCGAATCATGATAACTACCAGTAATACCATGAGATCTTACAAGGTTACCAATTCTTGCCGGAACTATATCGGTTTCTGGAGGAGTAATTTTCATTAGATAATAATTTTTAATTTCAGCCCCAATTATTCCACCTGGAAAAAAATTACTTACAGTGAAATCTAATAAACATGATAATGAAATAATTAATACTATAAATTTAACAGTATTACATATTGTTGATTTATTGACATTCAAAAAAATTAAAATTGAAAATGGAGCCACAAAAATCATTAAAAATTCTCTAATAGAACCAGTAGAAAATCCATTAATTAAACAGCTTGTAGTGAACCATATAATACCCGCTGCAAAATTAATTAAGATAATTTGATATAAATTATTTGTATTTCTTTCAAAAAATACAATAACAGGTTTAGAAAAAATTATTATTAAAATAAAAAGTATTATTGTGGATGAATAATTTATTGATGAACTTGCATTGATATTTAAAGCAAATAGAATTAAAGATCTCAAGCTTGAAATAGTAAGAATTAAAACAGATATAATTTTTAAAATATTATTCATCTATTTACTTTTAAAAATTGCTCTCAAATAAACTCCAGTAGGATTTATATTGTGATGAATTGGCTGTTTTGAATTAAGTTCTAAATATGACGGACCTAGGACATCCATTTTGACAATTTCAAAATTGTAATTTTTAAATAATTTTTCAAGTGATTTTCTTGTAAAAAAATGAATGTGTGGAGTATCGTCTATATCCCTATCCCAATAGTTAAATTCTGTATTAGGTACTTCGACAAAAATAAAACCCCCTTTATTAATATTATTTCTAAACCAATTTAGTGTTGATTTAATTTCTCTAACATGTTCTAGCCAATGACTAGTATGTATATAATCGTACTTAATTTTAGATTTAAAGGGGAAAAAATCTGAAACTTTATTAATTTTAGCTTCTTGATAATAACTCCCCCAAACTTGACCAGCTTCAACTGTATGTAAATTTATTGTTTTTTCAGTGATTTTATCTCTAATATTCAAAATTGCCCAAGCCCCAGCTGCACCGATATCTAAAAAATTTAAGTTATTAGACTTTAATTTTTTTATGATCTCAAGTGAAAATAAGCTTTGACTTAATCCTCTTAAGTTTTTTTTATATAGTTTTTTAAATTTTGGTACTGTAGAATCTCTTTTATTCCAATATTCTAAATTATAGTATTTAATCAATTTTTTTTCAGTCGGGATGGTATCAAGAATTCCATATCCACAATCAGTACACACATTTACAAATCCAGAAAAACCATATCTATTCCTAGAACTTATAGACTTTAATTTTATGAGTTTATTGGGAATGAAAAAATCAATCTTAATTAAAAAGAATTTTATTAATTTTTTAAGATTAAATTTATTAGTGTGAAAGTCATATCTAAATTTTTTAAAATTTTTGTTTCCGCAGATAGAACATTTCATTGATTAAGTATTTTTTTAATATCAAATGATTTTAATTCAGTGTATATAGGACTTGAAAAATTTTTAGGTGTTACATTAAAAATTGAAACCCCTAAATTATCAGCAAATTCTTTTACTTTCTTATGAAAAATATAGTGACTATCATTACTTTTTCTGTTTTCAAAAAATAGTCCGTAATGTCTATTAAATTTTGAAACATGATTCATATATCCGATATCTTTATCACTAATTATTTTTCTTTTTTTAATAAATTCTTTTGCTTTCTTATTGAAAAGATTTATTGTAATGTCACTAGATTCGGAAAAAGAGTCATAAAAATGATATAAATTAACTGGAGAATAGGTATAACCTGAGCCCAACATATATATTTCTTTAAAACCCATAGATATTGCAATTTGGATTGTAGTAACAATTGTACTTGGAAAAGTTTTAAATCTTTTATTTAATAAAGTATGTTCAATTTCATTCTCATTTGGATTTACTTTAAAATAAAAAGAATCATCAAATTTATTCCCAAATATTTTTTTTAAAATTTTTCGATTTTTATAATTAATAAAAAGATTTGGAATTTCTAAATCTAATACGTAATTGTAGAAAGAGTATGCCTTATCACAATCTTTTTTAATTATTTGTTGTGGAAAATTAATATTTTCATTGTTGTTAAAATAGTTATCTAGAAATACATAAGAATCTAAAAAACCTTTTTTAATTTGAGGATGTAAAAAACAAAAGCCAAAACCTATTTTAAATTCATTTTCAATTAAATCTAAATCAAAGTCTAAAAGAGATGCACCTGTAGCAATTAAAAAACACCTGTCTTTTTTAAGTTTTAAATTTTTGTTCTTTGCTAATATTGATTTTGAATTAAAATCAAATATATCATAAGTTTTTAGATAGAAGTTTTTTAATTTTGAATAAAAACTTTTATTCATTTTCAAGTAAATATTCTACATATTCACGTACTACACCATCACCTCCACTTTTACTAAGAATATGGATGTTAGGAATTTGTTTTATGCTATCAATTGCATCATTGGGACATGCTTTAAATTTTAGTGCTGATAACAACTTTAAATCATTAACATCATCCCCAATAAATCCAATTGAATTAATATCTACATTATTGTCATTACAAAATTTATTAATTAATTGTAGTTTATCCTTAACACCTTGAAAAAGGAAATCTAACTTTAATTTTTTTGCTCTCTTTTCGACAATTTTAGTTTTTTCGCCAGTAATTATTCCAGTTTTAATACCTTTTTTGGAAAGTATTTCAAAAGCATAACCATCTCTAGTATTAAATTTTTTTGATTCGTCATTAGAATTAAAATAATACATACCTGAATCTGTTAATACTCCATCTACGTCACTAAATAAAAATTTAATTTTAGAGTTAAAAGTATTTTTAATACAATATTTCTTCATTAAAGTCTCGGCTATAATCCAATCATGAATTTCATCGACTTCAACTTTAGTAAATTCAGGCATGATATAACTTCCAATCTTTCCTGAAATTCTATTCTCTGATTCTATAATATTTTTAATTGTAGATATATAAAAAGCACCATTCTCTAGCAATACTCCATCAAAATCTTGTCTTCTTGGTCTTAATTTAAAATCATAATTAATTGGTTTTGAGTTTTTATTCCACAGGAACCTTTTAAATTCAACACAGCTAAAAATTGAATCTAATTTATCCTGATTCATTTTTATCAAAGCTTTATCAAAATCCTCTGGCTGAGTGAATGGTGAAGTTACTTGAGTTAAAATAATCTTATCATTTGGATTATCTTTTTTTAAACTTAAGTATTCTAATAAAACGGATTCAGTTGTAGAGTCATCTTGAGCATTTTGTTCTGATCTTTCAAAATATTCTAACTTGGAAAAATTAAATTCAGAAATAATATCTTTTACTTCATCAATATTTGAAGCTAAAACAATTTTATCAACCGATTTAGATTTTTCTAAAGAATTAATAACCCAATAAAAAAGCGGTTTTCCACAAAAAAGTTTTAAATTTTTTTGTGGAATTGACTTACTTCCGCTTCTAATTGGAACAAAGGCAATATTATTGCCCATATTTTTTTTGTTTAAGTTTATTTCTTTGAACCATTTCTATGTCTAAAATTTCTTTACTTTTTAAATTTAGTGATTCATAAGTTGCTATTAAATTTCGTGCTAATTTTCTCAATCCTTCTGGCTCTAATGAAGCTGAGTGATCAGTCCCTTTCCATGTTCTATCCAGAGTAAAGTGTCTTTCAATATATGAAGCTCCAAGCGTATAAGCAGCAACATCGATCGCTATACCTAGATGATGACCACTAAAACCAATTTCTTTTACTTTGTCACCATATTTTTCAATTAAGCCTGTAATCTCTAATAAACAAACATCTTGAAAAGGTACAGGATACCCAGACGTACAATTATAAATAACTAAATCTTTATTTCTTTCCCTTTCAAAAAATAGTTTAAACACTTCATCTAATTCATTTTTAGTTGTCATTCCTGTTGATATATGAATTTCTCCAAAATAATTCTCGCAAAGCCATTCTAGCATTGGATAATTATTATTACATGCTGAAGGGATTTTAATTAATTTAGGACTTATTGATGTTATTTCTTTGGCAGAAATAATATCCCATACAGACGTAGAATATTCGATATCTAAGTCATTACAAAAGCTTTGAAGATCTTTATGTTGATCCAAATTAAATTCTAAAAATTCGCGGTGTTCACCATACGAATTACCATAAGAATTTATAGGGTTAGGATGTGGTGCATTATACTGTTCCTTAGTAAGTAATTCTTTGTTATTTCTTTTTTGAAATTTTGCTACATCTGCATTTGAATATATTTTAGCAACCTTGATTAGCTCTTTTGCAATTTCAATTTCTCCTTTGTGATTACAACCTATCTCTGCAATTAATTTTGGTGTTTTATAATTTATATTTTTCATTTTAAAATCCTTTATTATCTGCTTGATAAAAATTATTATTTTCAAGCTGAATTATTTTTTCTATTGTTGAATTATCCAATTCTTTCGAGTTAATGTCATCCATTATATCATTAATATGACTTGCTTTCTTAACTCCAAAAATAACCCAATCAATTTTATTGTTAAATAATAAAAACTTTCTTGCTAAAGATGGCAAAGTTAAGTGTGGTATATTCTCCTTTATTACATTTAATCTATTTAAAATTCCATCCAATCTAGTACCATCTAACCAACCGCTTCTATAATCAGATTTATGAAATTTGGTATTAGATTTAAGTTTTCCAGATAAAATCCCTGAGGCTAAGGGAGATCTTGCAAAAATTTCTTGATTTTTACCTGCATATTTATTAAAGTCTTTTAAATACAATAAATTACAATCAAGTTGAATTCCACTGAATTTCGATATATCATGATAATTAAAGTCTTTAGCAACACTAATTCCATAATTATTTATCAAATTATCTGATTTAAGAAGTTCCATAAAATTTATTATTTCTTCAAAATCTTTTACTTCATTTCTGGGATTATGTAAAAAAATGTAATTTAATTTATCTACTCTCAATCTTTTTAAAGAATTTTCAAAAGATTTTTTTAAATCATCTATACCAAATTTTTTAACTCCAAATGGAAGAGATCCAAACTTTGTATTAATATTGATATTTTTTACGCCCTGAAGGATTAAGCCCAAAGCACTTTCAGAGTATCCGTTACCATAATTAGGAGCAGTATCAAATGATTTTATGCCTAAATCCAAAGCGCGATTAACGCTTCTTTCATAATCCGATGGCATAACTGGACCAAAATCACCACTTAATGGCCACACTCCTACTATAATCTTTGAAATTTTACTAATCAATTTTTTAATACTAAATCAACAAAATTTTCTTTATAATAATTTAGTTTATCTAGATCAACTAGAGAATGTTTGGACAATGACCTTAGCTGTCCATCAACATCATTTTCATAATCACTAAAATATTCTTTTTCTGATGCGGTTATTTGTTGTGCTGTTCCAATATATGGAGAATAAAAAGCTACAGTTACATTATCAGGTTTTAACATTTTATTAAATTGGATTGTTTCAATAATTGAATCTTCTTCTTGATCTGGAAGTCCAATTATGTTATAGGTTGTTCTTTTAATTTTTGCTTCCTTTAACAATTTAAAAGCCCGAATTATTTTTTCAGTATCAGCGAATCTGTTTAATTTGTCTTCTCTAAAATCTTGAGATGAAAGTTCAATTCCCATTCCAATTCCATCAACCTTTAATTTTTTTAATAAATTTATCGAGGCTGGATTAATTCCTTCAGGTCTAGTCTCTATATAGAGCATTATGTCTAATTCTGAATTATTAATCATTTCTGAAAGTTCAATAAGCATTTTTCTATTAATAGATAAAAAATTAGTATCCTGACATCTGAATAACTTAATTCCAAATTCATTATGTATCTGAGAAATTTCATTAAACACACGTTTAGCTGACTTATTTCTTAAATAATTTTTAGCATCAATCAATGTTCCCCTAGAGGAAACTTCTTTAAATCCATAATATCTTTGAATAACAGTTTCAACGCAATAATCACATGCAAACATGCATCCTCTTGACATTTCATAATCAATTGCCTTGACTACTTCACCATTATAAGGTCTCAAAAAAACTTGAGGATCAAAAATAGAATAATCATAAGGTGGAATGACATCCATATCTTTGATAATAGCTTGTGGTTTATTTGATTGACATTTTCCATCTTTTAAGTACGATAATCCTCTAATACTACTGATTAAATCTAAATTTTTAAATTTTAAAGAAAATTCATTTAATACAAGCTCAGATTCACCTCTAATTATATAATTCAATTCTGGCATTAATTCAAAAATTTTCTTTGGAACAGCTGTTGCTTGTAATCCACCGGTAATTAACACGGCATTATTATAATTTTTAGCTATCTCATATCCATATTGAATATTTACATACTCACCCTCACCGTGAATGTGAGAGGATATAGCTGACCAAAAAATAATTTCAGGTTCAAAATCACTACACAATTTTCTGAAATCATCAACTAGTTGATTGTCATTAAATTTTATATCATCTAAATATTCGGTTGGTCTATATTGCTTGTTATTAGTATTGTAAGCTGTTTCATTGAATGTCCATTTAGAATAGAATGTTGCATCAAAAAATTTAACAGTATGTTGATTAGATTTTAAAATAGATGAATGAGAAGCAACCCATATTGGTGTTATACCTCTACCCCACTTGCTTGGGTTAATAAATAAAATTTTAGCCATTTTTTTTCAATAATTTATTTTTTAACATTGTAAGTAAAATAAAAATGATCCCTGATAGTATACCAAATGAAAACCATAATCTAACTATTTTTGTTCTAACTGGTTTTGATCTTTCAATAGGTATAAAGCTTGGTTCAATTATACTAAATACGGGTGTTTCTTTCTTTACTTTAATTTTTTGAGATTCAAGTTCCTGAGAAATTTGCTTGTAAACCTCGTCAATCAAATCAAAGTCATTTTGAAGATCCTTTAACATTATTTTAGTTGTATTGGTAACAAGATTTAGATTTTTATCTTCAAATTCAATTAAAAGATTTTTTTTCATTTCTCTTTGCAAAAAAATCTCATCCTTTCTTTCCTTTAAAAAATTTAACTCGTCTTTAGATTTTTTTGTTTGAAAATCAATTATAATACTTTGAAGATTAGAACTAGCTATATTAGTTAGTTGAGAAGAAATTTCAGGATGCTTAGTAGTTGAAGAAATTAAAACCAATCCCTTTCTTTCATCAACGTTTATTGAAACTAAATTTGAAATCAATTCATGTAAATTTTTTTCAATAGAACTTAATTTAAAACTATTATTTTCTTCTAGGTAAAACTCAAAATTATTATTGAAATTTGAATCCATATATTCATTAAACAAATATTCTCTAACGGTGATATTCGATTCATTAAATTCTAAATAAGAATTTGAAAGATTAATTTTAAAAGGTATACTTTGAGCTATTTCTGGGAACAATTGTGATGGAATATTTTCATCAGAACCAAGACCATTTAATAAATTAAATCCAGTAAAATTAGCTAATCCACTTATGGATGAGGATGTTGAGCTATTTGTTTTGGGTAATAATTTTGTCGATGATGTAAACTCAATTGGAGCAATTAAGCTAATAGTAACTCCAATTAGAGAGAATACAACAGTAAACATAAAAATGGTTTTCCATTTTTTCTTTATTTCATTAAAAATTTCATCAATATCAAATAATTTTTTTTCCATAATTTCAATATCTGTAATATTCTGGTTTATATGGTCCACTAATTTCAACTCCAATATACTTAGCCTGATCAGAGGATAATTCTTCTAATTCTACTCCAAGTCTATCTAGATGAAGTTTTGCTACTTTTTCATCTAAATGCTTTGGAAGCATGTAAACTTCATTTTTATAATCTTTATAATTTTGCCATAACTCAATTTGAGCCAAAGTTTGATTAGTAAAAGAATTACTCATTACAAAACTCGGATGGCCAGTAGCGCATCCCAAATTAACTAATCTACCCTCAGCTAAAATTATAATATCTTTACCATCAATATTATACATATCAACTTGAGGTTTAATTTCAATTTTAGTGGATCCATAGTTTTTATTTAGCCAAGCCATATCTATTTCATTATCAAAATGTCCAATATTACATACAATAGCTTTATCTTTCATCATTCTAAAATGTTCTTCCCTCAAAATATCTTTGTTTCCTGTTGCAGTAACTATTATATCAGCATTTTTTGCTACAGTTTTCATTTTTTTTACTTCATATCCGTCCATTGATGCTTGTAAAGCACAAATTGGGTCAATCTCAACAACTGTAACTATTGCTCCAGCACCACGAAAAGATGCTACTGTACCTTTTCCCACATCACCATAACCTGCTACTACAACTCTTTTTCCTGCCATCATTATATCAGTTGCTCGTCTGACAGCATCAACAGCACTTTCTTGACAACCATACTTATTATCAAATTTAGATTTTGTAACAGAATCATTAACATTAATTGCAGGTAAAGGAAGGGTGCCTTTTTTAACTCTTTCATAAAGCCTATGAACACCAGTTGTTGTTTCCTCAGATAGACCTCTGATATTTTCTACCAATTTAGGATACGTGTCCAAAACTAAATTTGTGAGATCACCTCCATCATCTAAAATCATGTTTAAAGGTTTCTGGGCGTTACCAAAAAACAATGTTTGTTCAATACACCAATCGAATTCTTCTTCATTCATGCCTTTCCAAGCATAAACTGAAATACCGGCTGCAGCAATTGCAGCTGCAGCGTGATCTTGAGTTGAAAAAATATTGCAAGAGCTCCAAGTTACTTCCGCTCCGAGTTCAACTAAAGTTTCAATTAGTACTGCTGTTTGAATTGTCATGTGTAAACAACCCGCTATTCTTGCTCCTTTTAATGGCTTAGAATCGGAGTATTCTTTCCTAATTGACATTAATCCTGGCATTTCAGCTTCAGCTAGTCTAATTTCATTTCTTCCCCACTCAGCCAGTGAGATATCTTTAACTTTATATTTTATGTATTTTCTATTCATGATAAATTAAAATGATTTTTTATTTTTTCTACGTAGTCTAACTTTTCCCATGTAAAAAGTTCGACTTCTTTTTCAATTACATCTCCATTTAAATTTTTAAAACTTTTTTTTATAATCTTTGATTCTCTTCCCATGTGACCATATGATGCTGTTTCAGAATAAATTGGATTCCTTAACCTTAATCTCTTTTCAATGTGATAAGGTCTCATATCAAATATTTTTAAAACTTTTTCAGCAATTTCAGAATCACTTAATTTAATTTTGGATGTACCGTAAGTATTTACATAAATACCCATAGGAAAGGCTATACCAATTGCATAACCAACTTGTACTAAGCATTGATCAGCAATTCCTGATGCAACTAAGTTTTTTGCAATATGACGAGCAGCATAAGCAGCACTTCTATCAACTTTACTTGGATCTTTTCCTGAAAATGCACCTCCACCATGAGCGCCTTTACCACCATATGTGTCAACTATTATTTTTCTTCCGGTCAAACCAGTATCTCCATGTGGACCACCGATAACAAATTTTCCAGTTGGATTAATGTAATAATTGATTTTTTCGTGAAAGAGTTTCTTGAAATATGAATACTTATTTAATATTCTAGGTACTAAGATTGATAACATATCCAGCTTTATTTTTTTTAGCATTATATCTTCTTGATCAAAATCATCATGCTGTGTTGAAATTACAATATCTGTTATTTTTTCTGGTTTATTATCATTCGAATATTTTAATGTAACTTGAGCTTTTGAGTCGGGTCTTAAATATTTTATTTCATTATTTTCACGTCTAATAATAGCAAGTTCTTCTAAAATTTTGTGAGATAAATCCAAAGCAATTGGAATATAACTTTTTGTTTCATTACAAGCATATCCAAACATAATTCCTTGATCACCAGCACCTTGATCTTCAGCATTGTTTTTTTCAACACCTTGATTTATATCAGGAGATTGCTCATGTAAATACGACTCTACTTTACAAGATTTATGATCAAAAAGGTAGTCTGGATTATCATAACCAATTTTCTTAATTTTTTCTCTCGCTATTTGTATTTCGTCAATTTTTGATTTAGACTTTACCTCGCCTGCTAAAATTACAAGATTTGTTGTAACTAATGTTTCACAAGCAACTTTTGAGGATGGATCAAAAGCAAGATAATTATCTATAATTGAATCACTAATTTGATCACATATTTTATCTGGATGACCTTCACTGACTGATTCTGAAGTAAAAAAATAGGACATAATTTATATTAAGGTATATAATAGCTTCGCTATTTGTGTAACACAAAGTAATTTAAGTAAATATCATAAAATAAATTTATTGACTATTATAAATCAATAAATCAAATTCCTCTTTAATCAACTTTTCAGTAGAAAACTTAACTTTTCTGTTAATTATTTTTTCAATTTTAAATGAAATTTCTTCTAAAAAATTATTGTTGATGTTAGTTCCTAAAATTAAAATCTCAATAAGACCTGAATCCACACCTTTAGCTGAATCTCCAAGAAGATATATTTTATCAATATGACCTATTTTATCAAAAATCACTTCAAGGGCACGCTCAATACCTAAGTGCTGTCTAACTATTTTCTGTAATGTATTAAAAAGTGGATGTTTTTGATTTGCTGAATATATAATTTTGTTATTAGATGATGATTTTATTAAATATCCTGCTTTAGATAAATTATTAAGTTCTTTTCTAATTGAATTTGTTGATTCACCAAATTCTGATGCAAGTCCATTTAAATAACCTGTATTACTAATATTAATAAAAAATTTTATTAGCAATTTTAAACGTGTTTTAGACTTAATTAAATGTTCTAACATAAATTAAGTAACAAAATTACTTGTTTTTTTTATTTATTAAAATAATTTTAATAAAATTATGCATAATCACAAAATAATTAATTTTGTAATTCAGAATTAATAATTTATGAAAAAACATTTTTTTATCATTTTTATATTCCTTTTGTATAATTCATGTTCTTACCCTGAAATCATTAGCGATATTTTGGTGTTTGATGAAAACTTTGAAAATAAAATCCCAAATGAAATTGATGGTGGAAACTTATCGAAATATAATAACAATTATGTGTTAGGAGATTTTAACAATGATGGTTTTATTTTACATATTCCAGAGCCGGGAAATCACGATTATGTTTTTGTTTCTTTTGATTTATATGTCCACGGATCCTGGGACGGGAATAGAAATGGATTTGAAAAAAATGATAAACCTGATAAATGGATATTAGAATTTAAACCTGATATGGACTTACATAAAGATCCTGATTATGATAAATTTGAAACTACTTTCTCAAATTCACCATGCTATTCAAACTATTGCCTAAGACAATCCTTTCCCCAACCATATCCATTTGAAAATAATCCAACAACTGGACATCTTTTAACTAATTTGGAAACAAAATGTGAAAATAATTTTTTTGGCGGTCCAACCACTTTATATAAAATTGAAAAAGGATTCAATAGTTCAGGAGGTTCTGTTATTATAAGATTTTATGATGAATTATATCAACCTAATGCTATAGATAAAGATGGTATTCCTCAGCAAAAATGTGATGAAAGTTGGTCGATAGATAATATCAAAATAAGAGTGGTTAAATATAATTAATGAAATATATATATATATTCATTATTATTCCATTAGTAATAAATTCTCAAACTATTAGCTTGAATGAATCTCATATTGAGAATTATATAAGAACAATGCAATTGGCTGGGAAGTTAAAAACTAAGACCTCTTTAACTATTAGACCTATATCTTCTACCATAATTAAAGATGAAGATGATTTTTTTAAAAAAAATTACAGCTATTCTCTTTTAAACTTTAATGACAAAATTGAATTAAAACTACTACCAATTGATTATAACATTGAATATAATGAAAAACACCCCTATAATAGAAATAATGGGAGCATGATACCCAATAGTGGGTATCAACATATTTTAAGCGCTGGATTTTTTATAAAACTTGGGCCTATTTCTCTACAACTAAAACCAGAACATTTGTATGCTGAAAATAATGATTATGATGGTTTTTGGGAAGGTCATTATGAAGAAATTTGGGCAGAAAGATATAGCACATGGAATAATATTGACATGCCTGAGAGATTTGGTTATAATTCACACAGTAAATTTCTTTTTGGACAATCAAATATCAAATTAAATTTTAGGTCACTTTCTATTGGTTTTTCTAATGAAAATATATGGTGGGGTCCATCGCAAAGAAATGGTATTATGATGAGTAATAATGCAAGAGGTTTTAGGCACATTACATTTAATACAATCAAACCAATTAAAACATTTGCTGGAAATTTTGAGTGGCAAATTATTTCAGGAAGACTAGAACCATCAGGATATACTCCACCAAATATTGACAAAACATACAATGGTGTTAAACTTTATATACCAAAAGAAAATGAAATTAGAGAAGTTGATTGGAGATATTTTCAAGGCATGATATTAGTTTACAGTCCCAAATGGGTTAATGGACTACATTTAGGTGCCATTAGGTGGGCTCAAATGTATAGCGCTCTTGCTGATGGAAGATATTCATGGTTAGGAAAATCAAATTATTTTCCAATATTTACAAATCTTTTTAGGAAAAATGACCTAAATTCTGATATCCAAGAACAAATAGATCAAGGAGCTGGAGTTTTCTTTAGGTGGGTTTGGGAAAAAGAAAAGACTGAAATTTATGCAGAATATAACTATGATGATTCAAAACTTAACCTTAGAGATTTATTATTAGATGATGATTCTGCCAGAGGATCTACAATGGGCATAAAAAAAATTATTGAGAATAGTAAAAATATTTACGAGATAGCATGGGAATGGACAAAAATGGAACAAAGTGGATCCAGATTGCTGAGAGGTGGGGGATCCTGGTATCGTCATGCTTTTGTCAGACACGGTTATACTAATAAGGGAGAGATTTTAGGTGCCAGCATTGGTCCAGGGAGCAATTCACATTATCTATCGATCAAAAAATTGAATGATAAGAGTCAAATAGGATTAGCACTTGAAATTGTTGAAAATGATAATGATTTTTATTATGCTGCATTTCAAGATGCTAGAGATTTTAGAAGGTATTGGAAAGATTTTAATTTACACTTAACTTTTACAAAAAGATATAAAAACTTCTGGCTATCGTCAAGATTAGCTTACTTAAGATCATTAAATTACCAATGGGAATTAGAAGATTTTGCTAATGATTATTATCATCCAGGGAGAGACATTTCTAATTTTCATTTGAGCATTAATCTCTCTTATTTTGTGAAATAACTTCTTTAAATATATTTAAGTATTGAGTACAAATAATATCCCAATTATACTTTTTCGGGAGTATATACTTATAATTTGATTTTAATATTTTTTGATAGTTTTTTTCAAAATATAAAAAAGAATTAATACTTGATTTTAAATTTTTTTCAAAGAAAACAACTTTTTTATTAGCCAACATTTCTATATTAAAATTAGTCTTTAAAGATAATATTTGGCAATTAAAATCAAGTGCATTAATCATAGTAGGATTTGTACCTCCAAATTCGTGACCATGTATATATGCAAAACAAAACTTGTATAGTGAACTTAAAGTTTCATTACAATTAAGATATCCAGTAAATATTATTTTATCACAAGCCATTTTTTTTATTTTTTTGGCATAATTATCTTTATATGGTACGTCACCAACTACAACAAGTTTTTTTTTAGAAAAGGATTTTAAAAAACTAGTAATTATCAATTCTGAATTGTTATCTGGAATAAGTCTTCCAACTATCAAATAATAATTATACTTTTCTAAATTTAAAAAATCAATTTTATTTTTATTGACATCTTTATTCATCGTTGAACCATATGCTATTGTTTTAGAATTCTTTAAAAACTTTTTCTCATAAATTTTCTTCATTTCAATTGAATCAGTAATTATCTCGTCAAATAAAATAATGGACAATTTGGATGCAAATTTAAAGTAAATAGATCCTAAGCCTTTCCACTTTGGTCTTAGCCACTCTAACCCATCGACATTAATACAGGTTTTTTTTCTGAACATTTTTGTAAACAATCCAAATGGTCCATTTGCAGAATTAACAACTAATACTACATCTACATTTGAAAAACATACATGTAAAAAAGAAAAAAAAGAATTAAATAACTGTGAAAAAATTTTAGATTTTATTGAAGGTGTATATACTAATTCGATTCCATTAGTATGTTTTGGTTTTATTTTAAATAGTGATCGATGACAATATACTC
>CACIKV010000011.1 GCA_902587325.1 uncultured Bacteroidota bacterium
AGGAATCTTTGATTTTGAAAAAGCAGAGGCATCAGCAGGATGGATTAGAGAATTAGAAAATGAGCACGTCCCTGAAACAGAAGAATATGGAATAGGGTCATTTGTTTTTAGAAAAAAAGTTCCATTTCATCCGGAAAGATTTCTTGATTTTATACAAAACAAATTCCCAAAAAATATCATTAGAAGTAAAGGTTTATTTTGGATTGCTTCAAGATCTGATCAAGCACTCATATGGAGCTCCGCAGGTGGGTCAATAAAATCAGATCCAGCTGGTGTTTGGTGGGCTTCCATGCCTTTTTCTGAAAGAATCAAATATGGTAATTTTGTTAATAACCAACAACAAATTGAGTCTGAATGGGAGCCTGATTTTGGGGATAGAAAAATTGAACTTGTATTTATTGGTCAACAATTAGATGTAGATTCAATTACTAACCAGTTAGAAAAATGCCTCTTAAATGAAACGGAGTTAATTGATTGGAAAAATGATCAGTTTAAAACGACTGATAATTGGCCAATTCAAAAAGTAAAAAGAGAAGTATAAATTAATTTGCAATTAATTTTAAAAAATTAAACTATATATTACTGATTGTTATTAAATCACTAAATCTTACAAGCTTTATGTAAAATATAATTTAGAATTTCATAACTTGAAAATTAACCAAAAATAAAACTATGAAATATATATTTACATTAATCACATTATTCACTTTAACTTTTTCATATTCTCAAGCTTATCAAACTTATACAATGCATTTTGTCCAGGTGGAGGGTGATTTAAACGCTTTTGAGGAACGCGAAAAACTTATGCAAAAAGTTGCTCAAGATGCAGTTGACAGAGGAGATATATCTTTTTGGGCTTTTCTTAAAAGGTATACAGGAACTGGTTATGGTACAACGACTGAAAACCAATCTAATTATGTTTGGGTTCAATCCAACACTGATATTTCAGCAGTTATGAGTGATAAAAATTCTTGGTGGGGAGGCGGAAATATTAAAAGAGTTTTAAGTGAAGATGAATTCAAAAGAGCACAAGAGCTTAACAAAAAGTTTAAAAGAGTTAAAACAACTAATATTATTTTAGAGGATCAAGTTAGTATAGTTTTAGGTTTGGGTTCAGTTATTCAATTTAATTTTGCCCAAGCTGCTAATCCAAATAAATTTATTCAAGATAATATTGAAAAATGGAAACCATTTTTTCAAGAGAATATGCCAAAAATGGGAATGCTTAATTGGGGTGTTGCAAGAATGATTTCACCACAAGGCGCGAATTGGCCTAATGTCTCCACGTGGGATATGTTTGACTCAATTGAAAGTCTGATGAAGTATAGAGTTGGATACCCTGAAATGGCAAATGTAAATCAAGATGGACCAGCATATAATCCAACTTTTTGGGCATCGAGAGATATTTTCGAACCAATAATTTTTGCGTTTAAAGAAGAATAAAATTTTTTACTACAATAAAAAAACCCTTCAAAACGAAGGGTTTTTTTGTCAATAGTAATAGATTGTTAGAAATCAGCTACTCTTACCATCATGTAGGTATTAATAACTTTTCTAATTCCACTTACTTTAGCAGAAAACTTAGCAAATTCTGGAGTTGACTGCATTTCCTTAGTTCTGGAAAGTGCAGTTTCAAGATCTGGCGATCCAATCCAAACGAAATGAGAAAAGTCTGCTTTTTTCCCACTTATTGGATAGCCAACACCATAGGAGTTGTTTTCATAACCTAGAGATGTAGCTAATTTTTGAGAAAATTCTGCAAATTCTTTGATATAAGCAGAAGGATTAGATACTTCCATTTCATAGATAAAAAACACTTGATCAGGTGTCCAATCATTCCTGTACCAAACAGGTGTATTGAGAGCGGTGTTTACAGGCGTAATATAACGATTGAGTTTTTCACCAAAAACTTGAGCTACAGATGATGCAAACCAGGAGTTAGAAAAGTTAGCAAATGCAGCCTCATTTGGAAAACAAAACTGAACAGTGTGAGTCGCTTGATTAGTACCGTTAAATTGGTATGCAAATAAAGATTTAGACCCTTCAATATTCTTTGCCCATTCAGTTTCCATCATGCCTTTTAAAGCGGAAACAACCATTTCAGGTTCATCAGCTTTAAAATCAAAAAAAGCACAATATTGAGAAAAAGAATAAGATGAGAATAGAATAGTAATTAATAATAAATATTTTTTCATTTTATAAAATTTAAACCTAAAATATAATTTTAAAATTTATTACATGTTAATAAACCTTAAAAAGTTGAATGCATAAATATTTTTTATTAAATTTTAAATAAAAACATAAAATAAACACAAATGAAAAAATATATTTTAACTATACTTTTAATTATTCCTTTTGTACTACAGTCTCAAAATTTTCGTGGTCTTGATAAAAGTCCAATGGACCAAGCAAAATTTCCTATTAGTAGTAGAGTTACAGACAAAGTTGCCGTTATTACATACAGCAGACCTCAATTAAATAATCGCTCATTTAGGGATATTGTTCCTTTAAATAAAGTTTGGAGAACAGGCGCTAATGAAGCTACACAAATTAGATTATACAGTGATATAACAATAGATGATAAAAAAATTCCTGCTGGAACATATACATTATTTACCATTCCTGAAGAAAATGAAATTACAGTTATAATTAATAGTGCTATAAATATTTGGGGAGCTTACAGTTATAAGTCTGAAAAAGATATTATTAGAGTAAAAGTTCCATTAGTTAAAAGCGATGAGTCATTGGAAGCACTTTCAATTGCTTTTTCTAATGAAAATAGTCAGCCTAAAGTTCATTTTGGATGGGAATACATGAGATTTGAATTACCTTTTAATGTTTTATAGTCTTAGCTAAAATGAGATTAATAATTTTATTATTTTTCTTAATATCGTCCTTTATATCGGCTCAGGAAGAAAAAAAAAGAAATGGATTAAAAAATCTTATAAAACAAGCTGAGAAATTAGCTAAAGATTTAGGCTTAGATGATAAGAAAAAAGAAACTAAAGATTTTTTCTTTTCATCAAGAGACATAGGAAAAACAAGTTTTAGTACAGCAGACAGAATTGCTATTAAAGATGTTATTGACGCTTATGGTTTCTATTGGGACACAAATAATTTAGATGGATATTTATCTCTATTTACAGATTCAGCAAAAGGTGTTGTAATTAATGTTGATGGTAATGTAGATAACTATTATATAAAGTCTGACGAGCAAATTGAAAACAATAAAAACAGGATGGATTATTTTATTAAAAATCAAATGCAAAGGAGACATATGATGGCCAATACATTTTTTATTGAATTTACTAATGATTATGCTCATCTGAAACAGTACATGATTTTAATGACAACCAACAAAAAAGAGAAAACAGAAATTTTAACACCCATTAACTATGTTTTTAAGTTGATAAAACTTAATGGAATTTGGAAAATAATTTACAGAGAAATTAATTTAGATAAATCTTTAGACCTTTCTCTTTAAATAAAATAGCTTAGTTTAAAATTTCTCCATTCTTGGCATTACTTGCACCTATATTTGGAGTTGAATTAATATTTAAACTGTGACCAAAAAAATCCTTTGTTGGTATTGATTCAAGATTAGCAAAAATATCTGATTCGCTGGTTGGAATTGGCGGATGTGAAAAATTTCCAGAAAATTCTTTACCTGCATTAATTGCATTACTCCCTTTAAGTAATTGAAATCCTTTTTCATTTCCTAGATCTTCATTATAAAAATTTGGGTTTAGATTTATAGGTTCATCATCAAAATTTACAAACCTGTTATCAATATTTCCATAAAATAAATTATTGGTCATGTAAAGATTATCATCTCTTACATTCACTTGCTTTGTCCCAATTGAAGATCCATTTACAGAATAAAAAATGTTATTAAAAACTCGTGTGCTATCCGCTTTGAGATCAATTGCAGTTGCATAAGGATTATTAGTTCTGTTAATAACAATTGTATTATTGTATATATAACTATTATTAGATGTATATCCCTCGTCACCCCCGATTTTATCATTTAGCCAAATAGTGTGATTGCTATTTTTCCAGTTTGGATTATCTCTCCATCCATCATTTACACTAATATTAAATCTATAAACTGCAGTTTCATTGCCACCTAATATTTCAACAAATCCACCTTCACAATCCTCCATGTAGTTATATTGGATAAACGTATTAATGTTTTTATGATCAACATGAATTCCATGGGAATCAAGTATGCCTCTTATGCCAATTGCTTTATTTCTTTGAATGATAGTATTTACGCTATTCCAATTCCAAACAGCACTTCCTCGACCAATCATTCTAGAATTAGTTTTTGCTCCTGGTCTATCAAAAATATTATCTTCAATTAAAATATTTCTAGCTCTTGAAGGCAATATACATGTACCTCCAATTTGTTTAAATTCATTATTTCTAAAAACAAAATCTGTATGTCTATTGTCCAGTCCATTATTTGCATTTGAATGTTTGACGTGAACTCCAAATCTTTGTAAATCAGTGAAAAAATTATACTCAAATAAGACGTTGTTTATATGTGCCTTTGCCCAATCTGTAAAAAATCTCACTCCTGCTACCTCAAATTGATTAAATGCCTCTTGATTTGATGGATCAACCTGCGTAATAGCATAAATATTTTTAAATGTCATATTTCGAAAAGTGAAATTATTCATGACATCATCACTAGTATTATGAATATAAATACCAAAACTATCAGAATCATCAATATCATTTCTTTTTTTAGTTCTATTGTTTTGAATTTCAAGACCATCAAAAATCATATTATCATTGTTATTAACATAAATGGCTTCTTGAAAATCACCTCCACTTATATTGTCTCCACTTCCACTTATTATAGGCTTATCATTTGAAGAGCCATAAGATGTAATTACAATTGGTTTATCCTCAGAACCCGAACCGTTAACCTTAAATTGACCAACAAAAGTATCTCCCTTTTTAAAGAATATACTGTCTCCGGGTGATAATTCAATATTTGAAATTTTTGATATTGAATTCCAAGGGCTATTCTCACTTCCTTGATTATTGTCATTTCCTGATGAACTGCTTATATAATAAGTTGTTCTTTCACCACTTTCGTTATTATTAGAATTATCGTTGGAGCTATCATTAGAGTTATCATTAGAGTTATTCCCTGAGTTATCAATTGAATCAGATTTACTACAACTAAAACTTAGAGTTAAGAAAACTAAAATCATTAAAATAGATCTCATAAATATTTTATTAATAGTTACTTCAATTTTTTTCATAAAATCTCAAATAGTCAATTATCAGTGAATTCGGAAAAATAGTATTGCCTTCATCAACGACTCTCATTAGACCATTATTCATAACAATACACATTGTTTTGTTTGGCCAGTCTTCACTAGGAACTTCAACACCTTTATTTTTAGTATGAACCAATTCTCCATCTATATACCATTTCATATCATTTTCAGTCCAGTTGAATCCAAAAATATGAAACTTATACGAGGAATTATATGTCGATTGAAAATTCTTAAGTGCATAACTATGATCCTTTTTATCGTTCCACAAACCATATATAAAACGCATATACATTTCATCTCTTCTATTAGTATTAAAAAATTTTCCAAAGTATTCCCAAATATCAATTTCAGGTGGCCACCTTCTATTTTCAGAATCATCAATTAACCATATAGCTGGCCATACTTTATCACCTTTAGGAAATTTAGCTTTAATTTCAAGGTAGATATTTTTAGTTGTGCCATTAAAATTTATTTTTTGTAGTGAGTTTATCCAGCCAGTTGAATAGTTAAATTGGCCTACAGGATCAGTTCCAGTAATTGATTGTTTTCGATTGTCTAAATAAAGTAAACCATTATTAACGTAAACGTTGTCATCCAAAAGGTATCCAGCATAATTATTGTTGAGTAAATTTTCGCCTCCTGTATTTTTATTCCAAATCATTCTAATAGATGAATTTGTACTGTGAGTTAGCCCTTTAGACCAATTGCTATTATCAAAGCTATCAAACTCATCACTTTTAATTAATTCATAATCTGTCGGTATATAACCTGATTCTAAACTATTATTTTGCTCATTTGTTGATATAGCTTCTTCTTCACTTTCTTCTCCACCACATGAGGTAAAAATGAGTAATAATAATTGTAGTAAATACTTATTCATTATGCAAAGTTATTAATGAGTGTGATTTAAATATACACCAAAATTATCTTGTCTCTTTAATTTATTAACTTAACATTCTATTTAATAATTCGATGAAATTTTTAAGATTATTTAGAAGTCAATCTACAAACACTAAAGATTATGTTAAGTATGCTGTTGGTGAAGTTTTTCTAGTGGTTATTGGTATTTTAATTGCTCTCTCTGTAAACAATGCTAATGAGGAAAGAAAACTCAGAAAAGAAGAAAAAAAAATATTATTATCTCTACACAGTGAAATTTCCAATAATTTAAATAGTTTGGAGACTGCACTTTTGGAAAAAAAAATAATAATTGATATTAATAATGAGTTTTTAAAATATACGGGTCCAGAATCAGAGTGGAAATCAGAATCTAAACTAGACAGCTTGATGTATTATTTTTCTGTCTCAGGCTGGAATTATGTTGCAGATAATGGTGTATTAAATGAAATTATTAATTCTGGTAAGCTTTCAATTATTGATGATGTTAAAATTAAAAATCTTGTTTCTTCCTTACCTCAGCAAATTTCACAGATAGTCGAAGAGGACAGGGTTTACAGGGATGACCTACATCAATATTTTTTACCATTCATAAGTAAAAATTATAAACTTAGAAATTTTACTGAGTATAGAGAACTTTACAAGTTTAGTAAGTCTGATTTGGGGAAATCTAAGTTTAAATTATTCGATAACAACTTAATCAACAATTTAGAATTTGAGAATATTTTAACAATACAATCAATATGGATTAAGTTCTCAATTGAAATGTGTGAAAATTTACAAATTAAGTTTTCAAGAATTCAAGAATTAATTGAGTCGAAGTACGATGATGTTGACTATGATAGACTTAATCAAGATTTAGAGGAAGGTTTTTGGGGATAATTAATTCCAAACACCTCTGTCAAGGTTTTTGCTTAAATTTTCATAATCAACCTCAGGATATTTCTTCTCTATTCTATTTTGAATATCTGAATATTTAATTTTTAGCTTTTCTAAGAATTCAATACCAAATTTATGATATTGAGATTGCCAAGAAATTATATTTTCAAATTCCTTACTTCTTATCAAGTCATTATTATTGAATTCGAATTTTGAATAATTTAAATAATTAACAGAATATTCAAAAGTTTCAACATAGTTTGTCATATTTCTAATGGAAGTATTTTTACTTAAAAACGGTATTATGTTGTAGTGGATATTAAGCCTATTAACTCTGTCATTTTCCAAAATCTGCGAAAATGCTTTTGGTAAAGATGCTATCTGAGATTTAATATCTTCATCAGTTATAATTGATAATTTTCCATTATTAATAATATCATTTAAAACACCTTCTTGTGGTACATGTCTCCAGCCTGATGTCGCTACATGATAAACAAGGCTATCTAATTTTAATTTAGAATCCCATTTTCCGTTAGGGCCAGTATACTTCAAAAATTCTTTAGCAGAATTTACAACTCCTTTTTTTTTATCATTAACAAGATTAAGATTAAGAATACTTGATGAGATTTCATTGTGAAATGCTAAAAGAACTTTTTTTTCTTCTTTTCTGAGTTTTCTTTCCTCGTTTGAGTTATTGACCTCTAAAGCTATTAAAATACCAGCTATTATCAATACAATTTCAATTAAGGCATACTTGTAATAATCCTTATTTATTTTTCCAAAATTTCTTATAATTTTTAGAATTCTCATCCATTGTTATTTACAACTAATTTACAAATTAAGTGTAAGTGACAACAAGATGATAAAATATGTATATTAAAATGATACTAATTTTATAAATTAGTGAAAAGGAAAATGAAAACAGAATACGACGCTATAGTCATTGGTACTGGTGTTAGTGGTGGTTGGGCTGCTAAAGAATTATGTGAAAAAGGATTGAAAACACTTGTTCTTGAAAGAGGAAGGATGTTATCTCATCCTCAGGATTATACTACTGCAAATATGGATCACTGGGATTTTCCATCTGGTGATAGAATAACTAATGAGATTAAAAAAAATCAACCAAAGCAAAGTAGAACAGGCTATGTTAATACAGAGTCAACTAAGCATTTATTTGTTGATGATTTAAAGCACCCTTACAATGAGGACAAGCCTTTTAATTGGATTAGAGGTTATCATGTTGGTGGGAGATCATTAACTTGGGGAAGGCAAAGCCACCGACTAACAAAATTTGACTTTGAGGGAAATGCAAAAGAAGGAATTGCTGTAGATTGGCCAATAAGATATGGAGATTTAGCCCCATGGTACGATTATGTTGAAGATTATATTGGTGTGAGTGGAGAAAATTTAGGTTTACCACAGTTCCCAAGTGGAAAGCTTTTAAAGCCAATGGAAATGAATTGTGTTGAAAAGGTTTTAAAAGAAACGCTATCAAGAAAATACGATGATAGAGTATTAACTTTAGGGAGAGTAGCTCACATAACGGAGGGAACTAAGCCTGGCAGAGGAAGAGTAAGTTGTCAATATAGAAATCGATGCAGAAGAGGATGTCCATATGGTGCATATTTTAGCAGTAATTCATCTACCTTACCTGCTGCTGAGGATTCTGGAAATATGACATTAAGAACTAACTCAGTTGTTCATGAAATCTCATATGATGAGGATAATCAAAGAGCAACTGGTGTTAAAATAATTGATGCTGAAACAATGATGACCTATGAATTTAATGCTAAAATTATTTTTGTGTGTGCATCAGCTGTAGGCTCAACCTCAATTTTACTTCAATCAAAATCAAACAGGTTCCCAAACGGACTAGGTAATGATTCCGGTGAATTAGGCCATAATTTAATGGATCATCATTTTCAAGTTGGGGCAAAAGGAAAATTTGAAGGTTTGGAAGATAGGTATTATATTGGGAATAGACCTACTGGAGTTTATTTGCCAAAATTTAGAAATATTGGAGGTAAAACAAATAGAAAAGATTTCCTAAGAGGTTATGGATATCAAGGTGGTGCTTCTAGAGGTGATTGGACAAAAATGATAGCGGAGTTATCTTATGGAAAAGAACTTAAAGAAGCCATATTGGCACCTGGTGGATGGACAATGGGTCTTACTGGTTTTGGTGAAATACTTCCTTATCATGAAAATAGAATGTATTTGAATTATGATAAAAAAGATAAATGGGGTCTTCCAACAGTCACTTTCGACGCCTCTTTGAAGGAAAATGAATTAAACATGAGAAAAGATATGTTGGAACAAGCAGTTGAAATGCTTGAATCTGCAGGATTTAAAGATGTAAAAGGTAGTGATAGAGATTACAATTTTGGAAACGGTATACATGAAATGGGAACTGCTAGGATGGGTCGTGATCCAAAAACATCAGTATTGAATAAATTCAATCAAATTCATTCAGCTAAAAATGTTTTTGTTACTGATGGTGCTTCCATGACTTCTGCAGGCAATGTCAACCCTTCATTAACATACATGGCATTAACTGCTAGAGCAGTAGATCATGCAGTTAAGGAACTTAATAAAAGAAATTTATAATATGAAAAGGAGACAATTACTTAAAAATTTAGGTTTAGGTGTAGGTGCAATAACATTAACTCCTGCAGTTTCAAGTTTACTACATAGTTGCACCGACGGGACAAGTTGGAATCCTGTTTTTTTTAATAAAAGTCAAATTAAATTACTTTTAAATTTAACAGAACAAATAATTCCGTCGGATGATAAAATTCCTGGTGCAAAAGAATTGAATTTGATAAAATTTATTGACTTGTATATTTTAAATATGATGAATGATAAAGAAAAAAGATTATTAAAAATATCTTTAGATTCATTTATTGAAGATTGTGTAAAAGAAAATAATTATTCAAAAATGGAAGATATCACAGAATCTGATCTAGAATCTTCATTAAAATATTTCTATAAGGATCAACTATCTATGCAAAGAAGTTGGAATACTGAGTATAATAGATTTTCAAGAAATTTAGACAGTGACCAAACCCCTCCAATTAAAGCACTTTCTTATAGATTTCTCAACACCATAAGAAGCTTAACAATAACCTCTTTTAAATGGTCTGAAACTATTGGAGAAACAGTATTAGCATACAATCCAATTCCAGGTAGACAAGTTGGATGTGTAGATTTACAAGAAGCTACTGGTGGAAGAGCTTGGTCTACATAATTATTTAGGTACGTTTTTTGCATTTTATAGGTATGAATCATTTAAATTTCGGTTTAGTAACTTTTATGACTAGTTTGATTGTCCTAATCATTATGTATTATTTCATAAAAGAAATTAAAAAGTAACATATGCTTATTTAAAAGTAGTTTCAGATTTAATTATATTTATTAGATGCAGAAATTACTTTTCTCCATATTATTTTTGCCTTTACTATTAGTTGCTCAAAATGAGTGTGCTCCTTGTAATGTTTTAGCAAATTCCAATATGGAAATTACAACCATAGAATCTAGATGGCCAAAAATTAAAGATAAAAGTATTGTTAAAATAAATACTTTAACAAAAATCATTTATGAAAATGAAGATGATTATTGGCAGAAGTTTAACATATCTTCTTGGTGGATGAAAGAAGGACTAGACCCTTGGACAAAAGACCCAATTTGGGGGGAAGGATATATTAAGCCTAATCATAATTTTAATTCTTGTGTAAATGATAATTTAAGATGGAAGTGTGGGTATTCTTATGTATTAAGGTTTCCAGAAAATTTTAAAAAAAATAAAAAATATCCTTTAGTTATTTTTTTGCATGGAGGAGTAAATTCAGACATTCGTCGTTTGAACGGTAGAATTCGAACTGTAAATAGTTTTTATATACCTGAAAACGATCAATATATAATAGCATCTCCAATTAAATTAGGCATTGACTGGAGTGCAAAAAAGATTCAAGATATGCTAGAAGATATTAAATCAAATCTTAAAATCGACTTAGATAGAATTTATTTAACAGGATTAAGTATGGGAGGAAGAGGTACATTTATAGTTGCATCTGAGTTGCCAGATATTTTTGCAGCAATTATGCCATTAAGCCCTCATCATACACCTTATTCTTATCTCCCTCTTGCTGATAAAGTATCTCATATACCTACATTCTTACATCACAGTACTAATGATGGGACTTCTAAGTTTTCAGTAGCAAAAGATATGTTTGAGAAATTGAAAAAAATTAATGAAAATCTTGTATTTGATATAGGAAATTCTGGCCACTATGGTTGGAATAAGATATATGGAAATCCAAAAAATATTGAATGGCTTATGTCATGGAAAAAGTAAATTTTTGTAAAATATGAAACTTTTAAAATGGATTCTTTTTTTAATTTTTATAATTTCTACAATTTTATGTTTTACAGTTGTTTTTTTAATGTATTATAATTTATCTTTTATAGATTATCCTTATTTATATTTAGGACTAATTTTTTTAACTTTATCTGTATTAGTTTTTAAATTTATTGGAAGAAAGTAATGCGTGAATTTTCATCAGTTGGCTTTAATACAGGCTATTTACTTTTTCTTGTTTCACTAATTTTTCCTGCTATTAATATGTTTGGTATTATAGACAAATTCTCTATTATGTCAGAAAATAATATTATTTTATTTTCATTAATAGTTATTGTTTTAATTTCCTTTAGTGTAAATAAAGTAAGAGTTAGTAGTTATGGAATAATTAAAGAGTTATACTTTATGCCTTTTGTTAGTAAACAAAGAAGCTGGAGTCAAATAAAATATTATGCTGATGTAGATGAAAAATATGGTGGAAAAAACTCTATTGAAAAAGTAATTTGGTTCATAGACTTCAATGATCGTGTTTGTTTGCGGTTAAAAAAGTCAAAACGAAAAAACTTAAAGAAAGTTTTAGATGTTATTGCTAAATTTGAAGATAAGTATGTTGATAATTTAGAAATTAATTACCCTTATTTCATGCGAAGTGGGTGGACAAAAGTAACATATTATAAAAAGATTGAGAATGACAAAAAATAACTCAACAAATAAACTGAACATTATATTATTTGTTTTACTAATGGTTATTGCCTGCTCAAAAAGTGACTCGGCAGACAATGATAATGTAATTGAAAATCAATCACCAACTTTAAATATTGATAAGTCGTTAATTCAGTTTGATAATACAATGATTAGTAAATCTTCTGTGGCTGCAACATTTTCTGTTCAAAGTCAAAATTTAAATAGTGAGATTTCATTATCTGTTGGTGATAATTTTGAAATTTCTGATGATAATTCAGATTTCAAAAAAAGCTTAACAGTACAACCTAACCAAAATAAAACCCTTTACGTTAGATTCTCACCATCTGAATTGGGTACGCTTACAGGTTTGATTACTATAACTTCTTCGAACGTATCACAAAAAACAATTAATCTTTCTGGTATTGCAATCAAATTAAGACATAATTATAGAACCTATATAAAAGAGCATTTGGCATTTGGATCTGGATTAAGCCAATCATCTGTTAAGTCATTTGATTTACATGATGATATGGAAAAGATAGAAAGTATTAAAATGTATGTTCAACTGGAGTGTCCTAATGCAGGATGTAATGCATGGGATGTATTTGCAAACATATTAGTTAAAGAGCCTGCAAGCAATGAATGGTTGGAAATTGGAAGATATATAACACCATATGGTGTTGATACTAGTGTTTTAGAAAGAGGAATTGAAATAGATGTTACTGATTTTAAATCCCTGTTGTCAGGAACTGTAGAGTTAAAAGCTTATATAGAGGTATGGGGATCAGATGGTTGGAATTTGTCTGTTGATTTTGATTATACTGAGGGTGAACCTGATTATAAACACTACCAAATATCAAGAGTTATGCAGTATAATAAAAACTCTTTGGAAGGAGTAATTTATGGTGAAGATCAATCTGAATTTGATCTTGATAAAACAATTTCTTTTGGCGAGAATATTCAAAGCGCCCATTTAAGAACAATCATTACTGGTTGGGGTCATGCAACACCTGCAGATTCTGATGGAAGAAGATGTGCAGAATGGTGCTTTAGAACTCACGATATTAAGATTAATGATGCTAATAGGTTCCAACACGAAATGAAAGGAATTGGGTGTAGTGCTAATCCAATCAATAATCAAGCGGGTAATTGGTCTCCTGATAGAGCTGGATGGTGCCCAGGGATGGCAGTACCATTAAGATTGGATAATTTTGATGAAAATTTAAACGGTAAAACTCTAAAGTTTGAGTATGCTTTTCAGCCTTGGGTGAATGATTTGCAAACATCAGCACAGAATAAACATGCTTATTATGCTATTTCTACATTTGTGGTTTTAAAAAGTGATCAGGAAATAAAACCTGCAGTTGTCAGTGATTAATAAAACTTAGTTTAATGTGCCGTCTAAATTAAATTGAGAAACAAAATCCCAAATTAATTGACTTGTATTTTTACCGTTGAAATTTAGTTTATCACTCCAATAATGCTCTCCATTGTAAATCTTTACATGTTGAACATATGGATTCCCAGAGTCATCATAATAAATTTGTTGTTCTATAGATTCATCCTGATTTGTAATAATATCTACATTAAAACAGCTATTAAAATTTTTCCACCAATTGACAACATCTGTGATAGCTGTTGATCCGTACGAATCACCATCGTATAAAACTACACTATCAGCTGTCCCATGAATATTTATCATTGCAGTAGGGACTAAAGCATTACAATTTTGGTAACTGTCATCAATCATGGTACCCGCAACAGAACCAATCGCTGCAAATTTTTTAGAGTTGCATGCAAGATAGTATGACATGAATCCGCCATTTGAGTAACCAGCTGCATAAACTCTATTTTCGTTAATAGAATACGTTGAAGAAATATTTTCAATCATAGCCTCAATAAACCCAAAATCATCTACATTACTTTTATTATCGCTAGACGGGGCAGATGAGTTCCAATGAGGATAACCACCTAGATTAGTACCCTGAGGATAAACAATTATGAAACCTTCAGATTCAGCTAAATTTCTCATGTCAGCAGTTTCAACAAAATCAGATGCTGTACCACCAAATCCATGAAAATTAATCATCAAAGGATAATTTAAATTAGAATCATAATTTGTTGGAACATAAACTATGAATTGTCTCGTCAAGCCATCATGGCTCAATACGCTGTTAAAAAGACCTATTTGAACAGCATCACTATTTATATCATTTGCATCTTCATTTTCCTCACACGCAAATAGTAGAATTAAAATAAAAAAGATGGATTTTATTTTATAAAAAGCTTCATTCATATCTTAAAATTAGAAATATCAATCAAATTAAATAAGATATTCCAAAAATATTTTTCTTTCAAAAATGTATATTTAATGTAAAATGAGTAAAAGTCTAATAGAAAAGGGTTGGTTTAGAACCATTATAATTATACCTGCATTTTTTTTCTTTGCTACAATTTTTCAGTTATTGGGAATTGGTGTTTCAGCATTATTCTCAAAACTTGAAATTTTTGATTTTTCTTTAGCTGATCTTGAAACTTTAGATAACCTTCCAGCAATGACAATTATTCAATATTTTGACTTGGCGGGTATTTTCCTTCTATTGTGGATTTTTATGAAATATGTTGATAAAGAACCATTTAAAAATATGGGATTTGAAATCAAAGGGAAGAGAAATGATATTATTTTAGGAACGACCTTGGGATTATTTATGATGGCTTTGGGATATGCAATATTACAATCATTAGATGAAATTCAATTTTCTAGAATCAACTACGATTTGTCTAGTATAATATGGTTATTAATACTATTTATAGGCGTATCAGTCCTAGAAGAAACTTTTGTCAGAGGATATGTCCTAAAAAATTTATTAAAATCATTTAATCCTATAATATCATTAGTGATATCGTCTGCACTTTTTTCTTTATTACATTTTTTTAATCCTAATGTAAATTATCTTGCGCTTGTTGAATTATTTATTGGAGGAATTGCCTTAGGAGTTTCTTATATATACACTAAAAATCTATGGTTTCCATTTGCTTTTCATTTTAGTTGGAATTTCTTTCAAGTAATCTTTGGGTTTAATGTCAGTGGACTGGATACGTACTCACTAATAGAATTTGAAATTTTAGAACCAAATAATTTAAACGGTGGAGATTTTGGTTTCGAAGGATCTTATTTATCGATTATTTTTACATTAATAATTATATATTTCCTAAATAATTATTATAAAAAGTTTAAAATAAAAAACCCCGAATAATCGGGGTTTTATCGACAGGTGTTAATTTTTAATTTTGAGCAAATTGAACAAACTTAAGTTCAAGCTGATCTCCAATTATTCTTTTTCTACTTGCTGCTCCATGTTTTCTCATCATTTGGTCTGAAAATTCAGTTGCTTCAGGATATGTTTGAAAGTAATTATCAACAAGAGTTACATCCATTGTGAAATGAGTAACATCTTTGTTTTCATTATCACTTCTAGATATTACCTTATTGAATTCCCACCAGCCTAAATCGCCCGCATCCATTCTTTTTTCATGCCATTTTTTAAAGTATTTCATTTCATAATTTTCATAATCATCATTAAGGGCTTGAAAACCATTAAAATAAACTTTTGTTTCACTTCCAGGAGGTACTTTCCATTCAGTATTGTCTAACCTTTCAACTAAAAATCTGCTTGTTTTTTTTCTAGTGCCCTGCCATTTAGCAAATTCTTTCTTGTATTTTGATTTCGATAATTTTCCTTTGTAAACTTCCATTCCTAACTCTTCCCAATTTACTTGTTTTTTTCTTTGGTCTGCATCTTTGAAACCGTTCATAACAATATAATCGGGCTTTTTTTGATGTTCTTCATTGTCAGGATTTTTAATTACTTTCCAAACAACCCAGCCACTTTGTAGATCTCTTGAGATAGCCTCTTTTTTAATTTCTGACCAAAATTTTTCAACCTCCAGGTATTGTTCTTCCATGCCTTCATTTAACCAAATAGCTTCATATGAAATTTGATTTTGTGAATAGGATATAGTTGTAATTAATATAAAAGTGATGTATAATAATTTTTTCATAATATTTAATTTAATTCAGTTGATAAATCTGGTCGAAATTGCATTTTTACAGAATTTGATCCCCACATCTCAATTGCATCATATTGAGTACCCCAATCTGCAGAATAAGCATCTTCACCAAATTTTGTTATGTAGGCATCTCTCCAACTTGTCCCATCTGGAAGATTGGAAGAGGTTAAACTGTTATCGTGATTATCAAAACCAGAGACAATCATATAGGTTTGATTATTACCCCCGCTAACTAACCTAAAGACAGCACGATTTCCTGAAAATTCGTTGTCAGCAAAAAGCTGTTTTAATTTTCTGTGAGGAGTCATAAAATCTTGATTTTTTCCTCTTTTAACTACATATATCTGTTGAGTATAATACTTAAGAGGTGATCTTGGCTCATCCCAACCATAACTAGCCGATTTTAAGATTTGCCATATTCTTTGACCGCTTTTATTTGCAATGTATGGGTCTACGTTTTCATTCCAATATTTCAGCTCATCGCTAGTGTCTTGATCAAAGTATGAAACATCTTTTCTCACCATCCATCTTTGATAAGCACCTTGAGATGAACCTGTCATAATTTGAAAAGCAAATATGGCTGTTTCTTCACTAGTATTATACTTTTTAGTTTTATTAGCAACAGCTTTTTCAAATTTCTCAACCATCCCTTTTTGTGGTTGGTAAGTAAAACTTATCCAATATTCAGCATTTGGATTTCTTTGAGAATTTAGCGAAATACTAAAAAATACAGCAAATAATAATATTATAATTTTTTTCATAGTTTAAAATTTTATTCGTCCCAAGTTGAATCTAAATTTCTGTAAATTGAACTTGAAACTGCAGAGTTAAACTCAGTTAAATCATTTTCATTAACATATTTTTGAAAGTTTTGCCAATTAACATTTGCAGCTATTCCACCACTTTCTTTGTAGGATCTTCTGTGTAAGATTTGTTCAAGAGAATCAAAACCGTCGAACGATATACCATTATATTTGGTTGATTCTTGATCTTCATACGATGCTGATGTGACTAAAGTTGCAACTGCCCAACTAGAACCTTTAATTTCATCTAATTGTGGTTTTACAACCAATTCACCCCAGGCCCTGTTATTTTCAATGAATTTTTGTTTGTCAGGAAATGCAAATTTAAATTTATTAAATACAAAAAAGTTAGATCTACTTTTTCCCATAACAAATCCGTTTAATTGCCATAATTCATTGCTGCCTAATGATTTCCAAGTCCATTTACTTGAATCAGGCATTTCAAGGCCAAGTTCTTCAGCTATTTCAGTTGAGAAAACATTTCCGCTATTAGCATATTGTTCTGGGCTGTTGTAATGGTGAAAGAATACAAAAATATTACCGTTGGAAAAAGATCTAAACATTGCCCATCCGGCCCACTTACCGTCCTTAACACCTTGCTTAGCTAGCGGTTTGTAAAAGTTTCTATTTGCTTGAATAAAAGCCCCAAGGTTTCCTTCAACTTCTAAAACATGCATTCTAATCAGGTATGGTGAAGGAGTGTCATCCTGTGCATTTAGGTTTAAAAAAGGTATTGCAAAAAGCAATAAATAAATAATTTTTTTCATAATTGTTGTTTTTTGGATTTTGGAAATTATAAAATTTTAAGTATAATTTTTTAAAATGATAATTAAGTTAATGTTAAATTATGATCATTATAATTTTAGCTAGTTTTTATTTTAAATAATTTAAAAAAACAGTTAATTAAATAAAATAATCTTATAATTGCTATTCATTTAAATAATGACTGAAACATTAACTAAAACAGTGAGTGAGGAGCTAAAAAAATTTTACTTTAAAAATTTTAGAAGAAGAGGAAAAAGTCTTAAAACTTTAGAGTTAATTAAAGAATGTTATAATGATCAATATAATTTTTTTATTAATGAGCTCAGTGATATTATTGAAAAGTCATTAATATACAATGATGAAAAAAGAATAACGGAGCTCCTTTATAATTTTAAGAAAAATGAAGGTTGTAACAAAAAAATAATGAAGACCGTTGTATATGAACTGTCAAATAAAAATAAATTATCAGGAATTAATTTAAATCAACATAAATATTTATTTGAGTTTGAAGATGAAAAATATTAAATAAAAATGTTTCAATTAAGCAATTTACAGTGGAAGTCATTTTTTAGATCAGCATCTTTAGCAGGAAATCTTTTTTCTAAAATAATGATGTTCTTCTGGATTTTTTGGTCTATTCTCATGAGCATATTAATAGGTTTAATTCATGCTTTTGGTGCAAGTCTAACCAATCCTGAAGCCGAAAATATAGCTGATCCTTTTTCATGGTTAAACAAAGAGATAATTTATATAATTGGTTATTTAATAGTCATTAGATATCTATTTCAAAAAATCCCTATTTTAAATATTAGATCTTTACTACTAACACCCTTAAAAAAATCAACGGTTATCCGCTATGCAATGCATCAAACGATTTTTTCAATTTTTAATTTGGCATTGATTATTTATTTATTAATGTTCTCAGCATTTGTAAATTTAGAAACGGATTCAGGTAATTTATTTCTATGGAATGTATCTATAATTCTAATCATATATATTACAAATTTTTTAAATATTTTACTTAATAAAAAAGACAAGCTAGTTTTTGTTTTGTTTGTTTTATTGACAGTATTAAAAATTTTAGAGTACAATATGATTGTAGATCTTTCAATTTATTCAGAAATGATATTTTATTCTTTTTATGAAACTCCAATCTTAGTTTTTGTTCCGCTTTTACTACTTGTGTATACATATTATTATGTTATGATGTTTTTTAGAAATAATCTTTCGATAGATACAGGCTTAAGTATGAAAGTAAAAGAAGCTAAAATGAATAATTTTGATTGGCTGAACCGATTTGGCAGTGCTGCAATTTTTATTAAAAATGATCTAAGATTAATAACAAGAGCAAAAAGGGCGAGATCTACAACCATTATGGGGACCTTATTTGTTTTTTATGGGTTTATTTTTATGCTTTTTGGTGATGTTTATGGCGAAACAGGTGAGTTTTTTGGATTGTTTTTTTCAACTGCCGGATTTATGTTCACTTTTTGTGGTATGGTACCAAGTTGGGATAGCAAGCATTATCCCTTAATGATGTGTCAAAATATAACTTATTTGGATTATCTGAAATCTAAATGGTATTTAGGAATCATCGGAACTCTTTTTACAACTACATTGGCTTTAATTATTTACTCTTACTTTGGATTGTATTATGTAATTGTATTGATTTGTTGTTCTTTGTACAATTTAGGTATAAACTCTTACATGACACTTTGGTCAGGTGCTTTTAACCGAACTGCTATTGATTTGGAATCAAATAAAAATGCATTTGGAGATAAAAAATCTTTTAACTCTAAAACATTACTACTTGCATTTCCTCAGCTGGTTTTTCCAATGCTAATATTTTATTTTGTCTCAGTCGGATATGATAGATACATAGCAGCTTATTGCGTAGGAGTTATTGGAATCTTTGGAATATTTCTTAGAAATATTTTTTTCAAAATAATTTTAAAGACATACAAATCTCAAAAATATTCGGCACTTTCAGCTTATAAACAAACTAATTAATTATGATAACATTTAAAAATTTAAAAAAATCTTATGCAAAAAATGTTGTGTTAGATATTGATCTGTTAGAGATTCCTAAAGGCCAAGCATTTGGTTTGGTTGGAAATAATGGAGCTGGAAAAACTACTATGTTTAGTTGTTTATTAGATTTAATAAAGCCAACTAAAGGAATTGTTACTAACAATGAAATTAATGTAAGAGAAAGTGAAGACTGGAAAACTTTTTCATCTGCATATTTAGATGAATCTTTTTTAATTGGATATTTAATGCCGGAAGAATATTTCTATTTTATTGGTGAATTAAGAAATGTTAAAGAAAAAGAAGTAAATGAATTTTTAAAACAGTTTGAAGATCTTTTTAATGGAGAAATCTTAGGTGGAAAAAAATACATAAGAGACCTTTCCAAAGGTAATCAGAAAAAAGTAGGAATTGTTGCTGCATTAATAGGATCACCATCTGTTATTATATTAGACGAACCTTTCGCTAATTTAGATCCTACCACTCAAATTAGGCTTAAAAAAATTATAAAAAAACTATCCACTTATAACCGTGTTACAGTATTGATTTCAAGTCATGATTTGCAAGATGTCACTGAAGTTTCAGAAAGAATTGTTTTGCTTGAAAAAGGAAAAATAATAAAAGATATAAAGACTAGTAAAAAGACACTCAAAGAATTAGAGTCTTATTTTACAAAGGAATAATATTTATTTTTTATAACAATCTTTAATTCAAAAAAATAGCACTAATAAATAATAACCATCTTAGCTCCCCAAATTTTGGTAAGATTTTTGGGTATATTTAAAAAAAACAAATAACATGAAAAATTTTTTATTATTAATTATATTGATGACTTGTCTGAATTTAAGTTCTCAAGTTCAGATGGATTTAAGTAAAAGTAGTATCAAATGGATAGGAAAAGAAATTACGACAAAAGAACATTTTGGAGCCTTGAAGTTTTCTAAAGCTCAACTTGAGTTTAACGGTGATGCATTGACCGGTGGCGAATTTACAGTTGATATGACCACACTTGATGTTCAGGATTTATCTGGTGGAGGTAAACAAAGACTAGAAGGTCATTTAAGATCTGATGATTTTTTCTCAGTGAATAAATACCAAACTTCGTATCTTAAAATAAATGAAGTTCTACCGCCAGAGCTTTCTAGGATAGAAGCCGATAATAACAGTTTTGAAGTTAGTGGTGAACTGACTATAAAAGGCATAACTCATCCCATAGTATTTACACTAAAACCTGTAAGTGATCAAAGTTATATTGCCGATCTAACTTTCGATAGATCAGATTATAATGTTAGATTTAGATCTGGCTCTTTTTTTGAAAATTTGGGAGACAAGCTTATTCTAGACGATATTAAACTTGAAGTAACATTAGTTAAGAAGTAAATGAAATTTAAAGATAAACCAATATGTATTTGTGGTAATACATCCAATCCAAATGGATTTTGTGATGGATCGCATAATAACAGATAGATGAAAAATATTGTCGCTTTTGGTGCTAGTTCATCTAAAACTTCAATTAATAAAGAGCTAGCCTCATATGCTGCATCTTTAGTTCCTAAGTCTCGCGCTAATATAATTGACTTAATTGATTATGAAATGCCGATATACAGCATTGATAGAGATAAAGAAAGTGGTATTCCAAAACTAGCATATAAATTTAAAGAAGAATTAAAAAATTCAGATGGAATCATAATTTCATTTGCAGAGCACAATGGTGTATACACTGCCGCTTTTAAAAATATTTTTGATTGGATATCGAGAGTTGAAAAAGTTGTTTGGTATAATAAGCCTATGTTTTTATTAGCAACTTCTGATGGAAGCAGAGGAGCAAAATTAGTTTTGGAAATTGCTCATACAAGAATTTCAAGAGGAAACCCATATGAAATTCCGACCTTCTCTTTACCAAACTTTTATGAAAATTTCAATAAGGATAAGGGTATTTTAGATGAAAATCTAAAAATTAAATTTATGCAAGGTTTAGAAAAATTTATTTTAAATGTATATGGCAGTTAATATTTATACAAAACAAGATCAGGCAAGTGGAAATTTTAATTATGGAGAAATTCTAGAAAAAAAACCTATTGGTTTTCCACAAGATGGAGGAAAGCTTAAACCTTACTCAAATTTATTTTATTGGGCGCATGCTTGGACTCCAAAAGATAAAAGTACAATTGGGTTACACCCTCATCAAGGTTTTGAGATTTGTAGTTTTATTTTAAAAGGAAATATTAATCATTTTGATACCAAACAAAATAAGTGGATCCCTCTTTCAAAGGGTGATGTTCAAATTATAAGGTCTGGAAATGGGATTTCTCATGCTGAAGAAATAAATGATGAGTCCGAGATTTTTCAAATATGGTTTGATCCTGATTTATCTCAATCATTAAAAAAAGAGGCTAGTTATGATGACTTTAGATCATCTGACTTTAAGATTTTTAGAAAAAAAAATTTTACAAAAAAAATTATTAAAGGCGATGGATCACCTCTACAAATGGACAGCGAGGGTGTTTTGATAAATGAATATGTATTTTCATCTGGGATACATAGTTTAAAAATTAAAAAGGGTTTTATTCATTCAATTTTTATTCTTGAAGGTAATCTTGAAAACAATAAAAAAAACCTGTCTAAAGGAACTTTTTTGTGTATTGAAGGTGAACCTGTTTTTGATTTTAGAACTAAAAAGGATTTAAAAATATTTGAAATAATCTCTCCATTGAAACCAAAATATAAAACTTATGCAAGCTAATTTAACCTTTCAAAAAATAATTAATTTAAAAATCATGAATAGTGTATTACTTTCTCTTATCTATTTTTCATTAATATCATGTAGTAGTAAAAATGACTCCATTTCAGTTGAAACTGATTTGCAGGTAGAGCCAATTGAACTTCCTGCTTTGAGAAAAAATAATTCTTTTACAACACCATATAGAGTTTTAAAAACAACAATAAAAGATGAATCAGCTTTTGATGTAAAGTATGGAAATACTGATTTGAGTATTGGATATGTTTTAAGGTATTACTTTTACACAGCAATAGATCTAGAAAGTGAAGAAAATGTTTTAATAAGTATGGATCAATCATCATTTGATATGCCAGAAAATACAGATGGTATTAATTTAGTCAGAAATGTAATTTCTGTCATTAGCGGAATGTCATTTGGCTCTGTTGAGTATAGAGAATTTGTAAATAAGTACTTTGAAGGATGTATCGATTTATCTAAAATAAATGGAAGTTGTGTAACACCTTCAGTTTATGAGCCTGTTTGTGCTTGTAATGGTTTTACTTACAGCAATCGTTATGAAGCAGAATGTGATGGAGTTGTGGTTTTTAAAGAGGGACCTTGTGATTAAATCTTTATGGATTGTTTTTCCATCTGATTATAAATAGCCAAAATAATTATACCAAAAATAATACCGCTCACTAGCAGAATTATACTTACAAGTCCAGTTGCACTAAAGGAAAGTCGTAATAAGATTGTTGATATTATAAACCCAGTATTTCTAATTAGTTGAGAATATCTTTCTGTATACTGAAAGGATATAAGCAAAATAAAGACATCAACCAAAATTAAAATTGTAAAGAAATCTACAAAGAATAGATAATTTAAATTATCGTCAAAAGGTTCATTAGAAAAAACACCATTAAACCAATCAAAGAAACTAATTAAACATACAGTAGTTAGGACTGGTACCAAAATCAAACTTATTAGTCTTTTATAATTTATAAATCTTTCTAAATTTTTATTAACAGATAAGTTTGGCAAGTTTTCTTTTAATTTTCTAAAAATGAAAATCAGAAAAAATACTATTAAAATCCCAGATAAATCATATATAAGCTGGATGTTATTCTCATTTAGAAACCAGTTGTCATTCAAATTAACATCTGGTATGTCTTTAAATATTTTTCTTATTAGAATTAATGAAATGATTTCATATTGTTTACCAACCGATGTTGTGAATGATCTTGGTAAATAGTAGATAAGCAGAAAAGCTTCATAAACTAAAATAAATGAAAATGGAGTATATATTGCTGAGATTGGATTTTGTAATAAATTATCTTCTCCAATTGAAAGATTTAATAAACCATTATTATTCAACAGTATTAGCCCAAGGTGAATTATAAAACCAATTGTTGCAAAAAAAAGTATAAACTTTTCAAATTTTTTAAGATTATTTTCTGAAAAAACTTTTAAAAAAAGTTTTTCGATTCCACTATTCATGTCGCTAATGTATGATTTTAATTTTTTTTTATATAATTTCGATGTAACAACAATAACTAATTAACTTTTTATCAATTAATTTCAAGACTTAATTATGTTTAAAAATTTTAAGAAATCCACAGTTTTATTAATATCTGCAGCTTTTATTTCATTTTTATTGTCTGTTACATTATGGTTTTCTGGATTTAAAGATGAGGGAATGTATGTCGGTTTGTGGGTGCCATCAATATTAGCGTTAGGCTCTTTTGTAAAACAAAATTATAAGTAAGGCATGGAAATATATCTATTTTTTGTTGGTTTTTTATTAGCATGCCTAGTTATAGCAAGTATTTTTTTAATTAACTCAGAAGAAAAAGATAAATACAGGGATTTAGATATTACATGAAATTAAAAGGCATATGGAGATCTATTTATTTTTTGTAGGATTCTTAGTTACTTGTTTAGTAATAGCAAGTATTTTTCTAATAAATTCAGAAGAAAAAGATAAATACAAAGATTTTGATAAGACTAATGAAGTTGATTATGATGGTATGGGTAATTATGGTAGATTTCCAACTAAGAAAAATTAATTTTTTCTTCTTGCTTTTATAAAAGATTGAACGAAAGTAACAATAGCCACAGCACAGGTCAATGTCATTATGGTAACCCTAATAATTCCTAAGTTATCAGCTCTTTCAATAGCACCTTTCAATGGCATAAATAGACCTAAAAGGCAAATAAAAGTTGCTAAAACTGCGACATGAGCTATTATTTTATGTTCTTTTTTAATTCCATTATTACAAAGTAAAAGAATAACACCAAATACAACTGGAATTAATGCTGTCATAGATGAGCCAGAAAAATAACCCCATCCGCCAATAGCTATTAAACTAATTGAATTTATAAGATTTGCTTTAGATGCATTCATAGTTTTTTTTTTAAAATTATGATATTAATTGGGTATTACAAAATGTAAGGTATTAATGCTTTTCGGTTTTTCGGGTAATTATCAAAATATTCTTTATACCATTCGTGATGATTTAATGCTCTTGGAACCAAATTGAAAAAAGTCCAAAGTGTAAAACTTAATGCTGGTAGGTTGAGTGCAATAATGAAAAAACCAGTCCATTCGATAATTTCTCCCAGATGATTTGGACATGAAATTAATCTAAACATTCCTCCTTTTGGTATTTTATATCCATCTCCTTTATTTCTTAATGAGATTAGTTTATTATCTGATTTTATATTGATAAACATCCCTGTAATAAACAAGCCCATTCCTAAAATAAAAGTGATATTAAAATTTAAATCGGACTCTAAAAAATATCCAATATATATACCGTTTATAATTCCATTAATACAATTGAAAAAGAATGCACTAATAGCAATAGATATTGGCATTTTTTTATTTTTTGTTTTTATTCTTAATGGAAATATAATTACTCTATTGAAATAATGTATAAACCACAAGCTGACAAGCAGTATTGAAAGAGAATTCATTTCATTACTTCCAACAAAACTTATTGTAGGCACTAATAATAATGCAGGAAGTTCCATCCAAAACCACCCCCAAGAATTACTAATCATTAAACCCCAACCTTTAGTAGAGTGTCTTCCATATGGAGCTCTTACTTTACTTATTATTAGAAATAGAAAAGTCATTAATCCAAATAGGATCCATATTATTACATAATTATGAAAAGACATAAAAAATGGCTTAATAGAATTGAGCCATTAATTTATAAAAAACCTAGTAACTATTTATTATTTTCGATTTAAACTAATTGTTACAGCTGTTTTATATGATTCTTAAAAATTTTAGAATAAATGCATTTACATCGAGAAAATTATTAGGTAATCCAGCTTGCGTTGTTCCATTAAAAAAATGGTTAAGTGATGAAATATTATTAAAAATTGCGAAAAAGAACAATGTTTCAGAAACAGCTTTTTTTATAAATGAAAACTCAAAATTTAGTATAAGATGGTTTACACCAGATATTGAAATGGATCTATGTGGGCATGCCACTCTTGCTGCAGCACATTGTATTAATAAACACTTAAATTTAAATTTTGAAACAATATTATTTAATTCAAATATTGGCAAATTATCGGTTAATATTTTAAATGATTTGTATCAATTAGATTTTCCAAAGCGTGAGCCAATTGAGTCTGAATTGCCTGAAGAAATTTATAATTCATTAAGCATTAAGCCAGATAAAGTCCTCAAATCTAGAGATTATGTATTAGTTTATAATAACATAGATGATGTTATTGATATCAAAATCAATAGAAATATTTTTGATAAAATAAATATTGATCCTGGAGGTGTTATTTTAACTTCAAAAGGAATTGATTGTGATTTTATTTCAAGATATTTTACTCCTCAATCAACATATTTTGAGGATCCTGTTACTGGATCATCTCATTGCACTTTAATTCCATATTGGAGTTCGATTTTAAAAAAAGATAGAATGATTGCTAAGCAACTTTCTAATGAAGGAGGTGAATTAATTTGTGAAAATTTAAAAGATAGAGTATTAATTTCTGGAAAAGCTAAAACTTATTCTGAAAATGAAATTTTTATTTAATTTTTACTATTTGTTTGAAGTTTTTTAGTTGTTAAGTATAGTCCAGTGAAAATTAAGATAGATGAAATAATTATAGTTATACTTAACGAATCAGATTTTGATAGTAAAGCAAATACAACACCTATAATTGGCTGTAAATAGACAAAAACAGCCACCTCAGCAGATGTCAATCTACTTAATGCGAA
Source organism: uncultured Bacteroidota bacterium (assembly GCA_902587325.1). Taxonomy (GTDB): domain Bacteria; phylum Bacteroidota; class Bacteroidia; order Flavobacteriales; family Flavobacteriaceae; genus Eutrophosalina. Next base: position 26,747 of record CACIKV010000011.1, read on the forward strand.
ACCATTTAAGAAATATGTCATAAATGTGGTACAAATAACCACATACATTAAAGGTAAAGTAGCCTCATAAAAAGGCAAGTTATTCCAATCAACTTGATTAAATTGTTTAATGCCTATTGGAAAATTAAATATTAGACCAATTAAAAAAAGCCATTTAAATAAAGTTATTAGGTCGTACTTTTCTGTCATTGGCTTTACAATTATTAAGTAATAAGCATAGCTAATACTATTTATTATGAATAAAAAATTGCCTAAAGGGATATTTCTGCCAACAGAACTGTTCGAGTCAGCATTTAAAATCAAAATAGTAGCCCCAATAAAACCTAGAAAAATCCCAGTAGTTTTAGAAAAATTGAGTTTCTTTTTGAATAAGAAAAAGGATAAAATAACTACAAAAATAGGAGTTATAATTATTAATATAGAGCTATTAATTGGAGTTGAAAAATCAAGTCCAGTAATGAAAGCAGCTATGTTAAAGCCCATTCCAAAAAGACCGCATTTTAGAATTGTTAATCTATCTTTCTTTTCAATTTTTTTACTTTTTTTAAATAAGCTTATAATCCAGAACAAAATTGTAGCACCTAGCACTCTTAATAACACAAGACCTAGAGAACCGATATAAATTGGCATTACTGATTTAGCAACAGTATGATTAATTCCATATATACTAGTTGCTACTGTAGCTGCAAGCAATGCAATAATCTTTCTTTGCATTTTAAGATTGAGTATTAACTAATTTTGATATATATTTTCCAACCATGTCAAACTCAAGATTAACTTCGTCTTCAATATTTAAATTTTTAAAGTTAGTGTGGTTGTATGTATAGGGAATAATTGCAACTGAGAATGCATTTCTTTTGGAATTAACAACAGTTAAGCTTACCCCATTAATTGCAATTGAACCTTTTTCAATGGTTATATTTTCAGATTTTTTGTATTCAAATGAAAAATACCAACTACCATTCACTTCAATAATTTTTTTACAAATACCAACTTGATCAACATGGCCCTGAACTATGTGTCCATCCAGTCTATTACCAATTTTCATTGCTCTTTCTAAGTTAATTTGATCGCCAATCCTCCATTTTTTTATTGAACTTTTTAAAATTGTTTCTTTGATAGCAACAACAGAATATGAATCATTTAAAATATTAATTACAGTTAAACAGACGCCATTATGAGATATACTTTGATCTATCTTTAGTTCTTTAGTTAATTTAGAATCAAATGTCAAAATCAAATTATCTCCACTTTTCTCAATTTCAGTTATAATTGCAATATTTTCTATAATTCCTGTAAACATTTATTTCTATATCTTTGGAAGCTCAAAAATACACATTATTAGGAAAGAAATGTCAAAAACAAAGCCATTAATAGGAATTTCGACTGGAGATCCAAATGGAATTGGTATAGAGGTTATTCTTAAATGCTACCAAGATAAAAGAATGTTTCACTTTGGTATTCCAATTGTTTTTTCAAATTATGATTTACTAAAAACACAAATAAATCATTTAAATCTTAATGTTGAATTAAAAAAGATAGATGAAATTGAAAAAGCTAAGCCAAATAAATTAAACATACTTGAAGTTTCGAATTCTAATTTTGATTTAAGTTTTGGGAAAATAAATTCTCAAGGAGGTGATTTTTCAAGAAAGTCTTTGACAGAAGCTACTAGATCCCTAAAGGATAATAAAATTAATATTTTAGTGACTGCTCCTATAAATAAAAAAAATATTATTAATAATGATTTTGATTTTATGGGGCATACAGATTTTTTAAATAAGTATTTTGATGGTGATGCATTGATGTTTATGGTTTCTGAAGATTTAAAAGTCGCTCTATTAACTGAACATATTGCTATAAAAAATGTTTCAAGTGTAATTTCAAAAGAACTTATTTTTAATAAAATATCTGTGATTAAAAAATCATTGATTAAAGATTTTGGAATTTCATCTCCTAAAATAGCTGTTTTATCTATTAATCCACATGCTGGTGATGAAGGTATTATTGGTGATGATGATCAAAAAATTTTAATACCGTCTCTTGAAGAAATTTCTGAAGATAATAATCTAATTTTTGGACCTTTTCCCAGTGATAGTTTTTTTGGTTCAAATAAGTATAAATCATTTGATGCTGTATTAGCAATATATCACGATCAGGGTCTAATTCCATTTAAAACAATATCTTTTGGAGGTGGAGTTAATTTTACTGCTGGATTAGATGTAATTAGGACTTCACCTGATCACGGAACTGGATATGATATAGCTGGAAAAAATATAGCTGATCCTTCTTCTTTTAGATCTGCAATTTACACTGCATGTAAAATATATAATAATAGAATTTCTTATGAAAAAAATAATTCTAACCCACTTAAAGTATCGGATTTAAAATCAGTAAAAAAATAATTTCAGTATTTAAATTTATTATATTCGTTTGCTTAATTAATCAGGTGAAGCGAAGTGATAAACATATTTTAAAGTTTTCTGGCCTAAAAGATGGGTTGCATGAATTTTCTTATTCTTTAAATGAAGAATTTTTCAAAAACTTTAATTATTCTGAGTTTAATTCTGGAAAATTTAATATTTCTGTTAAGTTGTCAAAAAAACCAACTATTTTGGAGTTAAACTTTACAAGTAAAGGTTTAATTAATGTAAACTGTTCAATCTCAAATGAATCTTTTAACCATGATTTGCTATCTAAACTAGATTTAGTTGTTAATTTCGGAGAAGATTATGATGACACGAATGATGAGTTATTAATTTTACCTTTTGGATCACATTCAATTGATTTAGACCAGTATTTTTATGAGATGATAGTTCTTTCTGTCCCGTTAAAGCTTGTCCATCCAGGTGTTAAAGATGGCAGTCTTGACTCGGAAATAGTAAATAGATTAAAAGAATTTGATATTAATCAAGAAAAAAGTATTAATTTCGACCCTCGTTGGAATAAATTGAAAGAATTAAAAAAGTAAATCATGGCTCATCCAAAGCGAAAAACATCAAAAACAAGAAGAGATAAAAGGAGAACTCACTACAAGGCTACTTATGCTCAAATAGCAACAGATAAAACAACTGGACAAGATCATTTGTATCATCGTGCTCACTGGCATGAAGGGAAGCTTTATTACCGCGGTAAAGTTTTAATTGATTCAGCTGAAGAAGAAAGTTAAAATTGTAATTTTTTTAACTTTTTTTCAAAAATATAAGCCCATTTTTGGGCTTTTTTTTATTTATAAACCCAATTATCGTGTTTTTATGTCTTTTTTGAATCAATTTTAATGATTTTACCCTAATTATATTAAAAAATTTATAAAATATTAGACATATTTGATAATCCGTAACTAATTTTGTATAATTTTATTTTTTTATACATTTTTTAACACTTTTTATATCAAAAATTAATATAAATTAACGTTTTTAAAGCAATTTTTGATGTTTTTATATCTATTTGTATAGTTTTTATACCCTTTTTTTATTTTTTTTTATACTTTTTTTTAATATTTTTTAGATTTTGATTGATTTTTTTAATTTTTAAGGTTTTTTTTGTGTTTTTATTCTTTTTTTTATCATTTTTGCTCATCTAATTAATTAATACTTATGAATTTTAAGCAGATACAACAATTAATTAAGTTCGTAGCTAGAACAGGTGTAAGTGAAGTTAATATTGAAAATAGCAATATTAAAATTAATATTAAGGGAAACACAAAAAGCGAAAATTCTCAAGTTGTGCAACAACCGTTTATTCCTCAAATACAACCAGTTCAACCTGTTGAATCGGTTCAATCACCTCCAAACCCAACTCCTATTGCCACCGATAATTCTGTTGTTACAGCTAATGATGAGTCAAATCTCATTACAATTAAGTCTCCAATTATTGGAACCTTTTATAGAAAACCATCACCTGATAAAGATAATTTTGTTGAGGTTGGGGATCAAATTTCAGAAGGACAGACTCTTTGTGTAATTGAGGCAATGAAACTATTCAATGAAATTGAGTCTGATGTTTCTGGAAAAATTGTGAAAATTTTAGTTGATGATTCCTCCCCTGTTGAATTTGATCAACCGCTTTTTTTAATTGAACCCTAATATCTTTTATGTTTAAAAAAATTTTAATTGCTAATAGGGGTGAAATTGCAATGCGTGTAATACGTACTTGTAAAGAGATGGGTATAAAAACAGTTGCTGTTTACTCAAAAGCAGATGAAGATAGTCTTCATGTGGTATTTGCAGATGAAGCAGTTTGTATTGGACCAGCGCCAAGTTCAGAATCATATTTAAAAATTTCAAATATTATTGCTGCAGCAGAAATTACTAATGCTGATGCCATACATCCAGGGTACGGATTTCTTTCAGAAAATTCAAAGTTCTCAAAAATATGTTCAGAACACAAGATAAAATTTATTGGTCCTTCACCTGAAATGATTGAAAAAATGGGGGATAAAGCAACTGCTGTGTCGACTATGAATCAGGCGAAAGTTCCGACTATACCAGGTTCAGGTGGTATTGTAGAACTGGAAGATGATGCCTTAAAAATCTCTAATAAAATCGGATTTCCTGTTATGATCAAAGCTTCAGCTGGTGGTGGTGGTAAAGGAATGAGGGCAGTATGGAATAAAGCTGAATTTTCTAAAAATTGGGCTAGTGCTAAGCAAGAAGCTTCTGCTGCTTTTGGAAATGACGATATGTATATCGAAAAGTTAATTGAAGAACCTCGTCATATTGAAATCCAAATTATTGCTGATCAATATGGAAATGTATCTCATTTATCCGAAAGAGATTGTTCTATACAAAGAAGACATCAAAAGTTAACGGAAGAAACACCATCACCATTCATGAACTCTAGACTGAGAAAAAAGATGGGGAAAGCTGCGGTTAAAGCTGCTAAATTTATAAACTATGAAGGTGTAGGAACAATTGAGTTTCTAGTTGACAATAAAAGAAATTTTTATTTTATGGAAATGAATACTCGAATTCAGGTTGAGCACCCCATAACTGAACAAGTAATAGATTATGATTTAATAAAAGAACAAATTAAAGTTGCTTCAGGAGCTAAGGTCTCTGGAAATGACTATTATCCAAAATTACATTCAATCGAGTGCAGAATTAATGCAGAAGATCCATCAAATAACTTTAGGCCCTCGCCAGGAAAAATAACAAATTTACATTTACCAGGTGGTCATGGAGTTAGAGTTGATACCCATGTTTATGGAGGTTATACTATTTCGCCAAATTACGATTCTATGATTGCCAAGATAATAACAACTGATAGAAAAAGAACTGAAGCTATTAATAAAATGAGAAGGGCATTAGATGAATTTATTGTTGAAGGAATAAAAACTACAATTCCGTTCCATAGAAAATTAATGGATGATCCTAATTATGTAAAAGGTATTTATACTACAAAATTTATGGAAGATTATAGTGTTTAATTAATTAGATTATTTTTCACAATAAGTTTTGCAATTTGAACAGCATTTGTTGCAGCACCTTTTCTTAAATTATCCGCTACCACCCATAAGTTCAAACTATTTTCACAAGAAAAATCTTTTCTAATTCTACCTACATAAACATTATTTGATCCTCTTGAATAGAACGGCATAGGATAAATGTTATTGGTAATATCATCCTTTATCTCAAGGCCATTAAAAGATTTGAGTTCACTAATCAATTCATTAAGATCAAAAGGATTTTCTAGTGTAATGTTTATTGATTCACTATGGCCACCCATAACAGGTATTCTGACAGCTGTAGCAGTTATTGAAATATCTGAATTAAAAATCTTATTAGTTTCATTTACTAATTTCATTTCTTCTTTAGTATATCCATTTTCTAGAAAATCATCACAATGGGGTATTGCATTTTGATGTATCTGGTAATTATATGCCATTACATCGGACTTACCTTCATACTCGTTTTCTAGTTGTTCCATCGCTTTCATACCAGTTCCAGTGATTGATTGATATGTTGATACAACAATTCTAGTAATTCCATATTTTTTATGAATAGGGTATAATGCCATTAACATTTGGATAGTTGAACAGTTTGGATTAGCAATGATTTTATCTTCTTTTGACAAAATATTACCATTAATTTCAGGGATTATGAGTTTTTTTGTTTTATCCATTCTCCATGCAGAAGAATTATCAATAACTGTAGTTCCAACTTCAGCAAATTTTGGAGCCCACTCCGTTGATATGTTTCCACCAGCCGAAAAAATAGCAATATCAGGCTTTAAATAAATAGCATCTTGTAAACCAATAACCTTGTAAGAATTTCCGTTAAATAGTAAATTTCTTCCAATAGACCTTTCAGACGCAACAGCAACAAAATCATCAATTTTAAATTTCATCTCCTCAAGAACTTTTAACATTTCTTGACCAACCATGCCTGTTACACCAACTACTGCTAATTTCATTTTTAAATATTTGAAAACAAACTTACTTAAAATTCAAACCAATTTTTTATATCATTTATTTTATATCAGATTAAAATCAAAATGTTTTATTTAAAACTAATCATGAAATATAAACTCTTTTTATTCTATTTGAAACAGATGTGAGAATTTCATATGAAATTGTATTTGAGTATTTAGAAAAATCTTCTGCTGTTTGATTATTTTCATCAAAAACAATAACCTCATCACCCTCGTTGCAATCCAAATTACTTATATCAATCATTAACATATCCATGCATACATTTCCGATTATATCACATTTAATATTATTCACTAATAATTTTCCTTTCCTGTTTCCTAAAATCCTTGAAATTCCATCTGCATGTCCAATTGGAACAATACCAATTCTTGTATCACCTGATGCTATAAATCCTCTGTTATATCCAACAGATTCACCTTTTTTTATTTTATGTATTTGTGAAATAGTAGATATTAGACTTACAACGGGTAGCAGATGTTTTTGAAAAACTAAATCATTTCCATAGCCATAGATACCAATTCCACTTCTAACCATACTATATTCTTGTTCAGGAAAATTTAAAATTCCAGACGTATTAAGCAGGTGTTTATCAATTTTCCTATTTAAATTTTCTTCAATCTTTTCATTTATTTTTTCAAATAATTTGATCTGATTATTGGTAAATTCGGTTTCTGATTTATCCTCAGAGGCAGCAAGATGTGAAAAGATATACTTAACATTAATTTTTTTTGAAATGATAATTTTAGTTAAATCATTTACATCAGAGTATAAAAATCCAAGTCTATTCAATCCGGTGTTAAATTTTACATGTATTGGATAATTAAAATTTTGACCTCTACAATTTAAGAATTCGTTTAGAACCTTAAATGAATATATATTTGGCTCCAAATTATATTCAATTATTTCTTTGAAATCATCTAATTGTGGATGTAATACTAAAATAGGACTATTAATCCCATTTTTTCTTAATCGAATTGCTTCACGTAAATATGCAACTGAGAGGTAATCTACCTTATTTTTTTCTAAACATTTAGCAATTTCTGTAGCATCTGACCCATATCCTGAGGCTTTAACTATAGCCATAAACTTAGTTTTCTTTGAAATTTTACTTTTAAGAAAATTAAAATTTTGAATTAAATTTTTTAAGTTGATTTTAATGTATGTATTACTCAACATATTTTTTTTTCATTTTTAAAATAAAAGCCTCTCTTGATAAAGGCTCATATTCATCCTTCTTTCCCAACATAACAACATCCTTATTTTTTAATTTTCTATAACTGTACAATGCCGGATTCCCAGTATCTGAACAAATTGCATGAACCTTAATTACTTCCTCAGCAATTGCCATCAAATATGGCATTGGTCCGAAAGGTTTTCCAGAATAATCCATGTCTAAACCAGCTATAATTACTCTAATACCGCTATTAGCTAATTCATTACAAACGCTAACAATATCATTGGAAAAAAATTGAGCTTCATCAATTGCGATAACATCAAATTTATTTTTATAATTAAGAATATCTACAACATTATTCACTGACTGTGCTGGAATTTCAATATTATTGTGAGATTTAATTGAGTTTTTTTTATTTCTAGTATCAATCTCAGGTTTAAAAACCATATATTTCAAATTGGTTTTTTCAACTTTATTTATTCTTCTGATCAATTCCTCAGTTTTACCTGAAAACATGGATCCACATATTACTTCAATTCGCCCCATTCTTTAATTCCTTTAATTTTATTGTAATTTAATACAAAGATAATTTTAAATGTCAAAGTTAGTTTTAATACCATCTCCTATTGGAAATCTTTCAGATTTAACAAAACGTGCAATTGAAGAAATAGAAAATTCTGATTTAATCTTTTGTGAGGATACTCGTCATACTGTGAAACTTCTAAATCATTTGGAAATAAAAAAAACTCTCAAATCTTATCATAAGTTTAACGAACATAAAATAGTTGAATCAATTATAAATAAATTAAAGAATGGCTATAGAGTTGGATTGATATCCGACGCTGGAACCCCTGGAATTTCCGACCCTGGATATTTAATTGTTAAAAAATCTATAGAACATAATATTGAGGTTGAATGTTTGCCAGGTCCAACTGCTTTGATCCCTGCTTTAGTAATAAGTGGATTACCATGCGAGAGATTTACGTTTGAGGGATTTTTGCCTATTAAGAAAGGTAGAAAAACCAGATTGGAGGAATTATCAATTGAAAAAAGAACTATGATTTTTTATGAATCTCCTCATAAATTAATAAAAACTTTGAATGATTTCTCAAATGCTTTTGGAAGTGAAAGAGAAGTTTCCGTTACAAAGGAAATTTCAAAAATTTTTGAATCTACTATAAGGGGAACAATTGATGATATTTTATCATCTTTTGAAAATAAAAAACCAAAAGGAGAATACGTAATTATTGTTAGAGGTATAAAATAAAAAACCCTCCATTTTTGGAGGGTTTTTATAAATTAAGATTCTAAATTTAGAATTGATAAGTAAAACCTAAATTCCAAGTTCTACCCCACCCAGGAAAAACTTTATTATCAACATTAATACCCATATGATTGGTACTAGTTGGAGTTACAGGATAGTTCGTAGTAGACATAGGATAATATTCTTCATCAAATACATTATTTACATTTAATCTAAGCCTAACACTATCATCACCAATTTTGAATTTAAATGTTGCTCCAGCATCAAAAATTTGATAATCTGGCAATCTCATATCAGTTAAATTTTCATCCATATATCCATATTCATCATCAAAAATTGAGTCCTCATGTATTCCACCAAAAATATCATCGGCATGAAATAATGATACATTAAAATAAAAATTATCAGTTGGAGCAATTACCAAGTTAGCTCTCGCAGTAGTTTGTGCACTATCTTCAATTCTAAGTCCACCTAAGTAAAGAGTTGAAGAACCAATTACTTGTCCACTGTTCGTTGTTACACTTTCATCAGTGACATCATTCATGTATTTATAATTACCAAAAGTTGCCATTGCTTCAAGTTTTACATAATTGCTAATATTCCATACACCGTCAAATTCGATTCCAGTGTGTAATTGTTCAACTCCAGAATAAACAGCTGTACCCTCAACTCCACCAATTCTTATCTCATCTTCAGAAAGAAATCTATCTTTCCATGATGTTCTAAAAAGGTTTAAGTTCATATTAAGATTACTTGATCTATATCCGTAACCAACTTCTAATCCAAAAACTTTTTCATTATTTAAATCAGCATCTGGGGTTACGTAGTTGTCATAATCTAGAAATACTGCATCAAAATTTGGTGCTTTTGAATAATATCCACTATTTATGTATACATTATTTTTTGCATCAATATTAAAGTTTGCTCCACCTTTAATTGTACCACCTAGTATATTTTTTGTAGCACTTTTATGCATAGGATCATTTACTTTATATCTAAAAAAGTCAACTCTTTGGAATCCTTGATTAGCAACAGAGCCTTGAACAAAAACAGAATATTTATCAGTAACATATTCAGCTTGACCAAATAAACCTTGCCAAGAAACAAGACCATCATTATGATAATCAATTTTCTCATCATCATCAGTAGATTTAAATACATTCCAAATATTTTCCATTGTTGATGGATGTTCTTTTTTAGCAATAAATCCTCCTGGATAATTTACATTATCAAAATCTCTATATCCATCTGCACCAAGTAAATTATCTAATCTTCTGTAGTGAATACCTTTATAATATCTCAAGTCAGCTCCGACTTGGTAAGCAAAATTTTCATTGGATTGTGTTTTGAAATTTATTAAACCTCCAACCCAGTTATGTGAATTAACAGAAGCTCTTCTAATAATTCCATTTCTTTTAACACCATTTACTCTTTCATCAGGATCATTGACAATATATAAACCAGTAGTTGGATCTATAACATTAGAATAAGTTCTTCCACTGTAAAAAGTAGTTGGAATACCACCATTGGATGCTGCAAGTTTGTCGAAATCAAAATATCCATTACTTGGATTTCTAAGCGCATATTTTCCAGGTTGTGATCCATAATTTAAATCACCACTAAAATAGTGGAATCCATAAATTCTTCCAAGATCTCCTGTTCCACCACCTCTACCAACAGAAGCATAAGCAGTCACAGACAAGGTAGATTTTGAATTTAATTTACTTTCCCAGTTGACCGATGCAATAGGTTTATGATAAAAATTTCTTCTCATGTTAAAACCTTCACCTTTATACATCCCCCCAGTATAATTATAATAAATACCATGATCCACATATTGCTGGAGAGTAGCTTGATTATAGTAGCTATAATATCTTTGTTGGTGGTATTGAGGGGCACCAGTTACAATAAATTGCACATTATTTTTATCATCATCACTTTTCCATCCATACCCTAAGAAATATGCATATGATTCAAATTCAGTAAAATCAACTACACCATCACCGGCAGTTCTACTAAAGACAAAAGATAGAGCATGACCACCATCCATAATTCCAGTATTGTAATTAAGAACAGTTTTTAAATATCCATCGTTACCAACAGTAGCAGCAACTTTTCCACCTTGGGTAAGTTCTGTAGATTTAGTAACAATGTTAACCGTTCCACCAACTGATGAAATTGGAAGCGGAGAAGAGCCTAAACCTCTTTGAACCTGCATTGCTGAAACAACATCTGTTAAACCAGCCCAGTTACTCCAATATACTTTACCATTTTCCATATCATTTACTGGCATACCATTAATTAATACAGCAATATTTTCTTGTTTAAAACCTCTTACGCTAATGTAACTATCACCAAATGCACCACCCCTTTTAGTAGCATAAACTCCAGGAGTTGAATTTAATAATTCAGGAAATTCTAAATTACCAATTCTTTCCTCAATCTCAGTAGTGGATAGAGTTGAAACAGCTACAGGTGTCTCTCTGTCAGTAGCAAGGGATAAACCTCCAAATACAGTAACCCCTGATAAGATGTTTTCGCCTGGGTTTAATTTAATTAAACCTAAATCAAAGCTTTCACTAACAGAAATTTCAGCAGATTCATAACCGATGTATGAAATTTCAATCGTAGAGCCTGAGTCAGTGTTAATGGTAAAACGTCCATTGAAATCACTTGAAACTCCAGTCGTTGTACCTTGAATTATTATTGAAGCTCCAGGAAGTGCAGTTCCAGTTTCTGCATCAACAACAATTCCAGTTACAGAATTTTGAGCTAACATTAATCCCGAAAAGAAAAATGCTATAATTAGTAAAGAAAATTTTTTCATTTTTTTGAATAATTTTATTTAGCAAATATTAACAAAATTTTAACAGCTTTTGTTATCCAAAAGTTAATTTTTTTCAACACTGATTATTAATTCTCAAATTGATAATTTTTAAACTAATTTTTAGTAATCTTAGTTTTTTTCAAGAGAAAAGTTGAGGAATCATCATGTTTTTTGATTTTACCAGTTTGAATTTCTGTTAATAACTTAGCAGCAAGTTTTTTACCTAATTCAACACCCCACTGATCGTAGCTAAAAATATTCCAAATAATTCCTTGTGTATATATTTTGTGTTCATACATAGAAATTAACATTCCAAGAGATTTTGGTGTAAGATTATTAAATAAAATTGTTGTAGTTGGCTTATTACCATCAAAAACTTTAAAAGGGGCAATCATATCCATTTTTTCATGTGATACCTGCGATTTTAGCATTTCAGTTTTAACATCATCCAATCCTATTCCATTTAACAAGGCTTCAGTTTGACCAATAAAATTTGAAAGAAGTTTATTATGATGATCATCATTTCCATAGAGAGACTTTTTAAAACCAATGAAATCACATGGTATTAATTTTGTGCCTTGGTGTATTAATTGAAAAAAAGCATGTTGTGCGTTAGTTCCACTTCCTCCCCAAATTATATTTCCAGTTTGATATTTAATAAAATTACCATTTCTATCCACACTTTTACCATTACTTTCCATCACTGCTTGCTGAAGATAAGATGGTAAATATTTTAGATATTCACTGTATGGAATTATCGCTTCAGATTCAGCATCTAAAAAATTGTTGTACCAAATACTTATTAATGCTAAAATAACAGGTATATTTTTTTCAAAAGGTTCATTTTTAAAATGTAAATCCATTGAATTAGCACCTTTTAATAATTTTTCAAAATTCTGATATCCAATAGCTAAAGAAATTGAAAGACCTACAGTTCCCCACAATGAAAATCTTCCACCAATAAAATCATACATAGGAAAAACAAATTTTGGATTAATTCCAAAATCTTTAATTGCATTTAAATTTGTAGATACAGCGGCAAAATGGGACTTTATGGCTTTTTCATTTAGCTTTTCACATAACCATTCTTTAATTGTAAGAGCATTAGTAATGGTTTCCTGAGTTGTAAAAGTTTTAGAAACAATAATAAAAAATGTGGTTTCAGGATTTAAATTTTTTAAAATCTCATTCACATGATCTCCGTCTATATTTGAAACAAAGTGAATATTTAAATCAGTTTTATAATATTTTAATGCTTCTACAACCATTACAGGCCCTAAGTCAGATCCTCCTATTCCGATATTAACAATATCGGTAAATTTTTTACCAGTGCTGCTTGAAAAGGTACCATCAATAATTCCATCACTAAAATCTTTTATTTTTTTTCTATCCTTTTGAAATACTTCGAAGAAAGGGCTTTTTTTATCAAAGCTTCTTAAAGCAGTATGCAGAACAGCTCTATCTTCCGTTTTATTTATTTTTTCGCCGGTAAATTGCTTGTCTATTGCATCGCGAAGTTTACATTCTTTAGAAAGATTAATTAGTAAGTTCAATATTTCATCATCAATTAAGTTTTTTGAATAATCAACATATAATTCATCAATTGAGATTGAATATTTTTTTAAGCGATCATTATCATTTTTAAATAAAGTTTTTAAATCAACTGTTGACTTTAAACTTTTAAGTTTTTTCCAAGATTTTGTTTTGGTTGGATTAATCTTATCTAAAGTCATTTTAAGGAATAGTGTTTTTTTCAAAGGTAACACTTGATTCAATATTGTCAAGTTTATTTTTAATTGGATACATGTGTGAAAGATAGATCTCTTTTAATTGATTTGAAATAGGTTTTGCTTCAGGTAGTTTTTGCTTTAAAGGATCTACTTGCTTTCCATTTTTCCAAAATCTATAACAAACGTGAGGACCCGATGTATATCCTGTCATTCCAACCTCTCCGATTTTATCTCCTTGTTTTACTTTTGAACCTACTTTCAATCCTCTTTTGTTCATGTGTAAATATTGAGTTGAATACGTAGAATTATGATTAACAGTAACATAATATCCATTTCCTCTTGTGTATCCAGATTTAATGACTGTTCCATCGGCAGTAGCTCTAATAGGTGTTCCTACTGGCGCGGCAAAATCAGTACCATAATGAGGTTTAATTTTACCGTAGTAAGCGATCTTCCTTCTCAAGTTATATCTTGATGAAATTCTGCTAAATTGTACAGGGGACAACAAGAAAGCTCTTCTCAGGTTTTTTCCATTTTCATCAAAATATTCGTATATTTTTCTGATACTATCTGTCTGAAATTCAATTGCATAAAAAGGTTTGCCTCTGTGTTCAAAATATGCATTGTGAACTCTGTTTAATCCAATATATGTAGAGTCATCTATGTATTTTGAAGTATATAATACTTTAAAATTATCACCTTTTTGAAGCCTAAAAAAGTCAATATTCCATGCATAAATTTCAGAAAGTTCATTTGTTAATAGAGGGCTTAATTTCAATTCTTGTAACGTTTCAGCTAATGAACTTTTTATTACTCCAGAAGCTTCTTTCTCAATCAGTTTAACTTCTTTTTGTTTTTTTTGAGCCCAAAGTGAATCATTTAATGAAACAACAACATAATCTATGGAGCTAGGTTGATATATAAAATATTGAGGAATATTAAGAGAATCTTTAGATGACAAAATTAAATAGGGCCTTCCAGTATTAATCTTTCGAATATCAAAAACTTTTTTTACTTCATTAACAATATTGTAAATTTTTGGATAAAAAAGATTTTCATTTTCAAGAATCAATCCAAAAGATTCACCTCTTTTGACCGTATCTTTTTTAACATTAAAATCATTTAAAGTAAAACCAAATTCTTTGATGATTTTTTCTTTTTTAGGTACTAAAATTTCAATTACTTTTTTTTTACTTTTTTCACAAGAACATATTAAAATTGTAAAAAATATAACTTTAATTAATTCTTTAATCATTTACAATTATTTTAAATGGATTTGTGATTCCTCTAAATGAGGTCAATTCAGCTACTATTGTACCAACCCTTAGATTTGCTCTAACTTTTACAGGTATTCTATTTTTATCATTTGTAACCCATAATTCCAAGCCTTTGTTACTTCTAAAAACCCTTCCAGCTTCCATGTAAGGATTTAATTTCATACATTCAATTAATCCAAATTTAGTCTTTAAGTTTTCTATACCAAGAAATTTCATTTTAAAAGGATAGTTTCTTTGATCAAAAAAAATATTAACACCTATTAAATCTCCTTCTTTTAATTTTGAAATATCTAAATGCTTTCTTAAAAAATAAAAAGTGGAAACTATATCTTGGTAATCATTTTCAAGATTAATTATTTTACTCTCATCAGTTATCTTATTTATTAATGTTGCTGTTTTGTTATTATCATCGTAGAATGTTTCGGCTTTTCTTACATATCCCCCCTCATATATATCTCTTATGGACTTTATGGGTTTCACTTTGTCTAGTGGAAAGAAAGCTTCATATAGATCATCAACTTTGAAAAACAATCTTGCAAGACCTGTAGTTTTTCCTATTGCTGTTGCCCTGTAAACTATGTTATTATTAAGTTCTTCTTTTCTTAGTTCTAGTGATGCATAACTTGCATTTAAAAAACCATAGTAAAGCTTGTACTCAAGTAATTCACCTGAACTAAAAGCATTGAATGTTTTTTCATATAAGTTATCATCGATCGAATATGAGTTTAAATTTTGAGTGTAAGAAAGTGTTGAGTAAAAAAATATGCAAAATGATAAAGTAAATAAATCTTTTTTCAACTTAGTAAAATTAAAAATTCTAGTTATTATCTTTCAAATAGTTTATAATTTTTTGAGCTTTTGATTTTCCTATTTCATTTATAATTTCATTATCACTGGTATTTTTCAATCTTGACAATGATTTAAACTTTTTAAAAATTTTATTTTTTGTATTTTCTCCAATTCCTTTAATTCCATCTAACCCTGATATAAATGATGATTTTGATCTTTTATCTCTATGAAAGCTTATTCCAAATCTGTGAGCTTCATTTCGAAGTTGCTGAATTATTTTTAATGTTTCAGATTTCTTATTAAGATAAAGTGGAATTGGATCATTGGGAAAATATAACTCTTCTAATCTTTTAGCTATACCTAGTATGGGTATTTTATTTAATAAATTAAGTTCTTTAAGGCTATTTAAAGCAGAACTTAATTGACCTTTTCCACCATCAATTACTATTAAATTTGGTAATTCCTTTTCTTCATTTAGTAGTCTACTATACCTTCTAAATACAACTTCTTGCATAGAACCAAAATCATTTTGGCCCTCAATCGTTTTAATATTAAATTTTCTGTAAAGTTTTTTTGCAGGTCTTCCATTTTTAAAAACTACACATGAAGCTACATTATTTGAGCCTTGAATATTTGAAATATCAAAACATTCTATGTGTCTAGGTTCAAATTCTAATTTAAGATCAATTTTCATTTGCTCCATAATTCTATTAATATGTTTTTCCGGATCAATTAATTGAATTTGTTTATTTCTTTCCAGTCGAAAAATTTTAGCATTTTTATAAGATAAATCAAGTAGTTTCTTTTTGTCACCAGTTTTTGGGACTATAAATTTCAAATCAATTAATTTTTTAAAGTCATATGGTGAAATAATTATTGTTGATTTAGAATTGAATCTTTCCCTTAAACTAAGAACTATATGACTTAAAATTTTTTCATCACTTTCATTCATCCGTTTTCTTACCTCTTGATTATGAAATCTTATAATTCTTCCATTTACAATTTGCAAGTAATTAATAAAAGCAAAATCTAAATCAGAAATGATACTGAAAACATCAATATTACTTAGTCTTTGACTAACTACCGTTGATTTTGATTGATAATTTTCCAAGAGAACTAATTTTTCCTTTATATTTTGAGCATTCTCATACTCTAAATTATCAGAATAGTTTAGCATTTTTTTCTTTAAGACAGATTTTATATCGCTAAACTTTCCGTTAAGAATATCTCTAGTATGTTTAATATTTTGATTGTATTGTTTTTCAGAAATTAAATTATCAATTAAGCTTTTATCGAATTCTTTAAAGCCAAGAATTAAACTGTGTCCGCCATTTCTATGAACATTAAGAAAAATTTTATTTTTTGGGTTATTAATTTTTTTTTGTGAAAAATTATAATTGCTTGTTCGAATTGGGTATAGTGTTCGAATGATATTTAATAAAATATTTATGACTTTCACATTAGTATATGGTCCAAAATATTCAGATCCATCTTTTATAAATTTTCTTGTTAAGAAAACTCTTGGAAACCTTTCTTTTTTAATACATATCCAAGGGTACGTCTTATCATCGCGTAAAAGTATATTGTACTTAGGTTGGTTTTCTTTAATTAATGAATTTTCAAGTAAAAGTGCATCTGATTCCGATTTAACAACAACATGTTCAACAAACTTTGTATTTTTTACTAGGTTTATGGTCTTTCTTGATTTTATATTTTTTTGAAAATAACTACTTACTCGTTTCTTTAGATTTTTAGCTTTTCCAACATAAATTATTTTTTTATCCTCAGTCAAAAATTGGTAGACGCCGGGATCTTCAGGAATTGTTTTTAAAATAATTTTAGTAGACATCGCCACTTAACTAAAATAATTATTTATT
Organism: uncultured Bacteroidota bacterium; assembly: GCA_902587325.1. Lineage (GTDB taxonomy): Bacteria > Bacteroidota > Bacteroidia > Flavobacteriales > Flavobacteriaceae > Eutrophosalina. The sequence continues at coordinate 44,118 of CACIKV010000011.1, forward strand.
TGTACTTAATTGATGAACAAAATTGAAGCCAGAAAGAAATATTTAGATTTAAGAAAAAAATTAGATAATGTTCAAATAATATCTAAAAGTATTTCGATATCAAATAATCTCCAAGATCTTCCTATATGGGAGCACAATTTTTATCACATATACTTACCAATTAAAGAAAAAAATGAAGTAGACACTATGCCAATTATTAATATTTTAAATAATAAAAAAAAGAAAGTATTAATTCCGAAGTCTGATTTTAACAATACTACTATGAAATCTTTTTTATTAAATGATAATACAGATTTAAAAAAAAATAATTTCGGTATTACTGAACCAATTAATAATGAAGAATTTTTAGGTAGAATTGATGTAATTTTTATTCCTTTGGTTGCATATGACTTAATTGGCAATAGAGTGGGATATGGAAAAGGATTTTATGATAAGTTTCTCAGAAATCAAAATAATAAAATATTAAGGGTAGGGCTATCATTTTTTAATCCAGAAAAGAGAATTAAAATTGATGAGCATGACGAAAATTTAGATTTTTGTGTTACGCCAAATAGAATTTTTAGTTTTTAGGAAAAAAACTTTTATTGAATATTATCATCATTGTTATACCAATAGTTATTACTGAATCGGCAATATTAAAAACAGGTTCAAAAAAAGTAAATTCTTTTCCTCCAACAAATGGAAACCAATCTGGCCAAATCCAACTAAATAATGGAAATTGAAACATATCAACAACATTACCATAAAATATTCCTTCATATCCATTACCAGGCGAAAATTCAGCAATTTGAAAATAACTTTCAGTAAATAAATATCCATAAAATACTGAATCAATAACATTTCCAATTGCACCAGCCAATATCAATGATAGGCATATTGCAAGAAGTTTATTAGAGTTTTCTTTTATTATATTTTTCAACCAATAAAAAATAAATCCAATCGCAAAAATTCTGAAAAGAGTGAGGAAAAGTTTAGCTGATTTATCGTCAAAAAAAGGTATAAAGTCATTTATTTTTGCTCCCCAAGCCATTCCTCTATTTTCAATAAATAAAAGTTTAAACCAACCCCAGTCAATAATTGCTTGTTCACCATAAAATGTTAGAGGAAAGTTAAGTTTGATGTAAATTTTAAGAATTTGATCTAAAATTAAAATTCCAATAACAATTAAAAGACAAGTTTTTAAACTAATTTTCTTGTTTTCCAAGAGCTTTTATGACATTTTATTTTTAGCTTCTATGCTTAATGTGGCGTGAGGAACTAATTCTAATCTTTTTTTAGAAATAAGCTTACCTGTGACCCTGCATAATCCATAGGTTTTATTTTCTATTCTTATAATAGCATTCTTTAAGTCTCTTATAAACTTTTCTTGTCTAATAGCTAATTGAGTATTAGCTTCTTTGGACATGGTTTGAGAACCTTCCTCAAAAGCTTTAAATGTTGGAGCAGTATCGTCCGTCCCATTGTTACCATCGTTCATGTAAGCACTCTTAATTAACTCTAAATCATGTTGAGCTTTTAGAATTTTTTCTTCAATAATTTTTCTAAAAAAAGTTAAGTCTTTATCAGAGTATCTCACGATTAAATTATCATCTTTCATTTTTTAATTTATTTTATAAATTTTAACATTTAAACTAAAATTGTCAAACTGAATTTTAGTTGTCGAATCTAAATTATCTAAAAAATTTAATTCTTTAGCTAATGTTTCATTTTTCACATATTCAATGTTCGCAAAAATAGCTTTTTCAATTAAATTATTCCTTTCCATTTCAATAATAATTTTATCACTAACATTAAAATTGGATTCTTTCCTCAAATTTTGAATTTTATTTACAATTTCTCTTGAAATCCCTTCATTTTTTAAAAATTCATCAATATTTGTATCTAAAGCTATAGTGTTTCCTCCTTCAGATGCAACCAACCAACCTTCAATATCTTCATAATAAATTTCAACATCTTCAGAATTTAATACATATATTCTATTATTACCTTCAATATTTAAATTTTTCCCATTTTCTAATGCATTAATTTCTTCCATTTTTAAAGAATTAACTAATTGAACTATTTCCTGAATATCTTTCCCATACTTAGGACCTAAGACTTTAAAATTTGGCTTAGCTTTCTTAATAAGTATTTCAGATGAATCTGATATTAACTCAATTTCTTTTACATTTATTTCTGATTTAATAAATTCTGATATTTCTATTAAAGAGTTTTTTTCATCTTGATTTTTAAAGGGAATTAAAATTTTTGGCAGAGGTTGTCTAACTTTAATTTTTTCTTTTTTTCTAAGTGATAAGGCTAATGAGCAAATTTTTTGAGATAATCTAATCTTATTTTCAAGATTATTATCAACTAATTTTAAATCGTGATTAGGAAAATTAGACAGATGAACAGATTTGTTTGAGTTATTTAAATCCTGAAATAAGTTGTCCATATAAAATGGGCTAATTGGTGATGAAATTATGGAAATCTTTTTAAGACATTCATGTAGAGTTTGAAATGCAGAAATTTTATCCTGATTAAATTCTCCTTTCCAAAATCTTCTCCTTGATAATCTAACATACCAATTGCTTAAATTATCTTGAACAAAACTCGAAATTAATCTTGCTGATTTAGTTGGCTCATAATTATTGTAAGCTTCTTCAACTTCTTTAATGAGCGTATTAAGCTCTGAAATAATCCATCTATCTAGCTCATGTCTATTAACATATTTGATATGGTCACTATTTATATTAAATCCATCGATGTTAGAGTAAAGACTGAAAAATGAGTAAATGTTATGAATAGTACCAAAAAATTTTCTTTTTACTTCTTCAATTCCATTGATATCAAATTTTAAATTATCCCATGGATTAGAGTTTGAGATCATATACCATCTAGTAGCGTCTGGACCATATTTATCTAAAGTTTCAAAAGGGTCAACTGTATTTCCAAGTCTTTTAGACATTTTATGACCATTTTTATCTAGAACAAGACCGTTAGATATTACATTTCGATAGCTATTGGATTTAAATATTAAAGTACCAATTACATGTAATGTGTAAAACCATCCACGTGTTTGATCAACACCCTCTGCAATATAATCCGCAGGAAAAAACTTTTTTTTGTCTATTAATTCTTTATTTTCAAAGGGATAG
>CACIKV010000012.1 GCA_902587325.1 uncultured Bacteroidota bacterium
TGCTAAATTCAAGCTATAAACTCCAGTCATTTGATTTTTTGGTTGACAGGGATTAACTAGGGGCCCGAGTATATTAAAAAATGTTTTAAAACCAAGGTTTCTTCTGACTGGTGCTACATTTTTCATAGCAGGATGAAAAAGAGGTGCATGTAAAAATGTAATATTAGCCTCTTCAATACTTTTTCTTAAAATATTAATATCATTAGAAAATTTGATACCAAGGTGCTCTAAAACATTACTTGAGCCGCATCCAGATGAAACGCCATAATTTCCATGTTTAGTAACTTTATATCCTGCACCTGCGACTACAAATGAAGAAATCGTAGAAATATTAAAAGTGTTTTTTCCATCTCCACCAGTTCCACACAAGTCTATAGTATCTAAATCATTAAAATCAACAGTGATACTGAGATCAATTAAAGCATCTCTAAATCCTTCAATTTCCTCTACAGTTGGCATCCTCATTTTATAAACAGTAAGAAATGAAGAAATTTGTTCATCATTATACTTTTTTGCTGAAATTTCTTTCAATATTGAATTTGACTCATCGTAATTTAAAGTCTCATGATCAAACAGTTTTTCTAGTATCTTTTTCATTATGTATTAATCCAATTTTTTAACATTATTTTACCATGATCAGTAAGAATGGATTCTGGATGAAATTGTACTCCCCATAATTTATATTTTTTATGTTTAAAAGCCATTATATTATTGTCAAAATCTTCTGCAAGTAATTCAAAATCATCAGTCAATTTTTTTACGACCCAAGAGTGATAACGTCCTACTTTCACAATTTCTGGGACAGAGCTGAAAAGAATATCTTTAGTGCAAATTTTTATGTCAGTAGAAATTCCGTGAAAAACATCATTAAGGTTTAATAATTCACAGCCTAGTGCTTCAGCAATAGCTTGATGACCTAAGCAAACACCTAAAAAATTTTTTGTTTTGTAATACTTTAAAATAATAGATTTTAAAAGTCCAGCTTCATCAGGAATACCTGGCCCAGGCGATAGTAATATTTTACTAAAACTATCAACAAATTTTAAATCAATTTTATCATTTCTAAAAACTTCAACTTTACAATTAAGATCCTCCAGATAGTGGACTAAATTATAAGTGAATGAATCATAATTATCAATAACTAAAATTTTATTTCTCATTTTTCTTCTGCTTTTTCAATTGATTTTATCAATGCTCCAACTTTATTATAAACCTCATTTAATTCATTTTCAGGTACAGATTTCGAAACAACACCAGCTCCAGCTTGAAAATATAAAGCTTGATTTTTTGACAAAAATGACCTTATGATGATCGCGTGGTTAAAATTACCGTATATATCAATCATTCCAATTGCACCACCATAAAATTGTCTTTTTGATGTTTCATATTCATTTATTAATTCCATTGCTTTATATTTGGGTGCTCCAGTTAAAGTTCCGGCTGGAAAAGTATTTCCAATAATTTCCTTAGATTTCGATTTTAAATAACCTGTAACTTTTGAAACTAAGTGGATAACATGTGAATAAAATTGAATTTCTCTGTCTTTTTCAACAACTACATTGTTGCAAGATCTACTCAGATCATTCCTTGCCAAATCTACAAGCATCATATGCTCACTATTTTCTTTATCATCACTTAGTAATTCTTTAGCTTTTTCTTTATCGTACAAGTCATCACCAGTACGCTTAAATGTTCCAGCTATCGGATGAATTTCAGCCTTTTTGTTATTAATTATAAGTTGAGCTTCAGGTGAGCTGCCAAAAATTTTAAAATTTCCATAATCAAAGTAAAATAGATATGGCGACGGATTTATAGATCTTAGCTTTCTATATACATTGAAATCATCTCCTTTGTAAGGCTGTGTAAATTTTCTAGATAATACTATTTGAAAGACATCACCCCTTAAACAATGGGATATTCCTTTTTTAACTAGTTCTAAGTAATCTTTATCAGATATATTTGATTTAATTTCACCTTGCTTTTTAAAACTGAAATTATACGTAGATTTACCAGTTATTAATTTCTCGATTTTTAATAATTCATTTTTATCATCAGAAAAATTTATGATAGTTGATTGGTTATTAAAAGTATTTACAACTATAATATTTTCATACAAACAGTATAGCATTTCCGGTATATTATCTCCAAAATTTTTATTTTCAAGTGTAATATTTTCAAAATAATTTATTGAATCATAACTCATGTAACCATATATTCCTTTCGATTGAAATTTATCTTTTTTCCAATTACTTGAAAATTCAAATGAATTCATGAATTCATTTAGTTTATTAAAAACTGAATCACTATCCTTAATATTGTATACACTTCTTTCTTTATTTGGGTAATTTATTTCCAAATAATTATTTTCTAATTCAAATTTTGCAATAGGCTTAAAACATATGTAAGCATAGCTATTATCTTTCGAGCTATAATCGCTACTTTCTAATAATATAGAATTAGCATAAATATCCCTTATTTTCAAATAAATACTTACTGGTGTTAAAGTATCTGTAATAATTTCTTTTCTATTTTCTTTTAATTTAAATTTCATATAAAAAAAAAAGGCCTGTCGCAAAGACAAGCCTTAATTATATTCTAATTATAAACTTATAACGACAAGAGCCTGTTTATATATCTTTGCCACCAAAATTTATAATAATTTTTCATATCCCAAATATAAAAACTTTTTTTAAAAAATATGTATCAAAAAAAGTTTAAATACTTAATTTAACATATTGAAATTTTAAAATGAATTTAAATATTAATGATTGGAAAAAAAGGAAAGAATTAGATTCTAACAATATATGTTTAGATGTTAGAACAACTGAAGAATTTAATCAAGGATATATACAAGGCTCTATAAATGTAGATTTTTATAATTCTATTGATTTTATGAAATTTTTAGAAAAGTCTGAAAAAGACAATAATTACTATGTTTACTGCAGGTCTGGCAAAAGAAGCCATACTGCTTGTGAAATCATGGCAGAAATGGGTTTCAAGAATGTATATAATTTAAAGGGGGGGTTTATAGATTGGGTTAAAAATGGAAACAAAATAAATGAATAAGCTTAGATACAGTTTAGAAAAATATGGATTTAGAGTTTGTTCAAGGGTTGCAGACTTTTTAGGAATTAAGTCTAAACATGTTAGACTAGCTTTTATCTACAGTAGTTTTTTTGGCTTAGGAATTGGGTTTTTTATTTATCTAGTACTAGCTTTTTGGATGAGACTTAAAGATATAGTATATTCGAGGAGATCTTCAGTATTTGACCTGTAAAAATTTAATTTAATATCAATTTATGAGAAAACCACTGCTATTAATCTTTTTTAGTCTTTTTACGCTGCCAATATTTGCTCAAGAAAAAGGTATAGATCAAAGGATTGATGAAGCATTTCAGCCAATTTCAGAATTTTTTAGTAAACGTGTTTTTTTCCAGATTGGCGATTACCCATTTGTTATTTATTTACTAGTAGGTAGTGCTATTTTTTTTACAGTGTATTTCGTTTTTCCAAATATTAGGTATTTTCTAACATCTGTTAACGTAGTACGAGGAAAGTATGATGAAATAGAAAAAGATGGAGATGATTCTAAAGACGGTGAAGTTTCTCATTTCCAAGCTTTAACAACAGCAGTATCAGGGACAGTAGGTAATGGAAATATAGCTGGAGTTGCCCTTGCTATTGCGCTTGGAGGTCCGGGTGCAACTTTTTGGATGATTATATGTGGATTAATGGGAATGTCTTTAAAATTTGTAGAATGTACATTAGGAGTTTATTATAGAGATGTTGATGAAAATGGAGTTGTTTATGGAGGTCCAATGTATTATTTAAGTAAAGGTTTAAAAGAAAAAGGTTTTAAAAACTTAGGAAAAATAACGGCCGTTTTATTTGCTATTTTTTGTATAGGTGGCTCTTTTGGTGGGGGAAATGCAGCTCAAGCAAATCAAGCTTCTATTGTACTTAAAGATTTATTAGGTATGGAATCAACATTTTCTGGAGCTATAATTGGTTTGCTTTTAGCAGTAATTGTTGGAATTATAATTATCGGTGGAATTAAAAGAATAGCATCTGTAACTGAAAAAATTGTTCCATTTATGGCTTTATTATACATTATTGCTTGCATTTATATTTTGGCAGTTAATTTCAGTTTTTTAGATGATGCATTTGCACTAATAATTCAAGAAGCATTCAATCCAACAGCAATCGGAGTTGGTGGATTTATAGGTGTTTTGATGATTGGATTTAAAAGAGCTGCATTTTCAAATGAAGCAGGTGTTGGTTCAGCATCAATTGCCCACTCTGCAGTAAAAACAAAATATGCAGCATCCGAGGGACTTGTAGCATTACTCGAACCATTTATTGATACAGTTGTAATATGCACATTAACTGCACTTGTTATAATCACATTTAATTCAACAGGAATATTCAGCTATGGTGGAGAAGGTGGAATAATGATTGATGGAGTTATTTATGAAGGTGCAGGAATTACCTCAAAAGCATTTGCTGAATATATACCATTTTCTGATATTTTTTTAACATTAGCTGTAGTTTTATTTGCAGTCTCAACTATGATATCTTGGTCTTACTATGGACTACAGTCTTGGAAATACTTATTTGGAAGGAGCTATAAGTCTGATTTGACCTACAAATTATTATTTCTTTCTTTTGTTATAATTGGTTCAGCAGCAAGTATGAATTCAATCTGGGCTTTTTCTGATGCAATGATTTTTGCAATGGTATTTCCAAATATGATTGGATTATATATATTATTTCCAGTTGTTAAAAATCAATTAAATAAATATTTAAACGCAATTAAAAAATAAACATTTGGCATTTTTTTTGTTTTATGAAAAATATGAAAATTAAATCACCTAATGTAAGTCATGCTTACAATAAAGATTCGTTAAAATTAATAAAGGATAGTGCAAAAGATTTTGCGCTTCAATATATAAAACCATATGTTATGGATTGGGATGAAAGTCAGCATTTTCCCAAAGAAGTACTTGTTAAGTCTGGAGAATATGGATTTATGGGTATGCTTGTTCCAGAGTCTTACGGAGGATCTGGACTTGGGTATCATGAATATGTAGCATCAATTGTTGAAATTTCAAAGATAGATCCCTCAATTGGTCTTTCAATCGCAGCGCACAATTCGTTGTGTACAAATCATATTTTAAAATTTGGTAATGAATCTCAGAAAAATAAATGGTTAACTGGTCTTGCTACAGGTAAATACATTGGCGCTTGGGGATTAACTGAGCCAAATACCGGATCAGATGCAAGTAAAATGTCTTCAACTGCAGTTAAAAAAGGGAATAAATGGGTTTTAAATGGAACAAAAAATTTTATAACTCACGGTAAGTCCGGTGATATTTCAGTTGTAGTTTTTCGAACTGGTCTCGTGGGAGAAAAAAATAACTCAACAGCATTCGTTATCGAAAAAGGTATCAGAGGATTGCAGTCAGGTAAAAAAGAAAATAAGCTTGGTATGAGGGCTTCTGAAACCGCAGAAATGATTTTTCAGGACTGCATAATTGATGATTCAAACAGACTTGGAGAAGTAGGGGAAGGCTTTAAACAATCTATGGAAATTCTTGATGGTGGTAGAATTTCTATTGCGGCTTTATCATTAGGTATAGCTAAAGGTGCTTATGAAGCCTCTTTAAAATATTCCAATGAAAGAATTCAATTTGGAAAGCCAATTAGCTCTTTTCAAGCAATTTCATTTAAACTAGCTGATATGGCAACCGAGATTGAAGCTGCTGAGTTATTAATTAAAAATGCTTCCGATAAAATTAATAATTCTGAATCCGTTACTTTAGAAAGTGCAATGTGTAAGCTTTTTGCCTCAGAATTGTGTGTGAAAGTCTCAAATGACGCAGTTCAGATTTTTGGAGGTTATGGATATATTAAAGATTTTCCTGTTGAAAAATATTTAAGAGACTCAAAGCTATGTACTATTGGTGAGGGGACTAGTGAAATACAGAAACTTGTTATTTCGAGAAAAATTTTATCTAAATAAGTTTTTTTTCAATTTTATTTATAGATTTGCCACTCAAAAAAACTGTTATATGCTAATTATCCCTATTAAAGAAGGAGAAAGTATTGATAAGGCTCTAAAAAGATTTAAAAGAAAGTTTGATAAAACTGGAGCTTTGAAATCATTAAGAGAAAGACAAGCCTTTACAAAACCGTCTGTAAAAAACAGAAATAAGTTTATTAAAGCTGCCCACATTCAAAAACTCAGAGATAGAGAAAATCAATAAAAAAATTAATTTTGTTTAGATTATATCTTCATGAATCTAAATGATTTTAAAAATTTTATTGAGTTAGAAAAAAAGTATTCTAAACATACAGTTAACTCTTATATTTTAGATCTGAAAGAATTTATTTTTTTTCTTAAAAAAAATGACTCTAGATTAAAAGAAAATTTAAATTATTCGTTTGTAAGAAAATGGATTGTTGAACTTTCTGAAAAAGGATTATCTAAAAGGACTATTAATAGAAAAACATCCTCATTAAAGTCATATTTTAATTTTTTAATATCAATTAATAAGATAGATTCCTCACCACTAAAAAACCATAAAAATTTAAAAATTGAACCCAAAATTGTAGTTCCATTTAATCAAAAAGAATTAAAAAAAGTTTTTGAGATTTTTGAAAATAAAAATCACTACAGTACAAGAGATTCTTTAATTATAGATACTTTATATTCAACTGGTATTAGAAGAGATGAGTTAATAAACCTAAAAATTAAAGATATATATTTTGATAGGAGCTTGTTAAAAGTGAAAGGCAAGAGAAATAAAGAGAGATTAGTTCCTGTATTACCAAGTTTACTTAAAAGAATGAAAATTTTTATAAACGATAATCCAACGAAAACTTATTTTTTTGAATCTAATAAAGGAAAAAAGATTAGTCCCTCAACTATTTACAGGGTTGTTACAAAATATTTTAGGTTAGTTTCAACAAAAAATAAAATTAGCCCTCACGTCATTAGGCACTCATTTGCAACACATATGGTTAATAATGGAGCCGATATCAATTCAGTAAAAGAAATTCTTGGTCATTCATCGCTTTCATCAACCCAGATTTATACTAAAATTAAAATCCCTAAAATGCTCAATGACTATATGTCTAATCATCCCAGGGAAAAGAGCTAAAATAAAATCCATAATTTTTTTTTAGAAAAAAATAAATAAATACATTTGCGATCGCTGAAATCGCCGATGTAGCTCAGCTGGCTAGAGCAGCTGATTTGTAATCAGCAGGTCGTGGGTTCGAGTCCCTCCATCGGCTCAGATTTTGGGGAGATACTCAAGCGGCCAACGAGGACAGACTGTAAATCTGTTGGTTTTACCTTCGCAGGTTCGAATCCTGCTCTCCCCACAAAACTACCAACGCGGGAGTAGCTCAGCTGGTAGAGCGTCAGCCTTCCAAGCTGAATGTCGCCGGTTCGAACCCGGTCTCCCGCTCAACTTTTAAGCCGATGTAGCTCAGGGGTAGAGCGTTTCCTTGGTAAGGAAAAGGTCCCGAGTTCAACTCTCGGCATTGGCTCAATATAAAAAGTACGAAATAAATCTACAAAGCATTAAGCTTTATACTCAAGAAGTTCTTCAAAACTTAAATAATCAAGTGTTTTTATATGTGTTGATTCAAGTAACACTTTAGGCGCAAAGCCTTCTTTGTACGCTTCAATCCATCTTGATACACATAAACACCACTTATCGCCATCTTTAAGTCCTTTAAAATTATAATATGGGATATCTTTAGTTAAATCGTTTCCTCTTTTTTTGGAAAATTCCAAAAATTTATCAGTTACAATGGCACATACAGTGTGAGTTCCAATGTCATCAGGTCCTGTTTCGCAACAACCAGTTCTATATGCACCTGTCATTGGATCAGAGCTACACAATTCCAAATCTTTTCCAAAAACATTAAGTTGTCTCATATACTAAAACTTCCATTTAATAAATAATAATAAATTCAATGTTAATGTGATAATTGTTAGTCCAATACTAACAGAATGCAAAATAAAAAATAATGAATCGTTTCCAGAGTCTCTCGCATTATTCATGGAAGGAATTATGAAATAACATACTAACATAAAAATCAAAGTTAATATTGATGCAATTTTTGCAAAACTTTGATTTGAGTTTAAGCTATAAATTGCTAATAAAGAAAAAATTGATAAAACCGAAATTATAATAAAAAATTTTGGCCAAATATATCTTAGATATGTGCTTGCGTCTGCAGGTTGTAATAGATTATTTATTGAAGGGGCAACAATAGCAGATTGAAATAATATTAACCCACAAATAGCACCTGAAATAAATGGTGGAAGATTTTTTAAAATTGATATCATAATATTTATTCATAAAAGAGATAAAAATTTAAAATGATCAATATCCCATTGTAAGCTTAAAATAACTCTTTTAAAATAGCAAAAACTGTGCCCTATTTATGTTGAAAATTGCTTAGTAAAATTTCCAAAATTTATATGTATATATACTATATATACTATGTAGAAAAAGATAATTAATGAAATAAAAAATAAAATGTTTCTTAAAAGCTTATATCTGTCTTTCCATATAATTAATAAAATTGAATTTATGTACAGAATTAAGAGAAATAAATTAATATTATTAAATATGCCCAATGAATGCAAGACCAGTAATAATACTATTGATAATAAGAAGAATGAATAACTCGAGTATTTGATCAATTTTATTAATATTTTTGATAAGCTTAATGGATTCAGTTTATATAATTTATTTAAATGTATTATTCAATGTTTACTTAGTTGCTATATCAATAATTGTACAATTTATAGTTTATCCATCATTTAATAAGATCTTAGAATCATTTACTGAATATCATAGCAGGTATAAAAAAAAAATTTTTTGGATTGTAGGACCAGTAATGATATTGGAAATCTTAACTAGTCTATTGATGATATTAAATGAATTTGATATATATCTTATACCTGGATTAATTCTTTTACTTTTATGGATGCTCACTTTCATCTACATAGTCCCTTTGCACAAAGAATTAAGTAAACAATTTCAAACAAATAAACATATAAAGTTATTAAAATTAAATTTTGTTAGAATAATTTTATGGGCATTAAAATTTTTTGTTTTAATTATTATTTTGATATTTTACAATTAATTTAAAACCTTAACTTATTTTGAAAATTTTAATGAAAAATTCATTTGCAATATTTTTTTTAATTTCCTTTTCAATGAATAGTCAAATTCTAGATGTAATTAATCCTAAAAAAAATATAGGTATAAAAAACTGGAATATAGTCAATGATGATGTTATGGGAGGTATTTCAACATCTACGATGTCATTAAATAAAGAAAAAAATCTGCTTTTTAAGGGTAATTTATCTCTTGAAAATAATGGAGGATTTGCATCATCAAGATTAAGTCTGGAAAAAAATATTTTAAATGGAGTTAAGTTTTTTAAAATAAAATTTAAGGGAGATGGTAATACATATAAATTAAGATTTAGACAAAACAATAGAAGAGCTTCATATTCTCATGATTTCAAATCTTCAAAAGATGAGTGGATTGAAGTTGATCTTAGGGTAGAAGATTTTAAAGCCACCTGGAGAGGGTATTCATATAGCGATTATCCTGCTTTAGAACCTAAAGAAGTAATTTCAATGGGTTTACAAATTTCCGATAAACAAGAAGGTGATTTTATACTAGAAATTGAATATATCAAAGCTGTATTTTGATTAATAAAACATGATAGATTGAAAAAAAATAATTTTAAAAGTGATTACAAAAAATAAAAGTTATTATAAAAAATTTAGTGAATGGTGGATAAATTATTCTAAAGATAAGTCGTATTTAAATAAGAACCCCAATGATATTTTATACATAATATTTTTCTGGGTAATATTCATTCTTATTATTTTAACTGCAGAAATTTGGAGACCAATTGGACACTATTATTTTCCAGAATTTATTCCACCACTTGATGGGGAGCCATATACACCTTAATGTTATATTAACCCTCCTTTATATCTCTATCGATGTCTTTATTTACAGTTTCTAAATATTTTTTTCTTTTACTATCAGAAACAAAGGGAACAGACCAAAATTGTTTTGTCTTTGTAAATAAAGATACTCTCCATCCAAAAACAAAAGTATATACTCCCATTACTAATCTTAGTTTAACTGAATTAACATAAAGTGTCAGTACTGGAAGTGCTGGAGCTCCATGAGTTATGTACGTTCTTATTTTTTTCTTAGACAAAAATGGAATTGGATACGCATAGGTTTTTGTTATATTTTGAAATTTGTATGCAAAACCGGGTGTAAAAACTTCATCAAAAAAAACTTCCATTCTTGGAGTGAGTCGAAACCACCAAACTGGTGAAATTATATAAATTCTTTCTGACCAAGTAACTAATTTTTGATAGTGTTTGATTAGTTTTGTTCTGGGCCTTAAAAAACTATCTCTGTAAAGATCAATTATTTCTAATGATTGATTAGTTGCAGAATTTAATTTATCCGCAATCAATTTGAAAATCCCACTATAGCAGAATGAAGTTTCTTCAGGGTGACCAATAATTACTAAATTGTTCATATTTGAATAACTCAAAACTAATGCCAAATAATTTATTGCATGGTTTTTGAAATAAAATAATTATGAAAAATTTCATACTTAACTACTATCCAATAATACTAGCGTTTTTTTCATTTTTACTATCTGTAGGTTTATGGTTTAGTGGAAATAAATTAGAAGGAATTTTTGTGGGAATATGGGTTCCTTCAATACTTACACTCTCAATAGCAATAAGGCAAAGAAGAAAAGATTTAAACAAAAGATAATATGGATCTTCTTTTATTTATCGTGGGTTTTGTAATTTTTGTTTTTTACCTTGTTTGTTTAGTTTATGTCATCAACACCCAGAATAAAATTCAAGAACAAAATGAATTAGATGATCCAGAACTTAAAAAAAACTAAGCTTTTATTACTTATAATTACATTTTTGCTTTTATCATGCAAAAAAGAAAAGTATGAATTCCAGGTCACTAACGAACCGCTAGCAAATTGCATTGATGGATACGCTACTTTTATTAAGGATGATTTAGAATACACTTATGAGTGTGATAATTATGACCTAATTGGATATATCTCCCTGGGGGAAATGGATGCAACATTAGGTAATGACTGTTGGGGATGGACTGATTTTCAAACTAATAAAGAGTACGTTTTGATGGGGCTAGATAATGGAACAGCAATTATAGACATTTCTCAACCAAATAAGCCAAACTACCTTGGAAAAATTCCTACAACTACATCAAATAGCATGTGGAGAGATATAAAAGTTTATAACAATCATGCCTTTATTGTGAGTGAAGCTAATGATCATGGTATGCAAGTCTTTGACTTAAAGCATTTAAGAGGAATCAATACAAAACAAAAATTTGTCCCAGATCATATTTATAATGGTTTTGGGGATGCACACAATATTGCTATCAACACTGAATCTGGTTATGCATACACTTGTGGTGCTGGTAATTCAAGAAACCCTGTTGGTATACATGCATTGAATATTAAAGAACCAACAAATCCAAAATTAGAACTTCAAATTTCAGATTTTGGATATTCTCATGATGCTCAGATTGTGAATTATAAAGGTCCAGATTTAGATTATTTCGGAAAAGAAATATATGTTGGAAGTAATGAAACTAAAGTTATATTTGTAGATGTTTCCGATAAAAGTGATCCAAAACTTATAAGTGAATTTTTTTATGATGATGAATACACTCATCAATCATGGTTGACAGAAGATCACAGGTATGCATTACTTGGTGATGAATATGATGAGCTCAATTCTAGTTATGAACTAGTCAATAATACAAGAACAATTATTATTGATATTTCAGATTTAGACAATCCTGTTTTACATTATGAATATCTGGCTGAAACAGAATCAATTGATCACAACGGATATGTGAAAGGTAATAATTTTTATCTTGCCAGTTATACCTCTGGTTTAAGAGTGATAAACATTCAAAATATTAAAAATAAAAGTTTAATTGAAACTGGATTTTTTGATACACATATTGATAATGATTACAAACAAAACACTCTTAGATTTGGTCAAATTAAAAATAATGACCCTGGTGATCACACAGGAAATAAAGGCCAGGGTATTGAAGCATTTAATGGAGCTTGGAGTGTTTATCCTTTTTTTGATAGTGAAAACATCATAATTAGCGATATCAATTCAGGACTCTTTATAGTAAAAAAATCATCTTTGTAATTTTTTTTAAATAAAAAAAAATAATGATGAAAAAAAATAAACAAATTAAGTTTTTTATACCATAAAATTATTATATTTGCGCGCATTTAAAAAACTAAAAAATTAAAAATTATGGCTAAGGAAACTTTTGATCGGTCCAAACCCCATTTAAATATTGGTACAATTGGACACGTAGATCACGGTAAAACTACCCTTACAGCTGCTATTACAACGGTACTAGCTAAAGAAGGTCTTTCTGAACTTAAAAGCTTTGATCAAATTGACAACGCACCTGAAGAAAAAGAAAGAGGTATTACAATCAACACATCCCACGTTGAATATCAAACTGCTAACAGACATTATGCGCATGTAGATTGTCCTGGTCACGCAGATTATGTAAAGAACATGGTAACTGGTGCTGCTCAAATGGACGGTGCTATTCTTGTTGTTGCAGCAACAGATGGACCAATGCCACAAACAAGAGAACATATACTTTTAGGAAGACAAGTTGGTATTCCAAGAATTGTTGTTTTCTTAAATAAGGCTGACCAAGTTGATGATGACGAGCTTCTTGAACTTGTGGAAATGGAAGTTAGAGATTTGCTTAATTTTTACGAATATGATGGAGATAATGGACCTGTAATTTTAGGATCAGCTCTTGGTGCACTTAATGGAGAACAAAAATGGGTTGATACTGTTATGAAATTAATGGAGTCTGTTGATAATTGGATTGAACTTCCGACAAGAGAAGTCGATAAAGATTTTTTGATGCCTATTGAAGATGTTTTTTCAATTACTGGTAGAGGAACTGTTGCAACAGGAAGAATTGAAACTGGTGTTGCCAACACTGGTGATACTGTAGATATAATTGGAATGGGAGCGGAAAAACTTGCCTCTACAGTAACTGGTGTCGAGATGTTTAGAAAAATATTGGACAGAGGTGAAGCCGGTGATAATGTTGGTATTCTCTTAAGAGGTATTGAAAAAACTGATATTAGCAGAGGAATGGTAATTTGTAAGCCTGGATCTGTTAAGCCTCATGCAAAGTTCAAAGCAGAAGTTTATATACTAAAAAAAGAAGAGGGAGGAAGACATACGCCTTTCCACAATAATTATAGACCTCAGTTTTATGTAAGAACTACTGATGTAACTGGAAATATTGAGCTTCCTAGTGGAGTTGAAATGGTTATGCCAGGAGACAATCTTACTATTACTGTTGAATTAATTCAGCCTATTGCATGTAGTGTTGGTTTAAGATTTGCTATTCGTGAAGGTGGTAGAACAGTTGGAGCAGGTCAGGTAACTGAAATTTTAGATTAACATTACCAAATGAGTGTGTAAGTTTTATTCACTCATTTTTGGTTGACAGGTAAGACTCTTAACACACGGGTTTAGCTCAGTTGGTAGAGCACTGGTCTCCAAAACCAGGTGTCGGGAGTTCGAGTCTCTCAACCCGTGCAACAGAAATATTATGGGAAGTATTTTAAATTACATAAAAGATTCTTTTAGTGAGCTCAGGGATCACGTTACGTGGACCCCCTTAATCGAGCTTCAAAAAATGACATTAGTAGTTTTAGTGTTTTCTGTAATTTTTGCTCTCATAATTTGGGTTGCAGACACTATACTTTCAGAAATTTTTAAACTTTATTTTCAATTCGTGTGATAATGACAGAAGTTGTAGAAAAAAAGTGGTACGTGATCAGAGGAATTAGTGGTCAAGAGAATAAAATTAAGGACTATATTGATGGTGAGGTTAAAAGACTCAATATATCCACTTTTGTTGAGGATGTAATCGTACCAACTCAAAAAGTAATACAAATTAGAAATGGAAAAAAAGTTAGTAAAGAAAAAGTTTATTTCCCAGGTTATATCATGATTAAAGCTAATCTAACTGGTGAAATTCCACATATCATTAGGTCATTTCCAAATATTTTAGGTTTTTTGGGTGAAACAAAAGGAGGTGACCCTGTTCCTCTAAGAACAAATGAAGTTAGCAGAATGCTTGGCAAAGTTGATGAGCTTTCATTGGAGGGCGAAAATATTACTATACCATTCACTGTAGGGGAAAATATAAAGGTCATAGATGGTCCCTTTAATGGTTTTAATGGAAATATTGAAAAAGTTAATGAAGAAAAAAGAAAATTAGAGGTGATGGTTAAGATTTTTGGCAGAAAGACACCACTAGAATTATCATATATGCAGGTTGAAAAAATATAAATGTTACGTATAAATTAATTTTGAGTCGCTTCCAACCTCAAAAATTAAATATTTATTAATGGCAAAAGAAGTACAAAAAGTTTTAAAGTTGCAGATTAGAGGCGGAGCCGCTAATCCTTCACCGCCTGTTGGTCCTGCATTAGGGGCTGCAGGTGTAAATATTATGGAATTCTGCAAACAGTTTAATGCTAGAACTCAAGATAAACCGGGGAAAGTTGTTCCTGTAGTTGTTTCTGTTTTTGCAGATAAATCTTTTGAGTTTGTTGTCAAAACGCCACCGGCTGCTGCTCAACTTCTCGAAGCTGCCAAAGTTAAAAAAGGTTCGGGTGAGCCTAATAGAACTAAAGTTGCTTCCGTTACTTGGGATCAAATAAAAAAAATAGCTGAAGATAAGATGGTTGACTTAAATGCTTTTACTGTTGAATCTGCTATGAAGATGGTTGCTGGTACTGCAAGATCAATGGGTTTAAATGTTAAAGGTCAATCACCTTTTTAAAATTTTATTATGGCAAAATTGACAAAAAACAGAAAAGATTCAATGTCAAAATTTGATAAAGACTTATTATATAGTCTCGAGGATGCATCTAAAATAATTAAGGATTTTCCAAAATTAAAATTTGATTCATCAATTGATATAGCTGTAAATTTAGGTGTTGATCCAAAAAAAGCAGATCAAAATATTAGAGGTGTTGTAACATTACCTAACGGTACGGGAAAAGATGTCAAAGTCTTGGCATTAGTTACACCTGATAAAGAAGATGAAGCAAAGAATGCTGGTGCAGATTTAGTAGGTTTAGATGAATATATAAAGAAAATCAAGGATGGTTGGACTGAAGTTGATGTTATTATTACAATGCCTAGCATTATGGGAAAACTAGGACCTCTAGGTAGGATTTTAGGTCCAAGAGGTTTAATGCCAAACCCTAAGACTGGTACTGTAACAATGAATATTGGTAAGGCAATTGAAGATGTTAAAGCTGGTAAAATTGATTTTAAGGTTGATAAAAACGGAGTAATACATGTTTCAATTGGTAAGGTTTCTTTTGATGCAAAGAAAATATTTGAAAATGCTTTGGAAGTTATTAATCATATAATCAAGATTAAACCATCATCATCAAAAGGACTTTATCTTAAAAGTATTTCAATGTCTAGTACAATGAGTCCTGGAATTAAGATTGATACTAATACATTTTAAAATGACAAGAGAAGAAAAATCAAATATGATCAAATCTATTAAGTCTAATCTTGATAGTAATTCTACTGTTTACTTAGCTGATTGCTCCGGATTAGATGCTGATTCAACTTCAAAGTTAAGAAGAGCTTGCTTTAAATCTAACATTAAATTATCTGTTGTCAAAAACACATTATTATTTAGAGCAATGGAAGAAGTTGATAAGGATTTTGGCGAACTGAAATCGTTATTGAAAGGTAATACAACATTGATGCTTTCCGACATTGGAAATGCTCCTGCTAAGGTCATTAAAAATTTCAGAAAAAAATCTGAAAAACCAATTTTAAAAGGCGCATTTGTTGAAGAATCAATTTATCTAGGAGATGATTTATTAGAAACATTAGTAAATATTAAATCTAAGGAAGAGTTGTTAGGGGAAATTATAAGCCTCCTTCAATCTCCAACTAAGAATTTAATTTCTGCTCTTAAATCGAGCGGAAGTAAAATCAGTGGTGTTTTAAAAACACTTTCTGAAAAAAATGAAAATAATTAAAATAACTTAAATTATAAAAAATGGCAGATTTAAAAGATTTTGCAGAAAAATTAGTAAACTTAACGGTAAAAGAAGTAAATGAACTTGCTGATATTCTAAAAGACGAATACGGTATAGAACCTGCAGCTGCTGCTGCGGTTGTTTCAGGTCCAGTTTCTGGAGCAACAGGCGAAGAGGCTGCCGAAGAAAAATCAGAATTTACTGTTGTACTTAAAGCAGCGGGTGGCTCAAAATTAGCCGTTGTTAAATTAGTTAAAGAACTTACAGGCTTAGGTTTAAAAGAAGCTAAAGAGCTTGTTGATAATGCACCAAGTAATATCAAAGAAGATATCGCTAAGGATGAAGCGGAAGGAATAAAAACTTCGCTTGAAGAGGCAGGTGCAGAAGTAGAGCTTAAGTAAATTTACAGCTTTACAATTAAATTTATAAGCCTACATATTGGGCTTTTTGAATGTTCTTTTAACTAAAAATAAATTAATGATTACATCAACAAGACAAAATTTTGCAAGCTCATCAGATACCCCAAGTTACCCTGACTTCCTTGATATTCAGGTTAAATCCTTTAGAGATTTTTTTCAACTAGAAACTAAGTCAGATGAAAGAAGTGATGAAGGTCTGTACAAAACCTTCCTTGAAAACTTTCCAATTTCTGATGCTAGAAATCAATTTGTATTAGAGTTTTTAGATTACTTTGTTGATCCTCCAAGATATTCAATGCATGAGTGTATTGAAAGAGGACTAACATACAGTGTGCCTTTAAAAGCTAGATTAAAATTATATTGTACTGACCCTGAACATGAAGATTTTGAAACTATCGTACAAGATGTTTATTTGGGAGTAATTCCATATATGACTGGAAGTGGTACTTTCATAATAAATGGTGCTGAAAGAGTAGTTGTTTCACAGTTACATCGATCACCAGGCGTCTTTTTTGGGCAATCCTTTCATGCTAATGGTACAAAACTTTATTCAGCTAGAGTAATTCCATTTAAGGGTTCTTGGATTGAATTTGCCTCTGACATCAATGGCGTAATGTATGCTTATATTGATAGAAAAAAGAAGCTACCAGTCACGACTCTTTTAAGATCAATTGGTTATGAAAGAGACAAAGATATTTTAGAAATCTTTAATCTTGCTGAAGAGGTTAAAGTTTCTAAATCTGGTTTGAAAAAACTTACTGGAAGAAAGCTTGCCGCTAGAGTTTTAAACACTTGGTATGAAGATTTTGTAGATGAAGATACTGGCGAGGTTATCTCTATTGAGAGGAATGAAGTGGTTTTAGATAGAGACACTTTAATTGATAAAGAAAATATTGAATTAATTATTCAATCAAATACCAAAACAATTCTTCTTAATAAAGAAGATCAAGAGGGGAATGAATATTCTGTTATATTAAATACATTACAAAAAGATCCAACTAACTCCGAAAAGGAAGCAGTTGAGCATGTGTATCGACAACTTAGGAATGCTGAACCACCTGATGAGGAAACTGCAAGAGGAATTATTGATAAATTATTTTTCTCTGATCAAAGATATAACTTAGGTGAGGTTGGTAGATATAGGATGAACAAAAAGTTAGGTTTAGATATTGATATGGAAAATCTAGTTTTAACCAAGGATGATATAATCACAATTATTAAATTTTTAATTGAATTAATAAATTCTAAAGCTGAAATTGATGATATCGATCACTTATCTAATAGAAGAGTTAGAACAGTGGGGGAACAACTGTCAAGTCAGTTTGGAGTTGGACTTTCACGAATGGCTAGAACAATAAGAGAAAGAATGAATGTCAGAGATAATGAAGTTTTCACGCCGATTGATTTGATTAATGCAAAAACACTATCATCTGTAATTAATACTTTTTTTGGTACTAACCAATTATCTCAATTTATGGATCAAACTAATCCTCTTGCTGAGTTAACACATAAACGTCGACTTTCTGCATTAGGCCCTGGTGGACTTTCACGTGAAAGAGCTGGATTTGAAGTTAGAGATGTTCATTACACACATTATGGAAGATTGTGTCCAATTGAAACTCCGGAAGGGCCAAATATTGGTCTAATTTCATCACTTAGTGTTTTTGCCAAGGTTAATAATCTTGGTTTTATTGAAACTCCATACCGTGAGGTTAAGAATGGTAAAATTGATGTTAATAATTTTAAATATCTTTCGGCGGAGGAGGAGGAGGGAAAGCTTATAACTCAAGCAAATATTGAAAGAGATGAAAAAGGTAATATTCTTGCTGACAAAGTTATTGCTAGACTTGAAGCTGATTATCCTGTTGTTGATCCAAATGATGTTGATTATATTGATGTAGCTCCAAATCAGATTGCATCAATTTCTGCATCTTTAATTCCATTTTTAGAACATGATGATGCAAATAGAGCACTTATGGGATCAAACATGATGCGTCAATCTGTGCCTTTAATGAAGCCCGAATCTCCTATAGTCGGAACTGGATTAGAAAAACAAGTTGCTTCTGACTCAAGAGTTTTATTAAATGCTGATATGGATGGAGAAGTGACATATGTTGATTCTCAAAAAATTACGATTAAGTATAAAATGTCAGATGATCTCAAGTCAATTTCTTTCGAATCTGAAGAAAAAACATATTCTTTAATCAAATTTAGGAAAACCAACCAAGGCACTTGTATTAATTTAAAACCTATTGTCAAAAAAGGAGATAAAGTAAAAAAAGGTGAAGTATTGTGTGAAGGTTATGCTACTCGATCTGGAGAATTAGCTTTGGGTCGAAATTTAAAAGTAGCTTTTATGCCCTGGAAAGGATATAATTTTGAAGATGCTATTGTTATTTCAGAAAAAGTAGTTAGAGATGATTATTTTACTTCTATTCATATTGATGAATATTCTCTTGAAGTTAGAGACACAAAACTTGGAATGGAAGAGTTAACAAGTGATATTCCAAATGTTAGTGAGGAGGCAACAAGTGATCTTGATGAAAATGGTATGATCAGAGTTGGTGCTGAAGTGAAATCAGGTGATATTTTAATTGGTAAAATTACTCCAAAAGGTGAATCTGACCCAACACCTGAAGAGAAGTTATTGAGAGCAATTTTTGGTGATAAGGCTGGGGACGTTAAAGATGCATCATTAAAGGCACCACCTTCTTTAAAAGGAATTGTTATTGATAAAAAACTTTTTTCAAGAACAATTAAAGATAAAAGAAGAAGAGCTGATGATAAAGATCTGTTAAAAAAACTTGAAATTAAATATGATCTTTTATTTAAAGATTTAAAAGATAAGATGATTACTAAACTATATTCAATTTTAAGCGGCAAAACTTGTCAAGGAGTTTTTAATGATTTGGGTGAAGAGGTTATCCCTAAGGGTAAGAAGTATTCACAAAAAATTCTCAATGAAGTTGATGATTATATTCATTTAACTGAAACTGCTTGGAGTGTAGATAAAAAAGCTAACCAGCTTGCTTCTTCTTTGCTTCATAATTATAGAATAAAAGAAAATGATATTCAGGGAATGCTCAGAAGAGAAAAATTTACAATTTCTGTTGGAGATGAATTACCTTCTGGAATAATGAAGTTAGCAAAAATATATGTTGCCAAGAAAAGAAAGTTGAAAGTTGGAGATAAAATGGCTGGACGTCATGGTAATAAAGGAATTGTAGCTAGAATTGTTCGACAGGAAGATATGCCTTTCTTGGAAGATGGAACACCTGTTGATATTGTTTTAAATCCGTTGGGAGTTCCTTCAAGAATGAATATAGGTCAAATTTATGAAACAGTACTTGGGTGGGCAGGTGAAAAGCTTGGTCAAAAATTTTCAACTCCAATTTTTGATGGAGCAACACTTGATGAAATTAACTCTTTAACTGATAAAGCGGGTGTTCCAAGATATGGTCATACATATTTGTATGATGGTGGTTCTGGTGAAAAATTTGATCAGCCAGCAACAGTTGGTGTTATTTATATGCTTAAGTTGGGGCACATGGTTGATGATAAGATGCATTCAAGATCTATTGGTCCATATTCATTAATTACTCAACAGCCACTTGGTGGTAAAGCCCAATTTGGAGGTCAAAGATTTGGTGAAATGGAAGTTTGGGCATTAGAAGCTTATGGTGCATCTAGTACACTACAAGAAATTTTAACAATTAAGTCTGATGACGTTATCGGAAGAGCTAAAGCTTATGAGGCAATTGTTAAAGGAGATAAGATGCCAGATGCTGGTTTACCAGAATCCTTTAATGTTTTAATGCATGAACTTAAAGGATTAGGATTAGATATAAGATTAGAAGAATAAAATATAATTTCATTTATGGAAATAAATAAAACAAAAAAATTTAATAAAATTTCTATAGGATTAGCCTCACCTGAAACAATCCTTGCATCATCAAGAGGTGAAGTTTTAAAACCCGAAACCATTAATTATCGAACACACAAGCCTGAACGAGATGGATTATTCTGTGAAAGAATCTTCGGACCTGTAAAGGATTATGAATGTGCGTGTGGAAAATATAAAAGGATTAGATATAAAGGAATTATATGTGACAGATGCGGTGTTGAAGTAACCGAAAAAAAAGTAAGGAGAGACAGGGTTGGACATATCAATTTAGTTGTTCCAGTAGCTCATATTTGGTATTTTAAGTCACTTCCGAATAAAATAGGTTATTTATTAGGTCTTCCAACCAAAAAGTTAGACATGATAATTTACTATGAAAGATATGTTGTTATTCAAGCTGGTTTAGCTACAGACGCTGAGGGTAATCCATTGAACAAGATGGATTTTTTGACCGAGGAAGAATATTTGAATATTGCTGAATCGCTCCCGCCTGAGAATCAATTCCTTGAAGATTCTGATCCAAACAAGTTTATTGCTAAAATGGGAGCAGAGTGCTTGATCGAATTGCTTTCTAGGATTGATCTTGATGAGCTTTCCTATGATCTAAGACATAAAGCTAATAATGAAACATCAAAGCAAAGAAAGATGGAGTCTTTAAAAAGACTTCAAGTTGTTGAGTCCCTCAGAGAAGCAAATGTAAATAAAGTAAATAGGCCAGAGTGGATGATTTTAAAAGTTATCCCAGTAATTCCGCCTGAGCTGAGACCTTTAGTACCACTAGATGGTGGTAGATTTGCTACTTCAGATTTAAATGATTTATACAGGAGAGTTATTATTAGAAACAATAGGTTAAAAAGGTTAGTTGAAATTAAGGCACCTGAAGTTATTTTGCGAAATGAAAAAAGAATGCTACAAGAATCCGTAGATTCACTTTTTGATAATACTAAAAAGTCTTCTGCTGTAAAAACAGAAGCAAACAGACCCTTAAAATCTTTATCTGATTCTCTCAAAGGTAAACAAGGTAGATTCAGACAAAATTTATTAGGAAAAAGAGTTGATTATTCGGCCCGGTCTGTAATTGTTGGTGGCCCAACATTGAAACTTTATGAGTGTGGTATACCAAAAGATATGGCTGCTGAACTATACAAACCTTTCATTGTTAAAAAATTAATTGAAAGAGGTATCGTTAAAACAGTAAAATCAGCTAAAAAAATTATCGATAAAAGAGAACCATTAGTATGGGATATTTTAGAAAATGTTTTGAAGGGGCACCCAGTTTTATTGAACAGAGCTCCTACTTTGCATAGATTAGGTATTCAAGCCTTTCAGCCAATTCTTATTGAGGGTAAAGCAATCCAGGTACATCCATTGGTCTGTACTGCATTTAATGCAGATTTCGATGGTGACCAAATGGCTGTTCATTTACCTTTAGGACCTGAGGCGATCCTTGAATCACAATTATTAATGTTAGCATCCCACAATATTTTAAATCCAGCTAATGGATCACCGATTACAGTTCCATCACAGGATATGGTTTTAGGTTTATACTATATGACCAAGGAAAAGAAATCAACAAAAGATGCCAAAGTTAAAGGTGAGGGACTAATTTTTTATTCAAGTGATGAAGTTAATATAGCTTACAATGAGAATAAAGTTGATTTGAATGCATCTATTAAAGTTAAAACTAATGATTTAAATGAGCATGGTGAAATTGAATACAAAATTATTCAAACCACTGTTGGTCGAGTTTTGTTCAACGAAGTTGTCCCAGAAAAAGCTGGTTTTATCAATCAGGTTCTTAATAAAAAATCTTTAAGGGGAATCATTGGTAAAATTTTAAAATTAACTAGTATTCCGGAAACTGCTGAATTTCTAGATAAGATTAAGGATATGGGATTCACTTTTGCATTTAAAGGTGGTTTATCTTTTAGTTTAGGAGATATTATAATCCCCAATGAAAAAGTTGATATGATTGATTCGGCTAACAAAGATGTTGATTCTATTATTTCTAACTATAATATGGGTCTCATAACTAACAATGAGAGATATAATCAAGTTATTGACGTGTGGACTTCTTCTAATGCTGCACTTACTGAACTTGCCATGAAAAGAATTAGGGAAGATCAACAAGGTTTTAACTCTGTTTACATGATGCTAGATTCTGGAGCTAGAGGCTCTAAAGAGCAAATAAGACAATTAACGGGTATGAGAGGTTTGATGGCAAAACCTAAAAAAGCTAGTTCAGGAGGTGGAGAGATAATTGAAAATCCAATTTTATCCAATTTTAAAGAAGGATTATCAATTCTTGAATATTTCATTTCTACTCACGGTGCAAGAAAAGGGTTAGCTGATACCGCATTGAAAACAGCAGATGCTGGATATTTAACAAGAAGATTAGTAGATGTAGCTCAAGATGTAATTGTAAATATTGAAGATTGTCACACTCTGAGAGGAATCAAAATTGAAGCATTGAAGAAAAATGAAGAAGTTGTTGAAACATTAGCAGAAAGAATATTAGGAAGAGTTTCTCTTCATGACATTTATAATCCACTTAACCAACAAATAATTGTTAAATCTGGAGATGAAATCAACGAAGAGGCTGTTAAACAAATCAGTTTATTACCAATTGATTCAGTTGAAGTTAGATCACCATTGACTTGTGAAGCTGACAGAGGTATTTGTGTAAAATGTTATGGAAGAAATTTAGCTACCGGTAAAATGGTTCAAATAGGTGAAGCTGTTGGCGTTACTGCTGCTCAGTCAATTGGAGAGCCAGGCACCCAATTAACTTTAAGAACATTCCATGTTGGTGGAATTGCTGGAAATATTTCTGAGGAAAATAAGCTTGTTTCAAAGTTTGACGGAATTACTGAGATAGAAGATTTAAAGTCTGTGAAATCAAAAGACGCTGATGGTAATTATACTAATTTAGTTTTATCCCGAACTTGTGAAATTAAAGTTCTTGATTCAAAGTCAGGAATAGTTTTAAGCTCAAATGTAATTCCTTATGGTTCATCAATCAAAGTTAAAAGTGGAGTTAAGATAAAAAAAGATGATGTTATTTGTACATGGGACCCCTACAACGGTGTTATTATTTCAGAATTTGGGGGTAAAGTTGAATATGAGAATATTGAGCAAGGTGTTACGTATCAGGTTGAAATTGATGAACAAACAGGATTTAAAGAAAAAGTTATTTCCGAATCAAGAAACAAAAAATTAATCCCTACATTATTGATTAATGATATTAAAGGTAAAAATAAAAGAACTTATAATTTGCCGGTTGGGGCTCACCTTATTGTTGAAGATGGTGAAAAAGTGGATCAAGGTAAAATTTTGGTAAAAATTCCAAGAAAATCTGCTAAATCTGGTGATATAACAGGTGGTTTACCCAGAGTTACAGAGCTTTTTGAAGCAAGAAATCCCTCAAATCCAGCAGTCGTAAGTGAAATTGATGGTGTTATTTCTTTTGGTAAAATTAAGAGAGGGAATAGAGAAATTGTAGTTGAATCTAAAACAGGTGAAATAAAAAAATATTTAGTTAAATTATCCAATCAGATTTTAGTTCAAGAAAATGATTTTGTAAAAGCTGGAATGTCCCTTTCTGATGGCGCTATAACTCCAAATGATATATTGAATATCAAAGGTCCTTCTGCTGTACAGCAATATCTTGTTAATGAAGTTCAAGAAGTATATAGGTTACAAGGTGTAAAAATTAATGATAAGCATTTTGAGGTTCTTATAAGACAAATGATGCAAAAAGTTCAAATTCAAGATTCAGGCGATACTGTGTTTTTAGAAAATCAAATTATTCATAAGAATGAATTTGTAAAAGAGAATGATAATTTGTATAATAAAAAAGTTGTAGAATCATCGGGTGATTCTCAAAACATGAAAGTTGGACAAATTGTATCAGCTAGGGAGCTTAGAGATGAGAATTCTTTGCTTAAAAGAGAAGATAAAGATTTAGTATCGGCAAGGGATGCTGTAAATGCAACTGGTTTTCCAATCTTGCAAGGTATTACAAGAGCCTCTCTTCAAACAAAATCGTTTATTTCTGCTGCATCATTTCAGGAAACAACAAAAGTATTAAATGAAGCTGCTGTTAATGGAAAAATAGACAATTTAGATGGTTTAAAGGAAAATGTAATTGTTGGTCATAAAATTCCTGCTGGAACAGGCAACAGGGAGTTTGATGATGTAATTGTTGGTTATGTTGATGAATATGAAGAATTATTAGAAAGTAAGAGGATTAGATTTGGTGAAGATGAGTGAAAGTAAAAAAAATCAGAATATAAATATTGAACTTGAGGATTCGATAGCTCAAGGTATATATTCAAACCTGGTTGTTGTTAATCATTCTCCAACAGAATTTGTTCTTGACTTTATTAATATTATGCCCGGTTCAACAAAAGCTAAAGTAAGATCAAGAATTATACTTACACCTGAGCATACTAAAAAGTTTATTAAGGCATTAAGTGATAATTTAACAAAGTATGAATCTGTTAATGGTAGTGTTAAAGATTTTAAGAAAGATATAATTCCATTAAGTTTTGGTCCTAAAGGAGAAGCTTAGTTTTAAAACTCTGATTTTTCATAAAATAAAATTTTATCATATTTCTGTTTAGTATTCATCAGTGTAAAATCACTATCAGCTAAAAAAACAACTTTTTTGTCTTTATCGAACGCAATAAATTTACTTTTATGTACAAACAATTCTTGTAGTTGTTTTTTGTCAGAATTGATTTCATCAATCCAGCATGCTTTCCTAATATTTATGTTTTCATAACTACATTTTGCACCATATTCATGTTGAAGTCTATATTTAATAACATCAAATTGTAAAACTCCTACAGTACCAATAATTTTTCTACCATTTAGTTTTAGAGTGAAAGATTGAGCAACACCTTCATCCATAAGTTGATTTATACCTTTAGAAAGTTGTTTTGATTTTAGTGGGTCGTTATTTATTATATATCTAAAGTGTTCAGGTGAAAAACTTGGGATACCAATAAATTCAATTTGTTCACCCTCAGAAAAAGAATCTCCAATTTTAAAATTTCCAGTATCATGTACCCCAATAATATCACCGGGATATGATTTATCGATAATTTCCTTCTTGTCTGCAAAAAAAGAGTTAGGGCTGCTAAATCTTATTTTCTTTTTTCCTCTCACGTGGTAATACATATTATTTCTTTTAAATTCACCTGAAACAATTTTAATAAATGATAATCGATCTCTATGCTTAGGATCCATATTTGCATGAATTTTAAAAATGAAGCCACTAAATTTTTCTTCTTCAGGATCAATTATCCTTTCTACAGCCTCTTTTTTTCCCGGGGGAGGTGAATATTTCACAAAATAATCTAACATCAAACTAATACCAGAGTTGTGTAGAGCTGAACCAAAAAAGACTGGTTGAATTTCACAGTTCAAATATTTACTATAGTTAAATTTCGGATAAATCCCATCAATTAGCTCAAGATCATCATTCAGTGATTTAATAATTCTTTCATTAATTTTAGATGAATTATTTATAAGCGATCCAAGTTCAATTTTTTTTAACTTATCATTATTAAAAATAACTTCAGATTTTAATAAATCAATAATACCATTGAAATCATAGCCAATTCCAAGTGGATAAGTTACTGGAGAAAGATTGAACTCAAGTTTATTTTCAAGCTCGTCCAATATATCAAATGGATCTTTTCCCTCTCTGTCACATTTATTCACAAAAATCATTATTGGTATTTTTCTCATTTTACAAACTTTAACTAACTTCTCTGTTTGTTCTTCAACACCTTTTGCAATGTCAATTACTACGATTACGCTATCAACAGCTGTCAATGTTCTGAATGTATCTTCAGCAAAATCTTTATGCCCAGGGGTATCTAAAATATTAATTTTTTTATCTAAATAATTAAATGATAGCACAGATGTTGAAACAGATATTCCTCTTTGCTTTTCTATTTCCATAAAATCACTAGTTGCAGTTTTTTTAATTTTATTAGATTTAACTGCTCCAGCTTCATTTATAGCACCACCAAACAATAATAATTTTTCAGTTAAGGTAGTTTTTCCGGCATCTGGGTGTGAGATTATACCAAAAGTCCTTCTAAGATTTATTTTTTTTTTTAAATTCATCTATCGAAAACAAAAATAATATCTTATTTGTAGGTTTCATTATTAATTGAATTAAATTTGCCGATATGAATAATAAAGTTATTCTGGTTGATTTAGATAATAACAAAGTTGGTATTGAGGATAAAATTGAAGCCCACAAAAAGAGTCTTCTTCACAGAGCTTTTTCAGTTTTTATTTTTAATCAAAATAAAGAAATTTTACTTCAAAAAAGATCCAAAAACAAATATCACTCAGCTTTGTTATGGACTAATACTTGTTGTAGTCATCCCCATGATGGACTATCGACAATCAAATGTGCAGAAATTAGATTAAAACAAGAAATGGGTATTGAAACAAAAATCAAAGAAATTTTTTCATTTATTTATAAAGAATCTTTTGCAAATGGTCTTACTGAGTATGAATATGATCATGTTTTTTTTGGAGAATATTCAAAGGATCCAGTTCTAAACCCAGATGAAGCATGTGATTATAAATGGATTAGTATTTTTGAATTAAAGTCAGATATCGAACAAAATCCATCATCTTACACTGCTTGGTTAAAAATTATTTTTAATAAACATTTTAAATATTTTGAGTCTTATGAAAATAACAATTTGTAGAAAAAGTCACTTTAATTCAGCTCATAAGCTGTATAATAAAACATGGTCCAAAGAAAAAAATTTAAAAGTTTTTGGAAAATGTAGTTATGAAAATTTTCATGGTCATAATTATGAGTTAATTGTAAAATTATATGGTGAAATAAATAAGGATACTGGAATGCTAATGGATTTAAGTGACTTAAAGAAAATAATTAAAAATGAGGTTGAAGAAAAGTTAGATCATAAAAATCTTAATCTTGATATTGATTATTTTAAGGATAAAATTACATCAACAGAAAACCTGGCAATTTACATTTGGAACAGACTGAATGATGCAATAAATATTGAATGTAAATTGACAGTTGTTCTTTATGAAACTCCAAGGAATTTTGTAGAATTTGCTGGATAATTTTATAATATAGATTTTAGAATTTTTGAATACTTAGATTTTAAAACCTCTTCTGACAAAGAGTTATAAATTGTGTCTAAAATTTTTTTTGATTCTGTTAGGTCAGTTATTGCAATGTAGGGTGAGACTTCATAATTACTATGTCGTATGGCAAAATTTGCATTGTGTAAAAATTGTCTTTTGTTAAGCTGATTCAATAAATTATCTATAATCAAAACGCTATCATTTTTGTTATCTTTTCTATTTTCTAAAGATCTTCTTATTAACTCAATTTTTTGATCATTAAATTTTTTATTAAAACTAAGATAGCTTCTTAAGATAGAATCATTTTTTGACCCAATAATTTGAAGATCATAACCATATTTTTGAAGTTTAGAAATCAATTTCATTTCATTATTTTCGGCAAAAAAAGATAATGATAAGGGTTCCGTAGATTCATTAGTATATAAATCAAGAAAAAGCAATTGAGGTTCTTTTATATCACCTTGCAATAGTAAACTTTTTTGCCCATTTACATAAACTGAATCAATTGGGTAAAGTAAGCTGTCTCCAGCAGATAAAAGAACAAGCTTACCCTTTTTAAGATCCTTAATCTCAATATCAAGTTTAAATTTTCCTGTTTCACTACAAGAAAATAAAACAAATAAAAGTAATAAATACTTAATTTTCATTATTCAAAACCATAATAAACGAAACTACTTTATTAAATCAAAACTTCTTTTAATAAAGTTTGTTAAGTCTTCACCTTTCAGTAAATTTTGAGAAAGCTTTGCTAAGTCTAAGGATTGTTTAATTAATCTTTCTCTTTTGTTCTTTGTTTTTACACTTAAGATATTTGAAATCAAATTACTATTTGTATTAACTATAACGTTGTACATCTCAGGCATACTACCAAACATTCCACCACCAGTTGATTGCATATCTTTCATTCTTCTCATAAACTCTGGCTGAGTAATCATAAATGGTACAGTTTTGCTATCTAAAGCTTCCAATTGAAGAGTAAACTTATCTTTTGGAATAATTTCCTCTAAATATCCTTTGAGTTTATCTTGTTGTTTGTCATCGAGTTTTGAAATACTCTTCTCGTCTTTTTTTATTAAATTATCTAAAGTGTCTGAGTCAACTCTAGAAAATGATATGTTTTGTTCACTAGATTCAAGCTTTTGAATGAAATGACTTATTATCGGAGAATCTAAAACTAAAACTTTGTAACCCTTCTCTTTTGCTAATCTTACATATGAATCTTGTTCTTTTACATCAGTGGCATACAAAATAATTGTTTTGTTATCTTTATCAGTTTGCTTGTCTTTAATCTCATTAATCAGTTCTTCATAAGTATAATATTCATTATCAGTGGTTGGGTATAAAGCAAAGTTTTTAGCTTTATCATAAAACTTTTCCTCGCTTAACATTCCATACTCAATTATAACTTTAATATCATTCCATTTTTCTTGGTATTTATTTCTATCTTTTTTAAAAATAGAATTAAGCTTATCTGCTACTTTTCTTGTTATATAATTTGTTATTTTTTTTACTGCTGAATCTACCTGTAGATAACTTCTGGATACATTCAGAGGTATGTCTGGAGAATCTATGACACCCCTTAACAGAGTCAAAAATTCTGGCACAATACCTTCAACATTATCCGTGACAAAAACTTGGTTTTGATAAAGTTGAATTTTATCTTTTTGCAAATTTAAATCATTAGAAATTTTTGGAAAATAAAGAATACCAGTTAAATTAAAAGGGTAGTCAACATTTAAATGAATATTAAATAAAGGTTCCTCAAAATTCATTGGATATAGATCTCTGTAGAAATCTTTGTAATTTTGATCATCAAGGTCTTTAGGTTGTTTTGTCCAAGCTGGATCAGTTATATTAATTATATCATCAACTATTTCTTTTATTTCTTTCTTATTTTTTTCATCTCCAGTATTTTTTACTAATTCTTTAGTTCCAAATTTTATAGGAACGGGCATAAATCTGTTATATTTTTTTAGAAGATCTCTTATTTTATTCTCATCTAAATAGTCCTTTGAGTCATTTGAAATACTTAAAATAACTTCTGTGCCTATTTGTTTTTTATTGTGTTTTTTTAAAATAAATTCGGGTGATCCATCGCATGACCAGTGAACTGCAGAATCATTTTTGTATGATTTTGTAATAATCTCTACTTTTTCAGAAACCATAAATGCAGAATAGAAGCCTAGACCAAAATGACCAATTATTCCACTTTCCTTAGCAGAATCTTTATATTTTTCTAAAAACTCTTCAGCGCCAGAGAAAGCTACCTCGTTTATATATTTTTTTACCTCATTTTCAGTCATACCAACACCCTGGTCTATAATATGAATTTTTTTATTTTTTTTATCAACTTTGACTTCAATAATTGGATTATCAATTTTCAATTTTGTTTCACCAATGTTTGATAAATGTTTAAGCTTTGTTGTAGCATCAGTTGCGTTAGATATTAATTCTCTCAAAAAAATTTCTTGATCACTGTACAAAAACTTCTTTATAAGTGGAAATATATTTTCAACCGAAACGTTAATTTTTCCTTTGCTCATTTTTTCTTTTTTTATATAAATGTTCAAATCATATACCAAAAAAATAATTAATGACAAAATGACATTTTTGCTATATTGCGCTAAATCATTTATATGTATAATTCAAAAATATCCGGTTTGGGTTTCTATTTACCTGATAATATAGTTACCAACAATGACTTAGAAAAAATAATGGACACAACTGATAACTGGATAAAAGAAAGAACTGGTATCGAAGAGAGAAGATGGGTTAAAAGTGATTCTGAAGACACAACATCAGTAATGGGATTCAAGGCTGCAAAATTAGCTATCAGTGATGCTAATTTAAAAAATAAAGATATTGATTTTATAATTTTTGCTACTCTAAGTCCTGATTACTTTTTTCCAGGTTCTGGAGTAATGGTTCAGGACATGATGGATATGAGTACAATTGGATCACTAGATGTGAGAAATCAGTGTTCGGGATTTATTTATGCACTTTCAATTGCTGATCAATATATTAAAACTGGAATGTATAAAAATATTTTAGTGATTGGCTCTGAAACCCATAGTCCAGGTCTAGATAAAACAACTAGAGGGAGAGGTGTTTCCGTAATTTTTGGTGATGGTGCTGGAGCAGCAGTTGTATCAAGGGAATTAGATAAATCAAAAGGAATATTATCTACTCATTTACACTCACAAGGTAAATACGCTAAAGAGTTATCTGTTATTTCGCCAGGGATGGGTACAAGATGGGTCTCAGATATTTTAAAAGATAATGATCCAGATGATGAAAGTTATTTACCATACATGAATGGACAGTTTGTTTTCAAAAATGCAATTGTCAGGTTTTCTGAAGTTATAAATGAGGCTCTACAAAAAAACAATTTAACAAAAAATGATATTAAACTTCTGATTCCTCATCAGGCAAATTTAAGAATTTCTCAATTTGTCCAAAGGAGTTTTAAGCTCCATAATAATCAGATTTTTAATAATATTTCAAAGTATGGTAATACCACAGCAGCCTCAATACCTATTGCATTAGCGGAGGCATATCAAGCAAATTTGATAAATAATGGTGATATTATAATTTTAGCAGCTTTTGGAAGTGGATTTACTTGGGGAAGCGCTTTGATTAAGTGGTGATTTTCTAATCAAAAACAATCCCATAAATGTAATTAAACCATTGATAGGTAATAATTCATAACCAATAACGTATCCTCCTAAATATTCAGGTGGAATTTTTCCGATAAAAATCACTATAATTACCGAAGCAATACAAACTAATATGCTCATTTTGTCATTAATTTTATAATTAGTCAAAATTCCAAATGAAAATAAACCAAGTAATGGTCCATAAGTATATCCAGCTACTGTTAATAATCCATCAATTACATTAGTGTCGAGTAAATTTTTATAAGAAATAATAACTAAAGCTAAAATTAAGCTCATTAAAATATGAATTTGAACTCTAATAGTTTTTTTTGATTTTTCATCTTTTTTTGAAATATCAAGAAAATCGATACAAAAGGATGTTGTAAGTGATGTTAAAGCACTATCTGCACTGCTGTATGCAGCTGCAATTAAACCCAAAAGGAATACTATTCCCATTAATATTCCAAGGCCTGAATTAAGAGCAATTTCAGGAAATAAAAGATCTGTATTTTCACTACCATTTAAAGTAGGAATAGAAACACCAATTTCTCTTGAGTATATGAAAAGTAAACATCCTAATACTAAAAAAATAAAAGTTATAAATACTAAAATCAAGCTAAAAACTATCATATTTTTTTTGGCTTCGGAGAGTGTTTTACAAGTTAAGTTTTTTTGCATCATATCTTGATCAAGCCCTGTCATACATATAGTTATAAAGATTCCGCCTACAAACGATTTAATAAAATGATTTCTTTCCAAAATGTTATCAAAAACAAAAATTTTCGAATAATCTGAAAATTCATCAGAGCTAATAAAATCTCCAAAAGACCAGTCTAGATTTTTGTTAATTAGATATATTGAGAGAAAAACTGAAAAAATCATCAAGAAGGTCTGTAGAGTATCAGTCCACACTACAGTCTTAATTCCTCCTCTGAAAGTATATATCCAAATTAAAAATATGGAAATACAAACAGTAATTTCAAATGGTATATTCCAAGAGTCGAATACAAAAGCTTGTAAAACAATTGCTACTAAATATAAACGAAATGCAGCACCTAAAATCCTTGAAATAAAGAAAAATAATGCACCAGATATGTGTGATACAAATCCAAACCTGGCCCCAAGATATTCATAAATAGATGTAACATTATTTTTGTAATAAATAGGTAGTAAAATCAATGCAACAATTAAATAGCCAAACAAATAACCAATTACAACTTGAAAATAGGTAAAGTTTGAAACTCCAACATCGCCAGGTACTGAAATAAAAGTGATTCCTGATAGTGATGCTCCTATCATTCCAAAAGCAACAACAAACCATGGTGATTCTTTATCTCCAGTGAAGAAAGTAGTATTATTTTCTTTACCCTTAGTTAAACTTGATATTATAAAAAGTACTATAAAGTAACTCGTAATAACAAAAAAAATTAATGACTCTGACATCTTTGTAGCAAAGAAATCAAATATAATAATTTATGATGCTATCTTAGCATATGTTTAAAATGTAAAATGAATATTCCATCAAAAATTTTAGAGAATGCAGTTAGTGAAATTTCAAGATTACCTGGCATAGGAAAAAGTACAGCATTGAGATTAGCTCTTCACTTAGTAAAATCAAATTCCTCTGATATTAAAGATTTAGTTAAATCTATTGAATCCTTGCACAATAATTTAAAATCATGCAACATTTGTTATAATCTTTCAGATTCAGATATATGTGATATTTGTAAAAGTAATTTAAGGGATGACTCTTTAATTTGCGTGGTTGAGGATATTAGAGATATAATGGCGATTGAAAATACTAGCCAATTTAACGGATTATATCATGTTTTAAATGGAAAAATTTCACCAATTGAAGGTATTGGTCCTAGTGAGCTTACAATTCAAGAGTTAATTGATAGGATTAAAAATAAAAAAATTAAAGAAATAATTTTTGCTTTGAGTGCCACCATGGAGGGTGATACTACAAGCTATTATATTTATAAAAAAATTAGTAATCTAAATATTAAATTTTCAACAATAGCTAGAGGTGTTTCAATTGGAGATAATCTTGAATATACTGATGAAATCACTTTAGCACGAAGTATATTAAAAAGAGTTCCATACGAACAATTCTCTAAAGATTAAATAATCATTAATAGTATATATTTGATATTTTTGTAATATGGCCGATCAAAAAATATATGATTTAATATTACCTAAAATGGGTGAGAGTGTAGATGAAGCTACAATTGTAAATTGGTTAAAAAATGTTGGTGACTTGATTAAGGTTGATGATTTTGTTGTTGAAATAGCAACAGATAAAGTTGATTCTGAAGTACCAAGTGATGTTAATGGTAAAATAATTGAATTATGCCACAAAGTTAACGATGTCGTGAAAGTAGGTGAAACAATTTGTAGAATTGAATTAAATGAATCATTTGACAACAATCAACAGCCAGATTTAATTGATGAAATTCCAAATATTGAGTTACTAAGTGAAGAAAATAAAAATGAAGAACCATCATCGAATGAAATTTCTAAACCACTGAAAGTTGAAAATCAAAAATATATTTCTCCTCTTGTAAGAAGTATTGCTTTAAAAGAAAACATAAGCAAAGATGAATTGTTAAAAATAAGTGGTTCTGGTAAAGAGGGAAGAATAACTAAAAATGATATATTAAAGCATATTAAATTGTCTAACAATTTTGAATTTAATAAAAACTCTAATCTAAAATCCTCTTTTGAAGATAAATCTACAATAAGAGATTTGACAAGAATGGAAAAGATTCTTGCTGAACATATGGTTAATAGCAGAAAAATTTCTCCTCATGTTCAATCTTTTATTGAATTGGATGTCACTAGTCTTTGGGATTGGAGGAATAGTATTAAAGATGAGTTTTTAAAAAAAGAAAACAATAAATTAACCATTACCCATGTTTTTATCAAAGTTGTAGCTGAAGTTTTAAGAGAATTTCCAATTCTTAATTCAAGTTTGAAGGATGATAAAATATATACTAAGAATGAAATCAATATTGGGGTTGCAACAGCTCTTTCAAATGGTAATTTGATTGTACCTGTTTTAAAGAATTCTGATCAATTAAGTCTAGTTGGAGTAGTTAAAAAAACAAATGAATTAATTAAAAAAGCTCGCAATAACAACTTAAATCCCGACGATGTTGTTGATGGAACATACACGATAACAAATGTTGGAGTTTTTGATACTCTTACTGGTATACCAATTATTAATCAACCTCAGGCAGGTATTCTTGCAATTGGTTCAATATCAAAAAAACCTGCAGTCATTGAAACAGAAAAAGGAGATTTTATTGGTATAAGAAGAAAAATGATTTTATGTCATAGTTATGATCACAGAATAATTAACGGTGCAACTGGAGGACTTTTCTTGAAAAGAATCAAGGAAAATATTGAGAATTGGAATCCAAAAACACAAATTTAGAAGAATTGCTAATGTCTTTTTTAAAAAATTTAACAAAGTCTATTTGTTTCTTTGATCTTGAAACAACAGGTATAAGTATTGTAAATGATAGAATTGTAGAAATTTCTGTCTTAAAAATTCAAAAAAATAGTCAAGAAATTTCAAAAACTTGGTTAGTCAATCCAACAATTCCAATACCTAAAGTAGTCTCTTCTATACATGGAATTACCGATGAAATGGTCAAAGATCAACCAACATTTAAAGATGTAGCCGATGAAATATTTTCTTTTATGAAAGGTTGTGATTTAGCAGGTTTTAACTCAAATAAATTTGACGTACCCATGTTGGCTGAAGAATTTATAAGAGTTGAAAAGGATTTAGAAATATCAAAAGTAAAATTAATTGACGTACAAAATATTTTTCATAAAAAGGAGAAAAGGACTTTATCTGCCGCATACAAATTTTATTGTAATAAAAATCATGATAATGCTCATTCATCAATGTCAGATACCAGAGCAACCTACGAAGTTTTGTTAGCTCAATTAGATAAGTATGAAGATCTTGAGCAGAACGTTGATTTTTTATCTAAATTTTCAACTCAAAAAAAATTTGTTGATTTGGCAGGATTTATTTATTTAAGTTCTGATTTAAAACCAACTTTTTCGTTCGGTAAGTACAAGGGAAAAAAAGTTGAAGAAATTATTCAAACTGATCCAGGATATTTTAGTTGGATACTAAATGCAGATTTTCCAAGATACACTAAGAATATTTTAAATAAAATTAGATTAAGTAAGATAAATAATAAATTGTCATGAAAATTATTTGCGTTGGTCAAAACTATTTGAATCATATTAAAGAACTTAATTCAAAAAGAAATAAATCACCTATCCTTTTTTTAAAGCCTGATTCAAGTATTATTCAAAAAAACCAACCCTTTTTTATTCCTGAATTTTCAAAAGAAATTCACTATGAAGCTGAAATAATTTTAAAGTTTGATAAACTTGGTAAACATATCGACAAAAAGTTTTCCAATAAGTATTATAATCAAATATCTCTGGGAATAGATTTTACAGCCAGAGACTTACAAGAAAAACTTAAAAAATCAGGTCAGCCCTGGGAGAAAGCAAAGTCTTTTGACAACTCTGCTTTAGTTGGAGATTGGATAGATGTAAATAATTTTCAAGATATAAATGATATTAACTTTTGTCTAAAGTTAAATAATGAAATAGTGCAGTCAAGTAACAGTTCTAATATGATTTGGAAAATAGATGATTTAGTCACTGAAGTGTCTAATTACTTCACATTGAAAATCGGTGATATTTTATTTACTGGGACACCTGAAGGTGTTGGAAAAGTTAGCATTGGAGATGTTCTGGACGGTTTTCTTGAAGAAAAGAAAGTTTTTTCAATTAAAATAAAATGATTTTAGATAAGATTTTTGATTTTTTTTTAATCAATAACTTTTCACTATCAGCTGTAGAGAGTGTGACTGGTGGAAAATTATCTAGTACAATAATTAAAAAATCAGGAGCATCAAATTTTTTTAAAGGTTCTTTAGTTACTTACTCAACAGAATCCAAAAAAAATATTCTTCAAATTAATAAAGATTTGTTATATAATTTTTCACCCGTTAGCGAGGAAATATCACGTGAGATGGTAAAATCGGGAAAAAAAATATTAAATACTGATTATTGTATTTCCACTACTGGAAACGCAGGTCCTTCAGCCAATGATAACTATTCAAAAGTTGGTCAAATATTTATTTCAATCGCAACTCCAAAAAAAATAACTACTGAGGAATTATATTTAACTGGACCAAGAGAAGAAATAATTGAAATTATTGTAGAAAAATCACTTAAACTGCTATTAGAAAATCTAGTAGAATAAATTTGTCAATACTGTAAAAAAGTTGTTTATTTGCATCCCTAAAGACAATATAACATGTCAAAAATTTGTCAGATATCAGGTAAGAAAGTTCAGTTTGGAAATAACGTTTCTAAATCTATTAATAAAACAAAAAGAAGGTTTAACGCCAATATTGTTTCAAAAAAATTTTATATTCCTGAAGAGAATAAATGGATTAAACTGAAGGTTTCTACATCTGTTCTGAAGACAATTAATAAAAAAGGTATAAGTGCTGTTTTGAAAGAAGCTAAAGAAAAAGGTATTAAATTGTAAAATAATGGCCAAAAAAGGAAATAGAGTTCAAGTTATTTTGGAATGCACAGAACATAAAGATTCTGTTAAACCAGGAACATCTAGATATATTTCAACTAAGAATAAGAAGAATTCACCTGAAAGATTAGAATTAAAAAAATTCAATCCGATATTAAAAAAATATACAATCCATAAAGAAATTAAATAATGGCTAAAAAAACTGTTGCTACATTACAAACATCGTCAAAAAAGCTTACTAAAGCCATCAAAATGGTAAAAAGTCCAAAGTCAGG
>CACIKV010000013.1 GCA_902587325.1 uncultured Bacteroidota bacterium
TGATAACATTTCTGATAGCAATACAATCCTTGAAATCAATGAAGAACAGATGAATAACTTCGCAGGAAATATCATTTTTTTAAAATCAAAAAAAAATGAAACTCAGATAGTTATGAGTGATCGCGCTTTTAGGTCTTTGAAAAACAAACAACTTAAAACATTTGAAAAAACTGGAAACATAATAAAAAGTCCAATTCCTAAAATTGAGAATTATTCAGGCGGGAGTATAAGATGCATGATAGCTGAAATTTTTTAATAAAACGCAAATTTTATTTTTATTTAAAATAAATAGTATACATTTAATATTTACAACTAATTTTTGGACTTAAAAAACTATATCATTGATTTTCTTTCTGACGAATGGATTAGAAACACCGCTTACGTTATATTAACGATTCTTGTTTGCTTATTTATTGGAAAATTTCTAAAATCTAATCATAAATTAAAATTTGCAAAATTAATAGCTTTAGTTTTGATAATAACAACTGTAATCGGGCATTCAAGAAATATACTAAATGGTTATTGGAATTTAAGTGACAACCTGCCTCTTCAGTTATGTGGAATTTCAAACCTTATAGCCTGCTGTATTTTATTTATTCCTAAAAATAAAACTCTTTTTGAGTTTTTGTATTACGCAGGTATTATCGGTGCAATTCAAGCTTTTTTAACTCCACAAATAAACAATTTTGATGGTACTAATTTTGAATATCTTGAGTATCATATATCTCATGGTGGAATTCTTTTACTCCCCATTTATATGTATAATGTTTTAGGCTATAATATTAGAAAATTTTCTTGGCTTAAAGTATTGATATATTTAAACTTACTAGTGGTTGTAATTTTACCTTTAAATTTTCAAATAGACTCCAATTATATGTACTTGGCATATCCTCCTAATGTGGATAATCCATTAATTATAGGTGAATGGCCATACTATATATTATATTGGGAAATAATAATTCTTATTTTTACTTACACCCTATACGTTTTAAGTACAAGAAAAAAGCTATGAAATCCCCAATTGAAGTATTCTCTAATTGGGCTATTTCAGGAAAAGATGATGGAATGGAAAAAAATCATTTCAAATCAGTGATGAAAATGATTGATTTATACCCGAACAAGAATAATTTCACATGTATTGACGCTGGATGTGGTAATGGATGGTTGGTTAGATATATATCAAAAATGAAAGGCTGTAAAAATGTAATTGGAATTGATGGTTCAATTGAAATGATAAAAAAAGCAAAATCATTAGATAATAAAAATAATTATTATTGTTATGACCTTTTAAGCTGGTTACCTACTCAAAAGGTTGATGTAGTTTTTTCAATGGAAGTCTTTTATTATTTTAAAAATCCAAATATTATAATTAAACATATTTGTAATAATTGGTTAAAAAAAGGAGGTAAACTAATCATGGGGATTGATCATTATTTTGAAAACGAAGAATGCCATTTTTGGAAAGATAAAATT
Source organism: uncultured Bacteroidota bacterium (assembly GCA_902587325.1). Classification (GTDB taxonomy): domain Bacteria; phylum Bacteroidota; class Bacteroidia; order Flavobacteriales; family Flavobacteriaceae; genus Eutrophosalina. Next base: position 1,474 of record CACIKV010000013.1, read on the forward strand.
GAAGTAGAAATAATGGAATTAATTAAGATTAATGAGTGGTTGGATTATTTTAAAGAATGTAAATTTAAGAATGTAAAAAAATATCAATTTTTTCCAAAAAAAAATTGGAAAGGAACGTTAGTTATTGAGGGAACTAAAGTCTAAAAATTTTGGGTCAATCCCAATAATACCTGATTTAATATTAAATACATTAGAATAGCCGTTTTCTTTTAGATATTTAACGGCAATTCCACTTCTCCTCCCTGATCTACAATATATATAAATATGACTATCTTTTGGGTATTTTATTAACTCCATTTTAAAGTTTTGATCATAAAAATTTAGGTTTTTCGACTCTAATGCTCTACTATTTTTATGCTCCTCAGGCGTTCTTACATCTAGAAGAATTTTATTGGATTTTGAATTGTAAAAATCATCAAACAAAACTTCTTTCACTGAATTGGTACTTTTTTGGCATGAAATTAAAAGAAGAATAATATATATGAGAAAAGAATAATTTTTCATTGAACTAAACATTGTTGGATACCTTTATAACCTTCATTTATATCAACGATATTATTAAACCCATTTCGTTTTAGTATTGATAGTGCTATCATACTTCTGTAACCCCCAGCACAATGAACATATATTTTATCTTTTTTATTTAAAGAGTCAAGATTTAAGTGAATATCTGATAAAGGTATTTTTTTTGATCTATCTAAAGAAGAAATCTTTGTTTCAGATTTTTTTCTTACATCCAAAGTTTTGAAATCACCTTTTAATAAAGTAAAATCTTTAGGACTGATATTGTTAATTTTATCTACTATATTTCCTTTTTGAAGCCAAGAATAAATTCCATCTTTAAGATATCCAATGCAATTATCAAAACCAACTCTTGATAACCTTGTTATAGATTCTATCTCTTTTCCTTTTTCTGCTACCAAAAGAATGTTTATTGCAACATCCTTTAATATTTCTCCGACCCAAGGTGCAAAGTTTCCACTTAATCCGATAAAATACGATCCTGGTATATGAGCATTACTAAAATCAATTGTTGATCTTGTGTCTAAAACAACAGTATTTTTTTTTATCATTAGAATTTTAAATTCATCAACTGTTAAGGCTCTATTAGATTTTTTCAAAATATCACTGAAATCTTTGTATCCATTTTTATTCATCAGTACATTTTGAGGAAAATAAGCAGGTGGTTCTGGTAAATTGGAAGTCAATTCATTAACAAATTCGTTTTTATTCAATGATCCGTTTAATGCATAATTAACAATTTTTTGATTAGACAATGTATCAATAGTTTCTTTCATCATTCTTTTCCCGCATGCTGAACCAGCTCCATGTCCAGGGTAAATAGTAATATTACTATCAAGGATTCTTATCTTATTGTTTATTGAATCGAAAAGGGTAGCAGCCAATTCTTCCTTACTTAAACCGTCATACCTTTGAGCAACATCTGGAATCCCAACATCTCCTAGAAATAATGTATCACCAGTAAAAATTGAATGTTGTTTATTATTTTCATCGAATAAAAGAAAGCAAGAGCTTTCCAAAGTATGACCAGGTGTATGAATTAATTTTACATATACTTTACCAAACTTAAAAACATCATTATCATTGGCAATAACAACTTCGTATGAAGGATCAGCATTTGGACCATAAACAATTGGAGCACCAGTCAATTTAGAGAGAGTAATATGTCCACTTACAAAATCAGCATGAAAATGTGTTTGAAGAATAAATTTTATTTTTGAACTACTATTTTTAGCTTTTTGAATATATTGATCAACTTCTCTAAGTGGATCAATAACAACTGCTTCTCCATAACTTTCAATGTAATAAGAAGCTTGAGACAAACAACCCGTGTATATTTGATCAACTTTCATCTTTCATCAATAAATATATTATAATTCATAACATTTTTTTAATTTAATTAAGTGAATTTTGGTATTATTAAAGAAAGCATAATTGCTGTTAGAAAAAAAGATTCGGGTAAATCAGAAATGATTAATCAATTATTGTTTGGAGTTACCTTTAAAATTATTGAAAAAAAAAACAAATGGTCATTAGTTTCGTCATATTTAGATAATTATATCGGCTGGATAGAAAATATGAACATCTATAATATTTCTGAAAAAAATTTTAAAAAATTAAATAATAAAATATTTTTTTCTTCAAAAGAATTAAAATTAATTAATCCTGAAAATAAACAGATTCAATTAATTCCAATTGGTTCACAAATAAGTTCATGTAATTTTTTAGGTTATAAACTCAAGTTTGATAAAAATGTTGAATCTGTCAATCCTAATGAATTTATAAACTCACCTTATTTGTGGGGAGGTAAAACAAAATACGGTATTGACTGTTCAGGTTTTGTTCAAATAGTTATGAGAACTAAAAACTTGTTAATACCTAGAGACGCTAAGGACCAAGCTAATTATGGGAAAAAGATACCATTCGAACTTTTAAAGAAGAATGACCTTTGTTTCTTTGGTGAAAATGGTAGCGATATAACACATGTAGGCATCTATATTGGTAAAAACAATATTATTCATGCTTTTGAAAAAGTAAGGGTCGACAAAATTAATAATATAGGAATTGTAAATACTAATACATCAAAAATTACTCATAAACTAATTTCTTCTAGAAGAATAATCTAATCTTATAATTCGTTAATTTTTGCAGAGATCTGTTTAAACCCTTCGTTATCACCAATTACACCATAAATATTTTTTAGAGTGTTTAAAGCACTGAGATTTTCAGGTGAAATTTCAATTAAATTTTTTAAATATGGGATACATTTTTGATATAGCCCCTCTCTTTCAACCTTTAATTGATCGTATCTTAAATTATCACTTTTAGAGGTTCCTAAATTATTCATTTCCTCAATAATGCTTTTTTCGCCCTCAAGAATTTGAGAAACTAAATTTAAGTAAGCATCTACATAATCAGGTTTTAATGAAATAGCTTGTTCATAATATTTAATAGCATCTTCTTTTTCACCTTGTTCTCCAGATATTACACCCAAGTTGTAATATAATATACCATTTTCAGGTTCTTTAGTAATTGCCAATTCCATCAATTCTTTAAACTTTAATCTGTAGAATTTTCTGTCTTCATCATTATTTGAATTATTACTCAGTCTTATATACAAATCAGCTTCATTTAGAATTAGACCTGTGTCATCAGGTTGAATTTGTCTAGCTTGATTAATTGCTTCAATTGCAATTTCGTTTTTTCCTTGTTGTACATATATAAGAGCGATATTCTTAACTATTTCGGGGTAACGAGAAGGAGTTTCGCCAATCCTAGGATTATTATATTCTTTAGACTTTTCAAAAACTTTATATTCACTTTCGGATACCTTTTCTTCAACACCAGATGAAACGTTAGTAACAAAATACTCAGTAACAATTCCAGTGTAATTTAAATCTTTTAACTCAAGGTAGTGAAGTAAAGCTTTATCATAATTTTTTGAGTTAACAGCACTTCCGGCAGCATAGTATAGATAATCTTGATTTTTTTCTTTATTGAGATTATAAGCCATGTATAGCTTAGTAGATGCTTCAGAATATTTTTCACCTTGATTATCAGCCACAGCAGAGTTTACTAGTGAAGTCTCTATTTGATCTTTTAATAATTCGAGTTCAGTTTTAACTTTATTTGAATATTCTGCGCTATTTATTAATTTTAAATTATTGTAGGAAGCAATGGCTTCATCAAAATTTTCAAGCTCATTTGATACTCTGGATTTGAAAAAATAAAAATCGGCTTTGTATTTGTCTTCAGAACTTAAAACTAAAGTTTCAATTTCGGAAAGATTATTATTCGCTTCTTCAAAAAATGATTGTGAAATTAATTTATCGACTTGTCTTAATTCTTTTTTTTGTGAATTTAAATTAAAAGATATAAGAAGGGCAATTAAAAAAGTTAGTTTTTTCATAATGTAAAATTACATTATTTTATTTATTCCTCTTCAATTACCTCAATACTATCTATATCTTGAACATCATCTTCATCGAGAACAACTTTAGCTACGGCAGCAATTGAATCACTATCCTTAATGTTAATTAGTTTAACACCTTGAGTCGCTCTTCCCATTACTCTTAAATCGGAAACTTCCATTCTAATTGCAATACCAGATTTATTAATTATCATTAAATCATCTCCGTCAGAAACATTTTTGATTGACACTAAAGATCCTGTTTTTTCGGTGATAGAAATTGTCTTAACACCCTTTCCTCCGCGGTTAGTAATTCTGTAATCTTCTAGGCTTGATCTTTTTCCATAACCGTTTTCAGAAACAACTAAAATATCACTATCCATATCATTTACAGATATCATTCCTACAACTTCATCTGAAGAATCTTTCAACTTTATTCCTCTGACACCTGATGCATTTCTACCCATTGGCCTTGTTTTTCCTTCCTCAAATCTGATGCATTTTCCTGATTTTACAGAAATCAAAACTTGTGAATTTCCAGTAGTTAATTTAGCCTCTAAAAGTTCGTCATCGTCTTTAATTGTAATTGCATTTATGCCATTTGTTCTTGGCCTTGAGTATTGTTCTAATGATGTTTTTTTGACTTGTCCTTTTTTTGTACACATTATCACATAATGGCTATTTATATAAGCTTCATCTTTTAGATCTTGAGTACATATAAAGGCTTTAACTTTATCGTCTGGTTCAATATTAATTAAATTTTGTATTGCTCTTCCTTTTGAAAGCTTGCTTCCCTCAGGAATTTCAAATACTCTCATCCAAAAACATTTACCCTTTTGAGTAAAAAATAACATATACTGATGATTAGTTCCTACAAATAAATACTCAAGAAAATCTTCACTTCTTGTATTTGATCCTTTTTGGCCAACACCTCCCCTGTTCTGTGTTTTATATTCAGCTAATGAAGTTCTCTTAATATAACCAGCATGAGAAATTGTAATTACAACTTTTTCGTCAGGAATCATATCTTCAATACTAAGTTCACCACCTGCAAACTCAATCACAGATCTTCTTTCATCACCATATCTTTCCTTTATCTCAATTAGCTCATCCTTAATAATTTGCATTCTACTGTCCTCATTATCTAAAATATCTTTCAAATCCTTAATTAGGATTAAAAGTTCTGCATGTTCCTTTCTTAACTTGTCTTGCTCAAGACCTGTAAGTTGTCTTAATCTCATTTCTACAATTGCCTTTGCTTGAATTTCAGAAAGAGAAAACTCTTTTATCAAGTTTTCTCTAGCATTATCAGCATTTGAAGAAGATTTTATAATTTCAATAACCTTGTCTATGTTATCTGATGCTATAATTAGTCCGTCAAGAATATGCGCTCTTTCTTCAGCCTTTTTAAGATCATATTTTGTTCTTCTGACTACTACATCATGTCTGTGATCAACAAAATATTTTATCATCTCTTTAAGATTCAAAAGCATAGGTCTTCCATTAACAAGTGCAATATTGTTAACACTAAATGAGGACTGAAGAGAAGTGTATTTATAAAGCATATTTAATACAATATTTGGAATTGCATCTTTTTTAAGCACATAAACTATTCTCATACCCTTACGATCAGATTCATCTCTGATATTAGAAATTCCTTCAATTTTTTTATCGTTAACTAATTGAGCAGTTTTTTGAATCATATCAGCCTTGTTAACCTGGTAAGGTATCTCAGTAACAATAATACATTCCCTACCATTAACTTCCTCAAAGGCAGCTTTACCCCTCATGACAACTCTACCTCTTCCTGTATGAAAAGCATCTTTGACTCCTTCATAGCCGTAAATTACACCACCAGTAGGAAAATCAGGTGCCTTAACAAACTTTATTAGCTCCTCAATTTCAATATTATTATCATCAATGAATGCAACAGTACCATCAATAACCTCACTAAGATTATGAGGAGGCATATTTGTAGCCATACCGACTGCTATGCCAGACGCGCCATTGACAAGTAGACTAGGTATTTTGGTAGGCAGTACAGTTGGCTCATTTAACGAATCATCATAGTTTAGTTGAAAATCAACAGTGTCTTTGTCTAAATCTTCAACCATATCTTCAGAAATCTTTTTTAATCTCGCTTCAGTATATCTCATAGCAGCAGGGCTATCACCGTCAATTGATCCAAAATTTCCTTGACCATCTACAAGCATGTATCTCAAACTCCAGTCTTGAGCCATTCTAACCATTGTATCATAAACAGAACTGTCGCCATGAGGATGGTATTTACCTAAAACCTCACCAACTATAAATGCTGACTTTTTATACTTACTGTTTGATCTTAAACCAAGTTGACTCATTCCAAAAAGAACTCTTCTGTGGACAGGCTTTAAACCATCTCTAACGTCAGGTAATGCCCTTGAAACGATAACTGACATTGAATAATCAATGTAAGCTGATTTCATAGCCTCTTCAATATTAATTGGAATTAATTTTTCACCTTTTGGCATAACTTATAATATTTTCAAATATAATTATTAGACAAAAAAATAATGTGATTAACAGATATGATTTTGATAAACTTATTAACATTATATCAATTATTTTAACAATATATTGAGTTTGATTTTAGATTAATGTTTTTTTATTATAATTTTATGATATGGATGATAATTTTTCTTCAAGAGTAAAGGATGTCATTACGTACAGTAAAGAAGAGGCAATAAGGCTTGGTCATGATTTTATAGGAACTGAACATCTGTTACTTGGAATTTTAAGAGATGGTGGAGGTAAAGCAATTAAGATCTTAAGCTCTCTTGATATCGATTTGGATTTTTTAAGAAAAAAAATTGAAATCTTAAGTCCCCCTAATCCAATAATGAACTATGAAGAAAACCTTAGAAAAAACCTTCACCTAACAAGACAAGCAGAACGAGCTTTAAAAACAACGTTTCTAGAAGCAAAATTATTTCAAGGAAACTCTATTAATACTGCTCATCTATTATTATGTATTCTTCGAAATGAAAATGATCCTACTACAAAGCTTTTAGAAAAACTTAATCTCAACTATGAAGTTGTTAAGGATCAATTTAAAGAAATTATCTCTGAAAATAATGATGATTTTGAGGATATTTCATCTTCCAACACCTATGAAGAAGAAGAAGACGACAAGGATGATTCCATTGAACAAAATCCTTTTACAGTAAAATCAAATTTAAGTAAATCAAAAAAATCTAAAACTCCTGTATTAGACAATTTTGGGAGGGATTTAACTGCATTTGCTAATGAAGGAAAACTTGATCCTATTGTTGGAAGAAAAAATGAAATTGAAAGAGTTTCACAGATTTTGAGTAGGAGAAAAAAAAACAATCCTCTTTTAATTGGAGAACCAGGCGTTGGAAAATCAGCAATTGCAGAAGGGCTTGCAATAAGAATTATTGAAAGAAAAGTTTCTAGACTACTTTATAATAAAAGAGTTATTTCACTTGATTTAGCCAGTGTAGTTGCCGGGACTAAATATAGGGGTCAATTTGAAGAAAGAATGAAAGCAGTAATGAATGAGTTAGAAAAGAATAAAGATATCATACTTTTTATTGACGAAATTCATACAATTGTTGGAGCAGGTGGTGCAATGGGTAGTTTGGATGCATCAAATATGTTTAAACCAGCCCTTGCTAGAGGAGAGATACAATGTATAGGAGCTACTACTGTAGACGAATACAGAAAATACATTGAAAAAGATGGTGCATTAGAAAGAAGATTTCAAAAAATAATGATTGAACCTACATCTATTAAAGAGACAATTGAAATATTACAAAATATTAAGAACAAATATGAAGATCATCACAATGTTAAATACACAGATGAAGCTATCGAAGCTTGTGTCAAATTAACTGACAGGTATATCAATGACAGAAATCTTCCTGATAAAGCTATTGACGCAATGGATGAGGCTGGATCACGAATACATATAACTAACATGGATGTTCCAAAAGAAATAATCGAACTTGAAGATCAGCTGGAAATAGTTAGAGAGAAAAAGAATTCTGTAGTAAAAAATCAAAAATATGAAGAAGCTGCTAGATTACGAGACGATGAGAAAAAACTAGAGAAAAAATTATTAAATCAACAAGAGCAATGGGAAAATGATTTAAAGAAAAAAAGAGAACTTGTTACTGATTTAAATATAAATGAAGTAGTTTCCCTAATTTCTGGTATCCCTCTGAAAAAAATTGATAATACCAACAACAATAAATCAGTTAAATTTGATTTAGAAAATAAACTCAAAGAAAAAATTATAGGTCAAAATGATGCTATTGATGTTGTTGTAAATGCAATTCAGAGAAACCAAACTGGATTGAAAGATCCAAATAAACCTATTGGATCTTTTATTTTTCTTGGTCAAACAGGTGTTGGTAAAACTCAACTTGCTAAAACTTTGGGAGAAGAGCTTTTTAACAGAAAGGATTCAATTGTTAGACTTGACATGAGTGAATACATGGAGAAGTTTTCAGTTAGTAGATTAATTGGTGCACCCCCAGGATACGTTGGATACGATGAAGGAGGGCAATTAAGTGAAAAAATAAGAAGAAAACCATATTCAATTTTGTTGCTAGATGAAGTTGAAAAAGCACATCCAGATGTGTTTAATATGATGCTTCAAGTACTTGATGATGGTTTTTTAACAGATAGTGTTGGTAGAAAGGTAGATTTTAAAAACACTGTAATTATAATGACTTCTAACGTTGGAACAAGAAAATTAAAAGATTTTGGTACTGGAGTTGGTTTTGATACAGAATTTAGAAAGAAAGAAAAAAATAAACTTTCAACAGAAATTCTTAAAAAAAGTCTAGGAAAAAAGTTTTCACCAGAATTCCTAAATAGAATTGATGAAATCGTTGTTTTTAACGAATTAGAAAAAAAAGAAATTCAATCAATTGTAAAAATTGAAATAAATAAATTTATAAAAAGATTAGCTGAAATTGATTACAAAATAAAAATTGATTCTAAGGCAATTAATTTTATAGCACAAAAAGGATATAATAAAGAATTTGGTGCAAGACCAGTAAAAAGAGCTATTCAAAAATATATTGAAAACGAAATTGCTAAAAGAATTGTAAATAATGAGGTTAAAAAAAATGATACAATAAATATTACTCATAAAAAAAACGATTCATTCTTAGATTTTGTAGTTTCTTCTTAAAATTTATATTTTTTTTCAAGAAAGTAATACATTTGCTTCCTAAACTAACCGCAAGATTTGAAAGTTATAAAATTTGGAGGCTCATCTCTATCATCAAGTAAAAATATTTTAAAGGTTTTAAACATTATAAAACAATATGATGATAAAACAGTAATTGTTCTATCTGCTTTTGGAAATACAACAAATAACATAATTGACAGTGGACAATTAGCATCAAAAAAAAATAAAGGATACAAAGATTTATTTAAGAAAATTGAAAGTTATCATTTTGATATAATTAGAGACCTAGTTGATATAAATTTTCAAGTTAAAATATTAACTGAGGTTCAAAAAAAGTTTTTAGATTTAGAAAATATTCTTGACGGTATCTATGGTGTTGGAGAGTTAAGCAAATCAATTCTTGATAAAATTTCCTCATATGGCGAATTACTGTCCTCTTATATTTTTTATGAAATAACAAAGTTTAACAATCTAGACACTGAGTATTTAGACTCAAGAAAAATTATTTTTACAAAAAAATCAACTGGTAATAATATAATTATAGATTTTGATAGAACCCAAAAAAATCTTGAATTAGCAATTGAAAAAATTAATGCTTCTTACTTAATATTTCCTGGTTTTATAGCTTCAAATTACAATAAAAAAACAACAACTCTAGGCAGAGGAGGATCAGATTTTACTGCTAGCATACTTGCAAATATATTAGGTGCAAAAAAACTTGATATTTGGACTGATGTAAGTGGAATGTTTACTGCGAACCCCGTAATTGTAAAACAAGCTAAACCTATTTCTGAATTATCATATGAAGAAGCAATGGAGTTGTCATATTTTGGTGCAAAAGTAATTTATCCCCCTACTATACAACCTTTAATTGCTAAAAATATACCAATAAATGTTAAAAATACATTTAAGCCAAAAGATAAAGGTTCATACATTGGTGTAGTATCTAAAAGCAAATTTTCAACTATAAAAGGTATTTCTCACATTGAAAACATTTGCTTATTAACACTTGAGGGAAGCGGAATGATTGGAACACCTGGTTATTCAAAAAGATTATTTGAATGTCTTTGTATTAATAATATAAATGTTGTTATGATAACACAAGCTTCATCAGAACGATCAATTTGTATAGGAATTAATTCATCCGATTCAATATTTAGTGAAAATATTATTTCAGAAGAATTTAAAAATGAAATACAGAACAAATCTCTTGAACCTGTGCTAATTGAAAAAGACTTGTGCATTGTTGCTTTAGTTGGTGATAAAATGAAGAACCATCAAGGCATTAGTGGAAAAATGTTTAGCACATTAGGTAATAACAATATAAATGTAAAAGCAATATCACAAGGAGCTTCAGAAAGAAATATTAGTGCAGTAATCGAAAAAAAAAATATAAATAAAGCTTTAAATACTCTTCATGAAAAGTTTTTTCAAAAAAATATAAAAGAAGTCAATCTTTTTATAACTGGAGTTGGAAACGTTGGAGGTGAATTATTAAATCAACTAAATCATCAAGAGGATTATTTAAATAAAAATTTGAATATCAAAATAAATGTTGTAGCACTTTCTAATTCAAAAAAAATGCACTTTAACTCAAAGGGAATTAATTTGAATAATTGGAGTAATTTACTAAAAAATGGTTCAAATGCTGACCCAGAAAAGTTTTTTAAAAAAACAAAAAAAATTAATTTAAGGAATAGTATTTTTGTAGATAACACTGCCTCTGCTCATATTTCAAAGTTCTACTCTTATTACTTAAAAAAAAGTATTTCTGTTGTAACATGTAATAAAATTGCTTGTGCCGATGAATTTGAAAACTACAAAGAATTAAAATATTTATCAAAAAATTACAATGCTCCATTTCTATTTGAAACTAATGTTGGTGCTAGTTTACCAATCATAAACACTTTAAATAATCTTATTGCATCAGGTGATAAAATTATCTCAATTCAAGCTGTCCTTTCAGGAAGCTTAAATTATATTTTTAATAATTTTTTAAAAATTAATACTTTTCACGAAATTGTAGATGACGCTAGGAAATTAGGTTTTACTGAACCTGATCCTAAAATTGATTTAAGTGGTATTGACGTAGCTAGAAAAACACTAATACTTGCAAGAGAAAGTGGTTTAAAAATCGAACTTGAAGACATCAACAATGATAGCTTCATTCCAAAAGCTTGTTTAGAAAGTAAAAGCTATGATGATTTTAAAAAGGAATTAATAAAAAATAAAGACCACTTTAATGGTCTACTTAAAAAATCTCAAAGCAAAAACGAAAAACTTAAATATGTTGCAGAATTAGATAAAGATGAAGCTAAAGTTTCATTAAAAAGTATTGACAAAAATCACCCTTTTTATAATCTTGAGGGAAGTGATAATATTGTATTATTTTTTACATCAAGGTATAGCAAACAACCTCTCATTGTTAAGGGTGCTGGTGCTGGTGCTGAAGTAACTGCTGCTGGAATTTTTGCTGATATAATCAGAATTGCAAACAGATGAAAAATATTAAAGTTTTTTGTCCTGGTAGCGTTGCAAATATTTCATGTGGTTTTGATATACTAGGGTTATGTCTCGATAATATTGGAGATGAGATTATAGTAACCGAAAAAAAAGAACCCGGAATAGAACTGGAGTTAACTGGAAATTATAAAATACCTAATGATATAAATAAGAATGCAGCTAGTATATCTGCGATTGCACTTTTAAATTCTTATAAAGAACTAAATTATGGATTTAAGATTTCTATTGAAAAAAAAATTAAACCAGGAAGTGGAATTGGTAGCAGTGCAGCGAGCTCTGCAGGAAGTGTATATGCTATTAATGAATTACTTAACAGACCTTTTTCAAAAAAAGAATTAATTAATTTTGCCTTAGAAGGTGAATTCGCTTGTACAAAATCTTATCATGCTGATAATATAGCTGCTGTTTTATTAGGAGGAATTACTCTAGTCAGAAGCAATAAGGAACTTGACATAATAAAATTAAATACACCATTAGAGCTTTTTGTTACAATAATTCACCCTCAGATTGAAATAAAAACTTCTGACTCGAGATCAATTGTGAATCGAAAATTTGAAATATCAAAAGTAATTGAGCAATCCTCAAATTTAGGAGCATTTGTTAGTGCATTGTATAATGAGGATTATGATTTAATTAGTCGGTGCATACATGATATTATAGCTGAACCACACAGATCTGAATTAATACCTGAATTTAGAAATTTAAAGGAAATTGCAATTAGTAATGGGTCTATAGGGTTTGGTATTTCTGGATCAGGACCATCAATGTTTTCACTTGCTCGGGGACCAGAGAAAGCCTATTTTATTAAAAAAGAGCTTGAAAAACACTTGCAAATAAAAAAAATAAATTTTAAAAGCTACGTTTCGTCTGTAAATGATGAAGGTGTCAAAATTATTTAAAATGTTCATAAGTTTAAATAATTCAGAAATAAATCACTCTTTTAAAGAATCAATTTTTAATGGTTTATCACCTGACGGTAGTTTGTATTATCCGAAAAAAATAAATCAACTAACTAATTTAATTAATAATATTACGAAATTCTCAAATCAAGAAATAGGTTTTATAGTTATGAAAAGCTTTACAAAAGATGAAATCCCAGATAAAAGCTTAAAAAAAATTATTGAAAAAACTATAAATTTTGATTTTCCTATTAAAAAAATTGAAAATAATATTTTTTCATTCGAACTTTTTCATGGTCCTACTCTAGCATTTAAGGATGTTGGAGCGACTTTTTTAGCAAATAGTCTTGAATATTTTACAAAAGATAAAATTTTAAATATTTTAGTAGCAACCTCAGGTGATACAGGCGCTGCGGTAGCAAATAGTTTTTACAATAAAAAAAATATTAATGTTATAATTCTATTTCCAAAAAATAAAATAAGTTCTTTTCAACAGAAACAAATAACAACAAAGGGCAATAATATTTATGGATTACAAGTCGATGGAGATTTTGATGAATGTCAAGCTTTGGTAAAAGATGCATTTAAAGATAAGGATTTAAGAAATAAATTTGATATATCATCTGCAAATTCAATTAATATTGGAAGATGGCTACCACAAATTATTTATTACTTTATATTGTTTAAAGAACTTAAGAAAAGAAGACTAGAAAAAAATATTTCTGTTTCCATCCCTAGTGGAAACTTTGGAAATATATGTGCTGGAATAATGTCTCAAAAAATGGGTTTAAAATTTAATAAAATAATTGGATCAACAAATATAAATGATACCATACCTAGATATCTTTCAAGCGGTGTGTTTAAACCTAATAAAACTAAAAGAACAATTTCAAACGCTATGGATGTTTCTAATCCAAGTAATTTTTCAAGAATTGAAAAATTATTCAAAAATGATTTTAAGTTATTAACTAAAAAAATGATTAGCGAAAAAGTAACTGAAATTGAAACAAAAAATGAAATAAAAAAAATATTTAAAGAATTTGGATATGTTTTAGATCCTCACGGTGCAGTTGGATTAGTTGGTTTAAAAAGGAACTTATATAACAATGAAGTTGGTGTTTTTTTTGAAACTGCACACCCTATAAAGTTCTTAAATTCAATAAAAAAAATAATAAAATTAAAAGAAGATTTTTTTAATATTTCTTCAAATTTTAATTCAGAAGAAAGAATTTACTCAATCAAAAATAATTACAAAAGTTTAATAAAATTTATAGAATCAATTAATTAATTTTTATAGAATTAACATAATAGTTTCTATTAATTTTAATTTTGTCTGAATTTATTTTAATAGATTTTTTTGTTGTCTCAGGATATAAGATTATTTTTTTTTCTAAAACTTCAATTTCTAAAGGCATTGTAAATTTTTCAATAACATTAACCCATCTGTATGTTAAAACTCCATCCTCTATTCTATACTCAAAATTAGGTATTCTTATGTCTCTTAAATATTGATTAAAAAATGTTGATAAATCAAATCCAATATTTAAAGAGATATAATCTTCAATTTGTTTAGATTCTACTGTTTGGTGGTAAAACTTTTTATTTAATCCTCTCAAAATCATTCTCCACTTGTCATCATCATTAGCAATTTGTCTTAATGTGTGTAGTACGTTTGCTCCTTTAGTGTAAATATCACTCCCACGCCTGTTTACACCATATGGACCAATCATAGGTGATTTATTAGAAATGCTAAATCTAGTACCAATCACATAATCAGATGATGCTTCTTTACCGTAATGATAATCTAAATAAAGATTTTCTGAATATGTAGTAAATGATTCATGAATCCACATATCAGCAATATCTTTATAAGTAATATTATTTGCAAACCACTCGTGACCAGCTTCATGTATAATTATATAATCAAATTTCAATCCCCATCCAGTTCTAGATAAATCTCTTCCTAAATAACCTTTCATATATCTATTTCCATATGTAATTGAACTTTGGTGCTCCATTCCCAAGTATGGAACTTCAACAATTTTAAAACTATCTTCGTAGAAGGGATATGGACCAAACCAGTGTTCAAACGCATCCATCATTTTTGGTGCATCCTTAAAATGTGTTTTAGCTCGTTCAATATTGTCTCTTAAAACATAATAAACCATATCTAATGGTCCCTTTTCACCTTCATAAATCTCAGAAAAGCTAACATAATCTCCAATGTTAATGTTTACTCCATAATTATTGATTGGGTTTGAAACAAACCAATGAAATGTTTTAGTATTTACAAAATCTTCAACTTTTCTCAATCTTCCATTGGAGACGTTTACTAAATCTTTAGGAACATTTACACTGATGAGCATACTATCAACTTCATCATACATATGATCTTTATTAGGCCACCAAATACTTGCTCCTATCCCCTGACAACTTGTTGCGATAAAATGTTTTCCATTGGAATCTCTTTTCCATGACAATCCACCATCCCATGGTGCTCTTACAGCTTCTTTTGGTTTTCCTTCGTAATATACTTTTATTGAATTGGTTGATCCTTTTTTTTGGTTATCAACAAGCTGAATAAAATGAGCATTTCCAATCGATTCAAAATTCAATAATTTTCCGTTTTGTTCAATCTTTGTTATTTTTAGAGGAGGTTGTAAATCAATCTGCATTTTTTTACTTGGTTTTAGAACATTATATGTGATTGTATTTGAACCTATTAGTTTTTTTTCATCAGGTTTTACAGAAATATTTAAATGATAGTAAGCAAGATCCCACCAGGATCTTTCTGGGGTTATAGACCCTCTAAGAGTATCTTGCTTTGTAAAATTATAATCTTGAGAATAAGATAAAATCGAGAAAGAAGATAACAATAATAGATAAAGGATTAAATTATAAATGAATTTTATCATATTGTAAATTAAAAAATTGATTTTAAATTGCACAAAGATTTATGAAAAAAACTATTCTTTTTAATGAGCACATTAATCTAAGTGCAAAAATGGTTGATTTTGGAGGATTTAATATGCCAATCCAATATCAAGGAATTTCTATTGAACATATTAATGTTAGAAATAATGTTGGAATTTTTGATGTTTCGCATATGGGAGAATTTTTTGTAAAGGGTGAGGAATCATTAGAATTTTTAGATTATGTATGCTCTAATAATATAAAAAAAATAGAAGTTAATAAGGCACAATATAATTGCCTCATTAACAATGCAGGAGGAATAATTGATGACTTAATTATATACAAACTGGGTGAAAAAGAATTTATGTTAGTTGTTAATGCGGCAAATATTCAAAAAGATTGGAAATGGTTAAACAATTGTATTTCAAGATTTAATTGTAATATTTTTAATAAATCAGAACAGATTGGATTAATTTCTGTTCAGGGCCCAAAATCACTGGATTTAATAAATGAGGTTTTTGAAAACGATTTTACATCAATTAAAAAATTTAACTTTTTATCATTTAGCTTCAAAAACTCAAAAGTCATTATTTCCAATACTGGGTATACTGGTTCCAAAGGATACGAACTATACATAAATAATGATATAATTATAGATATCTGGAAATTATTATATTCAAACAAAGAAAATTATTCATTATGTGCCGTTGGTCTTGGAGCACGTGATACACTTAGAATTGAAGTTGGTTATCCTTTATATGGAAAAGAAATTAATGATTTTACAACTCCACATGAAGCAAATTTAATGTGGATTACTCATATGGATAAAGATTTTATAGGAAGAAATAAAATAATTGAATCTATAAATCAATCAAAAAAGAAATTAGTAGGTTTTAGAATGATTGACAGAGCTATTCCAAGAAGCGACTACAATGTTTTTGATGTTAATAAAAATTATATTGGAAAAGTAACGTCAGGAACTTATTCTCCTTCCTCAAAAGTTGGATTAGGAATGGCAATGATTGATTTTTATGATTTTAAATCAAATGAAATTTATATTGAAAATAGAAATAAGTATTCGAAAGCTATAATTCAAAAATTATCAATTTAATTATGGGCAGAGCATTTGAATTTAGAAAAGCAAGGAAGATGAAAAGATGGTCAAGTATGGCTAAAACTTTCACTAGAATTGGTAAAGATATTGTTATTGCGGTTAAAGAAGGTGGTGCTAGTCCTGAAACAAATTCAAAATTAAGAGCAGTGATTCAAAATGCAAAATCTGCCAATATGCCAAAGGATAATATTCAAAGAGCAATTAAAAATGCGTCTGAAAAAAATACTGAAAACTATAAAGAAATTGTATTGGAGGGCTATGGACCTAACGGAATAGCAGTAATTGTCGACTGTACTACTGATAATAATAACAGAACTGTTGCTAACATCAGAAGCTATTTTAACAAATATGGTGGTAATCTAGGAACAAATGGATCTGTTGATTATTTATTTGACAAGTTTTGTGTATTTAAAATAAAAAATATTAATGAAATTGATGATCTTGAATTAGATTTAATTGATTATGGTTTAGAGGAAATAGTTGTTGACAATGATTTAAATGAAGTAATAATATATGCTAATTTTGATTCTTTTGGTGAAATACAGAATCAACTTGAAAAAAAAGAGATTGAAATTATAAGTTCTGAAATTGAAAAAATTCCAAAGACTGTTTTAGAATTAAACGATCAGCAAAGAGAAGAATTTGAATGTTTTGTCCAGAAATGTGAAGAAGACGATGATGTTCAAAAAGTCCATCATAATGCATAATATTTTTAGGAATATTCTTTTACTATACCTACTGTCCCTTTAAAAAATTTTTTCAAATTTGAAAAATCCTTTTTTATATCATTAGTAGGGTAAAATGGTTCTGAAATATTAATTTCTCTTTTGATTACATTCAAGGAGACAGAAATAATTGGAACACTTGCTTTAATTGCTATGTAATAAAATCCAGTCTTCCATTTTTTTACCTTTTTCCTTGTTCCCTCAGGTGATAAACCAAGCCTAAATATTTTTTTATTTCTAAATTTTTCTGCTAATAATTCAACTGAGTTAGAATTACTGTTTCTTTCCACAGGAATTGCACCAAAATATTTCAAAAAAATATTTAATGGAAAAAAAAATAATTCTTTTTTTGCTACAAAATAAGCATGTGTATTGATAACTTTTCGTATCGTGATACCTAAAAAAAAATCAAGCCAATGAGTATGAGGAGCAACAATAATAATACACTTTTTAGTGAAGTTATTTTCACCCTTGATTTTCCAACCAAAAATTTTAAGAAAAATAAACTTAATCATTAAACATTTTTCTTGCCTTAGTGAGGTCTTCAATTGTATCAATTCCAATGTAATTATTTTTCACCTCTAAGATTTTAATTTTCATTCCATTTTCAATGAATCTGATGGCTTCAATCATTTCAGCTTTTTCTAATTTTGATTTCTTTAAATTAGAGAATTTGATTAAAGCTTTTTTTCTAAATGCATAAATGCCAACATGCTTATAATATTTTATTTCATTCCCATATCTATTGTATGGTAATGGCAATCTCGAAAAATATATAGCATTAGAGTTATTGTCAGTTATAACCTTGACATTATTTGGATCATTAATTTCGTTATCATTTTTGATCAGTGTTTTTAATGATATGGCTTCAATTTCATTTTTATAATCATTTTTAAAATTATGAATAATTAGATTTAAATCTGATTTATTAATAAAAGGTTCATCACCTTGAACATTAATAATTAAATCACAATTAAATTTATTTGCAAATTCAGAAATTCTATCAGTTCCTGTCTCATAATGTTTTGAGCTTTTAAAAAATCTAATTGAATATTTTTTAAGTACTTCTAAAATTTCATCTGAATCTGTAACTACAAATACTTCATTGAATAATTTTGATTTTATTAGGTTTTTAGCAGTTAAAACTACTAAAGGAGTGTCTGAAATTAAACGAAGAAGTTTTTTCTCTAACCTTGTTGATTCTAGCCTTGCAGGAACTAAAGCAATTGTTCTCACTCTGTAAAATTAGTGAAATAAACAAGATGTGAATTACAGTATTTTAAATATTTTCTTAAATTAAAAAAAATTGTAGTTTTGTTTGCAACAAAGCAATTAAAAATGAAGTTTTCATTTTCAGAAAAAAACAGAAAAATAACAACTTATGTCCTTTACTTGTTTTCGTTGTTGCTAGTTTATTTTATTTATAGTGCTATTGATTCTCCAATAGAGTTTAATAAAATAAAAAATGAAAGGTATTTAAAGGTTATCGATAGACTTAAGGATATTAGAAACGCTCAAATAGCTTACAAAAGCGTAAATGGAATATATTCTGATAATTTTGACTCACTAATAAGTTTTATTGATTCAGCTCAATTCACAATTATTGAAAAAAGAGATTCAAGTTACATGCAATATGATAGAGTTTATAGAATTGATATGTTAAGAGAAGTTATTGTTATAGATACACTGGGTTTTGTTTCTGTTAGGGATTCTTTATTTAAAGACAATCTGGATTACAAGGATATGGCTTTTGTCCCTATTGATGGTGTTGATAGTAAATTCCAACTAAAAGCAGACATAATTGATAAAAACGGCTATAATGTTCCAGTATTTGAAGTCCGTGTTTCGAAAGATTTAATTCTATATGATCAAAATAAAGATTTAATTACTCAAGAGAAAGAAATAGTTTCAGTTGATGGAGTAAATGGTCCATTTTTAATACTTGGATCTATGAGTGATGTAAGTACAAATGGTAATTGGCCTACAACTTTTGATGTTGAAACAAAATAATGTTAATTCACAAAATCTCAATATTTGCTTAAGCAATAATTATGTTTGTTTAAAGATATCAAGTGAAAATTCAAATGATTCATTTTTTAGTAATTTCATTTTAGAAAAAAAAATTAAAACAGAATTTTTAAGTGATTTTCTTGATAAAATTTTAGTTGATAAAAGTATTTATAACAAAAGTATAGATGATGTCACGGTTCATTTTGATAATGAACTTTTTAGCTTTGTTCCCAATGATTTATTTGATGAAAATCATAAAAAAGAATATTTAAAATATATTACAGAGCTCAAACAGGATGATTTTGTCTCTCATGATTCAATAAACGAGCTTGATATTAAAAATGTTTTTCTTCCATATGTAAATATCAATAATTTATTAATTAATAAATTTAAAGAGATAAATTACTTTCATTATAATTCAGCTCTTCTAAAAAAATTAGTAAATGAGAATATTAAATATGGAGAAAAAGAAAACTTATTTTGTATTATATCGTATAAAAAATTAAAAATTGTGGTATTTAAGAAGAATCGTCTTGTTTTTTTTAATTGCTTTAATTATGAAAATTCAAATGATATTCTTTATTTTCTTCTGTCTGTGTGTCAAAATATAGATTTAAATCTCAATAAAATCAGTTTAAACTTAATTTTAAATTATAAGGTTGATAATTTAACTAGTGAATTTGATAGTTTTTTCACAAAAATTAGAATAATATTCAATTCAAATGAAAGTGATCAAAACTACATATTGTCATAATGAGAATAATATCTGGAAAAAATGGAGGTCAAATTATAAAAATTCCAAAAAAATTTAAATTAAGACCCACAACAGATCGATCCAAAGAAGGAATATTTAATATAATTTCAAATTATTTTAATTATGAGAATTTAATTGTTTTAGACTTGTTCTCAGGAACTGGAAATATAAGCTATGAGTTTGCATCCAGAGGAACAAAAAATATTACTGTTGTCGATTCAAATGCTAAACATATAAAGTTCATAAAATCTCAGTCTAAAAAATTCAATTACAAATTCAATATAATAAAAAATGATGTTTTTAGTTATTTAAAATCTTGTGATAATGAAAATTTTAGTTATAATATAATATTTGCAGATCCACCATATGACTTAGAACTAAAAAAATATGAAGCCATTATTAATAAGATATTTAAATTTAAAATGTTAAAAATTGATGGAATTATTATACTTGAACATTCAAATAAAATTGAGCTCGATTCAATTAAAACATTCTATATGAAAAGAAAATACGGCGGTTGTTTTTTTAGTTTTTTTAAAAATATAATAACCTGATAATCAGTTAATTCTTTATAAAAATATAAATATTTAGTTTTATTTTTTTTTATCTTTATTTCCTGCTTTAAAAAGGTAGTTTTTTTCTTCTTTAGATAAACTATCATACCCGGATTCTGATATTTTATCAAGAATTTTATCAATTTTTTTTTGATCTATTTTATTAAAGTCTAGGTCTTTATTTTTTATTTTTTTGCCCGATTTTAAAAATGATGAGAATAAAGACAAATCTAATCCTTGGTAGTTATATTTTAACATTAAGTATCCTATTAATGCACCACCAATGTGAGCAATGTGTCCTCCAGAATTTCCATTTGGAATTTGAATAATATCTAAAATTAATAGAAATAGTGCTATATAAATTAGTTTTATATCAATTATAAAAAATCTAATTCTCATGTTAGGACTATATGATGATAAATAAAATAATACAGCCATGACACCTGCAGAAGCTCCAATCATTTGAGAGACATTTCCTTTAAAGACTGGAAATATATTATAGCTAATTACATAAAATAATCCTCCAAATAAAATACCATTAAAAAAAACACGATAAATTAACTTGTCACCAAATATATTTTGTAACATATTTCCAAAATAATAAAGCATTAACATATTCCAAAAAAGATGATAAAACCCAGCATGAAAAAAACCATATGTAAAAATGGACCAAGGCTTAAAAATTAGATTTTTAAGATCTGATTCTATTGTAAATAGAGAAACGATATCAATACTATCAATATTGAATAAATGTAATATGGTTTTAATTATCAGGGGGAAAATAAAAACGATAATGTTAATTATTATAATTTTCTGTACAGAGTTAGAATTTCTGTAATAGTTTTCTATTTTACTTATCAATTCCATCTTCTATCATTAAACTGGTTATTTTTCCAATACCACATGATCAAAAACCCTGTTACAGCGCCTCCTATATGCGCAAAGTGAGCAATTGGTCCAATTGAAGCAGATGTGAAACCAAAAAATAAATCGCCCAATATTAATAAAGGTACTAGGTACTTGGCTTTGATCGGTACAGGAGGAAAAAGCAACATCAATCTAGAGTTTGGAAACAAAAAAGCAAAAGCAACTACAACTCCATAAATTGCACCTGAAGCACCAACCATAACTGAATTGTAATCAAAATACATTGAACTAAGACGGCCTTCAGAAATGAAATCAAGCAATGACGTATTATATGAGCCAGTTTTTAATATATTATTAACATCCTGAATTGATAAGCCATAACCTAATAATTCCGATGTTATAGATTCAATGTTAATATAATAAGCTGTTAATTGAAATAAAGCTGCCCCTACTCCACATGATATATAAAAGAAAATAAATTTATTATTTCCCCAAACAGTCACTAATGTTGATCCAAACATCCAAAGAGCAATCATATTAAAGATAATGTGCCCTATACTACCATGCATGAACATGTGTGTTAAAATTTGAGAAATTATAAATTTATCGTTTTTAAAATAATGTAATGACATAACATCATTACTTAATTCAGATGAGAACTGAGTTCCAACAAAAAAAATTAAATTAATTGCAATTAAGTGTGCAACTATTCTTGGTGTCGATCTCATTTAAATATTTTTTTTAAATAATCTAAATCTATTGTGTGAAAAATCTTTTTCTTATCTGGACAAAGACTACTTTCAGCACATGCAAAAAGCTGATTTATTAGTTCTTCTTGTTCAAGTTTACTAGATTTTGTTTTTTTTAATAATGATTTTGACTTTGCCATTAACTTTGAAAGATAATCGTTTAAACTGGAAGAAGTTTTTTTATAGTTCAGTATTTGATTCTCTAATAATTCTTCAAACAATAGGTCTATTAAATCATGATCAAAACTAGGATGAACACCATCTAATTCTAATTTATTTATATTAAATACTGAAAAACTAAATCCTAAATGTGTTAATTGATCTTTTACTGAACTTAATATTCTAAGCTCAGATTTATTATAATCTAGTCTTATGGGGAACATTAATTTTTGCGAAAAATTATTATTATTAGAAATTTCTTTAAGAAATCTTTCATAAAAAACTCTATATCTAGCTCTTTTCATATCAATTATAACTAAATCACTTCTAGTTTTTGTTATTACGAACCTATCGGATAAATTAAAATGGCTAAATATACTTTGATCATTTTTACTATCATCAAAAATATTAATATCTGATTTGAATTCATGACTTATATAAGAATCAGTATTTTTTTCTTTATTTATTACTAAAAATGGATTAAAATCTTTGTCAAAATCAACAGATGGAGGTTTAATTTTTTTATTTAAACTTAAGTTAGATAAATTGACATTATTAGAAAAATCAATATTTGGCATAATATTAAACTTACCTAAACTGTGTCTTACAGAAGATCGAATAATTGCATAAATTGATTTTTCATCTTCAAATTTAACCTCAGTTTTTGTTGGATGAACATTAACATCAATAGAGTTCTCAGGAACATCAAGAAAAATAAAATAGGATGGTTGATTTTCTTCTGCAGTCAATCCATAATACGATTTGGTAATTGAGTGATTCAAATAACTACTCTTGACAAACCTTTTATTCACAAACAAGTATTGATATTTTCTAGATTTATTTAAATATTCTGGTTTGTAAATAAAACCGTTAATTTTAGCTATTGGAGTTTCTTCAAAAATTTTTACAATTTTGTTATCAATTGATTTTCCAAAAATTCTATTAACCCTTTCTTTTAAATTTGAAGGATTCAATGAATAAACATGCTTTCCATTGTGTTTAATAGAAAAGCTTATGTCGAAGTGACTGATTGACAAACGAATAAATTCTTCAATTATATGTCTAAGCTCAACATTCTCAGATTTTAAAAACTTTCTCCTAGCTGGAACATTATAAAATAAATTTTGTACCGAAATTAAAGTACCTTTCAATCCAGATTCCTCATATTGATTAACTTTTACTCCATTTTCAACTCTTATTACATTTCTTACACCTTTTTTATTATTTGAGCTAGATATCTTCATTTTTGAAACTGACCCAATACTTGACAACGCTTCGCCTCTAAAGCCTTTAGTAGAGAGCTTGAGTAAATCTTCAGAGTGAAAAATTTTTGATGTAGTATGTTTTTTATAACATAATTTAATATCGCTAAGATTCATTCCACTTCCATTGTCATTAACCTGAATTAATGATTTACCTGCGTCAATTATAGTTACTTCAATTGAGTCAGCACCTGAGTCTAAAGAATTTTCGATTAACTCTTTAACAACTGATGAAGGCCTTTGAACAACCTCACCGGCAGCAATCTTGTTGATAACATCATATTCTAACTCTCTTATCATATCAATTTAAAAAAATTGAAATATCAAAATCAATTATATATAAAAAAATAAATACTAATAAAATAATAATGACTATTATCTTCTTAGAAAAAAAGGAATTACTTCTATTCCTGGATCTAAGTCTTGCTTCACTCCATGAATTAGATTTGTCATAAATTCCTCTAATTTCCTTGTTTTTTGAATATGCAGAATCAAATTCATAAATATTTGATGATTGCTCAGCTTTAGAGTACCTTGGTGAATATCTAAATTTTTTATTTTTTTTGAGTTTAAATATATTTAATTTCAAATCTCTAATTTTTGATTATAAATTTACTAAAAATGATATCAATAATGAGTTAATTCTTCTTAAAGTAATGCCTATCTTTGAGCCAAATTAATGGAAAAAAAAATTATAGAATTAAATAAGTTATTAGAGCAAAGTAAAAAACTCTCCATCATTACACATTATAACCCAGATGGAGATGCTATTGGAAGTTCTCTAGCTATTTATCACTATTTTAAAAGACTTGGTCTAAATAGTAATGTTATTACTCCGAACATACATCCATCATTCCTCAATTGGATTCCTGGAATAGATCAAATAAATATTTATGAGGATGACCCTTTAAAGTCTTCGAAAATAATATCTGAATCTGATTTAATTTTTACTATGGATTTTAATAGTCTAGAAAGATGTGGTGAACTATCAAAAAAAATAAAAGATAAGAACAAAATAGTAATGATTGATCACCATCAAGTTCCTGAAAATTATGCAGTTATTAATTTCTCATATCCCAAAATAAGCTCTACATGCGAAATTGTTTATAATATTATTGAAAATTCGGGTAAATTGAATCTCATTAACAAAGAGATTGCTACTTGCATATATTTGGGAATGATGACAGATACTGGATCATTTCAGTATAATGGTGTTAACAGCAAAACATTTAAAATTGCATCTGATCTTTTAAAAAAAGATATTAAACAATCTAATATTTACAATAAAATCTATAATGAAAACAGTATAAGTAAATTGAAACTTCTTGGTAAAGCACTTAGTAATTTAAAAATTATAAAAGAAAGTAAAACCACTTACATGTATTTAAAAAGAGATAACCTAGCTGATTCAAATTATGAAAAAGGAGATACTGAAGGTATAGTGAACTATGGTTTATCTTTAAAAAAAATAGAATTTTCTGCAATTTTTATAGAAGATTTAGAGAAAAAAAATCTAATAAAAATATCTTTTAGGTCTAAAAATAATTTTCCTTGTAATAAATTTGCAAAAGAAAATTTTGATGGGGGCGGGCATATTAATGCTGCTGGAGGAATGTACAAAGGCAAAATTGAAAACGCTATATTAAAATTTAAAGAAAAATTAAAAAAATTTAAATCATAAAAAATGATAAAAAATTATATAATCTTATTACTACTAACTATTAATATTTCATGTAAAATGTCAAACAATGATGATAACGCAACGATTAGTGCACTAATCAAAACAAATAAAGGAGATATAACCACCGAATTATTTTTTAAAAAAACCCCTATAACTGTCGCAAATTTCATTTCTTTATCTGAGGGTAACAATAAAGAAGTTAGTGAGCAATATAAAGGAAAAAAATATTATGATGGATTAACTTTTCATAGGGTAATTCCAGATTTTATGATTCAAGGTGGTGATCCATCTGCAACTGGCTCAGGTTCACCTGGTTATTCGTTTAAGGACGAAATCGTTGATAATTTAAAGCATGACTCTCCAGGAATATTATCAATGGCAAATGCAGGACCGGGTACTAATGGAAGTCAATTTTTTATAACACACAAAGATACTCCATGGCTTGATGGTTTGCATACAGTTTTTGGTAAAGTAATTAAAGGTCAAGAGGTGGTAGATTTAATTGAGCAGGGAGATTCAATAATTAGTATATTAATTGAAAGAGAAGGTAAGAGCGCTAATAATTTTAATGCCTCAAAAATTTTCTCAAATCACTTTGAAGAAGAAGAAAAGATTAAAAAAGAAAAAGAAAAAAAATTTTTAAAATTAAAAAAAGACACATCTGTTGAACATAATAATTTAAAGTTAAAAGCTTCAGAAACCGAAACAGGGTTAAAATACCATAT
This sequence comes from uncultured Bacteroidota bacterium, assembly GCA_902587325.1. Lineage (GTDB taxonomy): Bacteria > Bacteroidota > Bacteroidia > Flavobacteriales > Flavobacteriaceae > Eutrophosalina. The sequence goes on from CACIKV010000013.1 coordinate 27,543, forward strand.
AAACTACACAAAGAATGGTGAAAATGTTGATGAAAATAAAACAATTTTCACTCATTATGCTGTCTATTTTGAAGACGGGACTTTACTAGATACTTCAATTATTAGTATTGCTGAAAAATTTAATCAAGTAAATATGCAAAGAAAAAACGCAGGTGGATATATGCCCATAGAAGCTAAAGTCGGAGCTAAAGATATGATGATATCTGGTTTTAAAGAAGGTTTAAAGTTACTTAAGATTGGAGACAAGGCTACTCTTTTTCTCCCTTATTTTTTAGCATATGGTGAAACTGAATCAAGGGGGATACCTGCAAGATCAAATTTAATTTTTGAAGTTGAAATTGTTGATCAAAAATAAAAATGAATACATTCAAGAATAAAAGAGTTTTTGAATGTCTTTTAATTTTTGTATTTATACTTGTTATTTATTTTAAAAATTTTAGCGGTGATTATTCCACTAATATATTTGAGGGCTATTATTCTTATTGGGTATTAATTATTTCGACTATTACTAATTTTTTACATATAAATGTTGGTGATATCCTTTATTTTATAACTTTTCCTCTTGTTTTTTATTATTTGTCAAAATCTAAAACAAGAAGATTTTTTTTGTATAGACTATTTTTAACTATAATTTTTATATACTCTTGGTTTTACTTGAGCTGGGGGTTCAACTACGGTAAATTACCAATAGTTAGAACCATTGACTATAAATACAACATAAATGAACTGTCAGAAACAACAGATTTTTATATTGACAAAATAAATACTAATCATATTAAACTACTATTAGACGAATCTGAAAAATTAGTTATTCAAAGTTCCTTTGAAGAAATAGTAAATGAATGTAAAAAATCATTTGAGAAACTAGATTATGAAAATTTTAATATTAAAAAACTTAAAGTAAATAAATCTTATTTTTCTAAAGTTCTTTCATACATGGGTTTTTCTGGATATATAAACCCTTTCACAATTGAAGCAAATATTAATTCTAAAATCCCAATCATTTCATTCCCTTCGACAATATCTCACGAAATTGCACATCAAATTGGATATGCAAGTGAAAATGAAGCAAATTATATTGGAATTTTATCAAATCAAATATCTTCTAATTTAGAGATAAATTATTCAGGAAATTTAATCGCATTACAATATCTTTTAAGCGAATTATATTATGTAAATAAAAATTTATATTCAGAAAAAATAAAAAAAATAAGAAAAGGAATTTTAAAAAATATTGAAGAGAAAAGAGAGTTTAGTAAAAAATATAAAAATCCTTTTGAAGACGTGTTTAAAAAAATTTATGATTTTTATTTAAAAAATAACAACCAATCACAAGGAATAAAATCCTATGGACTGGTTGTTAACTTATTAATTTACGATTATCAATCTAAAATTAAAGACCCAGAATCTCCCTCAACTTGATTTTTAAGTTTAATAAATTCTTGATTTAATTTCTTTAACATTTGATCATATTTGTCAATCAATAATAATGCTTTATCTAAGCTTGATATTTGTAAAGCTGTTGGACCATATGAATTATCAATATCAGTATAAGCAACATATAGCCTATCAGAAATTGTTTCTACGTCTTTCTCTCTAATATCCATTTTAGATTTATTTCCTGATACAAAAACATCAATATCCTGAATTAAACTTAAAATATTAGAGTAAGACGATGAATAGCTTTTATAATTTGAAGTTTTATATATTAATGAAAATAATGATTTACTATTGTTTTTTAATTTATTAAATTCATGATTAATCGTTATGTATCTGTTATAAGTAATTTCTATTTTGGTAATATAATCATCAATAATTTGTTCATTTGGGTTTGTTAAAATTCCTTTTCTTATCCTCTCAATCTCAAAAAACTTACTCCCAATTTTATTTACTTCTCCATTATGATCTATATATACATTATAAGAATATTTTCCTGGTTTAACTCTAATATCTGGCAAGTAATTTCTCGTAGAACCTGATTTCACATTAATGTTAATTTCTTTTTTTAGATCCCAAGAAACTCTATTAAATCCTTTTTTATAATCAGCAGACAATCGATTTATGAATTTATTTTCACTATCAAAAATTTCAATTACTATTTTAGGTGATCTTTCGTTGATTTCACTATCCAGTTCTTGCCATCCTGGAAATGGTATATTTGAATTAGATTTTTCTAATTTTTCCTCAGCCTTTTTTCTTTTTTCTTTTTTAGTTAATAAATCATCATTTAAATAAAATGTAAAAATTACTCCATAATCTGGATTTTTAGCATAGAAGGTGTTACTTCCTTGAGAAGTTGAGCCAGATCTAATTGGATTATATTGTAATGCTTTTCTAGGTGAAAAAACTAAATTATTTTTAAGTGATCCAGGTGACAAAAACCTAAGTGAAGAGTAGTCATCTAAGACATAAAAACCCCTTCCAAAAGTTGCTGCAACAAGATCATTTTCTCTTTTTTGAATAGCTAAATCCCTAACAGAAATTGTAGGCATTCCATTTGAAAACTCAACCCAATTGTCTCCACCATTAAATGAAACGTAAATTCCATATTCAGTACCTAAAAACAATAAATTTTTATCAATGTGATCTTGGACAATTCTCCAACACAAAAAACCATCTGGAATATCATTTCCTATATTAATCCAAGATTTACCACCATCAATAGATTTATATACGTAGGGCTTATAATCTCCAAACTTATGATTATCTAATAATACGTACACTGTATTGGAATCATATAAATCTGTTTTTATGTCATTAACAAATGAACCTTTAGGCACACCTGGTAATTTTTCTACATTAACTTTAGTCCAATTTTCACCAAAGTCCTTAGTGTAATGAATTAAACCATCATCAGAACCAGCATAAATAATATTTTTATCAATTGGTGATTGAGATAATGATGTTATTGTATTATAAGTAGACATCGCATAAACATCCCATGGGTTATCCCAGCTTTGTACTTTACCCATGATTGGGAGTTCTAATCTTTCCTGATTTAATGTTAAATCTGCTGAAATTGAATTCCAATCATCACCTCTATTGTTTGATACCCAAACTCTTTGTGATCCAAAGAATAAGGTTTTAGGATCATGTGGACTAACTAAAATTGGAGCATCCCAATTAAATCTCTCATATGCTTGTCCAACTTCATTTTGCGGTTTTATAAATGTAGCTTCTCCATTAGTTCTGTCAATTCTGTGTATATTACCTTGTTGTGATTGTGCATATACAATGTTTGGATTTCCAGGTTCAGTAGCAGGTTGATGCCCATCACCCCCAAGCAAAACAAACCAATCAGAATTTGTAATCCCTGACCTTTTCAGTGTACGACTTGGACCTCCTTGAGTATTATTATCTTGAGTTCCACCATAGATATTATAAAACGGGTATGCATCATCAACAGCTAATTTATAAAATTGAGTCAGAGGAAGGTTTGCAACAAATTTCCAAGAATCAGTATCATCAAATGATTCATAAATACCTCCATCGGTGCCTATAAGTAAGTAATTTGGGTCACTCATCTTGAAAGTTAATGAATGATTATCAACATGTTTATCACTTTCATTCATCATATAAAAATCTTTACCACCATTATCTGATACTTGAACATTTGTATCCATTAAATAAATTTTATCAAATACGTGTGGAGAAGCTACAAGTTCTTGATAATAATGCGGTCCAGTAGCACCTGAGACAGTATCTGACATTTTTACCCAACTTCCGCCTGAGTTTGTAGTTTTGTAGACGCCTCCGTTCCTTCTGTCTGTTTCAATAGCTGCATAGATAATTGAACTATCAAAAGGAGATATTGCCAATCCAATTTTACCTAAGTTAGATTCAGGTAAACCAACATCAATTTTAAACCAACTTATTCCACTATCTATTGATTTATAAATTGAACTACCAGGACCTCCACCCATATATGCAGCAACGTTTCTGTGTCGTTGCCAAGTAGCAGCATACAAAATATTTGGGTCATTTTTATCAATGACAATATCAGTAACTCCAGTCCATTTATTTATATCTAATACATTTTTCCAATTCTTTCCACCATCAATTGATCTAAACAATCCTCTTTCTCCACCAGATGACCATAAAGGTCCTTGAGAAGCAACAAAAATTAGATTTGGATCATTAGGGCTAATAATTATTTTTGAAATATGCTCAGAACTCTTTAGACCCATATATTTCCATTTTTCTCCACCATTTTCGCTCAGGTAAACACCATGACCAATTCCAACATGTCTACCACCTACATTTTCACCAGTACCTAACCAAATTTTGGAAGAATTATGTGGGTCTATGGTGATACAACCTGTTGAATAAAATGGTTGATCATCAGCGACTGGATCCCATGTAGTTCCTGAGTTAGATGTTTTCCAAACTCCCCCAGAACCAACAGCAACATACCATTCATTTTCATTTTCAGAATTAATAGCTATGTCTGCGATTCGTCCAGACATAAAGGCAGGACCTATACTCCTAAATTCTAAGCCAGAAAGCTGAGATGATTTCAAATCATACTTTTGTGACTTTTTTTTCTGAGCATTAATATTTAATAAAAAACATAAAAAAATACTTAATAAAATTATTTTTTTCATACTTAATGATTTTTACTTAAATATATCAAATAATAGTAAAGAATAAAATGATATTGTAATTTTGGGTAGTGAATAAAATTAATGGTATTTATATCGCTTTAATTATAACACTATTTTCATGTGAACCAGATGATATATGTCTTGAATCTTATGATGATACACCAAAACTTATTGTAAGATTTTATGATGAAATTACAAATGAATTAAAACCTCTCAGAAACTTAGAAATTATTTCAACAGAAACTCAAGATACTTTATTTTTTAATGAAGTTGATTCTATACCAATACCATTAAATCACAAAGAAAATTTCACATCGTTAAGTATTAAAATAAATTCATATAGCGCTGATGCCAATATTGATAACATTTTAATTGACTATACAAAAAAACCTATATATACATCTGTTGGATGTGGATTCATATTAAATTTTAATATTAATTCATTTATTATTGAAAAGGATCAAAATAACTGGATCAAAAATTATAACATTTATAAATCAATTATTGAAAATGAAGAAACAAGACATATTGAAGTTTTTCATTAGTGTTGCTATTATAATACTATTTTCTGAAAAAAACTTTAGTCAGACTGAAAATGACTCAGTAGTTGTAAAGAATAAATACGGAATAAGAATTGGTCTAGACTTTTCAAAACAAATCAGAATGTTGACTGAAGATTATAAAGGCTTGTCTCTTTATGGAGATGTCAAAATCAAAGAAAGATTATTTATCGTTAGTGAACTTGGAAGTGATGAAAAAGAATTAAGGACTGATAATTTAAGATCAAAATTTTCAGGAAATTATATAAAAGCTGGATTAAACTACAACCTTTATAACAATCTTCCAGGACTGAATAACGAAATATACGTTGGTTTTAGATTTGCAACTAGTAAATTTAAAAGCGAAATCTCAGAATATATAATTTATAATAAAGATCGATTTTGGTCGCAAGATCCAATTTTTGACAACATTATTAATAAAGGTCTAAATGCTAATTGGGTTGAACTGATTATCGGAATTAATGCTGAACTACTAAACAACTTATTTATGGGTTTGAGTTTGAGATTAAATAGAATGCTAAATCAAAAAAAACCTGAAAATTTTACCAACCTCTATATTCCAGGTTTTAATAAAGTTACAGAGAATAATAATTTTGGAACTGGATTAACCTATTCATTAATATATCAAATCCCAATTATCAAAAAATAATGAATTGGTTTAACTCTGATTATTATCACATATTATATAAAAATAGAGATAAAAAAGAAGCTGAATTTTTTATAAATAATCTTATAAAAAAATTGAAAATAAAAAAAAATTCAAAGATTCTTGATTTAGCTTGTGGTGTTGGAAGGCATTCTTTTTATCTAAATAAAAAAGGAATGAATGTCATTGGGATAGATAATTCAGAAAATAATATTAAAAAAGCAAAAAAATTTGAAAATAAGTTTTTAAAGTTTAAAAAAAAGGAAATGACAGAGGACTATGGACAAGAATTTGACTTTATTTTTAATTTGTTTACAAGCTTTGGATATATTAATGAAAAACACAATTTAAACACCTTAAAATCTATAAACAATTCACTAATTAATCATGGAATTTTAGTAATAGATTATTTAAACGTTTTTAAA
>CACIKV010000014.1 GCA_902587325.1 uncultured Bacteroidota bacterium
AAAAAGGTAATTTAGCCTAGTGTTGATGAGAAAAATAGTTCCTGAAATCCTTAGTAAAAAAATATTATCACTTTTCGTTGAAAATAAAAAGAAAACGTATAATATAAAGCAAATCAGATTTTTTTTACATTACGTTATTGATTTTAAAGTATTAAAAAATATTCTTTATGATTTTGTTAAATATGGACATATTATAAATACTGGTAATGATAAATTTAAATTTAACCCCAGTCTTAATCTATTAAAAGGAAGAATTGAAAGAAGATTATTAATTGATATTGATACAGGTATAGAATTTAAGCCAAAAAGAAGAGAGTTTAAAGGAGTATTTGATAAAGAAATAGTTTACTATTATATAGATAAAAAAAGTAATGTTAAAATATTTTCTCATACGCCTAGAAATGAAATAAGATATGTGGGTAAGGTAATAGAAGATCATCATCTTTCATATGTAAAAATTCCAAAAAAAGATTTTAAAATTATAATTAATGAAAATCAATCATATGAAAATGAATTAGTTGTTGTAATTGTAAATGATTGGATTTTTGAGAATCCAGATGGTAAAATAATTAAAACATTAGGGGATGAAAAAGAACATAACACACAAATTCATGCCATTTTAGAAGAATTTAATTTACCATATGTTTTTCCTAAAAATGTATTAAAAGAAGCTAAAAACATTAAAGTAGAAAATGATAGAAAAAAAAGAGTAGATTATAGAAAGGAGTTAACTTTTACTATTGACCCTGTTGATGCTAAAGACTTTGATGATGCAATATCTTTTAAAATAAAAAAAGGGAATTTTGAAGTTGGGATACACATAGCAGATGTTTCTCATTACGTTTTAAAGGATTCGATTTTAGATAAAGAGGCTATAAAAAGAGCAACAAGTGTATACCTCTCTGATAGAGTTGTTCCAATGCTTCCAGAAGTTCTTTCTAATGATAAGTGTTCTTTAAACCCTCACGAAGAAAAAAATGTTTTTTCTGTATTTATAACTTTTGATAGTGCATTTAATATTGTTAAAAAAAGTATTAATAAGAGTATAATTGTATCTGATGAAAGATTTTCTTATCAAGAGGCACAGTTTATAATTGATAATGAAACAAATAAAATATCTAAGGAAAAAACTATTTTAAAAGAAGAAAAAGTAGTAAAAAAAGAGATAGTTAAAGCTATAAAAACCCTTAACAAAATTGCAGAGAATTTGAAAAGAAAAAGAGCGAGTAAAGGATCTATTTTTTTTAATAAAGAAGAAGTAAGGTTTAAAGTAAACAACAACGGAGAGCCTACAGGTTTTTATGTTAAAAAACAGAAAAAGGCAAATTTTCTCATAGAGGAATTAATGTTATTAGCAAACGTTACTGTAGCTGAAAAAATAATAGAAAGCAAAAAAAGAGGAGTATTTAGAATACATGACAAGCCAGATGAGAAGAAAATAGCTGAAATAGACTCTTTTATTAAAAAGCTAGGATATAGAATTAATATTTCTAATTCAAAAGAACCAAATAAAACAATAAACAAACTATTAGAACTAATTGAAGGAAAACCAGAAAAAAATATTATTGATATGATGGTAATTAGAGCTATGAGTAAGGCAAAGTATAGTTCTAAAAATATTGGACACTTTGGTTTGATGTTCGAAAATTATACGCATTTCACATCTCCAATTAGAAGATACCCCGACCTAATAGTTCACCGTCTAATTAACGATATAATTAATAAAAAAAATATCACTATAAATGATTTAGAATCTTTGTGTTTGCATTGCAGCACTATGGAAGAAAGAGCAACAAAAGCAGAAAGAGCATCTATAAAATTAATGCAGGTAAAATATATGTCAGACAAAGTTGGATACAGCTATGATGGTGTTGTTTCAGGAATTAATGAGAGAGGTCTTTTCGTAGAAATAAAAAATAATAAATGCGAAGGTTTTGTCAGAATGAAAGATATTCCAAATGATTTTTTTGATTTTAACAGAAAAACAAATACTATTATTGGACAAAACACACTCGAAGAGTACTCTTTGGGAGATGATGTAAGGATTGAGGTCATAAAAACAAATGTCGAAAAAAAACATATTGATTTTAAAATACTTGATTAGAATAAATAAAAGGCTAATTTTAAATAAATGAAAACTAAAAATGACTGATTATATAGACGCAGTAGTATTTGGATTCATTTTGTCTTTTTCTTTTGGCCCTATTTTTTTTATTCTTTTAGAAACCAGTATTACAAGAGGAATTAAACAAGCACTTTTTATGGATTTTGGGGTCATTATTTCTGACCTTCTTTTTTTTAGTATAGCATATTTTGGAGCAAGCAAAATAGCTACAGAAGAAAATCAGCCGGCCCTTTTTTTGTTGGCTGGGGTTATACTTTCGGTTTACTCTATAGTATCTTTTATTGGTAACGCATCCAAAAAGAAAAAAACAAAAAAAGTAAAAGCCGTAGAGGAATCCAGGCTTTTTAAGTACGCAATAAAAGGATTTTTACTTAACATCATTAATGTTTCCTGTTTTATAATTTGGACTGGAGTTATAGTTTGGTTTGGACCAAAGGTTGGAATGAGCCCATTAAAGATATGGACTTTTTTTGTAGTTGCTGTAGCAACCTACTTGTTGGTAAATGTTTTAAAGTTTATGCTGTCTAGTAGGCTTAAATCCAAGCTTACTGATAAGGTTTTGTTTTATATTCGTCAGGGCTTGAATATTTTAATATTAATTTTTGGGGTTGTCCTGGTTTTTAAAGGAATATAAAAACCCCCATCAAATTAATAGGGGTCTATATTTTGAGGCACCGAGCGGATTCGAACCGCTGTACAAGCTTTTGCAGAGCTCTGCCTAGCCACTCGGCCACAGTGCCTTAAGGATTGCAAAATTATAATAATTTAACTAATAAGATTGTTTTTTTTCAATTTCTACTTTAACGCTCTCAACATCACCATCAATTGGAGGGTTTATTTTTTTGACAGACACTTTAACTTTTTGGATTTTCTTTGAGACTTCTATAACACTATCGCAAATTTTTTCACACACTGTTTCTATCAGCTTACAGGGAACTGACATATGGTCTTCAACTATTTTAGTTACTACACAGTAATCAATAGTTTGATTTAAATCATCACTTCCTTTAAGCTCTTTATTATTCAACAGAACAATAACATCAACCCTGTAGTTTCCACCAATAATGGTTTCTTCAGGCAAGCAACCATGAAAAGAGTGACAACGAATATTTTCAACAAAAATTTTGTACATATAGCAAATATAATTTTTAAACAGCAAGAAGAATTTAATTAACTTTGAATTTTTATGAAAAAGTCTAAAAATTTTATTGAACATATTATTGATCAAGATCTTAGAAACGGCTTTGACAAAAAAAAATTAAGGTTTAGGTTTCCACCTGAACCTAATGGCTATCTTCACATAGGACATGTAAAAGCCATTGTTCTTAACTTTGAGCTTGCCAAAGAGTACTCTGCTAAAATCAATTTGCGCTTTGACGATACAAATCCAGAAAAAGAGGAACAAAAATATATTGATGCAATAAAAAAAGATATTAAATGGCTTAATTACAAATGGGATGAAGAGCTTTATGCTTCCGATTATTTTGACATCCTTCATTCATGGGCTAAAGACTTAATTACCTCTCAAAAAGCATATGTTGATTCACAAAATTCCGATGAAATAGCTTCTCAAAAAGGAACTCCTACTGAGCCAGGATCTAACAGTCCATATAGAGAGAGATCAGTTGACGAAAATCTTTTAATCTTTGACAAAATGACAAGTGGAGAATATGATTCAGGACAACACGTATTAAGAGCAAAAATTGACATGTCCTCTCCAAATATGTTAATGAGAGACCCTGTAATTTATAGGGTTATAAAAAAGTCACATCCTAGAACTAAAGACAAGTGGGTTGTTTATCCAATGTATGATTGGACACATGGAGAATCAGATTATATTGAGCAAATTTCTCATTCCCTTTGCACTCTTGAGTTTAAGCCCCATAGGGAACTGTATGATTGGTTTTTAGATCAGGTTGTAGATCAAAATAAAATTAGACCAAAACAAAGAGAGTTTGCTCGCTTAAACCTTAGTCATACAATTACTTCCAAAAGAAAGTTACTTTATTTGGTTGAAAATAATTTTGTTGACGGCTGGGATGACCCAAGAATGCCGACTATTTCAGGGCTAAGAAGAAGAGGCTATTCGCCCGATGCTCTAAAAAAGTTTGTTCAAAAAGCAGGGGTTGCAAAGAGAGAGAATATTATAGAAATGTCTTTGCTTGAGTTTTGTGCAAGAGAAGATTTAAATAAAAAATGTAATCGTTTAATGGTTGTTCAAAATCCAATAAAAATCACTTTAACCAACTATAGCCTCGAAGAAGAAAAGCTAGATCTCATAAACAATCCGGAAAATGTAAACGCAGGGTCAAGAAAAGTTTCCTTCTCAAAGCACCTGTATATTGAAAAAGACGATTTTATGGAAAATCCGCCAAAGAAGTTTTTTAGACTTTCATTAGGCAATGAGGTCAGGTTAAAAGGGGCCTACATAATAAAAGCAAACAATGTAATTAAAAATGATAAAGATGAAGTTGTTGAGGTAGAATGTACTTATGACCCAAAAAGTAAAAGCGGAAGTGGCTCACCAGAAAGTCAAAGGAAAGTCAAAGGAACTCTACACTGGATATCTCAAAACCATTCAGTAAATGTTGAAATTAGAGAATATGAAAGACTGTTTAACGACGCCTCGCCTGGAGATTATGATATGTCTGAATTTAAAAACATAATCAACACCGAGTCTGTTAAATATCTTAATGGTTATGGAGAAAAAATACTTCAAAAATCATTACCGGGCGAACCCTTTCAGTTTCAAAGAAAAGGGTACTATGTTTCGGACCTGAGCTCTACCAAAGACAAATTAATCTTTAACAAAACTGTTGGACTAAGAGATAATTACAAGAAAAAACCTGTCTAAGCAGACTTCTCTTCATCTTCTTTTTCTTTTGCAGCTTTTTTCATTTGTTCACCAATCTGATTACTAGCAGTAAATGATGCTACCATGTTGTTCAGCATGTCAGAACCAGATTGAGGAGAATTTGGCATTAAAATTAAATTACTATTACTTTCTGAACCAACTGACTGAAGAGTGTCATAATGTTGTGTTACAACAATAAGAGCGGAAGCCTCTTGAGAATTTATATCAACACCATTTAATACTTTAACTGAATCTTCAAGACCTCTTGCAATTTCTCTCCTTTGGTCTGCAATCCCTTGTCCTTGAAGCCGCTTGCTTTCTGCTTCTGCCTTAGCCCTTTCTACAATTAAAATTCTTTGAGCATCTCCTTCAAATTGAGCAGCAACTTTTTCTCTTTCAGATGCATTAATTCTATTCATGGACTCTTTTACCTGAGCATCAGGATCTATATCAGTAACGAGTGTTTTTATAATATCGAATCCATAATTTTTCATAGCATCATTTAATTCTCCTTTAACCGCTATGGCAATGTCATCTTTCTTTTCAAAAACATCGTCAAGAATCATTTTTGGAACTTCAGCCCTGACAACATCAAAAACATATGATGTAATCTGGTCTTGAGGAAAATCAAGCTTGTAAAAAGCATCATAAACCTTGTCTTTAATAACCTTGTACTGAACAGAGACTTTAACTTTTACAAAAACGTCGTCTTTTGTTTTTGTTTCAACAACAACATCTAGTTGTTGGATTCTCAAACTCAATCTTCCAGCAACGGAATCAATTATAGGAATTTTTATTTGAAGCCCTGAATGTCTAACACTAGTAAACTTACCAAACCTTTCTACAACTGCTGCCGACTGTTGTTTTACAATAAAAAAAGTTCCGAAGAGTAAAAAAATAAAAATAAAAGCAATGATGGGAACAATAAAATAACTCATATATAAATGTATTTAATGGTATTGTGTTATACCAGGTAATAAAATTATAAATTTTTTAGTAGTTGAACAGTTTTGTTCATTAAATTTTTGTTAAAATATCTTGAAGTAATGAAAGTCTTTTGGTTGTTTCGTTTATTCCTAAAAACTTAATAAGATCAAACAGGTCTGGACCTTCTAGCTTTCCAACCAAAGCAACTCTAATAATAGGCATTGCTTTCCCTGGCTTAATACCGCTGTCAGAAAGTTTACTGAACATTTTGGATTTTAGCTTAGAGATCTCCGTTTGTTTGTTTTCCATAAAAAAATTGGATATAATAACTAGTATGTTTTCTGTCTTCTCATTAGATATTTTAGAGAGACTTTTTTGATCAATAGTAGGCTTTTCTATTAAGTAACTAAAAGCTTTTTTTATGTTTGTTATTTTTTCAAGGCGTGGTTTTATCATCCTTGATATTTTTAATGAATCTTCAGTCTTAGTTCCCATCTCCTTAGAAATAATTTTTGAAAGATCTTGTTCATCTATCAGCTGAATGTGCTGAAAATTTAGCCATAGTAGTTTTTCAGGATCAAACTTTGCACCCGAGCTGTTAATATCATTAATTGAGAAATCATTAATCAGCTCTTTAATAGTATAAACTTCTTTTTCATCTGCATTGTTCCATCCTAAAAAAGCCATGTAGTTATTTATAGCTTCTGGAAGATACCCTTCTTCATTGAATCCTTTATAAATAGTATTGTTATCCTTCCAGCTGATAGGATAAATAGGAAACCCAAAAGTAACACCATCCCTTTTGGATAACTTACCTTTCCCAGTTGGCTTTAGTATTAATGGTAAGTGAGCAAAATGTGGCTTTTCGAAATCTAAAGCTTCATATAATAATACATGTAGCGCAAGTGATGGAAGCCACTCTTCGCCTCGTATAACATGGCTTATCTTCATTAGATGATCATCTACTACATTGGCTAGATGATATGTTGGCATGCCATCACTTTTGAACAGTATCTTATCGTCGATTTCTTTTGTTGAAACTGAAACTTTACCTCTAATTAAATCCTGGCACTTAACAGTGCTATTTTCTTTTGTTTTGAAGCGTACAACATAGCTTTTTTCATCAAGTTTTTTTTTCAGCTCTTCTTTACTCAAGTTGAGAGAATTATTTAATTTATTTCTGTTATGAGAGTTGTATATAAAAGTTTTTCCTTTTAATTCGTGATTCTTTCTGTGTGAGTCTAGCTCTTCTTTTGTGTCAAACGCATAATAAGCTGCACCCTTTTTTATTAGAATTTCTATGTATTTAGAATAAATTTTTTTTCTTTCGCTTTGCTTGTATGGTCCGTAAGCCCCTCCTTTCTTTGGAGATTCATCGCATTTTATTCCAGCCCATTTTAGAGAATCTTCAATGTGTTTTTCGCTTCCTTTAACAAGTCTAGTTTGGTCGGTATCTTCAATTCTTAAAATAAGACTTCCTTTCATTTTTTTAACAATTAAATAATTAAATAATGCAGTTCTCAGACCACCTATATGCAATGGTCCAGTAGGGCTTGGAGCAAACCTTAATCTTATTTTTTTATTCATATTTAATTACAAAAGTAAGTTCTAGAGTCTAAATTCTAAGTATTCTAAATCTTTTTCATTTTTTCTGGCACTAGTGGATTCATAATCGAAAACCATAGCGGCGGTACAAAACTCAAAAGGATTGAAGCTGGGTAGCCAAAAGGTAATTGAGGGCTATCATCATGGCAATCTAATAATTGATATTTTTTCGAGGACTTAAAATGATGATCACTATGTCTTGTAAGTTCATATAAAACAATTCTTCCAATGCTGTGGTTAGAGTTCCACGAATGAAAAGATTGAACTCTTTCATATCTGCCAGATTCATTTTTAAACCTTCTTAACCCATAATGTTCTATGTAGTTAATACATTCTAAAAAAAGAAAAGCTATTGTACCGATAATTATTGCAAAAACCATTATTTTCAGTGAAAATAAAAGAGCTATACTTAATAAATAAGATGGCTGTATTAAATGATACCAAAACATATCATTTTTAAGTGAAAAAAAACTCCTGTTTTTTAATTTTAAAAGCTGTTTTTGTTTTTTCCAGGCATCAATGTATTGTTTTGTAACCGAACTTAACCAAAAAGAATATAAAGACTGCTTATATTTAGCAGTTGCCCCATCTTCAGATGTAGCAACATTTATGTGGTGACCAAAATTGTGTTCTATATAGAAATGCATGTATAAGCAGGGCATAAAAAGAGCTTTTCCAATAAACTTTTCGTAATATTTTTTCCTATGACAAAGTTCATGGGCAACATTTATAGCGTTAGTAGCTAGTAATATTCCTGCAGATAGTAAAATACCTATAGTTTCAGCCACTGAATATTCAATGTTTTCAAGCCTATTAAAAACAACCCACAGTAAAACAAAGACTATTGGAAGATTTATGTACAACATCCAGTCAAAAACTTTGTTTATTTTTTTGTCACTTATCTGATTTTGATCTAAGTTTCCTTTATTCTGTTTTAAAACACTATCTAGTAGAGGAATTATTACAAATGCATATAAAACAGTTATATACGTTCCAACCCCAAAGGACATAAAAGAAGCATATGCAGATAATGGAATTGTATATGCAAATAAATACTTAAAATCTTTCACATCGCAAATATATAAATTTTGATTTTTTCTTTTATGACCTAATAGTATCTTTGCCAAGAATAATGTGTATTGAATTTATATCCAATATTGATTTTGTTTTGTCTAAGAAGAAAAAACACATAAACTGGTTAATGAACGTAGCAAACTTAGAGGGATATAAGATTAAAAACGTTGTTTATGTTTTTTTAAGTGATGATGAGCTTAAGTCTCTTAATGTCAAGTATTTAAAGCATGATTATTATACAGACGTTTTATCTTTTAATGATTCAATTGGCAAGGAAATTAAAGGTGATATAGCTATATCTATTCAACGAGTAAAGGAAAATGCTAAACTGTATTCACCATCTTTCGATGAAGAGCTTAGGAGAGTTATGGTACACGGCTTACTTCATTTTATGAATTACAAAGATTCAACAAAAGAAGAAATTGCTCTTATTAGAGCTAAAGAAGAAAAAATGTTAGGTTTGTTCCACGTGAAACAATAAGTATGTTCCAAAATAAATACGATGTTATTGTAGTAGGTGCAGGTCATGCCGGTAGTGAAGCTGCGGCTGCGGCAGCCAATATGGGAAGCGCTACTCTTTTAATAACAATGAATCTCCAAAATATAGCGCAAATGTCTTGTAATCCAGCCATGGGCGGAATTGCAAAAGGACAAATAATTAAAGAAATTGATGCTCTAGGCGGGTACAGTGGTCTCGTTACAGACTATAGTGCTATACAGTTTAAAATGCTAAACAAATCAAAAGGACCAGCGGTTTGGAGCCCTCGAGCTCAATCTGATAGAATGATGTTCTCTACGAAATGGAGAGAAATGTTAGAATCGACACCAAACCTTGACTTTTATCAAGATTCTGTAGTCAGTATGTTAGTTGAAAATTCTACTGTTGTAGGTGTCGTAACCCAACTGGGCATTAAAATATATTCTAAATCGGTCATTTTAACCAGTGGAACTTTTCTAAATGGTTTAATACATGTTGGTGAAAAGCAGTTTGGAGGAGGAAGGGCTGGCGAAAAGGCATCAATTGGGGTTACGGAAGATCTTGTAAGTTTTGGTTTTGTTTCAGGCAGAATGAAGACTGGGACTCCACCACGGGTTGATGGAAGATCACTTAACTACAATAAAATGGAGGAACATCCGGGGGATATTAATCCTGGTAAGTTTTCATATTTACCCTCCTCTCCTAAACTAACAAAACAGCGAAGTTGTTATGTTACTTATACAAATTTAAAAACGCATGATTTATTAAGAGAAGGTTTTGATAGGTCTCCAATGTTTAATGGAAGGATAAAGTCTGTTGGGCCGAGATATTGTCCATCCGTTGAAGACAAGATAAACCGATTCTCAGAAAAGGATAGGCACCAGATTTTTGTAGAGCCTGAAGGTTGGAATACTGTTGAAGTTTATGTCAATGGGTTTTCTACATCACTTCCTGAAGAAGTACAGTTTAAAGCACTAAAGTCTGTTCAGGGCTTTGAAGATGTAAAGTTTTTTAGACCTGGCTATGCAATTGAATATGATTACTTTCCTCCTACACAGCTTAAACATTCTTTAGAAACAAAACCAATAGAAAATCTCTTTTTTGCCGGACAAATTAACGGTACTACTGGATATGAAGAAGCTGCTGCTCAAGGTTTAATGGCCGGTATAAACGCTCATTTAAAAATCAATAATAAGCCAGAGTTTATATTAAAAAGAAATCAAGCTTATATTGGTGTATTAATAGATGACTTAATAACGAAAGGAACGGATGAACCCTATAGGATGTTTACATCCAGAGCTGAATTTAGAATGTTACTTCGCCAAGACAATGCAGACATTAGGCTATCTGAACTTTCCTACTCTATAGGTCTCGCAACAAAAGATCGGTACACATTAGTTAAAAATAAGCTTAAAAAAACACAAGAATTAATTCACTTTATTGAAAACTTAAGTGTTTCCCCAAAGGAAATCAACCCTATTTTAGAAAACAAAAATTCAAAGACGATTGATCAGTCCATGAAATTAAAGAAACTTTACAGTAGGCCAAACATTGTTTTTGAAGATGTTGTAAAAATTAATTCTCTTAAGGAATTTGTTGATAATAATAATATAAATGAAGAGGTCATTGAGCAAGCTGAAATACAAATTAAATATTCTGGCTATATTCAAAAAGAAAGTGCCAACGCTGATAAGTTAAACAACCTTGAATCAATTAAAATTCCAGAAATGTTTGACTATAGCGCTCTTAAGTCAATGTCATCAGAAGCTAAGTCAAAACTTGAGGAAATAAGACCTAAAACTCTTTCACAAGCATCGAGAATTAGCGGGGTTTCGCCCGCAGATATAAGCGCGATGCTCGTTTTTATGGGTAGATAGCTATGTGTAAACCTAATGTTCCACGTGAAACAAAACAAATTGAAACTAAAGATTACTTGGTATCAAATGAACACTTTATTTTAAAGGAATTTGAGAAAGGACTTTTAAAAACAACTCCTAATATATCAGATTCTGAAATTTATAAATATTATAGTTCGGATGACTATCTCTCACACAACAGAACGGTTTCTTTTCTCTCTTTGATATATACTTTTGCTTCAAAATATATGCTAAAAAGAAAGGCTAATCTAATCTCGAAATATATTGATCAAGGGTCTTTTTTTCTTGATTTTGGGTGTGGTATTGGTGAGTTGGTTTTGAAAATGAAATCTAGAGGTTTCGTGTCCCATGGTGTTGAAAATAATTTAAATGCATATAACGCTTGTTTGAAAAAGAACATAAGTGTTTTTAAAGATCTCAAAAGCTTAAAATCAAAATTTGATTTAATTTCCTGTTGGCATTCTTTGGAACATTTATCAGATTTTGCCGCAACATTGTCTAAGTTTAATAAGTCAATAAACAATAACGGGTATTTAATAGTTGCTGTTCCAAATCATGAATCTTTTGATTCAAAATATTATGGTAAATTTTGGGCAGGGTATGATGTTCCAAGGCACAGATTTCATTTTAGTAAAGATGCACTAATACGGAATGTAGAAGACTCTAACTTTAAGCTGGTTGATTCTTCACCAATGTTCTTGGACGCTTTTTATATTTCAATATTGTCAGAAAAATATAAAAAGAATTTTTTCAGTTTTTTTAAAGGCGTTTTAATTGGGGCTGTTTCCACTTTCGCCTATTTAATAACAAAAAACGCAAGTTCACATTACTTTGTGTTTAAAAAGTCAAAATAAAGCTCTCTAATAGACTTTTTGTTTTACTGATAAGTCAATAATTGACTTTAAGATAATTCGTTATTAAAACCAAAATATGAATGTTGTTTTTTTAACAAACTTGTTGTATTTACAACAACTAGTGTTTGTGAATCGCTTTTGTGAGTTTAAGCGCAAGGCTTGTCATTATCATTGTTGAGTTTCCATTTCTGCTTGTTTGATAAAAAGCTTTTTCAAATTCATCTGTAAGGTCTTCAACATTATTTTTAGTTACAAATTTCGAAAACGAAAAAAAGTTAAACTCTGTCTGTGGCTCAAAAACAACTTGGCTATCTGCGTTAATATTTTTTAAAAAAGCTTGTCTTATGATTTCTGTTGAGAATTTAAAAAAGTCCTTTTGAATTTCTTTATCCAATTTAGCTGCATTCTTTGACCATTCAATAATTTTTGATCCATATGAAATATCTTTTTTAATTTGAAATGCATTTCTTAGTAATTCGCTAAATAATAGCTCAAACTCTGTAGACATTAAATCAAAATCTTTTATGCCATTAAAATTGATAGTTTGACAGCGTGAAACTAGTGTTGGTATTATTTTGTTTATTTCATCCGTAATAAATACAAAAGTTGTGTCTTTTCCTGGTTCTTCAACCATTTTTAAAATTTTATTGCTAGCTTCAGAATTCATTCTATCGGCACACCAAAAAACAACCAGTTTGTGTTTCCTTTCAAAAGACGATAAGGATAATAACCTTGAAAGAGGTTCAACAGCCCCAACACCAATAAAAGGCTGTTTATTGCCACACTTAAGTTCATTTCGCCAGCCTTTAATTGTTAAATTTTCTGTATTTAATGAGAGGAAGTCCCTCCATTTATCATTATAAAAATTACATGAATTTTCATTAGGTTTTGATGATGAGGGAATTGGAAATATAAAATGTAAATCAGGGTGAGAATAGGAATCACAAATTTTTTCCAGTCTTCTTTTTTTTTCTCCTTCCTCATTAGAGCTTAAAATGTTTTTGCAAAAACTTAATGCTGTTTTTAATTTATTCTTTCCTTTACCGTAAAGCAGTATAGCGTTAGGAATTCTTTTACTTTTTGAAATTTCCCTTAACTCTTCACTCGCTGATAGCATTTTTTCCACTTTTTAAAAGTATTAAAATAAACCTTAATTTTTATAAATAACATATCTTTGAGCAGAAAATGAAAACAATTGACAAATTCGATTTTAATAAAAAAAAGGTAATTATTAGAGTTGATTTTAACGTACCAATTGAAAACAATATTGTTACTGATAACAGCAGAATTTTAGCGGCTAAAAATACAATTGATAAGGTTCTTGATGATGGTGGCTCTTGTATATTAATAAGCCATTTAGGAAGACCAAAAGGTTTTGACATTAATTTTTCTATGTCAATAATTCATTCAGAAGTTGAAAAAGTTTTAAGTAGAAAAGTAATTTTGTCTAAAGATGTTATTGGTGAAGACGCTTTAAATAAATCCAATAATTTATTGCAAGGACAAATACTTCTAATCGAAAATTTAAGGTTTCACCCAGAAGAGGTTAGCGGAGAAATAAATTTTGCTAAAAAGCTTTCATCAATGGCTGATTGTTATATAAACGATGCTTTTGGAACAGCGCACAGGGCTCACGCTTCTACTGCTGTAATAGCTCAATTTTTTAAGGAAAAGTTTTTTGGGTTATTATTACAAAAGGAAGTGAACTCAATTGATAAAGTAATGAAGAATGGAGAAAAACCCATTTTAGCAATACTTGGTGGCGCAAAAATTTCATCAAAGATTCCAATAGTTAATAATATTATTGATGTAGTTGATCATATAATAATCGGAGGAGGAATGTCATTTACTTTTATAAAAGCTCTAGGTGGAAAAATTGGCTCTTCTATATGTGAAGATGAAATGATGCCAATTGCTCTAAAAATTTTAAAAACAGCTAAAAATAAAAATGTAAAAATTCATCTTCCATCCGATGTAATTTGTTCAAAAGAATTTAGTAACGAATCAGAATCTAAAACTTTTGAAATATCTAATATTCCCAATGATTTTCAAGGGATGGATGCCGGCAGAAAAACTATTGAAAATTTCTATGAAATTGTAATTAAGTCAAAAACAATTTTATGGAATGGACCTGTTGGAGTTTTTGAGTTTTCAAACTTTTCTAATGGCACAAAACAATTGGGTAATGCAATTGCCAAAAGTACAGCTGAAGGAGCCTTTTCTTTAGTTGGTGGAGGTGATTCTGTGGCTGCTGTTAAAAAGTTTGGACTTCAATCAAAAGTAAGTTATGTTTCAACAGGCGGAGGTGCTATGTTAGAAAGTTTAGAAGGTAAAATTTTACCAGGGATTAAAGCTTTACAGAATTGAAAGTTGAAAAATAAAATCATTATTTTAATTTCTCTTATTTTTTTTTCGTGTGAAAATGAAAAAAACAATTATAAACCAATTTCATCTGGAAGAATAAATTCTATTTCTGTAATTATTGATAAAGTTGATTGGGATTCTAATATAGGAGACGAAATCAGAAATTCTTTTGCATCAGAGTTTAAAGGGCTCCCTCAAATTGAAGAGGCATTTAATTTAAATCAAATACCTTACGAAGCATTTACTGGATTTGGAAGAACAGCAAGAAATATAATTTTTATAAATCAAAAAAAAGACGATAAACCAAAGATGGTTAGAGACAAGTTTGCTAGACCTCAGTTATTTTTAGAAATATCCGGAACTGATCAGCAAACTATAATCAAAAACCTAAAGAATGTTACAAATTTTTCAATTAATGAATTTCAAAAAGGCGAAATAGCAGAAAATAAAAGAAGAATTCTAAAATCAACTTTAAATAAAACAAACTTAGAAGAGCTTTTATTTTTAAGCTTAAAAATACCCTCAGCATATTCAATTTTTAAACAAGAAAATAAAACGATTTGGTTTCAAAAACTTTTAAAAAATGGTAGCTCAAATATTATTGCTTCTGAATTAAACATCAATAAAGAAGTTTTTGAATCTTTTGGCCTTAGAGATGCAATTACTTTAAGAGATTCATTGAATAAGTCCTTTGTTCCTGGCAGAAATGAAGGCAGTTATATGATAACAGAGCAAGCCTACATGCCTTATTTTAGTCCAGTTAAAGTAAATGGATTTTCAGCTAAAGAAACCAGAGGAACTTGGGAGGTTAATGGGGATTTCATGGGCGGGCCATTTGTAAATTACATTGTTAAGGATTCCATTAATAATAGGATTTTATATTTCGAAGGATTTATTTTTTCACCCTCTCAAAGAAAAAGAGATGGAATTATCGAGGTTGAATCAATAATCAAGTCGCTAAAAATTTTTGAAAAGAATTAAAAGTATTTATTCCTCTTTTTCTTTTTCTTCCTCTTTAGAAGCATTTTTGAATTCTTTTATACCTGACCCAAGCCCTTTCATTAGTTCTGGAATTTTTCTACCCCCAAACAATAAAAGAACAACTAATAGTATTAAAAAAATTTGTCCTGGACCCAAAGCAAATAAAACAAAAGATGTATTCATAAATCTAATTTAAGCAAAAGTAATAATAAATTAGTTTTTAAAGTTTAATACAAGAAAATTTATAATTTTTTGATGATTATCTTTGTTATTAAATGGATGAAAAAAAGATTTCAAAAAAAAGTAAAAATAGTCCAAGTAATTATAGGTTGGTAGTTTTAAATGAGGAAACTTATGAGGAGAGATTTTCTTTAAGGCTGTCTAAATTAAATGTATTTGCATACATAGTTTTTATCGCCCTTTTTATTATGACTATAACAACTTTTATTATTTTTTTCACGCCAGTTAAAGAATATGTTCCAGGTTATGACACTACCGCAATAAGGGTTCAGGCAATTGATAATCTTCAAAAATTAGACTCAATTTTTTATGCTCTAGAAAACAACGAGCAATATATTTTATCTTTAAAAAGCTTATTATCGGGTGAAGAATTTGACAATAAATATCAGTCAAATTCAGAAGTACCTAAAGTTGATCTTTCAGAGCTTGATGTAAAGATCAATATTGAAGATTCTATTTTAAGAAAATTTGTTGAAAGGGAGGATAGATTTAATATTATTGAATCAGAATACAACCCTTTAGACATTACTTTAGAATCACCTGCTGTGGGTTTTATTTCTGAAAAATTTTCTGTTAGTAATAAACATTTTGGTATTGATATTGTTTTAAAAGAAGACACTCCTGTCAAATCAGTTGCAGATGGGATTGTTATATTTTCAGAGTGGACAGTGGGGTCTGGACATACAATTATTTTATATCACAAAAATAGACTAATGACAATTTATAAACACAACAAATTATCAAAGGTTTCTCAGGGAAAGTTTGTAAAGTCTGGAGAGGTAATTGCTCTTTCAGGCAACACAGGAGAGTTCACTACTGGCCCTCACTTGCATTTTGAATTGTGGGATGACAAAGGGCCAATAAACCCTCAGGATATAATAACTTTTTAATATGTTAAAAAGATTTTTTGCAAAAGTTTTTGCTTTTATAATTGTAAGAAAAATTGAAAACACTTATTCAAAGTCATTTAAAATTCAAGAAAAAATTCTTTTTTCACTTTTAAAAAAAGCTTCTAATACTCAATTTGGAATAGATCATAATTTCAATAAAATAGACAACTATGAGTTTTTCAAAAAAAACGTTCCTGTCAGAGATTATGAAGAGTTTTCAACTTACATTTCCAAAATCAAAAAAGGTAGCAGAAATATTCTTTGGCCCGGTAAGCCTCTTTATTTTGCAAAAACTTCTGGGACAACAAGCGGTTTAAAATATATTCCAATAACTAAAGAGTCAATGCCTAATCATATTAATTCATCAAGAAATGCTTTTTTATTTTATATAAATAAAACCGGAAAAACAAATATTTTAGATGGTAAAGCTATTTTTATTCAAGGCTCACCAATTCTGGAAGATTTAAATGGTATAAGGGTTGGAAGACTGTCAGGAATTGTTGCACATTATGTTCCCAGATATTTAAATAATAATAAAATGCCATCTTGGGAGACTAATTGTATAATTGACTGGGAAGAAAAAATAGAAAAAATTTGTGAAGAGACTTTAAATGAAAATATGACTGTTATAGGGGGAATTCCATCTTGGGTAAAAATGTATTTTGAGAAACTTATTAAAAAGTCAAATAAAAAAACATTAGCTGAAATTTTTAAAAATCTATCATTGTATGTTTTTGGGGGAGTAAATTATGAACCATATCAAAAAACATTCAATAAGCTAATTGGAAAAAAAATTAATACAATTGAATTCTATCCCTCATCAGAAGGCTTTTTTGCTTATCAAAATGATCAAAATGACAAGTCTTTACTACTTCAATATGACTCTGGAATTTACTACGAGTTTGTAAAACTTGAAAATTTTGAAAATGAAAATTCAAAAAGATATAATCTTTCGCAAGTTCAAATAGGAATAAACTATGTTTTAATAGTTTCTACAAATGCAGGGTTGTGGGCTTACAATACTGGTGATACAGTTACTTTCACATCACTTGATCCTCCAAAAATTTTAGTTACAGGAAGATATAAACATTTTATTTCTGCTTTTGGAGAGCATGTTATCGTTACAGAAGTTGAGCAAAGTTTAGCCGAAACATCCAAATATTTTAATGAACTAATTGCTGAATTTACTGTAGCTCCTAAATTAAACAATGATGGAAAATTACCTTGTCATGAGTGGTTTATAGAGTTTAAATCAGATATAAAAATATTAGATCAATTTGAAAAATATCTAAACAAAGAACTGTGTAAAAGAAATGTTTACTATAAAGATTTGATAGAGGGAAAAATTTTAAAAGAATTGGAAATTGTTTTAGTAAAAAAAGGAGGTTTTAACAGACACATGAAAAGCATCGGGAGACTTGGAGAACAAAATAAAGTTCCAAGGCTTTCTAATAACAGAGATTTTATTAAAGGATTAAAATAAATAGATTAACCTTCTTTGATAATTATATTTTTATTTAATATATAATTCATTTGTCTTGAGTCTTTTTTTGATTTTTCAATTAAAAATAAATTTGTATTGAAAAGGATCAAAAAGCGTTTATTTAGAGAAGAAGTGATTCTATTTTTTCTTTTAATGGCATAGTCTTTTGTTTTAGATTTTTCAATAAATAGAGACATTACCTGTGCATTTGAAACAATCTTTTCTTTTAGAAAGTATTTAATAAACAATAACTCTTCTTTTGTTAATCCAATAGACCCTTTAGAATGAATTATTTCTTTTTTTGTAAGTACATATTTTCGATTGTTTAAGCTAAAGAAAATCCAAAGGAAAATAATTATAGATATAAGTAGAATAAACCCACAAATTAAAAAAATGTAAAAATTATCTGTACTTCTGTATAAGTATTCATCAATTATACCTTCTCTTTTTTCTAATCCTGTTAAATTAAAATAGGCAATAGAAATCTTTCCAGTTGAAAAATTTTTAACTACTCTGGCTAATTCATTATTTTTAATTAAAGACTTTCCTGTGCTTTTGTATAATAACAAATCATTAGGAATAGTTTTGAAGCTATTATTTTCTGGGTCAATTAAATAAAGATTTGGATTATTAGCAATACTTAATAGTAGATTTTTCCCAAGTCGAAGGCTTTTGTTACTGAGATTAATTGGAATATCGTTTAAAATAGGATTAAGAACTCCTTTTTTTTCCCAATTAAAAGAAATTTTTTTATCAATTTCACCGAGATCGTTAAATTTTGGTAAACTTAAAACATACAGGTTTTTTTCTTTGAAAGATTTTTGAGTATTAGATGTTCTTTTTAAAAAGCCAAAAGCATACAATTTATCATTTTTAATTAAAAAATTTCCTTGGTCAATTCCCTCAGGAATTTGACCAGTCGTATTTACATAATCCCATTCTCCTGAGCTAAAATTAAATTTTGTTAATAGTGATTTTGTTTCCCAAAATCCATATCCACCAAGCAGATAAAGATCTTTTCCATGAGAAAAAAAATAACCTGAATATTGATTTCTGTGCGCAAAAGACCTATCAATTCTAGTTATAGAATTATCACTTTCACTAAATTTAAATAAAATACCGCCGCCTGGGTATAATAGATAGCTATTCGAACCCATTTGAACTTGTGAAAGAGCTTGAAGCTCAACATTAATTTCTTTTGGGATAGATTTTGAATACTTTCTGTATGCAAATTGATTTTTTGAAAAAGGACCAGTTAAAAAACCTTCTCTTAGTAGAATATGAAAATAGTTTTTGCTGCTCTCAATAAATAGATAATCTTCATTGTCAAGTAATTCTGAAATATTATCACCATTGATAATTGAGTCATAAGTAACATTTTCTATTAATAAATTATTATTAATTGTTATTGCAGGCTCTTGACTATTAATTATGCAAATGAAAAATAAAAAGGATATTTTTTCGATCATTTAAAAATTAAATAAAATAGTATTAATAGATATATCAATATAAAAAATATAACAAGACTCAATGAAAAATACATAGATAGAAAGAACCCAATTGTTAATATTGAAATTGAAGTTAATAGTATTATAAGAGTTGCCTGCCAATGATTAAGACCTTTTTTGTCAATCAATCTATGGTGTAAGTGAACTCTGTCCGCTACAAATGGAGATTGTTTTTTATATGCTCTAATTGCAAAGGCACGTAAAGTATCGACTAATGGATAAATTATCATTAAAACTACTAATAAGGGTCTTGAAATAATATCATCCGTAATAATAAAACTTCTGTCATCTAGAATGTAGAAAATATAAAAAGCAATTACTGAGCCTAATAATAATGAGCCAGTATCTCCCAAAAATACTTTTTTATAAGGATTCATATTATACAATAAAAAGCCTATGAGAGCACCTACTACGGATGGTACTACAAGCTCCATTTCTCTGGACGAAACAGATAAAATTGCTCCAATCACTATAAAAAACTTTATACAAAGTAATGCCGCAAGACCATCAATTCCATCTATTAAGTTTAGTGAGTTTACTATAACAACAAAAACAAAAATTGTGACCAAACTACCAACCAAATATGGAATTTCATAAATTCCAAAAATGCCATGAAAATTATTTATATAAACCTCACTTTGTAATAAAACAACACCCGCAAATACTTGGACATAAAATTTTTCTCTGTACTTTATTGAAAAAAGATCATCTGCAACACCAATTAAGGCAACGAAGCAAAATGCTAAAAGAGCATATAGATTAACGTTAATAAGTCCAAGTGCCTTCCCAACACCATAACATATACAAAATGTTAAAAATAATGCAAGCCCACCTGATCTTGTAGCTTTTTCTCTGTGAGAAGACCTGGCAGTCACTGGATCATACATTTTATTTAGATTAAAAGCAGTATTTAAATAACCATTTAAAAAACCTGATAGGCCAGCAGCTAAAAATAAAAACAAAAAATAATAAACTAATAATTCGACTTCCATTTACTAACTTGGCATTGTGAAAAAAATACTTTCATTTTTGTTTTTTTTGATATTTAATTTTATTTCAGGACAAATAAATTTACCTGTTTTCGATAGTGTCACAAACTTCTTGTTTGCAAAATCAGAGAATGATAAAATTAATTTGATAACTAAAAATGGCATATTTGAGCTAAATAATCAATCTTGGGATTATTATAAATTTCAGACTAAATCTTTTAAAAAAGAGATTGGTAAAATTGGAGTTGAATTTTCACACAAAGAGTATTTATCGATTCAAAATTCAAAGGATCAATTTATAGTTTCAATTGGTGGCGGACCAGTTTTTAAAAGAGTCAAAAATGAATATATAAGAATAGACAATACCCATCTCCACCGAAATCAAGTTTGGGGATCTTTTTTTACATATAATGATAAAATCCATATTTACGGTGGTTATGGTTTTTGGTCATTTAAAGATTATATTACTTTTTTTGATTCAAATATTAAACAATGGGATATAGTTTATAATGAAAGTGAATATATACCAAAAGGAAGGGGTAAAGCTATTAGTTTTGTCTCAAATGACTCTAAGCTTTTTATAATTGGTGGCACTACAATTTCTAAAAACGCCTTATATAATAAAGATAATGATGATGTTTTTTACTTTGATTTGATTGAAAAAAAATTTGTGCACATTGGCAAACTTGCTACGCCCCTAGTCTCAAAACACACTCTATTTAAATTACCCTCTATTAATGACAATGCATTTCTGATGGAAAAAGACTCAATTGTTAAGTTTGATTTCAATAGAATGAACTTCACATCGTATAAAAAAAATAATTTTAATATAAATATTGATAATAAATTTCCAACTTATATAATTGATGAAAACCTTTATTTTATGTCTTTAGAAAACGAAAAAAACGCATTAGAATCTATAAATCTTAATTCTTTGGACTCATCTGACTTTATATCATCTTCATTTCCTATTATTGAACAAAAAAGAGATAGATCTTTTGAGGTAATATTAATTTCTGTACTTGGTTTTCTTTTCTTTTGGATTATTTTAAAATTATTTTTATACAAAGATCATTTAAAGGGCCTTCTGCTGTTTGATGACAAAATAATATTTTTTAAAAATAAATCAATTAAGGCAACATCAACGGAAATAAATTTTATTTCAGACCTTTCTAATAATAACTTTATCTCTGCACAACAAATAAATAAAATAATATCCTCAAAAAAATATAGCAAGTCTCACTTAACATCTATAAGAAATAATTTCATTGATAAAATTAATTCTAAGCTTTATCATCTGACTGGCGAAAAACAATCGATTATTGAAACTAAAAACCCATATGACAATAGAATAAAAGTTTACAAAACAAATATCACTTACTTTAAGCCTAAAACTAGCTTTATAAAATTTTTATTTAAGTTCTAGTTTGAATATAGCTTCGCTACTCATCTCACATTAAATGCTAAATAATTTATTTGATTTAAGCAGCAACAAGATTGTTTTTGCTTAATACAAACTTCACATTTAGAGACTTTAATATTATAGTTACATTTTTATTTGTTACTTTCTCAATAACCCCATTTTTGAAAATCATTGGGCCAGAATTCACCTTCACTTTCTCACCAATTTTAAAAGATAATTTATGGATATTTAAATCTCCGTTGAAATGATTTTTCAATACACTTATCTCATTGTTAGTAATAACAGCTGGGCCTCCTGATGTATTTCTAACAATATTTTTTGTATAAGGGTTTAAATTAATAAGACTATAATTTAATTTACTGGTTCTAAAGAAAACATATCCAGGTAATGCAGAGACTCTTACTTTTTTAATCCTGTCTGACCAAACTCTTTTAGTTTTATAATAAGGCGCATAAGATTCAATATTAAATGATAAGAAAAAATCACGAGCCTTCAGCTCACTTTTAGGTCTTGTCTTAATTGCAAACCAATTCATAACAAATGCTAATATAAAAATAATATTTAATGAATAGTTCGTTTTTTTGTATTCTATTTATAAAAACTTGTTTTTCAGCATTTTATAGTAAAACAAAAAAAATGTTAAGATTTTTATAAAAAAATAAAATACAACTTTCTTTACTTTTAAATTTTTATAATCATTAAATTAAAAATTAATTTTAAGACATGAATATTCTGGTTATTGGCTCTGGAGCAAGAGAGCATGTTTTTTTTAATCAATTATTAAAATCTAATGCTCAAATTTCACTATTCTCAATTAATCCTAATGCAGCTATTTCAAAATTTACAAAATCTTATTACATAGAATTTAATTTTTATAACCTAAAAAAAATCTTAGTTAATGAATTAATTAATCTTGTGTTAGTAGGTCCTGAGATTCCACTGATAGATGGAGTATACGACTTTATTAAATCTGACCCTGATACTCATGACATAATTGTAATTGGTCCCTCAAAAAGAGGCTCAATGCTAGAAGGAAGTAAAGATTTTGCTAAAGGATTTATGAGCAGATATAACATACCTACTGCAAGATCCAAGTCCTTTACTAAAGATACCTACGATAAAGCTATTGACTATTTGAAAACCCAATCACCACCATTTGTTTTAAAAGCAGATGGTCCTGCTGCAGGTAAAGGTGTAGTTATATCTCATAACCTAAATAACGCTTTAGCAGTATTAAAAAAAATGCTAATTGATAATAGCTTTGGAAAATCTTCTGAAAAAGTTGTAATTGAGGAGTTTTTAACTGGAATTGAAATGTCTTGTTTTGTTCTTTTTGACGGTAAAAACTATAAGACTCTGCCGTACGCTAAAGATTATAAAAGAATCGGAGAAGGTGACGTCGGCTTAAATACTGGAGGAATGGGTTCAGTTTCACCTGTATCTTTTATTGATATTGAACTAAAAAAAAAGATTGACACTCAAATTATTAGACCAACAATTAAGGGCCTAATTGAAGAAAAGATTGACTACAAAGGTTTTATTTTTATAGGTTTAATTAATGTAAATGGGGACCCCTTTGTTATTGAATATAATGTTAGGATGGGAGATCCAGAAACCCAAGTTGTTTTACCAAGAATAAAAAATGATTTTTTAGAAATATTACTTGCCATTGAAAATCAAGATCTTGATAATTTAGATTTGGACGTTGATAATAATCATTTTGTTAATGTTGTTTTAGCATCTGAGGGCTATCCTGATTCTTACACAAAAGGCTTTGAAATTAATGGACTTGAAAGAGTTCATGACTCAATAATTTATCACGCAGGAACTACTTTAAAGGATAATAAAGTGGTAACTAATGGTGGTAGGGTAATTTCTGTTGTTTCATCATCAGATGATTTTAAGAAAGCACTTTTAAGCAGTTATAATTCTATTAAAAAAATTGGATTTAAAGGAAAGAAATATCGAAGGGATATTGGGTTTGATTTATAAAAATGAATGTGCTGTGACTTCATTTTCTTTTCCTTCTTTTTTATCATAGTTTATTAGCTCCATAGTCCAATAAACTAGCGCTGCTGAAATAAGAAAAATAAAACTAAAGTTTATAGCATTCTGAATAAACCAATTTGTAATATCAAGGCGAATAAAATCAAAGGGGAAGAATAAAATATCAACAAACAAAAACTCAATTGCTTCAAAAAATTCTTTCATTATACTTCAAAGATAATAACAATATTTATTTTTGTTGAACTTAGTTTAATTATATTTAAAATCTATGACAGTTTCTAAAGAATGCATTTCAATTTTTAAAAAATCAATTGAAGATTATCATATACTTGATTCTGTTGATCAAGAATTTAAAAACCCATTCTCTAAAAATGAAGTCTTTAAAAAAAATATTTATAAAAAGTCATGGATTGATACTGTTCAGTGGCACCTTGAAGATATAATTAGAAAACCTTCCATTGATCCTAATAAAGCATTAAAGATTAAAAGAAGAATTGACATAAGTAATCAAAATAGAACAGATATGGTTGAAGTTATAGATGACTATTTTTTCAGTAAATTTTCACATGTTAAGGTTATTGATGGATTTAATATCAATACTGAAACTCCAGCATGGGCAATTGATAGACTCTCAATTTTGGAGTTAAAAATCTTTCATATGGATATTGAGGCAAACAGGCCCACAGCTGATCAAAAGCACAGACTCTCTTGTTTTAATAAATTAGAACTTTTAAAACTCCAAAGAAAAAATCTTTCTAAAGCTATAGATCAACTTATCGAAAACATTTCCCAAGGAAAAATAAAGGCACTCACTTATAAGCAAATGAAAATGTATAATGATGATAAGTTGAATCCTGAATTATACAAGGATTAGTTATGAAAAAAACACTCATTCTAAGGTTCTCATCTTTGGGTGATGTAGTTATGACAGTACCTATAATTAGATGTTTGTGTGAAAGATATCCAAATGATCAATTTGTCGTAGTTTCAAGAAAAAAATTTAAACCATTTTTTGAAGAATATCAGAATCTTACATTTTTCCATGTTGATTTTGAAAACAGACATAAAGGGCTTTTTGGTATTTTTAGACTGTTTAAAGACTTAAAAAAAGTTAAACCAAATAAAGTTGCTGACTTGCATAATGTTTTAAGAACAAAAATAATTTCTTTTTTATTTCAATTATGCTTTTTTAATGTAAAGACATTGGATAAAATGAGATCTGAAAGAAAAAAACTTACTCGCTCTAAAAATAAAGTTTTTAAACCCTTAACTCCAATTCATTTTAAATATCAAGAAGTATTTAATAAGTTAGGTTATCAAATCGATCTTATAAAAGATCATAAATTCCCTACACCAAAGGCTTTAAATTCAAATGAGTTTTTTTATAATAAACAAAAAGTTGGTATTGCACCATTTGCAAAGCATAATGGCAAAGTTTATCCTCTTGATTTAATGCAAAAAATAATTGCTTATCTGTCTCAAAATAATCAAGTTTTTTTATTTGGATTTGGTGATGAACTTAAAATTTTAGAAAAATGGGAAAGCTCTTATAAAAATGTAGAATGCCCATCAACAAACTTAAACTTTAGCGAAGAAATACAGTTGATTTCTAATTTGGATTTAATGATTTCGATGGATTCTGCTAACGGCCATATTGCTTCTATTTATAATGTCCCCGTTATTACTATATGGGGATTAACCCACCCATATACTGGCTTTTCAACATTTAACTCGGTTAAAGAAAATCAATTTACAGTTGATAGGACTAAATTTCCTTTGATACCAACCTCTATATATGGAAATAAAAAAATTAATGGTTATGAAGAGTCAATGAGATCAATTGATTTAAATGGGATAATCTATAGAGCCAATCAAATCTTAAATCAGATATCATCATAATCTATAGTGATTTCTTCAGAATTTGGTTTTGAAATACATGTAAGAATTAATCCCTCGCCAATCTCCTCGTCAGAAAGCATTCCTGGATCATCCATTTGAGCTTTTCCATTAGTAACTCTTCCAAGACAAGTCATACAAATTCCACCTTGACAAGAGTGTGGTGCATCAATTCCATTTGAAAGTGCCACGTCAAGAATAATATCATCATTATTCATATTGAACTTATGGTGCTCTCCGTCCAAAATTAACGTTATTTTTGTAGTATTCATTTTGAATGCAATAATATGAAATATTAATTTTTTTTAATTAAAATATGATCAAAAAATTTAAATATATCTTAATCTTAGTTTTTATTTTTTCATGCAAAACAGCTGAAGAAAAAATCAAGGTGAACTCACTGAAGGTTGAATACAATATATTGTTTAATGGTGAAAATTATTTTAATGAAGGCTTAAGTATTTTAGAAAATAATTACTATGAAAATTATTGGGAAATTATTCCTTTGATTAAAAGCTTAAAATATTCAGATCAGTCATCTTTATTGCCTACAAAAAATTTTGAAAAATCCGAGGAAAAAGCAATAAAAGCCATTCAAAAATCAAAAAAAGAACAAGTAAAAATTCAAGATAAAGCTTATTTGCTTTTAGGTAAATCTAGATTTTATGATCAAAAATATATTTCTGCACTTCAAGCTTTTAACCAGATTGATGAAAAAAAATCAGAAGCTATTTTATGGAAAACAATGATTTATCTTAAACTTGATCAACCTGATATCGCATTAAGAAAAGCAAAAGAAGAAGTCCAAAAAATCGGACTAAAATCTAACGATTTAAATATATTAAAATCTATTACACAAACTGAAATTATTAATAATAATTATGATGAAGCTCTAGCTGGTTTAAAAAAAATTTATAAACAAACAAATGATAAACAGCTAAAATCAAGATCAAGTTTTATATCAGCTCAAATTTATTCTGAGCTTAACAAGATAGATTCTGCAAAAGCCTTTTTTTCTAAAACTATTAATAGTGGAATTAATAAATCTTCTGAAATTTATTTAAGGTCAAAATTAAAGATTATGTCTTTAAGCGATGGCTATAAAACTGAAGATTATCAAAAACTTATTAAAAGTGAAAGGTACCCAGATAAAGAAGCTTTAATATTATATTATGAGGCATTGAGCTATTTAAAAAATAACCCTGATAAGGCTGCACACATTTTTAAAAAGTCTTTAACATTAAAGGATGAAGACAAGTTTCTTAAACTTAAAACTTACAGAAAACTATTAGATATAAATTATAATAAAAGCAATTATTTGATTGCATCAACCTACATAGATTCTTTGTTAATTTATGAAGATAAATCTTCAAAAAATTTTTTTGATTTAAAAAACTTAAAAAACAGACTATCAAATATTATCGAATTAGAAGAAAAAAATATTCAAATTGATTCACTAATAATGTTGTCAAATCTAAGCGATAAAGAAATTGAAAAGATTTTTAAAAAGCCTGATCTAGTTTTTAACAAAGTTTCAGAAAACAAGACAACAAAAATAAATAATGGAATATTTTATTATAACAATGAGGCTGCTATAGAAAAAGGGATTTTAGAATTTAGAAAAAAATGGGGAAAAATAAAGCTTGAAGATAACTGGAAAATGAATCCAAATTATGATGTAAAGATCGAAAATAATTCAAATAATTATACAGTTAAGAACTATTTGCAAGAAAATTTAAACTTCAAACTAAATAAATCTGAAACAGATAGTTTAAACAAAATTTATAATAAAAACTTATTGTTGTTAGGTATTTATTACAACGAATTTTTTAAAGACTTTAAAAAATCAAATGAAAAAATAGAAAAAATTGATTATAAATTTTTGATTCCTGAAGAAATAGCGCAATCTAAATATTACAAATATCTCTCATATTTTGAAAAAAATGACGTTAACTATATAAAAATTAAAAAAGACATCCTAGACAATCATCCAAACTCAATTTATGCAAAAAAAATTATTCAAAGTAATTCAATCATAATACAGGATTTAGACGAATCTATTGACTCAATTAGGTCTTTGTTGTTGAAAAATAAATTTTTGACTGCATCAAACATATTGGACTCATTATTAAATCTATCAATCAAAAGAGAAGATTTATATAAGTTAAAAATGATTCAGTCTGATATAGTTGTAAAAAGGGAAAGTGTAGATAGTTATTTAAAATTTTTGAAAAATTTAAAATTAGAGTTTCCTGAAAATAAAAGTGAATTAGAAAAAATCATCAATATTGTCGGAGATATTCAGTCAAAGAAATCATTGGATTTTAAAGATGAATCTTTAGTATTGGGATTCTTTATTAATAAAAATATCGATTTTAATTATAAAGGTTTTAAAAAAGAATATTATGATGATAAAATAGACTTAATTGTTAAATATGGCTTTAGTAAATTAGAACAAGCTGAATATGAAGCTGAAGAATTAGTGAAAAATGATAAAAGATTGCTAAGTAATAAATATTTTGTAATTTCAACATCCCAATTCATTAATGCATTGGTTTTTAAAACGTTAGATAAATTAAATAAATAGTTTATGGCAGATAATAAATTCTTTTCATCACCCTCAGTTGATGTTATTGAAAAGTCGACAAAAATTATTGGAAATATTTTTTCAAAAGCCGATTTCAGAATTGATGGAGAAGTTGAAGGCAATATAACTACATCCGGAAAAGTAGTTGTGGGAAATAATGGTAAAATTTCAGGAAAGCTTAACTGCTCTAATGCAGATATTTCAGGGAATATTTCAGGGAATATTGAGGTTAATGAAACACTTTCTTTAATGTCAGATTCATACGTTCAGGGTGAAATAATAACTGGTAAACTTTCAGTTGAAGAAGGAGCTCAAGTAGATGCTACAATTTCGATGAAATCATCCAAAAAACTTAAAGTTCTAGATACTGAACAAAATAACAGCTCACAATCTGAAAAAACAGCCTAACCCTATTAAAATATTTCTTTTGATTAGTTTTGAAATGGGGATTACGATATTTCTATTTTCAAGACTAGGCAAATGGCTTGATTCTATTTATACTCAGACCAAGACTTTCACATTTTCCTTAACCTTACTAGGATTTTTATTAGCATTTTATTTAGTTTATACACAGGTAAATAAATTAAATAAATAGCTTTCATTTTACTTTTAAAATTTTAACTTTGCGAAATCACTTTAATTGCTTTAATAAGTTAATGAAGCCGGCAAAATTTTTTATTCTTTTTTTTATTTTTTCGTCTCTGTCTTTGTATTCATTTGCTTCGAACAAAAATCTTGGAGAAAGTGAGGACATAAAATCTGAAATTAAAAAATATATCAAGCATCATTTAAAAGACTCTCACAGTTTTTATCTCACAAGTTTTACAAATAATGATACTGGAAAAAAAACATACATTGAAATTCCAATGCCTGTGATATTATATGATAATGGATTTAAATTTTTTATGTCTTCAGATTTTAAACATGGTAAAGAGATTGTTATTGATAATGAAACTTATTATAGAATGAATTATGATAATAATAAGATTTATAAAACCAACAGTGATGGACTCATTAATATTTCGAATGAAGGAAAAGTTTTAAACGAAAAGCCACTCGACTTTTCAATTACTAAAAATATTGCAACAATTTTATTAGTATCAATTTTAATGTTTTTTCTATTTGTATCATTGGCAAAGTCGTACAGGACTAACAACGGAGTTTCTAAAGGTATTGGAAGGTTTTTCGAACCAATAATTTTATTTATAAGAGACGATATAGCCATTCCAAATATTGGACTAAAAAAGTATAAAAACTATATGAGTTTTTTACTAACTGTATTTTTCTTTGTATGGTTTTTAAACATGCTAGGTCTAACACCTCTTGGAGTGAATGTTACTGGTAATATTGCTGTTACATTTTCTTTGGCTTTACTAACATTTTTAATTACGAATTTAACTGCTAATAAAAATTATTGGGGACATATCTTTTGGATGCCTGGCGTTCCTGTTGCAATTAAAATAGTTTTAGCTCCAATTGAGTTTTTAGGAGTTTTTATAAAGCCTTTTTCACTATTGATTAGGCTT
The DNA here is from genome assembly GCA_902587325.1 of uncultured Bacteroidota bacterium. GTDB lineage: Bacteria > Bacteroidota > Bacteroidia > Flavobacteriales > Flavobacteriaceae > Eutrophosalina. Next base: position 29,689 of record CACIKV010000014.1, read on the forward strand.
TATGCTAATATTCAAGCTGGTCACATAGTTTTATATAGCTTGATAGGTTTGATGTTTATTTTTAAAGCTTGGATTGGGAGTAGCTTGTCTTTCTTTCTGGCCTTTTTTATCGCTATAATTGAGATACTTGTAGCATTATTACAAGCGTATATCTTCACAATGCTATCTGCATTATATTTTGGTTTTGCGGTAGAAGATCATAGTGAAGCACATTAATAAATGAAAAAGTTTAATTTAAATATATAATTATGGAAATACCTTTAATAGTAGGCGGTGGCCTAGTTGTAATCGGAGTTGGAATTGGAATTGGTCAAATTGGTAAAGGAGCAATGGAAGCCATTGGACGTCAACCAGATGCTAGTGGAAAAATTTCAACTAATGCACTTATTTTAGCTGCTTTGGTAGAAGGAATTGGTTTTGCAGCATTATTTGCATTATAATTCGTATAAATAATTTAATTACTATTGATCTAAATTATTAATAATGGAAAAACTAATTGAAGAATTTTCAATTGGCCTATTTTTTTGGCAAACAGTAATTTTTGTTTTACTAATTTTTTTACTAAAAAAGTATGCCTGGGGTCCAATTTTAAAAGCTGTTAATGACAGAGAACAAGGCATTAAAGATGCTTTACAATCTGCTGAATTAGCAAAGGAAGAGATGGAGTCTTTAAAAGCGGATAATGACAAGATTATGAAGCAAGCAAGAGTTGACAGAGATTCTCTACTAAAAGAGGCTCGAGATTTAAAAAACTCTATTGTTTCTCAAGCTAAAGATGAGGCTAAGTTTGAGGCTCAAAAAATTATAGAAAGCGCTAACGAAGCGATTAAAAATGAGAAAAATGCAGCTGTTACAGATATTAAAAAACAAGTTGCTTCATTATCAATTGAAATTGCTGAAAAGCTACTAAAAGAAAAGTTGTCGGATGATAACAAGCAAATGCAAATTGTTGAAGAACTTTTAAAAGACGTAAAGCTTAAATGATTTACAATAGGGCTGCACATAGATACGCAAAAGCAACACTTGAATCATGTCTTAAAGATAAGAAGGAGTTGGATTTGGTTTTCCAGGACATGAAAAATATTTCTGTATCTTTTGAAAACTCTAAAGAACTTAAATTGTTTGTTGACAGTAAAGTTGTCAAAGACCTTAATAAGCTTAATGCTCTAAAAGCTGTATTTAAAAATTCATCAAATAAAACAAAGGATTTGATGGAACTTTTAATGAACAATAAAAGGATTGATTTATTTGATGATGTAGCAAATAGTTTTATAATGCTTTACAATAAATACGCTCAAAATCAAGAGGTTGTATTAACTTCGTCCTCTCATCTTAGACCATCAACAATTAAAGAAATTGAAAATAAAGTTAGAAATATCACTAGTAAAAATATAACTCTTTTAAACAAAATTGACGTAAACATAGTTGGAGGTTTTATTTTGCGTGTAGGTGATTTACAATATGATGCTAGCTTTAAAAATCAATTAAATAAGTTAAAACAAGATTTTATTAATATTTCAATACAATAAATTATGGCAGATATTAAGCCTGCTGAAATATCAGCGATTATTAAAAAACAATTAACTGGAAGTGATGTTTCTCCATCACTTGATGAAGTAGGAACTGTTCTTCAGGTTGGTGATGGGATTTCAAGAGCTTATGGACTTTCTAATGTTCAATATGGAGAATTAGTTCAATTTGAAAATGGAATGGAAGGAATTGTACTAAATCTCGAAGAGGACAATGTGGGTATTGTATTATTAGGCCCATCAAAAGAAATAAAAGAAGGAGATATTGTCAAAAGGACAAAAAGAATTGCATCTATCAATGTCGGGGAGGGCGTTGTAGGCAGAGTTGTAAATACTCTTGGTCAACCAATTGACGGAAAAGGTAAAATTGAAGGTGAAATGTATGAAATGCCTTTAGAAAGAAAAGCACCTGGGGTGGTTTACAGGCAACCAGTAAATGAGCCTTTACAAACCGGTATCAAGTCAATTGATGCAATGATTCCAATTGGAAGAGGCCAAAGAGAACTTGTGATCGGTGATAGACAAACTGGAAAAACTACAGTTTGCATTGACACAATCCTCAACCAAAAAGAGTTTTATGACGCAGGCAATCCTGTATATTGTGTATATGTTGCTGTAGGACAAAAAGCTTCAACTGTTGCAGGAATCGCTAAAACTCTTGAAGATAAAGGAGCCTTAGCTTATACAACAATTGTTGCCGCTAATGCATCCGATCCTGCGCCAATGCAAGTTTATGCTCCTTTTGCTGGAGCTGCCATTGGCGAATACTTTAGAGATACTGGTAGACCAGCTTTAATCATATATGATGATTTGTCGAAACAAGCAGTAGCTTATCGTGAAGTCTCTTTATTGTTAAGAAGACCACCTGGAAGAGAAGCTTATCCCGGAGATGTTTTTTATCTTCATTCAAGACTACTTGAAAGATCTGCAAAAGTTATTAATGATGATGATATTGCAAAGACTATGAATGATTTGCCTGATGCATTAAAACCTATTGTAAAAGGGGGAGGGTCTTTAACAGCACTTCCAATTATTGAGACTCAAGCAGGTGACGTTTCCGCATATATACCGACTAATGTTATTTCAATTACTGATGGACAAATATTTTTAGAATCTGATTTATTCAACTCTGGTGTACGCCCTGCTATTAATGTAGGAATTTCCGTCTCAAGAGTCGGAGGATCTGCTCAGATTAAATCAATGAAAAAAGTAGCCGGTACACTAAAGCTTGATCAAGCTCAGTTTAGAGAGTTACAAGCCTTTGCTAAATTTGGATCAGACCTAGATCCTGTTACCCTTGGTGTAATTCAAAAAGGTATGCGTAATGTTGAAATATTAAAACAAGCTCAAAATGATCCCTTCACTGTTGAAGATCAAGTTGCTATTATATATTTAGGATCAAAAAACTTGTTGAAATCAGTTCCTGTTGATAAAGTAAAAGATTTTGAAAAGAAATTTTTAGAACTAATGAATTTAAAATACAGAAAAACTTTAGATACAATTAAAGATGGAAAATTAACGGATGATGTAATTTCTACTATAGAAAAAGTTGGGTCTGAAATTAGTTTATCATACGAATAGTAAATGGCAAATTTAAAAGAGATAAGAAATAGAATTTCTTCAGTAAATTCAACAATGAAGATTACTAGTGCGATGAAAATGGTTTCTGCAGCAAAACTAAAAAAAGCTCAAGACGCTATAACAGCTATGAGGCCCTATTCTGAGAAATTAACTGAATTAATGTCAAGCTTTTCTCAGATAATTTCTTCATCAAGTATTTCTTATCTATCAGAATCTAGGCCATTAAAAAATATTCTTGTAGTTGTAATTTCTTCTAACAAAGGTCTATGTGGAGCTTTTAATTCTAATGTGATTAAACAATCAATTTTACTTAAAAATTATGAAAAATTTAGTAATTCGAATTTTAGTTTTTTAGTTATAGGAAAAAAAGCAAACGATGTCTTATCAAAAACAGAGAATGTAATAGGAAATTACAGCTCTATATTTGACGAACTGACATATCAAGAGTCTTCAAAAATCACAGAAAAAATCATTAAAGAATTTAGTTCGGGTAAATTTGATCACGTTGAAGTTGTTTTCAATAGCTTTAAAAATGCTGCAAATCAAATTGTTCAAACTGAACAGTATTTACCAATAGTCTGTAGTGATGAATCTGAACAATTATCTGATT
>CACIKV010000015.1 GCA_902587325.1 uncultured Bacteroidota bacterium
ATTTATTTATATTGATGAAATAACTAGTGGTGTAAAAAAATATATAGAATTAATTGAAAAATATATGTTATTATGAAGCTTTGGAGCAGAAAAGACAACTTAAATAAAATGATTGAAAACTTTACAGTGGGTAATGATAGGCAATACGACATGTATTTGGCTAAGTATGATGTATTAGCAAGTAAGGCACACGTTAAAATGCTTCATAAAATTAGATTATTAAATGATCTTGAAAAAAAATCATTAATTACAGAGCTTAATAACATTCAAAAATTAATTATTAACCACAATTTTGAAATTGAAGAAAAATTTGAAGACATACATTCAAAAATTGAATTCTATTTAACAGATAAATTAGGAGATCTTGGGAAAAAAATTCATACTGGAAGATCAAGAAACGATCAAGTTCTTGTTGCATTGCAGCTGTTTTTAAAAGATGAAATTTCAAACATTAAAAATCATATTAGAAATTTATTTGATACACTGATATTGTTATCTAGAAAACATTCAAAAGATTTGCTTCCTGGCTACACTCATTTACAATCAGCAATGCCATCATCATTTGGCTTATGGTTTTCTTCTTATGCTGAATCATTGATTGATGATATTTTATTTTTCAATACAGCATATGAAATAAATAACCAAAATCCATTAGGAAGCGCAGCTGGATATGGAAGTTCTTTTAAAATAGATAGGGTATTCACAACTAAAGAACTAGGGTTTGATCAGTTAAAATATAATGTTGTTGCTTCTCAAATGAACAGAGGAAAAATTGAGAAAAGCGTGTCTATTGCGATTAGCTCTATAGCCACTACTCTATCAACATTTTGTTCTGATATTTGTTTATATATGTCTCAAGAATTCAATTTTATTACATTTCCGGATGAATTAACAACAGGTTCAAGTATAATGCCTCACAAAAAAAATCCAGATGTATTTGAATTGATAAGATCTAAATGTAATTCTCTTAAAGCTCTTCCTAATGAATTTAGTCTAATGTCAAATAATTTAACAAGTGGATATCATAGAGATCTACAATTATATAAGGGAAAGATCATAGAAGCAATAAAAGACATATTAGACTGTTTGAAAATTTTCAATTATTCTATTGAAAAAATAAATATTAAAAAAAATATTCTTGATGATAAAAAATATGAATATATATTTTCAGTGGAGAATTTAAATAAACTGGTTCATAAAGGATATACTTTTAGAGATGCTTATAATGAAATTTCTAATCAAATAAAGAGCAAATCATATGTCCCTGACAAAAAAATAAATCATGAGTTAATTGGGGGAATTGATAATTTATGTTTAGATGAAATAAAGATAAAAATGAAAAAAAATTTTTAAAATATATTTTATGAGATTTTATTTAATTATAGTTAGTTTACTCATGTTTTTCTCTTGTAAGAAAAATTTGGATAATCCTAACATAATTATATTTGTTGCTGATGATGTTAGCTGGGATGATTTAGGGTGTTATGGAAATTTAGATGTAAAAACACCTAATATTGATGAATTAGCTAAAAACGGTATAGTTTTTAAAAATACCTTTTTAACAACAAGTTCATGTAGTCCTAGCAGAAACTCAATATTGACAGGAAGATATCCGCATAATACAGGTGCGGCAGAACTTCATACCGAACCACCAATTGAAATGATATCACTTCCTGAAATTTTAAAAAATAATGGATATTATACAATACAAGCAGGGAAATTTCATCTAGGTGAATATGCAAAAAGAGGTTTTAATAAAATTTACGAGGATAGAAAAAAAAATGGTTTGGGTGGTGAGGATCTTTGGGTTAATGTTATTGAAAATAGGCCTAAAAATATTCCATTTTTCATCTGGTTTGCATCTTATGATGCTCACAGAGGCTGGGGTAAAAATGATTTTTCAGGAACACACAACCCTGAAAACATAAAGGTTCCAAAATATTTGGTTGATAGTAAACTAACAAGAGAAGATTTATCTGATTATTATGATGAAATTACTCGCTTTGATCATTATGTAGGGGAGGTTGTCAAAAAATTGAAAATTCAAAACGTATTTGATGATACAATGATAATTATTATGGCTGACAATGGGAGACCGTTTCCTCACAGTAAGACTAGACTAAATGATCAAGGTGTAAAAACACCGTTTATTTTACATTACCCCCGAATAAAGTCTAAACTGAATTATAGCGAAAGTTTAATTAGTTCTATTGATATTGCTCCAACAATAATCGATGTAGTTAAAATTAATAAAGTAGAGTCTTTTCAAGGCAAAAGTTTTCTAGATGTTATTAAAAATCCCAAAAAAAAATTTAGGAATTATGTATTTGCTGAACACAACTGGCATGACTATGAATCACATCAAAGAATGGTTAGAAATAAGGATTTTTTATATATCCGAAACTCAAGAAGTCAGTTTATGCAAGAAGGGCCTCTTGATGCATTAAATAGCCCATCATATATTGACCTAAAGAATGGTCAAAAAAACAAAACCTTAACTAATTATCAATCTGAAATATTTACTAATCCAAGACCAAAAGAAGAATTATATGATCTGGCTGTCGATCCTTATCAATTCAATAATCTATTAAAAAATGGTAATAATGGTAACATTCCGGATATTTATTTAAAATTATATAATATACTAGATAGATGGATTATTGATACTGGAGATAATATACCCTTAAATCTTACGAAGGACTGGTATTTTAGAGATCGAGATAAACTTAATAAATCTTCTTCTAACAAAACAAGTTTTCATGGTGTAAGAGGAGAAATGCCTGGAAAGTCACTGAATGCAGTAAAAAACAATAATAAAGGACCTTTTTAATTTAAATATGCAGTGGCCTATTCTCCAAGGCTGAAAGAGCAGCTTCTTTCATAGCTTCAGAATAAGTTGGATGTGGATGACTCATCATAGAAATATCTTCACAAGAGGCTTTAAATTCCATTGCTGTAACACCTTCAATGATCAAATCAGCAGCACGAGCTCCTATAATATGAACACCAAGAATTTCATCAGATTTTTTATCAGCAATTATCTTAACAAAACCATCTAAATCATTACTAGCTCTTGATCTTCCTAAAGCTCTCATTGGAAATTTTCCAACTTTGATATCATAATTTTCGTTAATCAATTGGTCTTCGGTTTTACCAACTGATGCTACTTCTGGCCAGGTATAAATAACATTTGGAATCAAATTATAATCAATGTGAGGTTTTTGATTTTTCATTATTTCTGCGACCGCTATACCCTCCTCTTCAGCCTTGTGAGCTAACATTGGGCCACTGATAACGTCACCTATAGCATAGATATTTTCAGTGCTTGTTTCAAATTTATTATTTACCATGATCTTTCCATTGTTATCACATGCAACATCAATATTAGAAAGGTTTAATCCATCAGTGTATGCTTTTCTTCCAACAGATACTAAACAATAATCCGAATTAAATTCAACTATTTTATCATCAATATCTTTTGCTTTAACTAAAACTGATTGTCCTTTGTTTTGTACTTCAAAAACCTTGTGAGATAAATAAAAATTAATTTTTTCTTTTTTAAAAATCTTTAAAAGTTCTTTAGACACATCTTTGTCCATGAATGGAGTTATTTTATTTGAATATTCAATGACAGACACCTCTGATCCAAGTCTATTGTAAACTTGACCTAGTTCAAGTCCAATGACACCACCTCCTACAATAACAAGGTGTTTTGGTATTTCCTTTAATGATAAAGCTTCAGTAGACGTCAGAACTCTCTTCTTGTCTAAGTTAATAAAAGGAAGAGATGCAGGTTTAGATCCTGTTGCAATAACACATTTATCGAACCTTATTTTTTCACCCGTTTCTTTAATTAAAATCGATGATGAATCAATAAAAGATCCAAATCCATTGAAAACTGTTATTTTATTTTTATCCATTAAAAAATTTATTCCTTTTACAGTTTGATCAACAACTTTATTTTTTCTATCTATCATCTTTTGAAAATTGAGTTTAACTTCACCCTCTATTTCTATGCCATGGGAGTAAGCATTTTTCATTATTTCGTGGTAGTGATGTGATGAATCTAGTAATGTTTTTGAGGGAATACAGCCTACATTAAGACATGTTCCCCCCAGGGAATTATATTTTTCAATAATAGCAGTTTTAAAACCAAGTTGTGCAAGCCTAATTGCACAAACATAGCCTCCTGGACCTGACCCTATAACTACAACATCAAATTTATTTAATGACATACAATACAAAAATACAAATACTCAATAATTAAAAATGATTTTAATAAGTTATTTTAAGATGTATAGACATGATTTTTGAATATATTAGCAAGTAAGAAATTATTAAGAAAATGAGTATTGAAAATAATAAGGAAATTTCACTTTTTGACTCACTTACTCCAATTATTATCCTTATTATTCTTCTTTATATAAATGTCAGCATTTATGGTGATTCTTCAATAGATGGTTCAAATCAGTTTATTTTAATTTTAGGAGCTTCTATCGCATTTATTTTTGGAATCAAAAATAAAATAAAATCTAAAGACATATTCTTAACAATTTCAGAAAACCTAAAGTCAATTAGTACTCCAATAATAATTCTACTGTTAGTCGGAGCGCTATCTGGAACATGGCTAGTTAGTGGAATAATACCTTCAATGATTTATTATGGACTGAAATTAGTTAATGTATCATTTTTTTTACCATCCTGTGTTGTTATTAGTAGTATTGTTGCTCTTGCCACTGGTAGTAGTTGGTCAACATCTGCAACAGTAGGAATTGGACTTATTGGTATTGGTAAGGCATTAGGTTTTGATTTAGGTATAGTTGCTGGTGCAATAATTTCAGGTGCATATTTTGGAGATAAAATGTCTCCATTAAGTGATACTACCAATTTAGCTGCTGCTGTTTCAGGTTCAAATCTTTTCGAACATATAAAGTACATGACAATCACTACTGTACCTACTATTATTATTGCACTTGTCTTTTTTACTGTTTACAATTTATTAAATGAACCTAATCAAATCGTTGAAAATATGGGTTATGTAGAATCCATGAAAGAATATTTTTTTATTTCACCAATTCTTTTCTTAGTGCCTTTAATTGTAATTTTATTTATAATTAAAAAAATTAATCCTATCATATCTCTTTTTGTTGGTGTAATAACTGCTTCGATATTTTTTTTGATATTTCAAAATGAATTAATTGTAAAATTAGTTAATGAATTAGGAATAAATAGATATCAAATAATCATGAATTCAATTGTTTCTGAAACAAATATTCAAACTGATATTACTTTTTTGTCCGAATTATTTAATTCTGATGGAATGAAAGGAATGTTAAACACTATTTGGCTAGTAATTTCTGCAATGATTTTTGGCGGTGTAATGGAATCTATTGGAGCTTTAAAAAAAATCTCAATCTATTTGTTAAGTTTAGCAAAATCAACTATAGGCTTATTTTCAAGCACTATTTTGAGTTGCTTTACTGTTAATATTTCTGCCTCTGATCAATATTTAGCTATAGTAATTCCAGGAAAAATGTTTTCCTCTGCATATAAAGATAGGAAGCTCTCAAGTCTGAATCTTAGTAGGACTATTGAAGATTCCGGAACAGTTACGTCTGTATTAATACCCTGGAACACGTGTGGAGCTTACCAATCAAGTGTTTTAAATGTAAACGTTATTGATTATTTTATATATGCTATATTTAATTGGTTAAGTCCAATAACAACATTAGTTGTTGTTTCTCTTGGATATAAAATTAAAAGAATAAATGAAAAATAATTTTAAAATAATTTTTGGAACTTTTTTAGTTGTTTTGTCAATACTAATTACTGTTTCAATTTTCTCATTTATGTATAATTGGCAGGAAGATCAATCTTTAATTAATGGGCTATTTAACTCTGATGATAAAATAAATAATATTGGAAAAAAAATAGGTTTTTATTTATCCTATTATTTAGTTTACAAAAGTTTTGGAATTGGATCATTGTTGATATGTTTGAACATCCTTATTGTTGGCTTGTCTTTATCATTTAACAAAGGAGTTAATAATATTTTAAACAGATCTTTCATTCTTTTATTTTCTTGTATATGGGTATCAATTTTTTGCGGCTACTTCATTTCAAATAAAATTTATGCAGGTGTCTTTGGTTTTGAAGTTAAAAATTTAATAATAAATTTTTCTGGTGAAATTGGATTAATTCTTCTTCTTCTATTTGGTATTATAGTTTTTATGATTACGGTTTTAAACCTCACTCCCATAAAACTATTTAATTTTTTAGGATCAATTATAAAGATGTTAAAAGAAAAAATTAAACGTAACAATTCAACGGGAATTGAAACTATTGACGATAATCAAAAAACTATAAATGAAGAAAATAGTTTTGTTTTTAAAAATGATGTTGTTAATGATGAAATAAAGCCTACAATCGAAAATTTTTCAAAGTTTGATTTTGAAAAAAATAAAGATGATATAATAAATTCCAATGATAACATTGAAATGAAAATAGAAACAATTAGTGATGAAGAAAGAATAAATTCAGAATCTGAAAATATTTTAAAAAAATATGGAGAGTTTGATCCAACATTGGAACTTAAGGGATATAAACAACCGCAGATTAAGCTTCTTTCTGAACACAATAATGATGGAGTTATAACAATAAATCAAGAAGAACTAGAAGAAAATAAAGAAAAAATTATTGATACACTAAAAAACTATAAAATTGGAATTGATAAAATTAAAGCAACAATTGGTCCAACTGTCACTTTATATGAAATTATTCCTGAAGCTGGAGTAAGAATATCTAAAATTAAGAACCTAGAAGATGATATAGCATTATCTCTCTCTGCTCTTGGGATAAGGATAATTGCACCTATTCCAGGAAAAGGAACTATTGGCATTGAAGTTCCAAATAAAAGCAGAAAGATTGTTTCGATGAAATCTTTAATTTCATCAAAAAAATTTCAAGAAGCGGAAATGGAGTTACCTCTAGCCCTAGGTAAAACAATCAGTAATGAAACTTTTGTGGTAGATTTTTCAAGAATGCCCCATTTACTTATGGCAGGAGCTACAGGCCAAGGGAAGTCAGTAGGAATAAATGCTATTATTACATCTTTGTTGTACAAAAAACATCCATCAGAAATAAAATTTATATTGGTTGATCCAAAAAAAGTTGAATTAACACTTTTTAATAAAATTGAAAGACATTACCTAGCAAAACTACCTGGCACAGAAGAACCAATAATTACTGACAATAAAGTTGTAATTAAAACTTTAAACTCACTTTGTATTGAAATGGAACAACGCTATGACCTATTGAAAAATGGTCTTTGCAGAAATATAAAAGAATACAACATAAAGTTTAAAAAAAGAAAATTAAACCCAAACGACGGGCATAAATTTCTTCCATATCTAGTTTTAGTTATTGATGAATTTGCTGACTTAATTATGACAACTGGAAAAGAAGTTGAGACACCAATTGCAAGGTTAGCACAATTAGCAAGAGCAGTCGGAATTCATTTATTAATTGCAACTCAAAGACCTTCGGTTAATGTTATTACAGGATTGATTAAAGCAAATTTTCCAGCAAGAATTGCATTTAGAGTTACATCCAAAGTTGATTCAAGAACAATATTAGATTCAGGTGGTGCAGATCAATTAATAGGAAGAGGTGATATGTTATATACTCATGGAAATGATTTGACAAGATTACAATGTGGTTTTATTGATACTGATGAGATAGAAAAAATAACTGAATTAATTGGTGCTCAAAAGGGTTATTCTGATTCATATATTTTACCAGAATATATTGAAGAGGACAATAACCAAAGTAACACCATAAATATTGACGAAAGGGATTCTCTATTTAAAGACGCAGCTGAGGTTATAGTAACAGCTCAACAAGGTTCTGCATCATTAATTCAAAGAAAATTAAAGCTTGGATATAATAGAGCTGGAAGAATTATTGATCAACTAGAATCTGCTGGAATTGTAGGAAGATTTGAAGGAAGTAAAGCTAGGTCTGTGTTAGTTAAAAATTTAGTTGAACTTGAACAATTACTTAAAAATGAATAATAATGAAAAAAAAGATTGTTTTAATACTATCAATATTTCATTTACTCTTTCAAGAGAATACAATTATAAAATCCTTTTTTGACAATTATCTTAATTTAAAATCAGCAGAGTTTACATTTAGGATTTTAACAACACAGAATAATGAAGTAAAATTCGAAAGCAATGGAAAATTTTTAATTAAAAATGATAAATATAAAATTTCAACTGATGAAATTATATATTATTATAATGACAAGTTATTGTATAGTATTATTAAAGATGATAAAGAAATTTATATCTATGATATGTCTAAAATTGAAATGAGCAATGATAACATATTATTTAAAAGTATTAACCCAAAAGAACTTATAGTTTTTTTGAAAAAACACTACTACTATGAATTTATTCCAAATCAAAAAAATAAAACTTACACTTTGTTTTTTACCAATGATTCTAAACCTGATTACGAAGTTATATTTAACTCTAAATTTGAAATTAAAAGTATTAAAATCATTAACAAGAACTCAACATTCAGTAATGTCTTATTTTTTGAAAATATAAAAACTGATATTGAAATTGATAATGATAAATTAGAAATTAACATTGAGAGCTATAAAGATTTTTTTATAAATCAATTATGAAAATATTAGATAAATACATACTAAAGTCATATATGAAAAAGTTTTTTAGTTTTTTTATTATAATGATGTTTGTGTTTATTTTTCAAACAATTTGGATGTTTATTGATGATTTAGCTGGAAAAGAAGTGGATTATGAAATAATATTTAAATTTCTTTTATACTATACTCCAAAATTAATTCCATTAATTCTCCCTTTAACTGTGCTGTTAGCATCAATTATGACTTTCGGTGACTTAGCTGAAAATTATGAGTTTGCGGCTATTAAGTCTTCTGGTATTTCATTAATTAGATCAATGAGAAGTTTAATTGTTTTCAATTTAATATTATGTATTTCTATTTTTTTTGTTTCAAATAATCTTATTCCTTATGCTGAATTTAAGTCATATAACTTAAGAAAAAATCTTGCAAAAGTAAAACCAACTTTAGCAATTACCGAGGGGGTTTTTAATAATATTGGAATTATGAATATTAAAGTTGATGATAAATATGGACTTGACAATTCAAACCTGAAAGGAATAATAATTCATAAAACTAATATAAATAACGATAACAACATTGTAATTAAAGCTTCATCTGGGAAATTAGTTAGTAATGAATATTCCGATGTTTTAAAAATTGAATTAAATGATGGATATAGATATGAAGAAATCTATACAAAAAACTCAAATACTGATGAATATAAACCGCAAACAAAAATATATTTTGAAAAGCATGAAATATATATTGACCTCAAGGAACTTAATAATGTAGATTTTACAAATGAAAAATACAGCAATACATTCAGAATGCAAAATATAAATGAATTAAAACTTAGTATTGATTCATTAGAAAACAAACTAGTAGATCAATATCAAGATTTTTCAAATAATTTTTATAAAAGAACAGGTATTTATAACTTCCAAACTGATTATATTAATAATTCAGATATTCCGGACATAAATTCTTATAATACAATATTAGAAAACTTTGATAAAGTATCTAAAATTCAAATAATTGCTTCAATGCAGAACAATATTGAAAATCAAATTAATAATTTAAAAACCCAGAGAACAAATTTTTTTATTAGAGAAAAATTAATTAATCTTCATAAATCTAATTTACATGGCAAATTCGCTATTTCGTTTGCTGCAATAATTCTTTTTTTTGTTGGTGCTCCACTTGGTGCAATAATAAGAAAAGGAGGTTTTGGTTATCCTGTTGTAATTGCATTGTTATTCTTTTTAACTTATCATTTTGTTGGTACATTTGCAAGGAATGCTGCCGAGGATGGCTCAATCAACCCATTTATCGGTAGTTGGGTATCAAATTTGATTATGATACCAGTAAGCATATATTTATTAATTAGAGCTACTTCTGACAAATCAATTCTTAATATAGATAACGTTTACAGTGAATTTTTACAATTATTAAATAAAATAAAATTTTTTAAATGATTTTAGATAAAATAGAAGATGCAATTAATGATTTAAAAAATGGTAAAGTTATCATAGTTGTTGATGATGAAAATAGAGAAAATGAAGGTGATTTTGTCTTTCCAGCTGAAAATATTAGTCCAGATATTGTAAACTTTATGGCAACTGAGGGAAGAGGACTAATATGTGTTCCTCTTACTGAAAAAAGATGTGAAAAATTAAACCTCAAACCAATGGTTGTAAACAACACTGAGCTTATGGAAACAGCATTTACAGTTTCAGTCGATTTAAAGGGCAATGGAGTTACATCTGGAATTTCTGCAAGTGACAGAGCAAAAACAATAAAATCTCTTGTTGATGAAAATACAAAACCTAGAGATTTAGCAAAACCCGGTCATATTTTCCCTCTTGTTGGTAAAACTGGAGGTGTTTTGAGAAGAACTGGACATACTGAAGCAGCAATAGATTTAGCAAGACTTGCTGGTTTTAAACCTGCAGGAGTTGTATGTGAAATCATGAATAAAGATGGATCAATGGCTAGACTACCGGAGCTTATTAAATTATCAAAAAAACTGGAATTAAAAATTATATCAATCGAAGACTTAGTTTCATACAGAATGAAAAATGACAGCCTAATTGAATTAGTTGATAAGTTTAATTTCAAATCTATATATGGCGATTTTAACATACATATTTTTAACCAAACAAATAATAATCAAATTCATCTAGCTTTTACAAAAGGAGAATGGAAAAATAATGAACCAGTATTGACAAGAATAAGTTCACTTGGAAGTATAAATAGCACCTTGGATAACTTATTAGAGGAAAATAAAGATGATATAAAGAAAATTTTTAAAAAAATTAATAGTAATAATTTTGGTATTGTTGTTTTCATAAATCACGAACAAGAAACAAATTCACTTTTATCTAGATTTAAAAAAATAAAATCTACAATTTTAAAAGGGAAACCCCCTACTACCTATAAAAAAATGGACACAAAGGACTTTGGAATTGGAGCACAAATTTTACATAAACTAGGAGCACATAAATTAAATCTAATGACAAACAGTAAAAATCTTAAAAGAGTTGGGTTAACAGGGTATGGAATTGAAATAGTAACAACCACGAAATATTAGAAAAACCATAGTTTAAATGATATAATAATAACAGATATAACTAAAAACAACTTTATTATTTTTTCACCTTTTTTAACAGAATATCTACTAGCATTCCATCCTCCAATAATAGTACCTGTAGCTAAACATATTCCATATGGATAATTAACTAGGTCATTAAAAACAAATGTTAAAAAAGCTCCTAGAGTATAGACTAGAACAATTACAACTTTTGTAGCATTTACCCTTATTAGATTCATTCTGTTGTAAAAATGCAGAAAAAGCATAATAATAAATCCAATTCCAGCATTAACGAATCCACCGTAAACTCCGATAAAAAAGAAAACAATACAAGACAGTCTTAAATGTTTTCCAGTTAATCTTACAGAGAGTTTGTCTGAATAAATTTTAGGTTTAAAAACTATTATTAAAATAACAAGAATAATGATTATAGAAAGTGTTTTTTTGAAAGCCTCATCATTTAAATCAATAGCGATATGAGCTCCAATAACTGATCCTATTAGGGCACATGATCCAGTATAAGCACTAAATGGAAACGTAGAAATGCCTTTACTTTTAAATCCCATATTAGCTGAAAAGGCTGTCATCATTATTGCAATTCTATTTGTACCATTTGCAACTGCGGAGGGTAGACCTAAAAAAATTAAAATGGGTAGAGTGAGTAAAGAGCCTCCACCAGCCATTGTATTAACAAATCCAACAACTAATCCAACAATGATTAATAAAGGATATTCCCATGGAATTTGAGAGAGAAAATCTAACATATAACTAATTTAAATATAATCTGTAGTTTATTGATTATAATATCAAAAATTACTTTTTATATTTGCACATCTGGAGAAATGGCAGAGTGGTCGAATGCGGCGGTCTTGAAAACCGTTGAGGGTCACACCTCCGGGGGTTCGAATCCCTCTTTCTCCGCAAAACCCCTGTAAAATGTTAATTTACAGGGGTTTTTCATATTATTCAATTTCTAAAATTAATGCAGATTTTTTACTTAAAACAATATTTTCTGAAATAGAAATTCTTTTATCATTCAATAAATCATATGCATACTCTTTTTCAGAAATCAATTCAGCAAATCTTTCTGTATTTAAATTTTTTGTAAAACCATTTCTATTAAAAATTACCCATACCATCTTTTCATCAAGTATTCTAAAATAAGAATATATTTCATCTATTGGTGCAAATTGAATTAATTTTCCATCATGTATTACTTTGTTGTTCTTTCTCCAATTTAAAAGTTTTTTAAAAAATTTTTGCATTTCAAGCTCTTCCTTAGATAAGTTTTTTCCAGTGAATGCATTTTTATCATGATCAGGCCACCCACCTGGAAATTCAGACCTAACTAAACCATGATGTCCTGGTCTATCCTCATCTGTGTGCATGAAAATTTCAGTTCCGTAAAAAAACTGGGGAATTCCCCTAATTGTTGAATAAAAAACAATACCCATTTTAAACAAATCTAAATCCTTATTAACCTGTGTAAAAAATCTAGCCATATCATGGTTGTCAGGAAAAACTAAAAGATTACTTGGATCGGGATATAAATAATCACTTGCTAATGATCTGTATGGTTTACTGAAACCCATGTTATATCTAAATCCATCAGTTAGTGATTCATTAAAAGCAATTTGAAGTGGAAAATCCATAAGAGTAGGCAAATATGAAACATATCCATCATGATTAACCTTTCCTCTTTGCCAATAAGAAATAACAGTTGCTGTATCTGCCCATTCTTCACCAACAATATTGAAATTTGGATATTCATTCATTAGTGCATAAGTCCAGTCTGTCATAAAATCCTTATCAGAATAAGGATATGTATCTACTCTAATTCCAGCTAGCCCTGCATATTCAGTCCACCAAATAGCATTCTGAATTAAATATGTTGAAACAGCAGGATTTTTTTGATTTAAATCTGGCATAGTTTCAACAAACCATCCATCGGCATGTTCTTTTTTATCTATTTCTGATGCATAAATATCTTGAACTGTATGGCGTCTGTGCGTTGTTTGTTTAAACTCGGATTGGTTATTAAACCAATTTTTCATTGGCGGATCAATGAAAAACCAATGAAAAGAACCACAATGGTTTGGTATCATATCCATAACAAGTTTTACGTTCATTTCTTTTGCCTTTAAACCCAATTCTTTAAATAATTCATTAGTTCCAAATCTTGGATCAATTTTATAGTAATCTGTTGTTGAATATCCATGATAAGAAGCTTTTTCCATGTTATTTTCTAAAACTGGATTAAGCCAAACAGTTGTAAAACCCATTTCTTTTATATAATCTAAATTATCAATTACACCTTTAATATCGCCGCCGTGAAGACCATAATCATCATCTCTATCAGGTCTTTCTCTCATTTCTTCTACATCATCGTTAGTAGGGTCTCCATTTGAATATCTGTCTGGAGTTATTAAATACATCACATCTGAAGTATTAAAACCTTGAATGTTTTCAGCATTAGATTCCCTAGATTTAAGAGCAAAATCGTATTTATCAATTAAATTATCACCACTGTAAAATTTAATTTCTACAACACCAGGTTTTGCATTTTTCAAAACAGATATATTTAAAAATATGTAATTTTCATTATCAACTTTTTCTATTGATTTAAGTTTGATATTTCGATTCTCTATTTTAGGCTGCAAGTAGCTAATACTATCTCCATAAACCAAAAGTTGAAGGTCACGGGTCTTCATTCCAACCCACCAATTGGGTGGTTCAACCCTTTCAATTAAATCTAATGTTAGAAATTCAGATTTATCCTTTTTAATTATGTCTTTAGCATTTAGCGATGTAAAAAGGATTAAAAAATTCAATATTATTATATTTATTTTCATAAAATTATTTTTCATTTTTAAATATTTGTCTATAAACTTCTCCAACAATTTTTTCGTCTCTACCCTCCCCAAATTTTGGTGTTTCAAACATTTGACTCAAAATAACACCTACAAAATCTCTTTTAGGATCAATCCAAAAGTGCGTACCCTCATATCCACCTCCTCGCCATAATCCAGAGTCACCTTCCCCCAATTCTTTCACCAATTCACTTGTTACCCACAAATTATAACCATTATATCCATATTCATCCTCTAACTGAGTATGAGGTGAATATATTTCTTTTACGGTGGATTCATTTAAAAATCTATAACCGTTCAATTCACCGTGATTTAAAAGCATTCTTATAAAGTCAGTATAACCATCAGCAGTAGCTATCATTCCTTCTCCACCAAGATACAATTTATTTTCAGGTTCATATCCTGGAACATATTTTCCCATAATATCTAGCTCACCAGAATATGCATATCGTATTTTATCATCAGCTCCTGAGAATACAGGAAGTAATTTATCATTTTTATCCAAGTTATATTTTAAACCTTTTATATTCATTGGAACAGTGATTCTGTTTTTTACTAAGTCGCTTAAAGATTTGCCAGTTGCTCTTTCGTTAACAATTCCAAGAACTGTTGTATTTAATCCATAAAACTCTTTATATCCAGGTTGATCAATCAATGGGAGTTCAATTAATTTTTTAATAAACTCATCTGAATCTTTTGCGTTAGCTAAATCTTTTGTAACCAAAGCCTCATCTATACATTTAATACCAGTTGTACCATAGTAAAAACCTGCTTTATGATTAATTAATTGTAAAATTGTCATCTCAGATTTTCTTTCAACAATATTTAAAGGGCATGGATCATTTAAATTAATTTTATCTTCTGATCTAGAATAATCAATGATAGAACCACCATCGTTAGTTACAGCTACTTTTAAATTATTAAATTCAGGAATATATGTTGACACAGGGTCATCAAGGCTTATAATTCCATCCTCTACTAAATCCATTGTAATTGAAATGGTAACTATTTTACTCATTGACCATATTCTGAACCAAGTATTTTCATCAATGATTTGATCTTGAACAAGATCATCATTTTTTCCCGCATATTGAAATATTTTATTACCGTTTTTATCTTCTAGCCTTACTAGTAAAACCGCTTGAGACCCATTTTCTAAATATTTAGAAATAGTAGAATTTAAGGATTCATTATCATTAATAATATCAACGTTAATATTACACGAAAAAATAAATAAAAAAACAATATTTAAGTAAATAATATTTTTCAAAGTAAAATTCAAATTTTTTCAATTTGCATGGCAAACCCACCGCCAGGTGCAATATATATTTCAGTTGAGCTATCATTTTTAATTTTTAAATCAAATTGATCGATTTCATATTCCATTGGATTTTCTTTCCAGTGAGTATTTGTCTTATCCTTAAAAATTTTAAACTTATAGTTATGGCCAACATCTAAAAAACTTAAATCTAATTCAAAAGTTCTATCCTTTTCATCTGTTATTCCACCTACAAACCAGTTTTCAGAATTTTTATCTTTTCTAGCTATAGTAACATATTGAGAAATTTCGCTATTTAATACAACTTTATCACTCCAATCAACAGGAACCGCTTTAATGAACTCAAAAGCCTCAGGATGTTTCTTGTAATGCCTAGGTAAATCAGCAGCCATTTGCATTGGGGAATAATAAACAACATACAAAGCTAACTCTTTAGCAATAGTTGACGGAATTATGGCATCTTTATCAATTATTCCAGAACCAGGTTCAGTATACCTAAAATTATTTAGTTGAAAGACACCTGGTGTATAATCCATTGGACCACTCAATAGCCTGGTAAATGGTAAATCCGTAGCATGATTTACTCCGTTTGATGAAAATCCATTAAATTCTTGTCCCTTAGCACCTTCTCTTGAGATAAAGTTAGGGAATGTTCTACGTAAACCAGTATCTTTAATTGGTTCATGGGTTTTTATCATTAATTTATATTTAGCAGCAACATCAATTACTTTTTGAAAATGATTAACCATGTACTGTCCATGATGCCATTCTTTTGAAATTTCTCCGTTTTCATCATAAATTTTAATGTTTTTACTCACGTCATTTACATATCCTGTTTTAATATTTTTAATACCATATTTATTATACATTTTAAATGCATCCTCCATTTGATTCTCATAACTTTGTATTTGACCCCCAGTTTCATGGTGACCAATTAAACTAATATTCCTCTCAAGTCCATAATTTGATAAAAAATCTATATCAAAATCATCAAATGTTTCAGTGAAACTAAAGGGAATTCCATCACCTCTACAACACCAGTCTGGGTACCATCCTTTATTCCATCCTTCAACCAACAAACCGTCAAAATTATGTTTAGAAGCAAAATCTAAATAATTTTTAACTTTTTCAGTTTTAGCTCCATGGTATTTTGATTCCCACCATGTTGATTCGTTAGTTCCTATCATCTCCCACCAAACTCCCATATATTTTCCAGGTTTAACCCATGAAAAATCTTTGTTTTCATTAGGATCATCATTTAAATTCAAGATTAAATTAGACATTAATAGTTCAGAGGAATTATCAGCAATTTGAATGTATCGCCATGGTGAAATTATTTCTTTTTCCAGTTTTACCTTAGTTATTCCATCTGACCAAGGATATAGTTCAACTTCTAATTTTCCATCTCCCCTTGGAGCCAGTGTCATACTTGAATAATTTATCAATTTAGCTTCATGTATACTAACATGCAATCCATTTGTTTTTTTGATTGTTAAAGGAGTGTGAGCTGCATCAATTCCAAGAGTATCATAAGAGATGTCCTCTATATTTTCCGAGAAAAACTTTTTTGAAATTTTATCAATAGCTGATTCAGCATATAAAAATTCATATCTACGATACGAAAATCCAGGTATCCACCAAGCTGTGTCGTCTGAATTTAAGTTAAATTCTGAGTATTCATCAATAACATTATAGTTAGTTATTCCACTTTGATTAGGGACGTGATATTTAAATGCAACTCCATCATTATATACCCTAAAAACAATATTAAAATTGATTTCTCCATTTGATAGACTAACATCAAGATTTTTATAATTGTCAATAATTTCATCAAATTCACCAAAATCAGGACTCCAAGAGGAATTCTTTGAGCTAGTGGATACTTTTATGATTTCTAAATTTTTACCAATATTTAATTTATTTTCAAGAAGAATACCAAGTTTTGATTTTTTAATAACTGATTTGTCGTCCTTATTTATACTATAGAATGCTTCACCATCTATAATTTCAAAACCGAGTTCTATTTTATTGTCTGGAGAAGTTAAAATTTTATTACTTGTATTTGTGCAAGAAATCAAAATAAAAATTAATAGAAGGTAAATAATTGAAAAATTATTTTTCTGATTATAATCATCATTGAGATTAGCACTATTAGTTGAATTTAATTTAAAAAATCCTTTTATCATATTTTATATTTTTATTTTAATTTATTTCTTAAATGATTGTACATCTTTAGAACCTCTACAAAATCATTCTGTAAAGATCTTTCCTCTTTCGTCATCTCATTCCAGCTCAACATATTTTTTTCATATGGATCATTCTTAACATTATAAAATCTGTTACCTCTATAAAACTTATAG
This sequence comes from uncultured Bacteroidota bacterium, assembly GCA_902587325.1. Lineage (GTDB taxonomy): Bacteria > Bacteroidota > Bacteroidia > Flavobacteriales > Flavobacteriaceae > Eutrophosalina. The sequence goes on from CACIKV010000015.1 coordinate 17,750, forward strand.
GTTTCGTTTCTGACCCATTCATGTGTTTCATCATATGGGTTTGACCCTCCTGCTCTAGAATACCATGTATAAATCCATTCTCTTTTAGATTTAAAATCACCAAATAGTTGAGGATAAAAACTGACACCATCAAGATCTAATTTTTTATTTATTTTGATTTTAGCTAAATCTAAAATTGTTGGAAAAAAATCACTAAAATCAATCAATGACTCATTTAAAAAACCAGATTCAATGACTCCATCCCATTTAATCAAAAGAGGAACATGAGTACCACTATCAATTGTTTTTCCCTTACCAGCTGGAACTGAGATATTATTTTTCATAGAAACAACTGGTAAATCAGTTCCATTATCAGCAGTAAAAATAATTATTGTTTTTTCAGATAACTCTAATTTGTCAACTTGATCAATTATACGTCCAACTGAAAAATCCATATAAGACACCATATCTCCAAAATATTTAGCATCTCCTTTATATGTTTTTGAACCCATATCATTTGCATCCCAATCTTTTGAATGAGGTGTAGGGACAAATGGACAATGAGTTAAAATCATTGGATAATAAACTAAAAAAGGTTTATTTTTTTTTCTTTCAATAAAATCGTTAATATAATCAACTATCATATCTGTTGAGAATCTACCTTCATTTTCCTCATATGTAATACCGTTTTTAACTAATCTTGGATTTGAATACCTTTTATCCAAACCTGTAGAGTCTCTACCGCGAGTATTAAGTTGCCAAAGAATATGTTCATCAAAACCAAAATGTTTTGGAAGTTTTTTGTTTTGTCCAAGTTGCCATTTCCCAGCGATCAAGGTTTCGTATCCGGCAGATTGTAGCACCTGACTAAATGTTTTTTCCTTTGGGTTTAAATAAGCAAATTCGACATGATTTTTTTTATTTGATTTTCCCGTCATTAATTTGACTCTAGACGGAGTACAAATAGGCATTGAGTGAGCATTTTCAAATTGCATCCCATCTTCTGACATTTTATTTAAAAATGGGGTTTCATAAGATGTTCCGCCATAAGAATTTAAACACTCAGCTCCAAGATCATCAACCATTATTAATATTATATTAGGAGCTTTTTCATATTCTTGAGCTTTGCTAATTAGTGAGAGAAAAAAAAATATTATAAGTATCTTTTTCATTAGTTGTTTTAATAAATTTAGTGAAATTATATATACATTTAAATTTTAGTTAAATGAAAAAATCAGTACTTCTGTTTTGTGTTGTTTTTTTGTCTTTTTTTATTTCTTGCGAAAAAAAAATAATAGATGAGAAACCTAATATTATTTATGTTTTAGCTGATGATTTAGGTTACGGTGATATTAATGTTTTTTTCCAAAATGGAAAGATTAAAACACCTCACATTGATCAACTAGCTAGTGAAGGAATGATTTTTACGGATGCTCATACCTCGTCTTCGGTTTGTACACCAACAAGATATGGAATACTAACTGGAAGATATAATTGGAGGAGCAAGCTTAAAAAATCTGTTCTAGGTGGAAACTCAAAAGCATTAATATCAAAGAAACGAACAACTGTTGCATCTTTTTTAAAAAACTACAATTACAAAACAGCTTTCATCGGAAAATGGCACTTAGGCTGGAATTGGGGATTAGTAGATTCTACATTTTATGAAGATCGAGTTGATATTGGTAAAATTGATTTTAATGCTGACATTACGCACAGTCCTAATGATTTAGGATTTGATTATGCCTATGGTCATAATGGTTCTTTAGACATGCCACCATATGTATATGTGGAAAACAATAAAATAACTGGGGAAATTGACAGAGTAATTGAAGATAGAGGCGAATATTCATGGTTTAGAAAGGGGCCAACCGCAGAAGATTTTATTCATGATCAAGTAACCCCAAATTTTTTTAATAAAGCTCATGAATTTATAAAAGAAAATTATGATAAAGATCAACCTTTCTTTCTATATCTTCCACTTCCTTCGCCACACACTCCTATTCTCCCAACTAAGGATTGGAATGGAAAGAGTGGATTAAATGAATATGCAGATTTTGTGATGCAAATTGATCATCACATGGGTGAACTAAATACCTTAATTAAAGAACTTGATATCACAGAAAATACAATGATAGTATTTACTAGTGATAACGGATGCTCTCCTGAAGCAAATTTTAAATTACTAGCTGAAAAAGATCATTATCCCAGTGGACCGTTTAGAGGTTACAAAGCTGGTATTTTTGAAGGTGCTCATCGAGTCCCTTTTATTATCAAATGGCCTAAAAAAATTAATCCTGGCACTGTTTCTGAAAAGATAATATGCACTACAGATTTTATGGCAACAATAGCTGACATTGTGGGTGCTGAGTTAAATGATAATGAAGGTGAAGATAGCTTTTCAATGTTGCCTTTATTTTCAAAAGATTCTGAAATGAATTATGACAGGGAATTTACTATTCATCACTCCATTAATGGTAGTTTTGCTATACGAAAAGGTGATTTCAAGTTTATTTTCACAAATGATTCTGGTGGATGGAGCTATCCTAGGCCTTGGTCTAAAGATGGGGAGGGCTTACCAAAATTTCAACTGTATAACCTAAAAACAGACCCTGGAGAAACCAAAAATCTTTATGGAATTTTTCCAGAAATTGAAAGCAATTTGATTGATCTGTTTAAAAAAGCTATCACAAATGGAAGAACAACTGTTGGAGATATTCAAAAAAACGACCTAAACTTTCCATCAAAAGAAGAATGGAATCCATTATTAATTTTTGAATAGTGAAAAGCTTCTTTAAAATAATTTTTATTTTTTGCTGTACCCTTACAATTAATTCTCAGATAATAGGAAATGTTTCTGATGATTTAGATAACAAATTAGAATATGCAACAGTTGTTTTATTTGAACAGAATTCTAACAATCAGATTGATGGTGTTATAACTAATATTGATGGTGATTTTATGTTTAATGACATAAAAGATGGTAGTTATTACATTACTGCTTCTTTCTTGGGATATAAAACAAAAAAAATAAGTAAAATCGAAATATTGGATAATATTCGAATTGATCTTGGTAGTATTAGGTTAGAAATTGGAAACAAATTAGATGAGGTTGTTGTTTCTACTCAAAGATCAACAATTATTAATAAAATTGACAGACAAATATATAATTCAGAAATGTTTAAAAGTGCACGTGGAAGCACTGTTAAAGATGTCATTAGACAGTTACCCTCTGTTAATATAAACTCTTTGGGTGAAATAAGTGTCAGAGGAAGTACAGGTTTTTCAATCTTACTGAACGGAACTCCTATTCAAGGTGCAATGAGTACAATTTTAGATCAACTTCCCTCGAACGCTGTTGAATCAATTGAGTTTATTACAGCTCCATCTGCAAAATTTGATCCAGATGGGAAGGCTGGTTTAATTAATATATTAACAAAAAAGGGAGCTATCCAAGGTGCATATGGTCAAATTAACCTCAAATCTGGGTTTCCATCAATAGAAAAATATGGTAATGATAAAGTTCATAATAGATTTGGATCTGATTTGATGTATAATATAACAAATGAAAAGTGGAATATATCCTTGGGTGGGAGCGTTTTAAGAAATGATCTTGGAGGTAGACGAGAAGGTGAGGTATTCACAATCATTAATAACGTTTTTAATAATTTCCCATCTAGCGGAGAAAGAAGTTTTGATGAAATAAATTTTAATGGTCGTTTTACGGTTGAATATTCACCTAACTCATACGATAATTTATCTATTGGTTTTTTTGCAGGAAAGCGTTCAAAAAAAAGACTAGCTGATATTGTCTATTATGATAATTATAGAATTAATCCCATTGGAACAAATAATAAAACACAATACATTTCTTATTTTAATCATAATTTAAGAGAAAGGAAGGGTGATTTTATATTAGGCAATCTCAACTATTCACATATTTTAAAAAATAAATCGATCTTAAATTTTTCATTATTATATGAATATACCTTGTTAGGTGGCCCAACAATAAATCAAAATCTTGGTCATCCAGAAAATTCAATTCTATATCAAGACGAATACAATACAAATGACAATCCATTATACGGACTGCGTACTCAGCTGGATTACAGTTTTGATATAAATAAAAATACCAAATTAGATTTTGGATATCAATATAGAGATCTGGACCACACAGGAGATTTCGTGTATCAAAGACGTTATAACTTTAATGACCCCTTTTATTTAGTTCCAGAATTTTCGAGCGAAGTAAATCTCAAACGGAAAATTCATTCATTTTTTTCACAATTCTCTACTCAAAAAGATAATTTAAGTTATTCTGCTGGTCTAAGAATTGAATCAATGAAAAGAAATCTATTATTAAAAGATAAAGCAAATACAATTGATGAAAGTTTACAATATAATTTTACCAAGCTATATCCATCTGCATCTATCCAATATATTTTAAATGAACTAACAAAACTCAAATTAGCTTACAGCAAAAGAGTTGAAAGAACAACTACTTTCAAAATGAATCCATTTCCTGAAAGAGAACATACTGAAACTTTAGAACAAGGTGATCCCAATCTTAAACCTGAATTTATTGATCAAATTGAAATTGGATTTGAGAAAAAACTAAAAAATAATAACAAAATATTTTCAACATTATATTTAAGAAATACCAAAAATGTAGTTAACAGAGTAAATACAGTTTATAACGATAGTATATTGAATAGAATTTATTCAAATGTTGGTAATTCTAAAACAATTGGCGTTGAAATGGGTGCTGATCTAAATAAATCAAAAAAATGGAAAAGTTTTATCGGAGGAAATATTTACAATTATGACTTAAAAGGTAGTTTTGATAATAGACCTGTTAAAACTAATTCAATAATTTATTCATTAAACCTAAATTCTACTTACACGTTTTGGGATGATGCCTCCTTACAGTTTACATTCAACTACATTTCTGACAGGATTACTGCACAGGGCGAAGATTCAAGGTATTACAATCCAAATCTAACTTTAGAAAAGACATTTTTAAATAACAGACTTAAAATTGCATTACAATGGCTAAATATTGATCTAGGACTTTTAAAATCAAATGAGCAGAGAATAACGACATGGAGGAAAAATGAGTTTTATACAACAACTAACTACATATATGAGGTTGATATAATCATGCTAAACTTGTCTTATATATTTAAAAATGGAAAAAATAAATCAAAATTTATTGAAAGTGAGTTTGGAAAGAGAGAATTTTAACTTTGAACATGCACAAACATTAATTTTTTTTTATGCAAAAAATAGATTGGGCTGTCCTATGGTAAATCTCATCTCCAATAACCAGTGGATGGGATAAAGTACGAACAGTCCCACTCCTACCCATGTCATTTATACTTATAAATGCATCTTGATTCCAATGATCTTGAGACATATCAAATGTATTTGTACAAACAATTATTCATTAGTTGAGATTTTAATATCTTTTTTCCATTTTTCTATTTTATTTATTAATTCTTTAACAAGCTCAGGGTGTAAAGCTGAAACATCGTTTTTTTCTTGCAAATCATTACTTAAATCATATAATTCAATTTTATTATTTTTAATTAGTTTTAATAATTTCCAATTATTTTTTCTTACTGCATAGTTTGAATTGTATTCCCAAAAAAGGATTCTATCATTTATCTCTTCACTAAACATCATATGCTTTTTCATACTAATACCATCTATTGTATGATTTATGTTTCCACCAATAAAATCCGAAATAGTTGGTAGTATATCCATTGTCATAAACGTTTCATCAGATTGTATACCCTTTTTTATTATTGATGGTGACCAAACCATTGAGGCTACTCTATGTCCACCTTCATACAAACTCCCTTTAAATCCTCTGAAGGGACCATTGTTTCCATTTCGGGTCCCACCGTTATCTGAAAAGAAAAATATTATAGTTTTTTTATCAATATTTAATTCATAAAGTAAATTAATGACCTTACCTACACCTTCATCCATTACTTCAATCATTTCTTTGTAAATCTCATTTTTGTTTTCAGGTAAACCCCAAATAAAATCTTTCCCAATTTCTCTGACTTTTTCGGAATTTCTGCCCTGAAATGGATAGTGTGGTGATTCATGAGCAATGTAAAGAAGAAAATTTTCATCTTTATTTTTTTTAATAAAATCAATAGAATGTTTCGATATTAAATCTGTACTATACCCGAACTCTTCATTCAATTCTTTATCAAACCACCAATCCTTATAACCTTCTTGATCAATATGTGAATGATAATCAACATTTCCTGAAACAAAACCAATAAATTCGTCAAAACCTTGATTTATGGGGTTATATACAGGGTCATAACCAAGATGCCATTTACCAAAAATACCTGTTTTATATCCTGATTCTTTTGCGACATTAGCAAAAGTGATTTCATCAATTGAAAGACCTTTATCCCTATGATTTTTTGCAGTTATAACACCACTCACTCCTACCCTTTGCTGATATTTTCCTGTTAGTAATGCAGCACGAGTTGGACTACACACTGATCCATTTGAATGAAAATCTGTAAGCACCAAACCTTCATTGCCAAGTTTATCAATGTTTGGTGTATTTATATTTTTATTCCCAAAAATTGATAAATCACCATAACCTAAGTCATCAGCAACAATTATGATGATATTTGGTTTATCGTTACTGTTGCATGAGATGAATAGTAATGATATTAGAATTGATTTTTTAAAAAATTTAATCATAAATTAAAATCTTTTAACACTAATTTAATAATGTTCATATATTTAAATTTAATAAATTAAATAATGAGGTATTTAATAACATTAATACTAGTTTTATTTTTAACTAATCTTAGATCGCAAAATGAAACAAAAATAATTTTAACTAAGGGAATAGTTTTTAAAAATGATCAAATTACTGGAAATGTGAAAAAACATACTTTTTTTTCAAAAATATTAAATAATGAAAGAGAAGTTTACGTTTGGATTCCTGAGGATTATAATCAAAAAAATAAAAAATATCCATTATTAATTGCTCACGATGGTGGTGCTGTTTTTTATTCAAGGGGAGGTTTTGGCTCTAAAAATAAATCTAAAGCTGAAATCATTAAAAATGGTTGGAATCTTGATGAGAGTATTACTGATCTAATTTCTTCAAATAAAATTAAACCAATCGTAATGGTTGGAGTAAGTAATACAAAAAATCGCGGATATGAATACGTACCGACTAGAAATGCGATAAATTATGCTAAAGCATTAATTTATGAATTAATTCCTGAACTTATATCACAATATCGAATTCAATCAAATGACATAGGAACTATTGGTTCATCTGCAGGTGGCTTAGTTTCATTATATCTTGGTTGGGAATTTAACAAAGTATTTAAAAAAGCAATTTGTTTGTCACCAGGGATAATTTATCGTGATCAAGACTACTATTCACAGTTAATAAAAAGAAAAACACCTAAAAACTTAAGGCTTGCGATAGTAAATGGAACAGATAATTTTGATAAAAATCTTCAGTATGGTGTGGATAAGTTTATCAGTTATTTAAAATCAATAGATTTTTCTAAAAAAAATTATATGTACTGGATTGAAAAAGATGGAACTCATTCATCAAAATCCTGGTCAAAACAAGCAAAAAAAACAATCGAATGGCTCTATTAATATTATTGAACAAAAAAAGAATTTGATTTCCTATTGTAAAAAAACATATATATTCCAACCAGAACAAATGGTATACTGAGTAATTGACCTAAATTTAAACTTATTCCCAACAAATTATTTAATTCTAATAATTCATTTTTTACTTGATTTTCTTTAAAATATTCTAAAAAAAATCTTCCTCCAAAGGCAGTAATAAAAAAGAATGCCAGTAAACTTCCATGGCGTAGATTTATTCTATATCTATACAAAACTATAAACATAATAATTCCAATTATCAAATATATAAGTGACTCATATAGTTGGGCTGGATGTCGATAAACACCTACAGTTTCGTAATCCATATAAAAATCAGAATTATTTCTTTTAAATGTATATTTTACTTGGCCTTTAAAAGGGTTTATTATACTGGAATTAGCATATACTTTTTCTGGATGTAAATTAATCAATGTTTTTTTAACGCTTTCCTTGATTCTATCTTCTTTGTATTCCTCATTATCAAAAAATATTTTAGTATTTAATAATGGTTGACCAACCTTGTAAAAAACTCCTGTTTCATAAAAAGAAACTTTTTTTACAAATGGTAATTGACTTTTAATTCTTTCTTCAGAATGATTGACAAATAAAACCCCATAACTACTCTGAGTTTGAAGACCTATAGTTTCCGAATTAAAAAAATTACCCATCCTTATAAGGGCACATCCAATTGCAACAGCAATTATCATTCGGTCCATAACTTGTAAATAATTATATCCGCGCCTTAACCTATCTATGAAATTAATTTTGAATGAATTAATCTCTATTTTGAATGAATATAATGCCATTCCTGATAGGATTCCAATAGCTGCACCATGACTTGCTAAGCCACCTTTCCAAAAAAAGAAAATTTCTTGTATACCACGACTTAATATCTCAGGTTCATAAAAAATAACATGGCCTAATCTTGATCCAATCAAAATTCCAAAAACCATATATAACATCTGCAAATCAACTGTTGTATCATACCTTTTTTCTCTTTTGTATGCACCAACTACTAAGAAACGCCCAATAACAAATCCTGATATGAACAATACACTATACCAACGAACTGAAATAAAATCACCTTGGTATAAAAAAATATTTGGATCCCATAATATTGATGGTAGAAAAAGCATAATTATTCTCTATCAATTTCTCCTATGGGTCTTGATTCGTTGTCAAGTTCTTCTTGAAATAATAAAAGTTGATTTTTTAAAATTGATGCTATTTCTGGATAATCACTTAATCTATTGTTTAATTCTCTAACATCAGAATCTAGATTAAATAAAGCCTCAGGGAAATCTTTTTGCCATGTTGAAACACCGTGTTTACCATCCTCTCCAGGGAAAAGAATTTCATTATATGTAGATGGTGCTAGATATTTCCATTTTCCTTGTCTTACACCATATAATTTTTCTTCTTTGTGATAATAAAAGAATCTATCATCTAGATCGGCCATATTATTATTTTTTAAAGCGTCTAATACGTTTATTCCATCAATTTTATTTTTTGGCAGTTCAGCTCCTGTAATTGAACAAATAGTTGGCATAATATCAATTGTTGAAATTAATTGATCAATTTCAATTCCTCTTTTTATAACATTTGGCCACGAAATTACACACGGTACTCTATAACCACCTTCAAAAACATCAAACTTTCCTCCTCTTAACTCACCTGATGTTCCAGCATGATTACCATAATTTAGCCATGGTCCATTATCTGATGTATATATAAAAATAGTATTATCATAAATATCTTTTTCTTTAAGTAAATTAACTAATCTCCCAACATTAAAATCTATTTCTTCTATGACATCACCATAAACACTTCCCTTGGATGTTCCTTGAAAATCTTCTGAAGCATAAATTGGTATATGGGGCATAGTATGAGCTAAATAAATAAAGAAGGGTTTGTCATCATCTAAATCATTTATAAAATCAATTGCAAAATCTGTATATCTCTGAGTAAGTAAAGATTGATCTGGAACTTTTTCAATAATTTCATTATCTAATAATACAGGGAGATTTTTAACATTCATGTCATTTGAATAGGGAATTCCAAAATATGTATCAAAACCTTGTTGAGTTGGTAAAAAAGGAAGTTCATCACCCAAATGCCATTTTCCAGACATTGCAGTAGAGTATCCAACATCTCTTAAAACCTCAGCTATTGTAATTTCATTTGGATTTAGACCTTTTAAGGTTTTACTATTTCCACCGCCCCACATTCCACCACTTCTTGGCCATAAAACGTTTGTAACTCCCGTTCTAATAGGATATGAACCAGTAAGAAGAGCTGCTCTTGATGGAGAACAAGTTGAAGAAGCATTCAGAAAACTAGTTAGTTTGGCTCCATTTTTAGCTAATGCATCAATGTTTGGTGTATTTATAGTCATAGATCCATAAGAACTTAAATCTCCATAACCTTGATCATCAGTATATATCAAAACAATATTAGGAAGTAA
>CACIKV010000016.1 GCA_902587325.1 uncultured Bacteroidota bacterium
ATCAATTGAGATTTCTATTTCATTGTAAAGCTCTTTAACCGATCCTATAATTTTAGTCTCAGATCCATCTTCGCTGATCCAAATCGGAAGAGGTATTCCCCAAAATCTTGATCTTGATAAATTCCAATCATTTGCATTATTTAACCAATTACCAAATCTTCCATCACCAGTTGCTTTTGGTTTCCAATTTATTTTGGAATTATTTTTTATTAATTCTTCTCTTTTATCTGTTACTTTTATAAACCAAGAGTTTAAAGGGTAATACAATATAGGTTTATCAGTTCTCCAACAATTTGGATAACTATGGGTATATTTTTCTACTCTAAAAGCTTTATTTTCTTCTTTAAGTTTAATTGCAATTTCAACATCTACTGATTTATCAGGTTCAAAACCACTTTCGTAGTATTCATTTTTAACATATTTTCCACCAATTCCTTTTAATGTATTCAAAAACTTTCCCTGTAAATCAACAAGGGGAACAAGTTCTTTTAATTCATTGTAAACTAACATTGGGGGAACTTCTGGGTTCGCATTCTTAGCTGCAAATGAATCATCAGCTCCAAATGTAGGAGCTGTATGAACTATACCTGTACCTTCATCTGTTGTTACAAAATCACCTGATATAATTCTAAAGGCATTTTGAGGATTATTTTCTGGTAAAGGAGCATCATCCCAAAGTTGATTATACTTTACTTCTAAAATATCTTTGCCGGTAAAATTTTCACAAATAAAATAGGGGATATTTTTTATTGAATCAAAGGTTAATTCTTTTTCACTTTTAACCTTAACAAAATTAGATTTAAAAACCTTTTCTATTAAGTCCTTGGCTACAATTACATTAATAGCTTTGTGAGTGTACAGATTATAGGTTTTAATTAAAGCGTAGTTAATTTTTATACCTACTGTAAGTGCGGTGTTTGATGGAAGAGTCCATGGGGTGGTTGTCCATGCTAAAACATAAATTTTTGAATATTTTTTTAAAAAATCTGGTAATGATTTTGAAACACATTCAAATTGAGCAGTTACAGTCGTATCAGTTACATCTTGATAAGTACCGGGTTGATTTAATTCATGCGAGCTTAACCCAGTTCCAGCCTTTGGAGAATAAGGTTGAATGCTATAACCTTTATAAATTAAATTATTGTTGTAAAGTTTTTTAAGAAGCCACCAAACTGACTCAATGTATTTAGATTTATAAGTTATATAAGGGTTATCCATATCAACCCAATATCCTATTCTTTTAGTTAAATTATTCCAGACATCAGTATATTTCATGACAGCTTTTTTACATGCTTCATTATATTCTTCAACACTGATTTTAGTTCCTATATCTTCTTTTGAAATGTTTAATTCTTTTTCTACACCTAATTCTACAGGGAGTCCATGAGTATCCCATCCTGCCTTTCTATTAACTTTGAAACCTTTTAAGGTTTTATATCTGCAAAATATATCTTTAATTGCTCTAGCCATTACATGGTGAATCCCAGGCATTCCATTTGCAGATGGCGGACCTTCAAAAAAAACAAAATCTTTAGACTTATCTCTTGAAGATATACTTTTTTCAAAGGTTTTATCTTTTTCCCAATACTCAGAAATCTTATTTGCAATCTCTATAAGATCTAATGTTTTATATTCTTTAAATGACATTAAATTTAAAAAATGCGAATTTACTTAATTTTACTCTAATTTATTGATTATAAGGTATACTTAATCAAAAATCAACATTAAGTTTAAAGATCTTCCAGGTGAAGAAATTCCGGAAGCAAATTCCCTGTAATGTATGTCGAATATATTATCCAGTAATAATTGAGCTTTAATTTCTTTTGTAACTCGAAATAACGAGGATAATTTAAAAATTCCCCACTTGGGCATACCCAAATATTTAATTTCACCATTTTCATAAACATGTGGAGTTTCTTCAAGACTATCTTCACCCCCAAAACTATACTCATCAGCAGATTTTGATTGTGAAAACTTATAAGTCAATTGCATGTTAAAATTATTTTTTTTGAACCTAAGTTTTATGGAACCATATAACGGTGGAATTGATGGCATTGGATAATCATTATAGACAATATCACCTTTTGTATGATTAATAAAACCATATAAATTAAACAAATCATTAATGGTGTATTGAAAATCAAAATTAAAACCATATACAGTAGAATTGCCTAAATTAAAATTACTCATTGTTAATACTTCCTCATCATCATAAATTATTGTAATTGGGTCAACTGTAGAGTCATCATTGTAGTCATAAAAAAAATCTCGTGCAATAGTACGGTTTAATATAGTATAATAGAGATTCATATTGTAAGACAATGCTTTGTTGTAACTTTTATAACCCAAATCAATAGTATATGCATTTTCAGGCTTTAAATTAGTATTCGGTACAGTGAGAATACCAGATTTTTCTCTTATTTTACCAATATCGTCTATATTTGGAGCCCGAAATCCACTGGAAATATTTAATGATATTTTATTAAACTTATTTATTAAATGTGAAAGCCCTAAACTTGACGTTATAGCAGAATTTGTTAGTTTAAAATTATGAAATTGTTTAAAAAAAATAAATGAATCTTGATTCTCCATAAGAAAGTCCGTATCCCACTCAGCAGATATATCAACAAAAGAATATCTGCTTCCAAAATTTAAATTAGTTTTTTCATTAAATTCTTTTCTTAATTCAAAATATACTGCAATTGAATTGTATTTACTTCCATTTCCTGGATATCTGCTTAAACCATCACTAATATTTCTTTCGACTATAAAATTATTATTTGTTGTAATTTCAATATTTCTACCTACTGAATTTAGCCTATTATTTGTTAGCTCAAAACCGTATGCAAGTGAGTTAATTTGATTTAGTCTTTTTATGAAATCTGTATTAACCGAGAAAATATTTAAATCTTCAGCTTGTGATTTTAAATTCAAAGAATTGAAGCGCCTACTATTTCGAGACTCTTTGATATTTTGAAATGATAGAATAAGTGATGCATTATCGTATATTTTTTTCTTACCTAAGTTTAATTTTAATGAACTTAATAATCTTTTTTGAGGTCCATAGTACCATTGAGCATATTTTAATTCTCCATTTTCATTTATTTCATTCATTTTGTCAAATCTTGAAATATTAGAGGATTTAGAATACTGAAAATTTAAAATTAGATTTGAATTTTCACCAGTAATGATATTAAATTTTTGCACAAAATCTTTTTGTTTGTAAGATGTATTCCTCTGAATATTAGGATTAGGATTTTTAGTTGAATTTTTAAAATAGTTATTCCCTCTATTTCTAGAAAAATAGTCAACTAATCCCCAATTTTCATATCCATGTCTTCTATTACTACCCATAACTACATCACCAAAATATGATTTTGTATAGCTTGTATAACTAGCCCATCTTCTTTTTGATAATTCTAAACTATAGTTATTTATTTTTGTTTTATTATTTAGATTGTAGGAAACTGATTTATAATAATTAAAAAATTTCGAATTATTAATTCTTGGTGTTTTTGTATAAAAATGTACTACCCCACCAAGTGCATCAGATCCATATCCAACGGATGATGGACCATAAATAACTTCAGTTCTTTCTAAAGAATTAGGATCAATTGTGATAGAGTTTTGTAAATGACCCGATCGGTATATTGCATTATTCATTCTAACTCCATCAACTACTAAAAGCACTCTATTTGCTTCAAATCCTCTGATTACAGGACTTCCACCCCCAGCTTGTGTTTTTTGAATGTGAATTCCACCAGCGTGATACAACATTTCAGCAGATGTTTTAATATTTTCAAGCTCCACTGTTTTGGCATCAATAATAGATACCTTTTTTGAAAGGGTTTTAATGTTTTGTTTATTTCTAGCTACTGAAAGAATAACTTCATCTAAACCTCTTGAATTAGTCGTTAATATTATTTTTTTAATTGATTTTAATTTGTCTACTGAAATTCTTTTTTCTTCATATGAAACATGACTAAAAGTTATTGTATCTTGATTTTTAAAAATATCGATAGATACCTCACCATTTAAATTAGTTAATTTAGAAACAGATTTGTCACCATTATAAAGAAGAACTGAAGAAATACCAGAGTTTGTTTCTGAATCAATAACAGTGATTTTCTGACAGTTTAGAGTTGCCAAAAAAAATAGAAATATACAGGGCAAAAATTTTTTAAGAAAATAAGTCATTCAATATTCCAATCGATTTTGGGATTTTAAACCCAGGAACATGAATTTGGTAATATTTCAAAATTAAATCAATCATGTTTCTTCTTTGATTAACATTTGTTAAAACATCATTAAGGTAATCAAATTTTGTGCCCAAAATCAGAGAAAAATCTTCAATTACTTTGCCATTAATACAATTTGATGAATTATTTGTGGAGGTAAAATTACCATTTTCAATATCAAAGAATGGATAGTTATAAGTATTTTTTTCAGGCAGAATTCCAAGGAAATTTGTCAAATAAATTAAAAAAAGAATATGAAAATTTGAAAATTTTTCTGAATTTTCAAACCATATTAAGCTTTCTTTTATAAAGTTAAAAATTTTGGCATCAGATTCTTCGTGCCTTATAATTGACATTAGAACCTCTGAAATAAATAGTGCTATATTGTATTTGATTACATTTGAATTAATTGAATTAAACAATACCAAAGATTTAGCATTTTTTATATATGAAAGATTACCCTTTTTATTATTACTACTTTCAATATCTATAATATTAAGTCTATGAAATTGACCTAATTGAAGTTTACTTTTTTTCTTTGACCTTAAACCTCTAATTAAATAAGATTTAACTCCAAATTTTTTTGTAAAACATCTAACAATAATACTAGTTTCAGAATAATTAATATGACCTAGAACAATTGATTCAGTTGAATATACCATGTTAATTGTTTAAAACAATTAAATGCAATTATAATTAATTAATGGCTTGATTTAAATCATTAATTAAATCTTCATGATCTTCAATACCAACACTTAGGCGAATTAAAGAGTCAACAACACCTGTTTTTTCTCTAAGATCTTTAGGAATGGAAGCATGAGTCATTGATGCAGGATGATTTGCTAAACTTTCAACCCCGCCAAGAGACTCAGCTAATGTAAAAACTTTAAGCTTACTAGTAATTTCTTGAACTGATTTAAAATCACCATTTTTTGTTGTAAATGATATCATTCCACCAAATCCAGACATTTGAGTTTTAGCTAACTCATAATTAGGATGAGTAGAAATACCGGGCCAATAAAGTTTGTCAATTTTTTTGTGATTAGACAGGAATTCAATAATTTTTTCAGCGTTGAAGCAATGTCTTTCCATTCTTACATGTAGAGTTTTTATACCTCTAAGAGTTAAAAAAGAATCCATAGGACCACAAATTGCACCGGATGAATTTTGTAAAAAATACAATTGTTCAGCAAGGATATCATCCTTGACAATTAATGCTCCTAAAATAACATCGCTGTGGCCGGCTAAATATTTTGTTGCTGAGTGCATGACAATATCTGCTCCTAAGTCTAGTGGTTTTTGTAAATATGGAGTTGCAAAAGTGTTATCAACTGCTAAAAGAATTTCATTTTTTTTACAAAGCCTTGAAATTGAATTTATGTCTATAAGATTCATCATTGGGTTTGTTGGGGTCTCAACCCAAATCATTTTAGTTCTATCGCTAATCAAATCTTTAATTTTCTCTGTATTTTGTAAATCAGAAAAAATAAATTTTAATCCGAATTTTTTGAAAACTTTATCAAACAATCTGTATGATCCACCATAAAGATCATTTGTAGATATAATTTCATCTCCAGGCTCAAAAAGTTTTAAAATTGCATCAATAGCAGATAGACCTGAACTGAATGCTAAACCAAAATTACCATTTTCGATACTTGCTAATGAATTTTCTAGAGCAGTTCGGGTTGGATTATGAGTTCTACTATATTCATAGCCTTGGTGTTCACCAGGTTTGGTCTGAGAATATGTAGAAGTTTGATATATTGGTGGCATGACAGCTCCATAACCCTTTTCCTTGATCTGTCCACCATGAATTGTTTTAGTATTAAACTTCATCACTCAACAATAAAGTCTCCCCTCATAATCTGATAGTGTCCAGGGAAAGTACATAAATATGTATAAGTTCCAGGCTCTGGACTCATGAAAGTAATTATATCACTTTCTCCTCCACCAAGCATCTTGGTATAAGCATATGTCTCGTCTCCTTCAGGAATATAATCAGTCTCTTTTGCATTCATTGCTCTTTGAGCAAAATCATCTATATCAACTCCTTCTTTTACCAACACAAAATTATGTCCCATAAATTCCTTTGCTATTTTTCCTGTATGATTTAATTTTAACGTAACAGTTTCACCTGATTTTACTCTAATAATTGACCTGTCAAATAACATTTGATCATTGGAGTTAATAGTCACATCATTCATTGATTTTACGATAGTATTTTCAGTAGCTTCCTGAACTCTTTTATAAGAGAACTTTTCTTTTTTTGGTTCATTCTTGCATCCTACAAGAATTATTGCTGTAAATAAAAAAGTTATAATTTTTTTCATTTATATAATATTTAGTATACAAATTTACAATTCATTATTTCAATATTAAAAAAAGATTTACTTAATTTATTAATAGGCAATTTTTTTATAGCTTCAAAATTAAATTTATATTTAATAATTAAACAACAATTATGAAAAGAAGAAATTTTCTAGCAGTTACTTTAACAGCTGGAATCGCATCATCTGTTTTCCCAAGTACAAATTTTGCAAAATTTAATTCAATAGAAAACTTAAAAATTTCTCTAGCTCAGTGGTCCTTGAATAAGTCTATAAAAAATGGAAAGCTACCAATTCTTGACTTTGCAAAAAAGGCAAGATCTTTTGACATCGAAGGTATTGAATTCGTTTCAGGTTTGTATACTCGCGATACTGATATTTTAGAGAGAATGTCAATGAATTCTTTAGCTAAAGAATTAATAAAAAGATCTGATGACCATGGAATTGATAATGTATTATTTATGATTGACAACCAAGGTGATTTGGCTTCAAGTAATAAAAATGAAAGATTTCAAGCTATTGATAATCACAAAAGGTGGATTGATTTATCCGCTGAAATTGGATGTAAAACAATGAGAGTAAATCTAAACGGCGAAAAAGATTTAAATAAATGGACAAAAAATTCAGTAAAATCATTAACCGCTTTAAACAAGTATAATGAAAACATAAACGTTGTTGTAGAGAACCATGGAGGATTGTCATCAAGTGGAAAATATTTGTCAAATGTGATGTCAAAGGTTAAATTAGAAAATTGTGGAACTTTACCTGACTTTGGAAACTTTTGTATGAACGGAAGACCGTGGGGAAATTGTACACAAATGTACGATAGATATTTAGGTACTGAAGAATTAATGCCTTATGCTCACGCTGTAAGTGCTAAATCATATGACTTTGATGATGAAGGTAACGAAACAACTATTGACTACAAGAGGATGATGGAAATTGTTAAAAGATCAGGTTATCAAGGATATGTGGGGATTGAATATGAAGGCAATAGACTTGGAGAAGATGATGGAATAATTGCAACAAAAAAGTTGTTAGAAAAGTTTATTTAAATATGAAGACTATTAAAGGTCCTGGAATTTTTCTTGCTCAGTTTTGTGGTGATGACAAACCATTTAATAATCTAAATGATATTGCAAAGTGGGCAAGTAATTTAGGTTATAAAGCCGTTCAAATACCAACCTGGGATAAAAGAATTTTTGATCTCGAAAAAGCAGGTTCTAGCAAGAATTATTGCGATGAGATCAAAGGAATTTTGAATGAGCAGGGCTTAGAAATTAGTGAATTGTCTACTCATTTACAAGGTCAATTAGTTGCCAGTCATCCAGCATATGATTTAATGTTTGATGTTTTTGCTCCTGAAAATTTACATGGAAATGTTAAGGATAGGACAAAATGGGCGGTTGATCAAATGATGAATGCAATAAATGCCAGTAATCATTTAGGAATTGAGCCTATTGCGTCATTTTCTGGTTCACTATTGTTTCATACTTTTTATCCTTGGCCACAAAGACCTGCTGGTCTAGTTGATGAAGGATTCAAGGAATTGGCAAAAAGATGGAAGCCTATATTAGATCACGCTGATTCAATGGGAGTTGATATTTGTTATGAAATTCACCCAGGGGAAGACCTTCATGATGGAGTAACATTTGAAAAATTCTTAGAAGAAACTAATAACCACAGAAGAGCAAAAATACTTTATGACCCAAGTCATTTTGTTTTACAACAATTAGATTATTTACAGTTTATTGACTTTTATAAAGATCATATTAAAATGTTTCATGTTAAAGATGCAGAATTTAATCCAACTGGTAAAGCTGGTGTTTATGGTGGATACTTGGATTGGAAGGATAGACCAGGAAGATTTAGATCCCTAGGGGATGGTCAAGTTGATTTTAAATCAATTTTTTCAAAATTAAGCCAATATGGTTTTAATGGATGGGCTGTTCTGGAATGGGAATGCTGTATCAAGAGTCCGGAACAAGGCGCTAGAGAAGGTTCAAAATTTATTTCTGATCATATAATTGAAGTAACTGAGAAATCGTTTGATGATTTTGCTGGTGCTGATATTGATAAAGAACAAATCAAGAAAATACTTGGCTTATGAAATTTTACCTAGCAATTTTTATAACCTTTTTCATTAATATTTCAATTGCTCAATCTTCAAAGGATACAGAGATTTGGGAGCCCATCCCTAAAAAAGTTTATTCGATTTCTGACTCAGCTCCACCTAACGATGCAATAGTTTTGTTTGATGGAACAGACTTGTCAAAGTGGGAAGGAAATTGGCATGATAAAGAAAGTGAATGGATGATAAATGATGATGGCTTTCTGGTTAATAATGGAAATGATGGTCCAAGAATTCAAACAAAAGAAAACTTTGGTTCAGTCCAACTACACATTGAGTGGAAAACTAGTGAAGATTTGTCTTATAAAAATCAAGATAGATCAAACAGTGGAATTTTCTTACAAAGTCGATATGAAATCCAAATTTTAGATAGTTATGAAAATCAAACCTATGTCAATGGACAAGCAGGTTCAGTTTACAAGCAATATATTCCACTTGTAAATTCATCAAGAAAACCTGGAGAGTGGCAATCTTATGATATTGTTTTTAAAGCACCTGAATTCAATGCTAAAGGTGAAAAAGTTAAATCAGGTTATTTCACTGTATTTCACAATGGTGTTTTAATTCAAAATCATGTAGAAATATTAGGAACCACAGAAAATGTTGGACCTCCCAAAAATATTGCTCATGGAGATGGGCCTCTGTTTCTTCAAAGTCATTGTTGTTCTAAAGTTTCATTTAGAAATATTTGGTTGAGAAAATTATAATGAAATCATCTAATAATTAATTTCATTTTTAATCTATAGAAATTCTTTCATAAATTTGTACATGCTTCAATCAATGACCGGTTATGGGTCAACTTCTTTGCAAATTGATGAATTAGAGATTTATGTTGAGATAAAAACTTTAAACAGTAGATATTTTGATTCAAAAATATCAATACCATCCACATTGTCAAGCCAAGAATTAATCTTTAATAATCTTTTAAAGGAAAATCTAAAAAGAGGGAAAGTAGATCTTAGAATAAAATTAATTGGATCTTCTAATGACTCGATTTCTTTTAACAAAAGTATAATTAAAAATTATATTGATGAGTTAAAAGAAATTTCGGACTTTGATGATTCTCATATTTTAAAATCAGTATTATCTCTCCCAAATTCTATCACTAAGGGAGAGATCTCTTTTTCAGAAGTCCAAACAAAAAAAATAATTGATAGTGTAAATTCTGTTATTGAACATGTTATTGATTTTAGAAAAAATGAAGGAAAAAATACTTTAAAAGATTTAAGAGAAAACTTAAATATAATTAGTAAATATTCTAAGGCAATTGAAAAAATAAGTCATTTACATAAAAAAAATATAAAAGAAGAATTAGAGATAAAATCTCAAAATTTAGAAGTTAATTTTGATAATGGCAGATTTGAACAGGAGGTTTTTTATTATTTAGAAAAAATGGATATCAATGAAGAATTAGTCAGGTTAAAAAGTCATATGGATTTTTTTATTGAAATATTAGATAATGACGTATCAGAAAAAGGAAAAAAGTTAGGCTTTATTTGCCAAGAAATTGGAAGAGAAATTAATACTATTGGTTCTAAATCAAGTAACTCTAAGATTCAGAATAGTGTGGTTGAAATGAAATCTTCTCTAGAAAAAATCAGAGAACAAATTTTAAATATTCTTTAATGGCTGGTAAAGTAATAATATTATGTGCACCATCTGGTAGTGGAAAAACAACCCTTGCAAAACATTTACTTTCAATTAAAGAATTAGACTTAAAATTTTCAGTTTCGGCAACTACAAGAAAAAAAAGAGATGGAGAAATCGATGGATTAGATTATAATTTCTTATCCATAGATGAATTTAAAAATAGAATTCAAAATAATGGGTTTGTTGAGTATGAAGAAGTTTATGATAACATCTTTTATGGAACATTAAAGTCTGAAATTGATTCTGTAATTATTAATCACAATATAATTTTTGATGTAGATGTTGTTGGGGCTCTAAGTCTAAAGCGATATTTTTCTTCAAATTCTTTAACATTATTTATTAATCCACCTAGTATTGGTGAGCTTGAAAACAGATTGAGACGAAGAAAAAATAATTTAGAGAAGGATTTAAAAGAGAGACTAAATAAAGCAGAAAAAGAAATGGAAATGAAAGATAAATTTGATCATATTATTATCAATAATGATTTAAATAAATCAAAAAATGAAATTTTAAGTGTTGTTAAAAGTTTTTTAAACTTATGAAAAGTGTAGGTTTATTTTTTGGGACGTTTGATCCAATACATAAAGGCCATGAGGCTATTGCAGACTTTTTTCTTAAGAATTTTTTTGATGAAGTTTGGTTTGTTGTAACACCAATGAACCCTGATAAAATAGAAAAGGGTACTAGTGACGAAAATATAAGACTGGAGATGATTCAAGGTTTTTGTGAATTGAACACTAAATTTAAATGTTGTGACATTGAATTTGGTCTTCCAAAACCAAATTATACTGCTGATACATTAGACGAAATTAAAAAGGAATATCAAGGTTTTGAATTTTCTATAATTATGGGTGAAGACAATCTATTCACTTTACAAAACTGGAAAAATTCCTTGAATATTTTAAATCAAAAAATTTATGTTTATCCTAGAGTGTTAAACCACTCAAAAGAGGCAGATTTGATTAATCACAAAAATGTAATACTTAGTGATGCTCCTACTATGAATATTTCTTCTTCATCAATAAGAGAAAAAATTAGAAATAATGATGAGTATGAATCGCTAATTAGTGAAAATATCAAAAAGTTTATTATCTCAAGAGGATTGTATTCTTAAATCGATATTGATTTAACCAATATTTAACAGTATTTAATTATTATTTTTAATACTATTGCTACCCCAAATTATATAATTATGGAAAATAAGAATGTAGACATTAAAGCTCTGAATGAGAAAATTCAGAAAGAAAGTGCATTTATTGATTTGCTGATGCTTGAAGTTAACAAAGTAATTGTTGGTCAAAAATATATGATTCAACGTTTGCTTATAGGTCTTCTTGGAAAAGGGCATATTTTACTTGAAGGCGTCCCTGGACTTGCCAAAACACTTGCAATTAATAGTTTAAGCCAAGCAGTCAAAGGCTCTTTTAGTAGAATTCAGTTCACCCCAGATCTTTTACCAGCTGATGTTATTGGAACAATGATATACAATATGAAAGAAAATGACTTTTCAATTAAAAAAGGTCCAGTATTCGCAAATTTTGTTTTGGCGGATGAGATTAATAGAGCCCCAGCTAAAGTTCAATCTGCTTTGCTAGAATCAATGCAAGAGAAACAAGTTACAATTGGTGATAAGACTTTTAAATTACAACTACCTTTTTTGGTAATGGCTACGCAAAACCCAATCGAACAGGAGGGAACATATCCATTACCCGAAGCGCAGATGGATAGATTTATGCTTAAATGTGTTATAACTTATCCTGAATTTGAGGATGAGCAACAAATAATTAGATCTAATATCAATGAATCATTTGAAAAAATAAAACCTGTTATTACAACAAAAGATATATTAAAAGCACAAGATGCCGTTAAAGATGTCTACATGGATGATAAAATTGAAAAATATATTTTAAAATTAATTTTTGCTACAAGATTTCCTGAGAAAAATAATTTGCAGGAATTGAAACCTTTGATTGGTTTTGGATCATCACCAAGAGGAAGTATCAATTTGGCTAAAGCAGCTAAATGTAATGCTTTCATAAATAGAAGAGGATATGTAATCCCTGAGGATATTCGTGAAGTAATATATGATGTTTTGAGACATAGAATAGGCCTTACATATGAAGCTGAAGCAGAAAACGTAACTACTCAGGACGTGATTTCAAAAATTGTTAATTCTGTAGAGGTACCATAGTAGTATTATTTTGGATACAAAAGAACTATTAAAAAAGGTTAGAAAGGTTGAGATTAAAACCAAAAGACTTTCAAATAATATTTTTGGAGGTGAATATCACAGTGCTTTTAAGGGAAGAGGTATGACATTCAGTGAAGTAAGAGGCTATGAATTTGGAGATGATGTGAGAACCATAGATTGGAATGTTACAGCTAGATATAATCAACCTTTTGTAAAGGTCTTTGAAGAAGAGAGAGAATTAACATTAATGTTAATGGTTGACATTAGTGGATCAAAATTTTTCGGTACTGAAATTGAATTGAAAAAAAATATTGTTACTGAAATTTCAGCTACTCTTGCTTTTTCAGCTATTCAAAACAATGATAAAGTTGGGTTGATACTATTTACAGATCAGGTCGAACTATATATTCCACCAAGTAAAGGAAGAACACATATACTTAGGATTATTAGAGAGTTAATTGAATTTAAACCAAAAAGTAAAAAAACTAATCTTTCAGTTGCTTTGGAGTTTTTTTCAAACGTAATATCTAAAAAATCTATTGCCTTTATATTATCAGATTTTGTTTCTCAAGATTATAATAAATCTCTTTCAGTTGCGACCAAAAAGCATGATATAACTGGTATAAGAATATTTGATAAGTTCGAGGAAGAAATCCCAAACCTGGGTTTTATTCCTATGGTAGATCAAGAGACCAATGAAACTAGGTTTGTTGATACGTCCTCAAAATTTGTGAGAGATTCTTTTAAAATTAAATCTCTTGAAATGAAAGGGAATTTTGAAACTATTTTTAAAAAAAACGGATCTGGAACAATTAATTGTAGAACAGATAGAGATTATGTTAAACTTTTATTAGGATATTTTAAAAATCGTGGATAAGTTTTATAATTTTTTTTTCCTTTTGATGTTTTTTTCTTTTGGATCAATTTTTTCCCAAAGTAATGACCCAATTATCAGTACTAAAATAGATACAACTACTATAAAAGTTGGTGAACAAATTTCTTACGAGATTAAAATTGAATCAAATGATATTGGAGACGTTTTTTTCCCTGAAAAATATCAATTTAGCCCTTTTGTAATTGCTGAAGAATTTCCACTTGATACAATAGATTTTCAAAGAAAAAAATCGATTACTAAAAGATTTCGATTAACAAACTTTGATGAAGGTAATTTTGTGATTAAGCCTCAAGAGATAATTTTTGGTAATAAGAAGTTGTATTCAGATTCGTTATTAATTGAAGTATTAACTATTGAAGTTGACACTGTCTCAAAAAAATTCTTTGATATTAAAGAAATTAATCAAACTAAAGAATCAAAGAATTCTCCTTTTATAATTTTTTCTTCTTTACTTATTCTTATTGTAGCTGCAATTATTATTTATTTTTTGTATAAAAAATTAATTCTTTCAGAAGTGATTATAGATGAATATAACACGCCTTTTGAAATTGCAATTAATTCTTTAAATGAGCTTGATGAGAAAAAAATTAATTCTCAAATAGATTATAAAATATACTATACTCAGATGACGGATATTATTAAAAATTATTTTGAAAAGGATGTTGAGATTAGCGCTTTTGAGAGTACTTCTAATGAACTTATTGAAAAAATAATTTTATTAAAAAAATCAAAGAAATTAAAATTATCTAAAGAGACTATTGATGATTTTAGGAAAGTTCTAGAAAATGCAGACTTAGTAAAGTTTGCTAAATATACACCTGATAAAAAGGTAGTGATTGATGATAAAAAGCTATTACAATCTGTTTTGGTAAACACAAAAAATGCTATTCCAAATGATATAGAAAAGGAGTTAGAAGAAAGAAAAAAGAAAGAAAAGGAGATAGAAACAATTAAAAAAAGAAGAAAAAATAATTTTATTATTATTTCATCATTACTTGTTCTATTTTCTTTTTCTATTTCATCATACATTATTTTTCCTGAAAGTTTTAAAAATATATTAGTTTTTGATTCCAATAAAAAAACTTTAAAAAGTGATTGGATTAATAGTAATTATACCCAATTTAATTTGAAACTTGAATCTCCAGATGCATTGCTAAGAGTTAGTGACACTATAAATAACAAAAACTATTATGAACTTTTAGAAAGTGATTATCAAGTTCAAATTAATGTAAATTCTTACACAGAAAATCAGGATGTAGTTGGTGATATGTTAGATAATTTTAAAGACAAAGGATACATTAATGTTTTAACCAAAGAAGAAGAATTTATAACTCAAAGTGATAAAAAAGGAGTTAAAATTTTTGGTTCATTTGATGATTCAAGAAAAGATAAGAAATTTAATTATTCGACTATAATTTTTATTAGTGATCAAAATTTAATCGAAATAATAACTGTTTATGAACAAAAAAATGAAATTGTTGAACAGATTGTAAAAAGAATTGAAAACTCTATAGACTTTGTTAATGGATAATATTGTTTTTAAAAATCCTGAGTTTTTATGGCTTTTAATTTTATTGCCAGTAGTAGCTTTTATGCTTTACAAATTCAAGTTTGTAAGATTAAATAATTTTAAATTTTCAAATCTCGAAAGTTTTGACTCTAAAACTTTAAAGTCTAAGCTGTATCCCATAATTAATTTTTTTAGAATAATAACGTTATTATTAGTAATTGTTGCACTGGCTAGACCTCAAGAAATTAGTAATAGTACTAGGACAAAAACAAGTAGTGGTATTGACATAGTTATTGCGGTTGATATTTCATCTAGTATGTTAGCACAAGACTTAAAACCTAACCGACTAGAAGCTTTAAAAACAGTAGCGTCCCAATTTATTAATGATAGGATAAATGATAGAATTGGACTCGTCATATATGCGGGCGAGAGTTATACTAAAACACCAGTAACATCGGACAAGGATGTAGTGATTAAATCTCTTTCTGACATTACTTTTGATGGTATAATTGAAGATGGAACTGCAATTGGAATGGGTTTAGCAACTTCAGTAAATAGATTAAAAGAGAGTAAGGCAAAAAGTAAAGTAATTATCTTATTAACAGATGGAGTCAATAATTCTGGATTCATTGATCCTTCAACAGCTGCTGATTTAGCAGCAAATTTTGAAATAAAAACATACACTATAGGTTTAGGAACTAATGGGAATGCAAGAGCACCAGTTGCTTTAAACCCAAACGGTTCATTTAGATTTGGAATGACCAAGGTTGAAATTGATGAAGAATTACTAAAAAATGTAGCAAATAAAACAGGGGGCTTATATTTTCGAGCAACTGACAATAAGAAATTAGAGGAAATTTATAATGAGATAAATAAGCTAGAAAAAACTGAAGTTGAGGAGATTAAATATTCTGATTCAGAGGAAAAATATAGGCTACTAATTATAGCTGCAATTGGCTTAATTTTTGTCGAATTAATTTTAAAATATACAGTGTTTAGATCAATAATATAATGTATCAGTTAGAAGAAATATCGTTTATGTATTTTTTGGTTTTGTTACCAATTTTATTTTTGATTTTTATTATTAATAAAAATTGGCAAAGGACTATAAAAAAGAAATATTTTGATTCAAACACTATTGAGTATTTAAGTCCTGAAATTTCAAATAAAAAACCATTTCTTAAATTTTTAATTAAATCCATTGCAATTATTTTATTAGTCTTTGCATTGGTCAATCCTAAAATTGGCACTGAACTAAAAACCGTAAAGAGAGAGGGTGTAGATTTGGTTTTTGCTGTTGATGTTTCTAAAAGTATGTTAGCTGAGGATATTGCACCTAATAGAATAATAAAATCAAAAAGAATTGTTTCAGAGATATTTGACAAACTTGGATCTGATAGGGTTGGTATAATTGCTTATGCTTCAACGGCAATTCCAGTACTACCTATAACTACTGATTTTTCTTCTGCACGTATGTTTTTGGAAAGTTTAAATACGGATATGCTATCTTCTCAAGGAACTTCAATTGGAGAAGCAATAAGACTTTCAAAAAATTATTATGATGATGATAATCAAACAAACAGAGTTTTATGTATAATTTCTGATGGTGAAGATCATGAATCTCAAAATATTAATTTGTCATCAATTGTTGGTGATACCGGAATAACAATTTTCACAATTGGTGTTGGCTCTATTAGTGGAGCACCCATACCAATAAAGGAAAATAATATAATTAAATCTTATAAAAAGGATGAAAATGGTGAGGTTGTAATTACCAAATTAAATGAAAAAATATTAAGTGAGATGGCTCTAGAAAGTAATGGAAAATATTTTAAAGGGGATAACACTAATACAGTAGTAAATCTTATAATAGATGAATTAAAAGAAATGGATAAGAAAGAATTTGAATCAAAACAATTCGTTGCTTTTAAAGACCAATTTCAGTGGTTTTTAGGATTTGGTTTATTTTTCTTATTCTTAGATTTGATTGTGTATGACAAGAAAACTTTTTGGATAGAAAGGTTAAATTTATTTAATGAAAATGGGAATAAGAATTAGTATATTTTTTGTTTTAATGGTTTCATTTTCTTTCTCTCAAAATGAGACAGAAAAAAAATCAAATAACCTAGTTTTTGATGGCAATATTAAATTCGACAATAAAGATTTTGAAATCGCTGAATACAATTATAGAATAGCTAAATCAATAGACTCTTTAAATTACAATGCACCATATAATCTTGGAAATTCTCTTTATAAAAATAATTTGGGTACTGATGCTCAAATTATGTATAAAAGTGCTTTGAAAAAAAATTCTAGTAAGGAAAATAAACACAAAGGTTTTCATAATCTTGGAAACACATATATGCAGAAAGAGGATTATCAAAACGCAGTTAATTCCTTTAAACAATCTTTGCTTAATAATCCTGATGATGAAGAAACAAGGTATAATTATGTTCTTGCTAAGGAACTTCTAAAAAACCAGAATCAGAATAATAAAAATGACAATAAGGATAATAAAGACAATCAGGACAAGGACAATAAAAGTGATAATAAAAAAGAAGAGAAGGATGATAAGGGAGAACAGAATGATAAAAATCAGGATAAAAAAGACGATTCAAAACAGCCACAGAAACCAAAAGAAGATCAAATTTCTCCTCAGCAATTAAAAAATCTCCTAGAGGCAATGAATAAAGAAGAAAAAAAGGTGCAGGAAAAAGTGAATAAGAAAAAACTTAAAGGAATACCAAAATCAAATAAAAAAGATTGGTAGTTATGAAAAGAATTTTAACACTAATTTGTTTATTGGTTATCAACTTTAGTTTTTCTCAAATCAAGTTTGAGGCTGAGGTTAGTAAAAACAATTTAGGCGTTAATGAGAATTTAAGAGTTGATTTTAAAATGAATAAGGATGGAGATAACTTCAATCCACCTTCATTTGATGGCTTTAGAGTTGTAGGCGGACCAAACCAGTCTGTTAGTAACAGTTGGATTAATGGAGTCAGAAGTTTTACTAAAACGTATTCTTATTTTTTAACTCCAATTAAAAAGGGAAAGTTTACCATAGGTCAAGCATCTATAGAAATTGATGGAGATATTTATAAAACTTTACCCGTTCAAATTCAAGTTAGTGAAGCAGTACAATCCTCTCTATCGCCCGGCAGCCCATCATCCGTATTAAATGATGATATTGAATTAAATATTGAAGTTTCTCAAAGTGAGACTTATTTGAATGAGCCAATCTCAGTTGAGTTTAAATTACTTTTTAATCCTAAAA
Source organism: uncultured Bacteroidota bacterium (assembly GCA_902587325.1). Taxonomy (GTDB): domain Bacteria; phylum Bacteroidota; class Bacteroidia; order Flavobacteriales; family Flavobacteriaceae; genus Eutrophosalina. Next base: position 18,217 of record CACIKV010000016.1, read on the forward strand.
TTAATGTCACGAATTTGGGTGAAATAGACAGCCCAGAATTTAATAATTTTTGGTCTCAAAATATAAAAATTCCGCGTTTAGAAATAAAAAGCACTTCCTATAAAGGACAAAGGTATAATTATGTTACTTGGAAAAGAGCTTTACTCTTTCCTCAAAAGTCAGGTAATTTAGAGCTATTACCATTAACCTTAGATGTAACGGTAGATGTACCAACTAACAGACGAGATTTTTTTGGAAATGTTATTTATACACAAACTTCAAAAAAAGTTTCTTCAAAAAAGAAAAATATAAAAGTAAAAGAATTCCCCTCTGAAGGTAAACCTGAAAGTTTTAATGGTGCTGTTGGGAAGTTTGATGTTTCTTTATTTTCTTCTAAGTCTGAATTAAAAGCAACTGAATCATTTCAACTAGAATTAAAAGTTAATGGAAGAGGTAATCTTAAATTGTTCTCTCTTCCAGAAATAAAAGTGCCATCATCTTTAGAAAAGTATGATCCTGAATTTAAAGAAGATATAAAATCGTCGATATCAGGAATGAATGGTCAAATTTCGAATACTTATACAATTGTTCCTCAATTCCAAGGTAAGTACCCTATTCCTGCAGTTGAGTTCAGTTACTTCGACCCAGAAGCCAAAAAGTACGTAACAATAAAAACAAATGAAAGTATTGTAGATGTAACCGAAGGCCCAATGAATTCAGATTTTACTAATAACTCTGGATTGAGTTCCAATCAAAATAATACTATCCAGACAATGGGACAGTTTAATTACATAAAATTAAGTTCGAAATTTTCCAGTATTAATTCTAAAAAATTATTGGACTCGAAACTTTGGTTATATATTCTTTTATCTATACCTTTTTTAATTTTCATTGTTATACTATTATTAATAAAAGTTACCAGAAAATCAATCTCAGATTCTGATCTAATAACCAAAAATGCTGAGAAATTAGCTAGAAAGTATTTGGAAAATGCAAAAATTGATATTTCTAACAAAGAATCTTTTTATAGCTCATTAGATCAAGCATTATTCAACTTTTTTAAATCAAAATATATGATCAGAAAAGAAGATTTTTCTAAAGATAAAATCAAATCAATTTTGATTAAGGAAAATATTTCTGATAAGGTAATTAATGATGTAATTGAATTAATTGAAAGTTGTGAAATCGCAAGATACACTCCTGCAAGTACTGATGATATGGATAAAGATTATGAAAAAGCTGTTCAGATATTAACAAACTTTGAAAATGTATAATATGTTTAAACTGTTTTTAATTTTATTGTTTTTAAATGCTCAATCTCAAGTTGAAGTTGTTTTCGATGAGGGTAATGCATTATACAATCAAGGTAACTATACTAAAGCCATTGAAAAGTATACCAGTATCATAAACAATGGGTCTGAATCTGCAGAATTATACTATAATTTAGGTAATGCTTATTATAAAATTAATGATATAGCAAATTCAATTTTTTATTATGAAAAATCTTTATTGCTTGATCCAAATAATAATGAAACAAAAAATAATTTATCCTTTTCTCAAAACATGACTATTGACAGAATTGAAAGCATTCCAATTAATCAGTTATCCAAATTCATTTTAAGTTTTATAAATTTAGTTGATTATAATACTTGGCTTTTAATTTCAATTATATTTGAATTTTTAGCTTTTACAGTTTTTTCAGTTTATGCATTTAATAAAAATACCTATACCAAAAAGCTTTACTTTAGTATTGGTTTGATATTCCTTATTTGTTTTATAATATTTTTAATTGTTGGTGTTAATTCTAAATCAATTAATGATAAAAATAATCCTGCCATTTTATTTGAGAACAGGATACCATTCAAGTCTGAACCTAATCAAAGATCTGAAGAAATATTTATATTAAATGAGGGCACTAAAATTAATGTTTTAGAAAAATTAAATGAATGGAGTCAAGTCGAACTTTTAAATGGATCAAAGGGTTGGATATTGAGTTCTTCGTATCAGCTTATAAAGAGACCAAATTAAATAAATTATCAAAATAAGTTTAATAGAACATCATTCGGTTGTCAAATAAAAATAGAATCCCATCACCAACTGAAATTAAAATATTAAAAATTAGAGAGTCATTTAATATTGATTTTGAAAGTATATTTATACTAAAGAGGTTATTTAAATAATTTATAACCAAAACTAAAAATGAAAAAATCACTAAGTATTTACTTAAACTGAAAACACCGCCAAGAATTCTATTAATCATTCCTAAAGAAGCAAATTTTATAAGCTTAGTTAGTGATTTTCCAATTATTGAAAATAAAATTGTGATTAGTATGAATAGAGTAATAAAGGATATAATATTTATAATTTTTATATCAATTTCAACAAATTTTGAAATAACTTTTGACAAATCTTCTGAGAAAATTGTAGATCCTATTAAACCAATAAAGAAACCTAAAAAAGAGAATATCTCATTAAAAAATCCTTTTAAAAATCCTCTAATAAAACCAAAAGTCAGTAGACATATTACAATAACATCAAAATAATTCAATTTGAAATTATAAATTAGTATTTAATTATAAAAATATAATGAAAGCCTCTACAAAAAAAATAAATAGGTGGGATAATTTAATTGAAAAGATAAGTATTGATTTTAATGACGGACAAATGATTGATTTAGAAGGTGTAATTTATTTAATTGGTATACAAGAATTGGGATTATTTGAAAAAAAATTTAAAAAAGAAGAAAAAGTTAATTTAATGCATATAGCCATTTGTAAACTTCTTGAACCGTATGGTTATTATAAATTTGATTTCGTTGATAATGAAGGATGGCCTCACTACAGTCTTAAATCCAAGCTACCATATTTAAAGTCAGGTGAACAATCTATATTAATAAAAGAAGCAATCATTAATTATTTTTTAAAAAAGGGTTTTATTAATTAAATAATTAGAATACTTTCGCTTGTGATGGTCAATGATATAAAAAAATATTTAGAAGAACTTCAATCGTTCGAGATAAAAGATGAAAAACAACTTGACCAATTTAGACTTAAATATTTATCAAAAAAGGGTTTGATTCAAAAGTTGTTTCTTGAGCTAAAGAATGTTCCAAATGACAAAAAAAGAAATTTAGGCCAAGAAATAAATAATTTAAAAATTCTTGCCAATGAGATTTATGATTCTTTAAAAGACAAGTTTTCCTCTAAATCAGTAACTCATAAATATGAAGATTTTTCAAAACCTTCTCAAATATTAAAATTAGGATCACGTCATCCAATATCTATTGTAAAAAATAAAATTATAGATATTTTTCAAAAAATTGGTTTTGATATTTCAGAGGGTCCTGAAATTGAGGATGATTGGCATAATTTTACTGCGTTGAATTTACCTGAACACCATCCTGCAAGAGATATGCAAGATACATTTTATATAAACAAAGACCCTGATTGGCTTTTAAGGACTCACACCTCATCAGTTCAAATAAGACATATGGAAAATAATAAACCTCCAATTAGAACAATATCCCCAGGTCGAGTTTATAGAAATGAAGATATTTCTGCTAGATCACATTGTTTCTTTCACCAAATTGAAGGTCTATATATTGATAAGAATGTTTCTTTTGTTGATTTAAAACAAACCCTCCTTTATTTTACAAAGCAACTTTTTGGTAAGAACAAAATAAGATTAAGACCTTCCTATTTTCCATTTACCGAACCCAGTGCAGAATTAGATATATACTGGGGATTGGATTCAGAAACTGATTACAGAATCACAAAAGGAACCGGATGGCTTGAAATTTTAGGGTGTGGTATGGTTGATCCAAGTGTTTTAAGTAACTGTGGAATTGACCCGAAAGATTATTCTGGATATGCATTTGGCCTGGGCCTTGAAAGAATTACTATGCTTCTTTATCAAATTGATGATATTAGAACATTATATGAAAATGATGTTAGGTTTTTAAATCAGTTTAGTAAGTCAATATAGCTTTTCAGAAATTTCTTTAACTATTTTTTTTGGACTAATCCCTTTATAGAGGATTTTGTACACTGACTGAATGAATAAAAATTCATATTTATTATTTTTAGTTATTTCATATGCGTTTTTGGAAGCGTAGTAGCCCTCAACAACCATAGACATTTCTGACATAGCTGATTTAACAGAATAACCTTTACCAATCATATTCCCAAATGTTCTGTTTCTGCTAAATATGGAATATGTAGTTACAAGTAAATCTCCTATATAAGCAGAATGATTAATGTCCCTTTTTATTTGATGAATTGTTCTAATAAATAATTTTAATTCTTTAGCACAGTGACTTATAACAACACTTAAAAAATTATCGCCGTATCCTAATCCATGACAAATACCTATAAGAATTGAATAAATATTTTTTAGGGTAGCTGAATATTCTATGCCAATAATGTCAGTTGAAACAGATGCTTTTATATATTTTGATTTTAAGTTTTTTGAAATATAATTTCCTAAGCTTTTACTTCTTACTCCGACAGTTAAATAGGAAAGTTTTTCTAGAGCAACTTCTTCAGCATGACATGGTCCACTTATAATTCCAATATGATTTTTATTAATCCCATAATTTAAATGAAAATGTTCACTGATTACAAGTTGTGATTTTGGTATGACTCCCTTCGATGCAGATATTATATATTTATCTTTTAATAGATCCACATAATTTTCAAATGTTAAATCTATAAATGGAGAAGGTATGGCTATAATTAAAATATCTGATAGTTTAATAATTTTTTGTAAATCATTAGATATATTCAATTTTTTAGTTTTTAATTGAACATTTCTTAAATATTTTGGATTTCTCTTGTTTTCATAAATTCCATCAATGTTTTCGTTTGTTCTAACATACCAATTAAGTTCATCAAGATTTTCAGAAAATATTTTTACTAGTGCAGTTCCCCAACTTCCTGCCCCAATAACACCATAACTTTTGTCTTTCATTTTTAACAATTCTTTAATATAAATGAAAACAAATTTAATTTAAATTTAATTGTTTGTTTTTCATAAGTTTTAACATTAAACACTCTTTTACGAGTGTTTTTTGTTTATGTTACTTTACAATAACAAAAGTAATCAGTCCTAAAACGAAAAAAAATAATATTCTAAAATGTTTTTTTCTAAAGTCTACAGATCTGTTATGTAAATACCAACCAAAAAAACATAAAAATAAAGTTACTGCGTTTGAAATGTATATATTTAATTCTAACTTATCAATTAACAAAAAGGAAAATGATAGATTGATTAATAAAAATATTAAAGTAAATAGAGAAATTCTAAAATCAAAAAAAGTATATTTTTTTTTTCTAATAAATTTATAGCAGGAGTTTAAAATATTAAAACCTAAAAATAAAAAACATATTATTTCTAATAAGTTATGAATACTAATAAGATTTATATTCATTTTAAATTATGGCATTAATTAAACTTCTTGTATAAGAACTTGGGTTTTTAAATAATTTTTTAGAATCATTCAAATCAACAACCTCACCGCTTTTTAATACCATAATTCGATTGCAAATACTTTTAACAATTCTTATATCATGAGAAATAAATATTATTGAAAGGGAAAATTTATTTTTTAATTCAATCAATAAATTAAGAATAGAATTTTGAATATTTTTATCTAACGCAGATACACACTCATCACAAATTAGAATTTTTGGTTTCATTGTAAGTGCTCTTCCAATAACTACGCGTTGTCTCTCTCCTCCTGACAATTCTGAGGGTAATTTATTGTATAAATTATTTTTCAATTTAACGCTTCTTAAAATATTAACTGCTTCAGAATGTAAATTTTTTTTTGAAATTAAATTATGAAATTTAAGAGGCTCAATTATTTGATTAATAATACTAATTGATGGATCCAAAGAAGAATAAGGATCTTGAAAAATAGTTTGAATTTCTTTACTTATAGATATTCTATTAAGAGTTTTTAAATTTTTTGAATTGTAAAAAATATCACCAGAGTAGTCTTTATAAATTTTAAGTATACATTTAGAAATTGTGGTTTTTCCTGATCCTGATTCTCCAATTATACCTAAAGAATCATTTTTTAATAAACTAAAATTTATATTATTTAAAATTTGTTTCCCAGTAAGTTTTAAATTTAAATTATTAACCTTAAGAATTTCTAATTTATTTTTTTCAAAATTAATTTTATTTATTTTGAAACTCTTATTCAATGATATTAAATTTTTTGTATATAACATTTTTGGATTCTTAAAAATTTTTTTTGTTTCACCTTTTTCAATTATTTTTCCATCTTTGAGAAAAATTATGTTATCTGAAATTTTATAAACAATATTAAGATTATGGGTAATTAATATTAGACTCATTTTATATTCATTTTTGAGTTTCATTATTAATGAAATAATTTCTTTTTTGACCAATGAATCAAGTGATGATGTAGCTTCATCACAAATTAAAATTTTAGGTTTTTTTGAGATCATCATGGCAATCATAAGTCTTTGCTGTTGCCCTCCACTAAGTTGGTGAGGATATTTTTTTAGTGTTGACATGGGGTCATTAATTTTAACCTTTTCAAGTAATTCAATTGCAATGTTGACATTTTCTGTATTTGATGAATAATTTTTTTGAAAACATTCTATCAATTGATTCCCACATTTTATACTTGGATTTAGATAGCTCGAAGGATCTTGAAAAATAATTCCAACATCATTTTTTAAAAAGTTCTTATAATTATTACTTGAGAATTTATTTAAGTTAGAATTACTAAAATAAATATCACCTGATTGATTTAAGCCTCTAAATCTAGAAAGTTTGAGAATACTCAACGCAGTAATAGATTTTCCACTTCCAGATTCACCAACAATACCAAGGATAGTATTTTTTTTAATTTTAAAATTTAAATTGTCTACGATTTTATTTCCTTTTGAGTAGACATTTAGATTTTTTATTTCAAATAAATTATCATTCATTTATTAGATTGTTTGCTTTTAAAATTTTAAAACTTTCTGAAATGTATTTTGTAAAGTCTTTTGGAAATCCATTTAAACTTTGACCTTTTGCTTTTCTTTTTCCAAGTCTAGTTATTATCAAATTAATTTTTGGGAAAACAATTACGTATTGACCTTGATGTCCTCTCATAGAAAAAAATTTTTGATTTTGAAACTTACCAATCCAAAATCCGTATCCATATATTGGATTATTCTCAAATCTTGGAGTTATAGATTTTTTGATATAAGAACTATTCATTATTTGAATACCATTCATTATACCAAAATCTTTATAAAGTTTACCTATTTTTGAAAAATCACGTGCATTAGAATTCAAACAACAATATGCTTTTAATTCATTGTTTTCTTTGCTATCAACCATCCAAAGAGCATCATTTTCAGCGCCAATAGGATCCCACAACCATTCACTTACTAAGTCATTAATTTTTTTATTATTTGCTTTTTCAATTACCATTGATAAAAGTTGGGTACTTCCGCTTTGATAATCAAAACTTTTACCTGGTAAAACATTAAAAAAAGATTTTAGCATTAACCTTTTTAAGTCTTTGCTTACGTATGAACGTGCTGTTATCCCTAGTAAATTTTTATAATTTTCTTCCCATTTTAAGCCAGATGACATAGATGCTAAATCGCCAAGAGTTACATTATCACCACCAGTAGATTCAAATTCTGGATAATACTTTATAAGTTTTTCATCTAAGCTTTTTATTGTTTTTGATTCAATACTTTTAAACAATAAAAAAGAAATAATACTTTTTGACATAGAAAAAGAGTTAGTCATGGAACTCTCATTATATCCTAAAAAATATTTTTCTTGTATTATGGAATCATTTTTAATTAATAAAAAAGCAATACTACCCAATTGATTGTGAATAGAATCTAATTCTTTTGTACTTTCCAATTGATTGTATAATTTATGTTTCGGCCATGATTTTGGATTGGAACTTCTTCTAACTTTAACATTGTCGAAGAATTTATAATCGTCAATGGATGCTTTTGTACTTTTTGTTTTTAAAACAAGAGAGATCATGTTTTTGTAGTCACTAAAATCTTCATGTTTGAATAAAATGGTTGTAAAAAGAATTATGATTGCTAAAATTCCAAAACGAATAAATATTTTTCTGGATAATCTCATTATGAATTTTATAAATATATATATTTAATTCTTATTGATTATTTTAGATAATTCCAAACATGAAAAAGCCATTTTTTTATTTAAGAACAAGAATTTTTTTATCAATGATAATTCTCGTGTTCATATCTTTTTTACTTATTGGAATTTCTACAAACTTTCAAATATCAGAAAGCTCATACTATTATCATGAACTTAGGTTAGATAGAAAAGAATCTCAACTACAAAGAGCAATATCCTATGAATTTTTAAACAATAAAGAAGGTTCAAATGACAGTCAAAAATTTAGAGATCAAATTTTTAAGATATCAGATATTCAAAATATAAGTTTTAGTATTTATGATTTAAAAGGAAATTTAATTCAGTCAACTTTTGGAGAAAATGCATTAAACAGTATAAGTAATGAATTAATTGATGATATAAACTCTTCCGAAAAAAATAAAGTAGTTAAAATAAAAAAAATTGAAGAAAAGCAGATTAGAGAATCTTATTCTATTATTTTCGATTCTAATAATGAACCAATATGGATACTTAATTTTCCATATGTTGATGATGATAAATTGAATGTTTATGAGTTAAGATCTTTTATTTTAAATATTGTTCAGGTGTATATCTTATTATTTGTTTTAGCAATAATTATTTCATATTTCGTTTCTAGTTATATTACGAATCCAATCTCTGAAATTGTATATAAAATGAAACAAATGAAAATTGATAAATTAAATAAAAAAATCAATTTAGATGTTACTAGTAGAGAGATGTTTACTTTGGTAAGTTCATATAATGATATGGTTGATCAAATTGACCAAAATGTCAAACAACTTTCTAAATCACAAAGAGAATTAGCTTGGAGGGAAATGGCTAAACAAGTAGCTCATGAAATTAAAAATCCATTAACTCCAATGAAATTAAGCGTTCAAAATTTTAAAATAAAATTTGATCCTAAAGATCCTAATATTAATAAAAAATTGGATGAATACAGTAAAACTTTGGTTCAACAAATAGATGTTTTAAGTTCAATAGCTACTGCTTTTTCAAGTTTTGCAGAATTACCAGCTCAAAAAAATGAAAAAATTGATCTTATTTCTACTATTAAATTATGTTTAGAAATTTTTAATGAAAGAAATGTTATTTTTC
>CACIKV010000017.1 GCA_902587325.1 uncultured Bacteroidota bacterium
TGCTAATCCTGTTGGAACTGATGGTAAATTAACTGCTAGTCCGCTTTGGGATACTGACTGGAAAGGAGTTTTAATGGATGATACGGCTAGTTTTGACGAAATTGGTGTCAGTTTTTCTGGTGGTAGTAAAAACACATCTTATTTCTTTTCCACTAATTATTTAAGTGAAGATGGGAATATTGTTACAACAAATTTCGAAAGATTTTCATCCAGAATTAAAATTGACAGTAATGTAAGCGATATTTTCACTGTTGGAATGAATGTTGGTTACACTAGATCTTTTTCTAATACCCCAAATCAATCTGGTGGTGGATTGTCAAATACAGTTCAATGGATATATAGTGTGCCAAACATTTTCCCAATTTATAGAAGAAATGCAGATGGTTCTTTTATAACTGATGCCAATGGAGGCAAAATATTTGACTATGGAGCTAACGGAACTGTTGCTGTCAATGGAACAAGAGGTGGCTCATTTGCTGACGAAAACGCTTATGCATCACTTTTCCTATATGACATATACAACACTAGAACTGATTTTAATGCTACAATTTATGGTTCAATTGATATTTCAGATAATCTGTATTTCTCATCTAGATTAGCTTACCAATCATATATGTACAGTGGTTTTTCATACATACATAGAGACTTTGGATATGCATCTAGTGTTAATGGTAGAGTTTCTCAATCAAGAAACCTAACAATGCAAACAAATGCCCAGCAACAATTAACTTATACTGAATCCTTTGACGATCATAACGTTGAAGTTGATTTAATCTATGTTGCTAACAACTATGAAACTGACGGACTTGGTGCGTCTGGTGAAGGTTTTTTACCAGGTGTAAAAGTATTAAACGGTGCAACTACTCCTTCATCTGTTAGTGGATCTACAAGTCAACAAAGGTTTACTAATCTTCTAGGTAGGCTTAAATATAATTTTAATGAGAAATACTACATTGAAGGTAGTGTTAATCAAGGTTTATCCTCAAAATTTGCCAAATCGGTTAGAGAAGGTACTTTCTATTCAGTTGGTGCATCTTGGTTGATGTCTAAGGAAAGTTTCTTAGCTGATTCTGATGTAGTAGATTTTCTTAAAGTTAAGGCTTCTTATGGTGAACTAGGTAATGATAGAGGTATTGGAAGTTTTCCCTACATCACATTATTTAATACTGGGTGGAATCAATTAGACACTACTGGTGTTCTTGCAGGAGGATTGAATGACCCTTACCTGAGCTGGGAAAAAACAGCTACCAGTAATTACGGTGTTGAATTTGGTTTATTTGGAGGAAAACTTGATGGATCAGTTGAGTACTATGAAAGGGAAAGTGTAGATCTTATTTACAACAAGCCTGTTCCAATTTCTACAGGAAATGCATCTGTTACAACTAATGTTGGTTCTCTAAAAAATTATGGTATTGAAGTGGTTTTATCGTCTCAAATTGTAAAAACTGATGATTTATCTATTAACGCTTCTGTTAACTTCTCCACTGAAAATAATGAAATTACTGAATTAACTCAGGAGGAGTTTATTAGTGGTACTAAAAAATGGATGGTTGGTAGATCTCTATATGACTTTTTTACATATGAGTGGGCTGGAGTTGACTCTGCTGACGGATATGGAATGTTTTACAAAGACATTTTAGATGCTAATGGTGATCCAACTGGTGAAAGAGAAGTTACAAAAGAATATAGTGAAGCTGACAGGTATTATCTAGAGAAGCAATCTATTCCAGACATACTTGGTGGATTCAATGCTAATATCCAGTACAAAAACTTTGATTTTTCTGTCTTAATGAACTTTGCTCTTGGTGGATATGTAATGGATTATACATATATGGGTCTTATGGGTGGTTTCGAAAGTATAACTCAACAAAGTCCACACTTAAAAGACAGATGGCAACAGCCTGGTGATGTTACTGAAGTTCCAATTCTTCTGGAAGGTCAAAATGATTTTTCCTCTACATCCTCTAGATTTCTATTCGAAAATGATTATCTAAGAGTTAAAGGCTTAACACTTGGCTATACGATTGACAGTAGCCCAGCACTTTCAAGTGTAGGAATTAGTAACGTTAGAGTTTATGCTCAGGCTACTAATCCTTTCACATTCCATAAGCATTTTGGAATTGATCCTGAGCAAAATTTATCGGGAACAACAGGAGAAAGATCCTACCAATTGAAAACATTTACAGTTGGTTTAAATATTGAACTTTAAAATTTAAAAAAAAAATGAATACAAAAAAATTATTATTATTAGTCTTCGCAGCTTTAACAATTTACAGTTGTTCTGAAGACTTTGTTGATGATCCAGCTCCAGTAGATGGTATCAGTGAATCTTTGGTTTTTTCAAACAGAAGTATGGTTGATGCTTTCCTAGCAGGTATGGGTAGAAGAATTAGAGCTCAATTCACCACACATGACTCTAACGGAATCAACGCAATGTACTATGCCCGTAATGTAAAGGGTAATGACATTATTCAAAGAAGAACTTGGTTTTTATATGATTATGATAACGATAACAGAGAACCAAATTATAGAAGACCGACTTTTACTTGGCAATTCTCTTACTTAATGATTAATCAAGCAAATATTGCTATTAAGGGTATTAATGAAAGTGATTTAGGTCAGGGAGACAAGAATGAAACCCTTGCTCAAGCACATACAATTAGAGCATTTTGGTACTTTCAACTTGCTTTAGAATTTTGTCCTGCATACTCTCAAACCAATCCATCAACAACCGATGCACCGCCTGTCTATACAGAACCTGTAACGGAGGGTGGGCCAATGAGCGATTTGCAAACAATGTATGATTTAATTATAAGTGATTTAGAGACTGCTGCTTCAATAGCATCTGTATCCAGAATTGATAAATCGTATTATAATAAAAATGTAATTCATGGACTGTTAGCTAGAGTTTATTTGACAACTGAAGAATATGGAAAAGCTGCATCAAATGCAGCAGCAGCTCGTGTAGGTTATCCGCTTAACGCAGCTCAATACCGTAATGGTTTTAGTGACATGTCAGCATCTGAATGGATATGGGCGGCTCCGCAAAGATCGGATCAATCCAACTACTACTGGGGACCTCCACACGCGCATGCCGATCATTATGTTACATCTTATCAAGGAACCTTCTTTAACACAGAGTTTACAGCACTATTCTCCTCATCAGATTATAGAAATATATTTGTAAATGGTTATAGAGTACCAGATTCTGATTATAGATCAAGAATAACTAGAAAATTTACATTTTCATTTAGTTCTGATCACTCTTTAATGAGATCTCCTGAAATGATGCTTATTGAAGCTGAAGGTTTAGCAAGAACAGGTGATGAGGCAGGTGCACGTGCTTTACTTGAGGAATTACAGCGTAACAGAATAATAGGTTTTCAACCATCTGGAGCTACAGGTTCAGCTTTGATCGAAGAAATTCTTGTTGAGAGAAGAAAGGAATTATATGCAGAACCACCAGCAGTTGAGTGGTTTGACGCTAAGAGACTCGGAAGAGGTATCACAAGAACTGGAAACCACAGAGTTAAAGGTAACGCATCTTTAGCTCCAAATGATAAAAGATTTTATCTAAAAGTTCCACTTCGTGAGATCGATGCTAATCCAAATATTACAAGTGCTGTTAACGATAACAGGTAATATTTAGCCGATATATGTTATAAAAAACCCGCCTTTGGCGGGTTTTTTGTTAAGTATGCAATATGAAAAAACTGATTATATTTTCTTTATTTCTTTTCTGTTTTGCATTTAATAACTCTCAAAAAATTAATCCAAATAATATTGAGATATTAAGAGATAATTATGGGGTTCCTCATATATACGCCAAAACTGACGATGAACTCGCATATGGTTTAGCTTGGGCACATTCTGAAGATGATTTTAAAACAATTCAAGAAGCTTATCTCGCCGGGAATGGACTTTTAAGTAAATACATAGGATTAAAGGGAGCTCCTGTTGATTTTTTAACTCAGCTAATTAGATCAGATGAAGTAGTTGATAGTTTATATGAAACACTGGGCAAAGATTTTGTTAAAGTTATTGAGGGATACGCACAAGGTATTAATAGGTTTGCTGAATTACACCCTGATCAAGTCTTAGTAAAAAAAACTTTTTCCAATAACACCAAAAAAAATGGTAAAATATTCTTTCCTACAACTTTTTATTGCTAACGAAGGTGACAAAGCCATTATTTCAATAATTGAAAATAATTCAAAGGATATTTCATTTCTAGATCAGAATAAATTAGGGTCTAATTTATTTGCTTTCAGCACTAATATTACTAAAAATGGAGAAACTTATCTTGGAATTAACACTCATCAGCCTCTTGATGGACCGACATCTTGGTATGAAGCCCATTTGGTTAGTGAAGAAGGAACAAACATTATAGGAGCTACTTTTGCTGGAGCACCATGTATACTCACTGGTACTAATGAAAACTTAGGCTGGACGCACACAGTGAATTACCCAGATAAAACTGATGTTTTCAAACTAGAAATGGTAGATAAAAGAAATTATAGATTCGATGATAAAATTTTAAAATTAAAAACTTTCAAAGCAAAAGCCTACATTAAAATTTTAGGAATTCCGATCAAGGTTAAGAAAAAATACTATAAAAGCATTTATGGACCAACTCTGAAGAATAAAAGTGGCTATTACTCTGTCAGAACCCCATCATTGTTTCATATAAGAGGGTTGGAACAATGGTGGAAAATGAATAAAGCCAAAAACTTTCAAGAATTTTATAATATTCTTAAAATGAATCAAATCCCAGGATATAATATAGGTTATGCAGATAAAAATGATACTATATTTTATATCTCAAATGGGATAATACCTAAAAGGAATAATTCATATAATTGGACAAATATTGTACCTGGTAATACTAAAAAAACACTTTGGAATGAGTATTATCAAACTGAAGAGCTCCCTCAAGTTATAAGCCCAAAATCTGGATATGTGTATAATGCTAACCACAGTCCATTTAAATCAACATCGTTAGATGAAAATCCTAATCCAAATGATTTTGCAAAAAATATGAATTTTGAATTATATGATAATAACAGAAGCACCAGAATTTTTAATTTAATCAATTCTACAGAAAAAATAGATTATGAAAGATTTAAAGAAATTAAATATGATCATACTTTTCCTGATCCGTTTATATATAATTTTATGAATGTTAATAATTTATTCGATATGAAACCAGAGGATTATCCTGATATCAAGGAATTATTAATTCAAATTCAAGATTGGGACAGAAAGACTGATATTGAATCTGTTGGTGCGGGTACCTACGCGATGTTTTATTATAGTCTAGGTAAATATTATAGAAAAAGTTATATAAATAGAAACTTTGGAAAAGATATTATTGCCCTATGCTTAAGAGATGTTAAAGAAAAGATGCTAAAATATTTTAATACAACAGAGGTTAAACTTGGAGATTATCAAAAACTTGTTAGAGGAGAAAAAGAAATTCCAATATGGGGGATGCCCGATGTTATAACTGCCATGAATTCTAGTCCACACACAAATGGAAAGGTAAAGGTAACCCATGGTGAATCATATATCCAATTAGTTAAATTTAGCAAGGAAGGAACTGAAGTCGAATCTATTATCTCCTATGGTTCGAGTGATCACATAGAATCAAAACATTACCACGATCAAATGGATATATATAAGAATTTTGGAGTTAAGAAAATGAGTTTTGATAAGTCTTATAACTACAAGAATGCAAAGAAAATTTACAATCCAAATTAAAAATTATACAAGAGAATGATAAATATCCTCGTAATTTGTAATAATTTTATTTATGTCAAATTTTTGAGCCCTAATAAAAGCGTTTTCTTTCATTTGACTTAATTTATCTTCATCTTTTAAAACACTTTCAGCATAATCGACCATTTTATCAATATCATTATACTTTGTTAAAAAACCTGTTTCATTGTGGATATTTACTTCGGGTAACCCCCCTGAATCTGAAGATATAATAACAACTTTAGATGCCATTGCCTCAAGAGCAGCTAATCCAAAACTTTCTGTCTTGGAGGGAAGAATAAACAAATCTGAGTGACATAATTCTTTTTCTACTTCTTGTGTATTACCTAAAAACTCAACGTTTTCAATCTTTTTATCTTTAACGAGTTGTTTTGAAACTTCAAGCTCTGGCCCCTCTCCTATTAATTTAAATCTAGATTTTATTTTCTTGGAAATTTTTTCAAAAAACTCAATTACACCCCGGATATTTTTAACTGGCCTGAAATTACTTACATGAGTGATTACTTTATAATCTTCATTATCAATATTACAGTTCAATAATTGTGAATTAAACTTATTTAAGTCTACAAAATTAGAGACAACTTTTATTTCTCTCTTAATTCCAAAGAAATCGATAGTGTCTTGCTTTAAGCTTTCAGAAACTGATGTTACAACATCGGACTCTTCAATTGAAAACTTTACAGCAGGTTTGTAAAATGGATGATTACCAACTAAAGTTATGTCAGTTCCATGCAATGTTGTTACTAAAGGAATTTTTATTCCGGATGATATCATCATTTTTTTAGCCATATAAGCTGCATATGCGTGCGGTATCGCGTAATGGACGTGTATTAAGTCAATTGAAAATTTTGAGCATACATCAACTAACTTACTTGATAGAGCAAGTTCATATGGTTGAAAATTAAAAAGTGGATAAAATGGTACATTAACTTGATGAAAAAAAACCTTTTTATTATCGGGTTTTAAGCGAACTGGCTTTTCATAAGCAATAAAGTGTATTTCGTGATTTTTTTTAGCAAGTTTATGACCTAATTCTGTAGCTAAAACACCACTTCCACCAAACGTTGGATAACAAACAATTATAATTTTCATAAACTTTTATTCTAAAGCGTCATTAATTAATCGGTGAACCTCTGTTCTTATATTATTTTCACTAATCTTATTATTGGTCATTGTTGGATATGTTCTGTTAGATAAAAAAACATATATCAAATTATTTTTTGGATCTGCCCAAGCGTAAGTTCCTGTAAAGCCAGAATGTCCAAAACTTTGATCTGAAACGCAACCACATGTTGAGAGAACATCATCATCCAATTGAGGTTTATCAAAGCCTATACCACGTCTGTTTTTTTTGAAATGTCTTTTATTGAAAAGTTCAAAACTTTTTGAAGTAAAGATTTCATAATCAATGTATGAGCCCTTATTTAAAAAAAGGTACATTACTTTTGCAACATCCTCAGCATTACCAAATAAACCGGCGTGTCCTCCAATACCACCTTGCATAGATGCACCCATGTCATGAACAAATCCTTGAATTTTAGAAAATCTGAAATAATCATCTTTTTCGGAGGGTACTATCTCGTTTATTTCTCTTAATTCTCTTGGATTATACGTTAATGAAAATGCTCCAATTTTACTAAAAACTTTATTCTTAATTAATTGATCCAAATTAGTTTCGTATTTATCTTCAAGATATTTTTTTATAAAATAATATGGAACATCGCTATATCTATATGTTTTTTTTTCAAGTAAATCACTATCTATCAACCTTTTATAAATAGTATCGTTCCAGGAATTATTAATAAATAAATCATCACTAATTTGAACTGAGAATGATTTAGTTTTATTTTTACTATAATATTTATTTAATTGTTTATCAGTAATTGAATCTAGAGTTTCTTTATAAAAAGGGATCCAAGGAATTAATGCTGATTGATGCGAAAACATTTCATCAAATCTTAATTTTGATTTATTTCCTAAGTTTTCATCTTTCATTATTTCAGAGAGTGTTGATTTTAAACTAATATTATTTAAGTCAAATTCTCTAAGCATTAGAGGTACACTTACTAGAATCTTAGTTAATGAAGCTAAGTCATATAAAGAGCTCGTACTAACTTTTTTTTTTTTTTGTATGAATAATATCCAAAAGCTTTATTTAATACAACTTTATTGTCCTTAGCAACAACCAACTGAGCACCAGGAAACATCTTTTTGTCAATTGCGTAATTAATAAGCGAATCAACCTTATTTAATTTGTTTAAATTAAAACCATTATTTAAAAAATGGGAAAACCCTAAAGAGCTAACTTCTTTTGTTTTAATTTGGGTATTGACAGGAATGTTTTCATGAATTGTAACAGGTAATTTACCTTTAACTTGAATCGCACCAAATATTGCTTGAGCAGCTTTTTCTTGAAATATATCTGAATTTTGGTAAGCAATAACTATTGACTCAATACCTTCGATATCTAAATCAGAAACGCAATAGGGCTTAGCAAAAACTACAAGAACTAATTCAGTAAGTTTCTTTACTTTTTCAATAATTCCAATTTCATTTTTTTTAAATCTAAATTCTCCAAAAGGAGATTTATCCGATTTATGAAAACCTATAATTATTTTATCATAATCTGACAAGGTGTTAAAATCAAAATTATCATCAATATTAATTTCAGCAACTGATTGATATTTATTTAAAAAATTTAAAAAAACAGCATTATTATCATCACCTAATTTCAAGTATCCAACTTTTTTATCGCTTAAATTTTTAAATGGTAGATTTTGATTTTCATTTTTCACCAAGGTTATTGCTTCAGACGCGATTTTATCTAAAAGTGCCAAGTCAGCTTCTTCATTCATTTCATTAACAATATTTATATTTTCAACACGTTTAAGTTTATTTAAACCAACCTTATATTTTGCCATTAATATTTTTTTTACAGACTCTTCAAGTCTTTCTAGTGGTATTTTTTTTCTAGAAATAGCTCTTTTAATCTGTTTAACACTTTTAGCTATATCAGTCGGCATTAATAATACATCATTTCCTGCATTTATTGCGCTAACATCTGGATATTCTTTTTTGGCAAAATCAACAATTCCTTTCATGTCAAGTGCATCTGTGATAATTAACCCTTCAAATTCTAGATCTTCCTTCAACAAATTTGTTATGATTTTTTTTGACAATGTAGATGGAACCCCTTCTTCAAAACTTGGTATATTTAAATGGGCAGTCATTATTGAGGCAACATTATTATTGATTAACTTTTTGAATGGATAGAGCTCAACACTATCAATTCTCCTCTGACTAAAAGAGATCAAGGGTAATGTAAGATGAGAATCAGTTTTTGTATCTCCATGCCCTGGAAAATGTTTTGCTGATCCTAGTAAGTTTTTAGATTGCATTCCTTTCATATATGAAAGTGCTTTCTCGGCTACATTATATTTATCCTCACCAAATGATCTGAATCCAATTATTGGATTATCAGGATTAGTATTAATATCAACTACCGGCGCAAAATTTATATGCACTCCTAACCTATTTGCATGACTTCCAATTCTACTGCCTACTTTAAAAATTAAATCATTGTCCTCAACAGCGCCCAAAGTCATATTATACGGAAAGGAAAAAGCATCATCGAGTCTCATGCCTATACCCCACTCGGCATCCATGCCAATTAATAGTGGAACTTTTGAAATACTTTGAAAATGATTCGTAGCATTTGCTTGGTCTTTGATATTTCCTAAAGAAAAAATTAATCCACCTAGTTTAAATTCTTTAATTAATTCAGATATGTGATCTATTTCTTGTTGACCATACTTTGTAGCAACCCAGACTGTAATTAATTGTCCAATTTTTTCTTCTTCATTTAGAGAACTGTAAACACTATCAACCCATTTCATTTGATTATATTCATAAGTAGTTTTTAAAGGGGATTGACAAAACAATATTCCAAAAGAAAATAAAAACAGTATATACAATATCCTCATATAAATAGATTTTTATGCCAGCTTTTTTTGGCTGGGACTTTCCAGTCGTTAATATACTCTTTTTTTGTTTTTACCAAATTATTATATACGATTGTTTCCGGAGAAAACTTTTTGTCTTTAATCATATCTTTTATATTACTTAAATTATTAAGCTTAATTTCATTTTCTTTATTATAAGCAATAGAAAGTCGATTGAAAAAATTGATATTATTATCCTCTTGAATTTTTAATATAAAATTAGTTAAACTGTCAACAGAACAGCCGGTTGCATTATTTACACTACCGTCAACAGCAATTATAATAAATAAATTATACTTTATTTCAAAAGAAGACTTTAGTTCTTTACCATGCGATGACCATTGAACAAGAAATTTTTCTAACTCATTTTTAATTAATTCAATTTTATTGTTTTCAATTTTTAAATCAGATTGAAAAATCCAAATCCTTGATGAATCACATATTTCATTAAAACTTACAAGCATTTTTTAAGTCGATTTATCTAATAATTCAGCTACATCTAAAACACTAATGTTTTTTTCCATTTTTTTGTTTTTTACACCATCTGTAAGCATTGTATTACAGAATGGACATCCAGCTGCAATTATCTTAGATTTTGTTTCAATTGCTTCTTCTGTTCTAGCAATATTTACTTCTTTTTTTCCTTTTTCAGATTCTTTGAACATCTGTGCTCCACCAGCACCACAACACAACCCTTTTTCTTTACAACTTTTCATCTCTTTTAGTTCAGCCTTCAATGAATCAATAATTTTTCTTGGAGCTTCATAAATTTTGTTTGCTCTTCCCAAGTAACAAGGATCATGAAAAGTTATTTTTTTTCCATTAAAATCTGATTTTTTAACCTTAATTTTTCCTTCTGAAATTAGTTGAGATAAGAGTTCTGTGTGATGAAAAACATCATAGTTACCTCCAAGCTCAGGATACTCATTTTTTAATGTGTTAAAACAGTGAGGGCATGTAGTCACTATTTTTTTAAAACTGTATTCATTTAAAATTTGAATATTAGAAACTGCTTGCATTTGAAAAAGAAACTCGTTTCCAGCTCTTTTAGCTGGGTCACCAGTACAACTTTCCTCAGTTCCTAGGACTGCAAATGAAACTCCGGCTTTATTTAAAAGATTTACAAAAGATTTAGTAATCTTTTTAGCTCTATCATCAAATGATCCAGCACAACCAACCCAAAAAAGTATTTCAGGGTCGATTCCTTTATCTTTCATTTCTTTGACAGTAATAACATCCATTATTTATTTTTCATCATCAAAAACTTGAATTGTAGCTTTTTTATCTATTAAATCAGTAAATTTTCCGTTATATCTTGTTGCTTTAACTAAATGATTGTCAATCCAGTGATAATTTCCACCTCTGGGTTTTCCCATAACCATACTGTGGTATTTAAAACCATAGTCATTTAACCATTTTTCAGTAACTGAACGATGATCTTCTGTTCTAGATGTAAAAAAGCAAATAATATGACCCTGATCATACCATTTATTTAAAGTTTCAAGAGCGTCTGGATATACATTTGCTGTGGCCATTCTTTCAGGTTCTTCATTTGGAATGTCATCACAAATTGTACCATCTATATCTATTAAATAGTTTTTAATTCCTTTTGGAAGTATGGGGCTAATATGCTGTCCATTCTCTAGCTTTTCTTTTAATAAATTTTCAATTTCTTTTTTTTCCATATTATTAGTTGTTTTTCCAGTTTAATCTGTCCTGCTGATTAAATGGCCAAGGTGCGCCATTATTTTCTAAGTTGTTCATCATATTGTTAATTTCATTTGGAGCTGATGACTCCTCCATTACCATGTACCTTCTTAAATCTATAATAATTGATAATGGATCAATACCTATTGGACATGATTCAACACACGCATTACATGTTGTACATGCCCAAAGCTCTTCCTTAGTAATATAGTCGTTTAATAGGTTTTTTCCATCATCTTTAAAAACTTTATTTTTATCTAAGTTTTTTCCAACTTCCTCAATTCTGTCTCTAGTTTTCATCATAATTGATCTTGGGGATAATAATTTTCCAGTTTGATTAGCAGGACATTCTGAAGAGCATCTACCGCACTCTGTACAGGTATATGCACTTAAAAGTTGAAACCAGTTTAAATCAAACACATCTTTAGCACCAAATATTTCGGTTTCTTTCAAATTATCAGTGGAATAAGGATCACTATCTGGATCTAACATCGCCTTAACTTCTTTATAAACTGATTTTAAATTTGAAAACTTACCAGATGTGTTTAAATTAGAAAAATAGGTATTTGGAAAAGCTAAAATAATATGAAGATGTTTAGAGTAATACAAATAGTTCAAAAAGAATAATATTCCTATTATATGAAGCCACCATAAAGTTCTTTCAACAAATACAACATAATCTATATCTAAATTTTCATAAATTGGGGAAATGAAAGAACTAATAGGAAAACTGCCATAACTACCGTAATTCAAATAATTGGCATTTTGTAGAACTTGATCAGTCGCATTCATGTTCAGAAATAAAAACATAAGAACTAATTCAATATAAAGGATATAATTACCGTCTGACTTTGGCCAACCACTCAAATCATTTGAAATAAATCTACTTATTTTCATTAAATTTCTTCTAATCAAAAAAATGATAACTGATATAATTACCAAAAATGCAAGTATTTCAAAAAAGCCAATTAAAAAATCATAAAAAACACCAAGATATGGACCAAATACCCTGTGAGAACCAGTTAAACCATCAATAATAATCTCAATTAACTCAATATTAATTAATATAAAAGCTATATAAACGATTAAATGAAGTAAACCAACAACTGGTTTGTTGAGCATCTTGGTTTGGCCAAATGCAAGTCTTAGCATCTTATAAAACCTTACTTTTTTATTATTAAATCTATCTATATCCCTACCTATCTTGATATTTCTCAAAATTTTTTTACAATTAATTACAAATAATGTGATGGATAGCAATAGTAAAACTCCAAAAATTATTGATGACAAATAAGACATAATCAAATATAAATAAAAATACTATGCATGCATAGCATTTAAAGTACTATTCATCACTTTTTTCATAGGGTTTATTCTTTTTTCCAAACAAAGAAAAATGAACATAACGCTTTGGATTTAAACGTAAATCTTCAAGTAATAAATTAATATTCTCACTGGCTGAGTTTAGAAAATTAACTATAGAGTCATCAAAAATTAGTTTATTAAAAGTACCATTACCTGAGGAAATTTCACTTAAAATTAAATTTAAATTATCAGATGTCTTGGAGAAATTTTCAATTGTTTTTTCTAGATCTGCGAAACTATTTGAAAAATTTGAAAGATTTGAAGATGTAATATCAATACGATTGATGATATTCGAAATCTTGTTTTCGTTTTCCTCCAATAGATTTTCAAATTTTGATGTTGAAAACTTTACATTTTCAACAGTTTCTGACAAATCTTCAAAAGTATTTTTAATATTACTTTGTGTTTGATTGTCTAATATATTATTTATTGCGATTAATAGAGAGTCTGCACTCACAAAAGTTGACTCAATCTTTTCTTGAAGAGGTGAAAGTTTATCATTTACTAATTCAGTTAGACCAGGTGCAATAGCAGAGCTTAATGTGTCGCCTGATTTAGCTACAATACCAGGTTTAGTTATAACAGCAAGAGCTTTGCCACCTATAAGGCCTGTTTCATATATTTGAGCAATACTATTTTTTGAAAAGTTTATCTTATTTTCAACTCTGAACTTTACTAATAGCTTTTCAGAATCATTAAAAAATTCTATATTTTGAATACTACCAACATTAAATCCGCTAATGGTTACGGGTGTTCCTTTCGATATTCCTTCAACGTCATCATAGATAGCATAAAAAGTACGATCCGAAATAAACACATGATTGCCTTTAAGATAGCTAAATCCAATAATAAACATCAAGATCCCGAGGAGGACCAAGACTGCAGTTTTTATTTCATAAGAAATTTTCAAAAAAAAATTTTTATAAATTTATGAATTATCGAAGATTATTTTTCATTTTCACTTAAATATTTATCTAAACTATACTCTGATCCATTTTTAAACAATACAATAAATGAATCTCTGAAACCTTTTTTCTTCGCATAATTTAAATTTTCAATTGCTTTTTTATAGTTGGAAGTTTTTTCATAAAAATATTTATACAATTTGTTTTCCTTAGAAAAGGAAAGATTCTTAAGACCTTTAAAATTGTACGATCTTAGGGGAATAAGTCTTGATCCAGAGGCAATTCTTACTTTGAATATAAACTCATCTTTTTTGACAATATCATTTTTTGTTAAAATTTCATAATCAGTCATATCATTTTTAATGTTTTCAAAATATTTATCAATAGCATCAGCAATTGAATATGACATATCTGATTGACCTTTTTTTGAATTTAAATATTCGCCTTCTTTTTTATTCGTCAGAAATCCTGTTTCAACAAGAACACTGGGCATATAAGTATATTTCAAGACAATAAAACCAGCTTGTTTAACTGATCTGTTTTTTCTGTTTAGATTTCTGACAAATGACTGTTGGATAAAATTTGCAGCATTAATACTTTGATCAAGATATTCCTCTTGCATCAAAACTAAACTAATAACTGATTCTGGGTTATCAGGATCAAAACCATCATATTTTTGTTCATAATTATCTTCTAGGAAAATAACAGAATTCTCTTTTTTTGCAATTTGAAAATTTCTATCATTAGCATGAAGACCTAGAACAAATGTTCCAGCACCATAAGCATTAGAACTATGTGCATCACAATGAATTGAAATGAACAAATCAGCGTTTGAATCATTAGCAATTTGAGCTCTTCTAAATAAATCAATAAATCTATCATCTTTTCTTGTATAAATAATATTATAATTATCATTTTTTTCAAGAATTTCACCTAACCCTAAAGCAATTTTAAGAGCAATATTTTTTTCAAGGTATCCATTTCCAGTATTTCCGGGATCTTTTCCTCCATGACCAGGATCAATCACTATTGTATATTTATTTTGTTGAGAGTTTAAAGAAAAGAACAAAAATAATAATATAAATGTTAGAATTCTGTTATAGTTATTAGCGATATACATCCCTTATAAAATTATCATTAATTTTGGAAAATTAATGTTCAATTTGCATTTAAAAACAAATCATATTAGATTTTTTATCAGATCATTATTTTTATTGGTCTTTGTTTTATTTTCATCATTTATTTTTTCACAAGAAAAAGAAATTGACAGTATTCAAATAGATAGTTTAAACGAAAACAAATTCTTGCTTGATAAAGTAAAAAGAAAAGCTAAAGGTTTTATAAAGATTAATAATAAAGAAAAAACAATACTTCTTTATGATAAAGCTGAACTTAATTATATGAACATACAATTAAGAGCTGGTATTATTGAATTTGATTGGGACAACAATGTGGTTTCTGCCGGAAGAATTTTTGATTCAATAGGTAAGCCAAGCCAGAACCCTGTATTTATACAAGGATCTGATGAAGTAAATCCTGATTCTTTGAGATATAATTTTGACACAAAAAAAGCATTAATATGGAACTCGAGGTCAGAACAAAGTGATATGAATGTCTTCTCTCAAGCAACTAAAAAAGAGAATGACTCGATATATTTTATAAAAGAAGCTAAAGTAACTACATCAAAAAATATTGATGATCCTGAATATTATATTAGAGTTAGATCTGGAAAATTTATTCCAAAAAATAAAATTATTGCTGGACCAAGTAATTTATATATTTATGATGTACCAACACCGGTATTTTTACCATTTGCGTATTTCCCTCTTAATGAAGATAGAAATTCTGGATTTTTATTTCCTACAATCGGACAAAACAATAACAGAGGATACTTTTTACAAAACGGAGGATATTATTTTGCACCAAGCGATTTTTTTGATTTAACACTACTTGGCGATTATTATACAAATGGAAGCTATGGAATGAGAATTGAATCAAACTATAGAAAAAGATATGCATTTTCAGGAAAACTAAGTTTTAGATTTGAAAATTTAATAGATGGAGAAAGAGGTTTGCCTGGTTATAGTAAGTCCGATATATACAATATTAGATGGTCTCACTCACAAGATTCTAAAGCTAATCCAAACAATAGATTTTCTGCTTCTGTTAATTTAGGTAGTAGTAATTATTTTCGACAATCTTTAAATCAAATAAATACTCCAAATTTTCTAAATAATACATTAAATTCATCCATTTCATTTTCTAAAACTTTTAGGGGTTATCCCTCAGTTAATGTATCACTTACAGCTTCACATTCTCAAAATACAAGAACGAAAAGTGTAAATTTGGTTTTACCAACTTTTCAAGGTAATATGGAAAGAATATATCCATTTGTAAAAAAGAATGCACAAAAAAAAGGAATTTTAAAAAACATTAATTTCCAATACACAGTGAGGGGAGAAAATAGAATTAATACTGTTGATTCTCTTTTTCTTAAAAAAGGTATGTTTGATGATGCAAAATACGGGATGAAACATTCGATACCAATTAGTACGAACTTTAAGGTTTTTAAACATTTTAGTGTGAGTATGAATGGAAATTTTGAAGAAGTTTGGACTGGCTCAACTGTTTTTAAAAATGATTTCAATGATCTAAATAATAATATGTCTGTTGAAGAAACTATTAAAGGATTTGATAGATTTAATCAATATGACTTTGGATTTAGTGTAGGCA
The DNA here is from genome assembly GCA_902587325.1 of uncultured Bacteroidota bacterium. Lineage (GTDB taxonomy): Bacteria > Bacteroidota > Bacteroidia > Flavobacteriales > Flavobacteriaceae > Eutrophosalina. The sequence continues at coordinate 16,490 of CACIKV010000017.1, forward strand.
CAACAATCTATGGGTTATTTAATTTTAAGGAAGGGAAGAAAATTGAATCCATAAGACATGTTGTCAGACCATCCATAAGCTATAGTACAAGACCTAGTTTTAAAAAATACTATGACACTTATATAATTGATGCTGATGGTAACACAGCTGAATATACAAGATTTGAAGATTCTTTTTTTGGAAGACCCTCAAAAGTTTACTCTAGTAACATAGGTATCAACGTAAGCAATAACCTTGAAGCCAAAATTAGAGAAAAAGACAGCACTGTTGTAGAGCCTAAAAAAATTAATATTTTAAATAACTTAAATTTTTCAACTAGTTATAATATTGCTGCTGATTCTTTAAAATTAAATCCTATTAGGATGACTGCTGGAACAAATATTTTTGATAATAAACTAAATTTGAATATTGGGGCCACATTTGATCCATACTCAATTGACGAAAACGGTTACAGAATTAATAAATTAAACATAAGTGATGGAGGTGGACTTTTTAGAATGACTAGTGCCAATATAAATTTGACTTATGCAATTGACAGTAAAAGTTTTAATTCAGATTCTAAAAATGAAAATAGTGAAAATTTATCTGGTGGTGGGCGAACTGATGATCTATTTGGTCAAAGCCAGGATTTAACCAAAAGCACATTTGATGATACAGAAAACAATGATGATTCAACAGAAAATCTAAAAGAATATATTAATAAAATTGGATGGGATTTAAGACTCGCGCATTCATTAACTTACTTAAATAACAAAAGAGAAAAAAGTATAAGTAATAATTCATTAATGTTTTCTGGAAATCTAATGCTCTCAAAAAAATGGAAGGTTGGAGGTTCATCTGGTTTTGATTTTAAAAACAAGGGGTTTACATATACTCAGCTCAGATTTGAGAGAGATCTTGATAGTTGGAAAATGAATTTTAGCTGGGTTCCATTTAGTATAAGAGAATCTTGGTATTTTTTTATTGGAATTAAAAGTGGATTTTTGAGTGATTTAAAATACGAAAAAAGAAAAGAGCCTGATAAAAGACTATAAATTTAAATTTTATGAAAAAAGTAATTTACACAAATAAAGCTCCTGATCCGGTTGGGCCATATAATCAAGCTATATTTTCTAATAATACATTATATATTTCAGGGCAAGTAGCTTTAGATCCGAAAAGTGGTAAAATGATTAATAAATCATTAAAGGATGAAACAAATCAAGTCATGAATAATCTTAAAACAATATTGATGGAAGTTGGTTTTGACTTTAATAATGTTATAAAATCTACAATTTACTTAACTGATATGGACAACTTCGAAAAAGTTAATGAAATTTATGGTAGTTTTTTTGATGGAAAAAATGTTCCAGCAAGAGTTACAGTTGAAGTTAGCAGACTACCAAAAAATGCAAAAGTAGAAATTGATATGATTGCTAGTTAGAATTGTATTTTAAATGATAATTAACCAGACCGTCAATTGGTTTTTTTAATACGTTACCAAGTTTCATTCCTCTTTTAATTAAACAATCATTTAGTTCGTCTTTAAGATAAAAGGAAATAGAACCAATAAAATGAAGAGGTATTTGTTTACAATCTTCAAATTGCTCTATCTGGTTTGTAATAAATAAGTTAAACCCTTTTTTTATTAGATCCGAACAATATTTATTTTCTTTATTTTCAACAATAAATTTTGCAAACTTTGCTAAATAAGTGTTTGGGTTAGGCTTTTTGTATAATTTATCTTTAATAATATTTGGGTTAAGCTCAAAAGACTTTGAAAACTCTTGAGAAATATCATCTGGCATTTTTTCAAAAAAATAATCTCTAATCATTTGTCTGCCGAAATAATTTCCGCTTGCATCATCCATTAAAACATATCCTAATGATGTGACTTTTTGATGAATATTCTCTCCATCAAAATATGTACAATTAGAACCTGTACCAATAATAGAAACAATGGATTTTTCCCCTTTTTTAGCAGCTGAGAATACAGCTGCATATGTATCTTCTCTAACATTAATCGACGCGTTAATAAATATAGACTCAAAGACCTTTTTAATTAATTCTTTTGGTGGTTCAGTTCCACAACCAGCTCCATAAAAAAACAGATGAGTTATCTTTTTTCTATTTTGATAAAGTTCATAATTATTAATTATTCGTTCTTCAATTATATGCTCATCTAGCACCTGGGGGTTGAGACCTAGGGTATGAGTTTCAAATATTAATTTTCCATCTTTACTTAATGAAATCCAATCAGTTTTTGTTGAACCGCTATCTACAATTAGCTTCATGAATTGTTAACTGGAAAAATGTTTAGCTAGGTCTAACAATTTATTCGAATATCCAGCCTCGTTATCATACCAGGATATTATTTTATAAAACATTGAATTTAATTGTATACCGGCTTTAGCATCCACAATAGATGTTCTACTATCTCCAATGAAATCTTGAGAAACTACTGGCTCTTCAGTATATCCTAAAATATTATGTAGTTCACTTTCAGAAGCTTTTTTTATAGTTTTCATTACTTCTTCATAACTAGTTTCTTTACTTAGTTTTACAGTCAGATCAACAACAGACACATTCGCTGTTGGAACTCTGAAAGCCATTCCAGTAATTTTTCCCTCCAATGATGGGATGACTTTAGTTACAGCTTTTGCTGCTCCTGTCGACGCTGGAATTATGTTTAAAAGAGAACTTCTACCTCCTCTGTAATCTTTCTTAGAAGGGCCATCAACTGTAAATTGTGTAGCAGTTACAGCATGAACAGTAGTCATCAACGCCTCTTCAATGCCAAAGCTATCGTTTAAAACTTTGGTTAATGGAGCTAAACAATTTGTTGTACAACTCGCATTTGATATAATAGAATCATTTTTATTTAAATCATTATGATTAACACCCATTACATACATTGGTGCATCCTTAGATGGAGCAGAAATGACAACTTTTGGTGCTCCTCCGTCTATATGATATTGAGCTGTTTCAAGGGTGGTAAAAATTCCAGTACATTCAGCAACAACATCAACATTTTTAGAATCCCAACTTATATTTTTAGGGTCTCTCTCAGCCGAAACAAAAACTTCATTACCATTAATAATTAGATTATTATTATTTACAGAAATATCTGCTCTACATTTTCCATGAACTGAATCGTACTTTAGAAGATAAGCAAGATGATCAATATTAAGAAGATCATTAATAGCAACAACATCAACATCATCCCTCTCTAGAGAAGCTCTCAAAACCATTCTACCAATTCTACCGAATCCATTAATTCCAATTTTAATTTTACTCATATAATTTATTTTATGTATTCATTATTCTTGACATTCTAAGCAACTCCTTATTAATTTTTGTTTTTCCTTTAATTGCCTTTGAAAGATCTGTTTTTGCAATTTTCCCGTTGCTAATTCCAATCATTAATCCTTTTTCATTATTTACAAGTGATTCTACAGATGTAATTCCCATTTGTGTTCCAAGTACTCTGTCGAAACAAGAAGGGCTACCACCACGCTGCATATGACCTAAAACTGAAACTCTGACTTCATATTTTGGAAGTTTTGTCTCAATTGTATCCGCAAGCTGAAAGACATTATTACCAGTTTTATCGCCCTCTGCAACAACAATTATTGTTGAGGTTTTACCAGCATTTTTACTTCTTTTTAAGGAATCAATTAAATTATCTAAACTCATATTAACCTCAGGAATTAAAATTTCTTGAGCACCAATTGCAAGCCCTGTATTTAGAGCAATAAATCCAGCATCTCTGCCCATTACTTCAACTAAGAATAACCTGTGATGAGAAATGGCAGTATCTCTTATTTTGTCTATTGCTTCTGTTGCTGTATTTAATGCAGTATCATATCCAAGAGTGTGAGATGTTCCAAATAAGTCATTGTCAATTGTTCCAGGAATACCGATAACTGGAAAATCATATTCCTGAATTAATTTAAGACCGCCAGTAAATGAACCATCTCCTCCAATAACTACTAAACCATCAATATTATTTTTTATCAAATTATCATATGCTGATTTTCTACCTTGTTCTGTTTTAAACTCATCAGATCTAGCAGAATACAAGAAAGTTCCTCCTCTATTTATAATTCCACGAACTGATCTAGTATAAAGAACTTTAGTGTCGTTTTCAATAAGGCCTTGGTATCCACGAATTATACCAGTACATTTTAAATTATAATGTGCACAAGTCCTGGCTACCGCTCTAATAGCAGAATTCATTCCAGGCGAATCGCCTCCAGATGTTAACACACCAATATTTTTCAAAACTTATATTGTTAAGTAAAATTAATGGAATTTTTAGAAAAAGGAGTAACTATTTAATCTAAATTAACCCAAATATTTCCAGATTTACTAGAATGAACTGCTTTTTCGATAAAGTCCATTCCTCTAACTCCATCTTCAATGCCAGGAAATTCTTCATTATAAAAAGATTGGCCATTAATAGCCTTTGAAACTCCATGATAAATATTACCCATTGAATCAAATATTCCCTCAGGATGACCTGGTGGAATTTTTATTGAAAGGTTTGATATCTCGGAATTATATTGATGAGCCGATTTTAAAACTCTTAGCGGTTGATCATCAGTTAAATGATACAAATAATTAGGATTTTCTTGTTCCCATTTTAAACCACCTTTGTTACCGTAGACACTGATCCTTAGATTATTTTCCTCACCTGTTGCTATCTGACTAGATCTGATTGTACCATTTGCACCATTTGAAAGTCGAGCTAAAATATTTGCATCCACGTCCATTGGATTATCAGAATATAATGTATTTAAATCTGCTAATAACTTTTTTACTTTCATACCAGTTACTAATTCAACCATATTAAATGCATGTGTGCCGATATCTCCAACGCAACAACTAATACCACTAACTTTTGGATTTAATCTCCATGTTGACATTCTTTTTTCCTTTTCATGAACAACAGGATTTAACCAACCTTGCAGGTATTGTGCATCAAACTTATGGACTTTTCCAATTACACCATTTTTAATCATATCGGTCATTTGCCTGACCATTGGATATCCAGTATATGTATAAGTAACAGCAAAAACCAATTTTTTTGACTGTTTAATTTTACTTAATTCAATTGCTTCATTATATGTGGTTGTGAGTGGTTTTTCACAAATTACATGAAAATCATTTTCTAATAATGCTTTTGCCATTGGATAATGTAAATAGTTTGGTGTTAAGACAGAAACAACTTGTATCCTGTCATTAATATCTATCTTTTTCTCAGATTCAATCATAGAATCTAGATCTTTATATACCCTGCTAGAATCTAAGCCGAGTTGTTTGCCAAAATCTAAACTTATTGAATGTTCAGGGTTAAATACACCTCCAATTAATCGGTATTTATCATGCATCGAAGATGCTACCCTGTGTAAGACACCAATTAGCGAATCTCCACCTCCACCCAAAATACCTAACCTCAGTTTATTATCCATTTATTCTTAATTTTTCTAATTTTTTTCTGTTTATAAATAAGATTCCAAAAAACACAATCAATATCAATGGAAAATATGTCATATTTGCTAGAGTAGCTTTTCCAGCAACTACTTCGGCTAAATCTTGAGATAATCCAGACTCAAGAGCATTTTTTGTGTTTGTATCTATCCAAGACCCAATTATAGGGTTCCAAATACCAGTGGCGAACATACCCATACCGCCAACTAACGACATTCCTAATGCACCAGTCCTAGGTATATATTCTGCAACAAATCCAATCATAGTGGGCCAAAAATAACATACTCCAAATGCAAATAGTATTGCTGCACCATAAAGGCCAGTTCCATCAGCTATTGACATAAAATAAATTGCAACTGTTGAAACAATAGCAGACATAAATAAAACTCCAATTGGATTTAGTTTGTGTACTATCGGACCAGCAAAATACCTTCCTACAGCCATAATTCCAGTTGTCATTGCTAATATCAGCATCGGATTCGCTCCAGACTTTTCAAGTAATGGTTGTAACCATTGTTGAGTTCCAAGTTCTGTTGTAGCGGTTAGAGTCATACATACTGCAATAAAAATGAATAATAATGAAAATAAAGATTTTATATTGTTTGATGTATCAGTATCAATATTTTCAGATTTTGGAAAAATTGCTTTAAAAAACATAAATCCATAAATTAAAGTTGGAATAATCATAATTGCAATCTTCAATTGCCAACCTAGGCCTAATGTATTCAAGAAATTAGTTGCTAAGGCACCTATTACAATTCCTCCGGGAAACCAAACATGAAATTTGTTTAGCATTGTTGTTCTATTAGTAGTATACATATCTGCAATTAATGGATTACAAGCAGCTTCAACTGAACCATTAGCAAAACCAATTAAAAAGGACGATAATAATAAAAGTGTAAAACCTGATGCATAAATTGTTAGAATTAAGCCAAACAAATGAGCAACAAAGGCAAATACAAGTAATTTTTTTGGACCAAAATAATTATATAATAATCCTCCAAAAATTGTAGCAACTGGAAAACCCCAAAAGGCCATAGAGTTGATCCAACCTAATTGAGTATTGTTTAAATTAAAATCGTTTCCCAGTTCAACTAAAATACCAGCTCTAATTGCAAATGTCATTGCAGTTACAATTAAAGCTATACAAGATGCATTGAATAAAGTCTTTTTAGAAATAGTAGAATCCATAAAAATAAGTTGTTGTTAAAATGTTTTTAAATATATTAATTCTTTTTATTATTTTTTTTAATCTTTTTTAAAAGCTCTTTAAAATTGTCAAATTCAACATCATACTGGATACCAATTCCCTGTGTAAAACCTATTTCATCACCAAAAAACTGAAATTCATTTTCCTTATTAAATATTCTTGCCTTTAAGGATCCTGATTCATTCAAAAGAAAATCAATCTGAACATTCCCAAGAATTACATTTTCATCAGTTCCACTCACAGGAACTCCAACTTTACCATTGATTAGAATTCTATCGCTTATTTCGCTTTTTAATGTCAAGCCTAATCTATCTCTGTTTAATAAACTAGATGCAGCAAACTTATCTCCCTGGGAATAATTAATTCCAATATTCATCTTATCATCAGGATTAGTAAAAATTTCATCTATAATCCCGGACGCTCTTTGAAATAAATTATTTGTGATTGCTTGTGAGGAAATTAAAGAGGAGGTATAATCATCAATGAATGTACCTTGTGTAATAAGTGAAATAGCTTGACTTTGTTTTTTTTCATAATCATTTAAATAATAATCAAGTTCAGATTTAATTGCACCCTTAGTTTCAGGAAATAATAAATCAAAAGTTGGAGTTGAAAGACTGGATAACTCTCCTTGTAATGATATTTTGACAGTTGTTGGAATTTTTCTGTTGAATGCAGTATTTTGAATTAAAGTTGCGGGGTTAGCTCCTCCAGGCACTTCATATTCAGCAACTGCATTTAAAATACCCTTATATGGATCCCCATCCCAGGTAATATTAGCCCCTTTGTTAATTTCAAATACTCTTTCTACAAACCCAAAATTTTTAAAATAATATTCTCCTTGATCAGTGATGAAATCTCCTGAAAGGTTAAACAAGCCGGAATAGTCAGATGAAATTTTGATAGTGCCATTTCCTGATCCTGTAATTTTAGAACCAGTTCTTTCATCAAATATTATATCAATTAGAGCATTTTTATTTAAAAGCATTTCCATTGATAATTCAAGGCCTTGATTTATAAATTGATCATTTGAACTGGAATTATTAAACCTCAAAAATGTTAAATCAGCTAGTCCTTCTTGATATTTTATTGGAACAGTAATTCTTGTTCCTGGATTAGTTTCACCTTTTATTGTTATGTCTAGATCTTTACCAGGACCATAAAATTTAGCTGATCCATTGAACATTCCTTTTCCATAATAAATTGGGTTTGTGTTAACTGTTGTATTGATTGCAAGTAAATTATCTGAAATAATATCAAAATTCAAGAACCAATCCTTAAGCCTTTTGTGATATATTTCACCATTCATTAAACCAAAAGTTTTTAGATGCTTGTCCTCAATAATAAAGTCTTTTATGATTATTTTATTATTATTAAGCTTAAAATCTGGATTATTTTTTAATGCATAAGAGGTGCCTAAATAAGGCACATCAAAACTTGTGTTTTCTGTTCTAATAGAACCGATAATCTTCGGATTATAAAAAGTACCAGTTAAATAAATTTCTGAATTAAAATATCCATTAAAATTCTGAAGAACATTCTTTCCTATAGCCGAGAATGGCTTGATTCTGAATTTTTCAGTTGTTAATTTAAAATTAATTGGAAAATCATTTTTATATATTTTAAAATCTCCATCAAGTTTAAATATATCATTGTTATTATCTGTTATTTTAAAGAATAAATTATAGTTATCAAGTTTATCTGATGGATAAATATTTAATAAGGCATTCCCTAAAATATTTCCATTCGCAGAGAAATTTTCAATAAGTAAATTTGAGTTCCCATTATAAACTAAATTTCTTTTATTTAATTGGATAGATCCATTAACTAAACCACTATAAAAAATATTTTTTGGCTTTGGAATTATTGATTCAAAATTAACATTATTGAAAGATGAATTGAAATTAAAATCGATATTATCATCGAAAAATCTAAATTCTAAAATTTGTGATCCTGAAATTAATTTTACAGGTTTTAATTCTCTATATTCTTTACCATAAACAAATTTATTTTTGTTATCTCCTACAGAACTATCAAGTGACCAAATATTATCATTGTAATTTATG
>CACIKV010000018.1 GCA_902587325.1 uncultured Bacteroidota bacterium
ATAAAATTATATTAGGAAAAACTGTCTAGATTCTAACACCAATGGGTAATAAATCCATATATTCTCTATGAGTTTTAATGAATTTCTTTATCTCACCATCTGTTGGCATCATTCTCAATTTCTTTTGTTTAATTATTTCAAAAATTTCTGTTAAAAACTTGTCTTTAAAGTCATTATCTGAATTTTTAGGTATAATAATTTTTGTTAGAAAAATTTTTCTTTCTTGTAGTGCGTATTCTACTTTTGCTAAGTTTCCATCAATTTCAACTTCAAATTGACGCAAGAAATTATTATCATTGATATCTAAGGGAGATGACATAAAAATTAGTTGTTATTATTACGCTAATATACAAAAAATGCTTCTATTTGCTTGTGAATGAGTGTTATTAAAAATAAAACCTATAATATTTACATGATGCCAGGTATGGCAGCAAATTCCTTAATATTTGAAAGAATTAAATTCCCAGAAAATTATATAATTAACTATTTAGAATGGTTGATGCCTATTGGTGATGAAGAATTAAGTGATTATGTTGAAAGGCTTTCTAAATCAATAAATGGAGACAATATTGTTTTAATCGGGGTTTCGTTTGGTGGAATTATAGTACAAGAAATTGCTAAAATTATTAAAGTTCATAAAATTGTAATAATTTCAAGTGTTAAAAAAAGTAATGAACTACCATTTTTAATGCATCTTGGTAAAAATATAAATGCTCATAGATTTTTTCCGGTAAATTGGCTTGAAAGTTTTGAGTCCCTGGCAGTTTTTGTGTTTGGTCCATCAATTAAAAAAAAAATTGATTTATATAGAAAATATTTATCAATCAGGGATAAAAACTATTTAAGATGGTCAATAAAAAATATAACTGAATGGAAAAATTTTGAATTTCCAAAGAATTTAATACATGTTCACGGAACCCATGATTTAGTTTTCCCATCCATATATATTAAAAATGCAATATTTATTCCTAGGGCCACCCATGCAATGATTTTGAGTCATTCACAATGGTTTAATGATAATTTAAAAAATTTAATAGAGAAAGATTAAATCCTTTTCATTTGAGTCTGCATCAACTTGATTTGTTGAGTCATCATTCCATGCTTGTCAAGTTTTTTTGCTTCATTTAAAAGTGATGTTGCCTCTCTTTTTCTTCTTTTTTGCATAAGTATACCAGCCAGGCTAAGTTTCGCCATAGCTAGGTCTTGATTCATATTTAAACCTAACTGTATAGCTTTTTTAAAAAATTTTTCAGCTTGAGTTAAATTTTTCTGTGAATAAATAATACCATACAAATAATTCAAGTAACCAAATTGTTTTTTTGTTAAAGAGGACTTTGGATTTTTAATTTTATTTAACCAATTTTCAGTTCCTTCAAAGTCCTGTTTTCTCATTTTTAGAAAAGCCATAATCAAAATTTCATTTTTAAAATATAGTAACAAGAAAATTAAGCTTAAAAAAATTAAAGCTATTCCATTCCCAATATTTTCTAAATAAAACTCATAGATGGAATATCCAAATATAATCAAGAAGAATATTAATTTATATATTTTATTAAACATGAAAAATATTTTAACTAAAATACTAAAAGAAATTTATTCATATTTAATTTTATCAAAGTAATTTATTGTATATTTAGCCAGATTTTTTAATAGTCAAATCTGATGAAAAGAACTTTTCAACCTTCAAATAGAAAAAGAAAAAACAAACATGGCTTTAGGGAAAGGATGTCTTCTGCTGAGGGAAGAAAAGTACTTGCTTCTAGGAGATCAAAAGGAAGAAAAAAATTAACAGTTTCAAGTGAACCAAATCACAAAAAATAAGTTGATAAAAAAAATAAAAAAAAAGGTGTTGCTATTAACAGTAACACCTTTTTTTTGATATATTGATGAAATAAACAATGCCACTAAGAAAAGAACTTAAAAGTATTCTCATCATTGGTTCTGGCCCAATTATTATTGGACAAGCATGTGAGTTTGATTATTCAGGTTCTCAAGCACTTAGATCTTTAAAGGAAGATGGAATTGAAACAATTTTAATCAATTCGAATCCAGCGACTATAATGACTGATCCAGTGATGGCAGATCATATTTATTTACTCCCATTAACAACAAAATCAATTAGAAAAATCCTTTCTAAACATCAAATTGATGCTGTCTTACCAACAATGGGTGGACAGACCGCCCTTAATTTATGTATTGAAGCAGATGAGAAAGGGATTTGGAAAGAGTTTGATATTGAAATTATCGGTGTGGATATAGATGCAATTCAGATTACTGAAGACAGAGAAAAATTTAGATTGTTGCTGGATAAAATTGATATTCCCTATGCTCCTTCAGAAACTGCATCATCTTTTTTAAAGGGTAAAGAAATCGCTCAGAATTTTGGATTTCCCTTATGCGTTAGACCTTCTTTTACTTTAGGTGGAACTGGCGCATCTATTGTCTACGATAAAGATAAATATGATACATTACTCAAGAGAGGATTAGAAGCGTCCCCTATCCACGAAGTAATGATTGACAAAGCTTTGATTGGATGGAAGGAGTATGAATTAGAATTATTGAGAGATAAAAATGACAATGTTGTTATTATTTGTACCATAGAGAATATGGATCCAATGGGAATTCATACTGGAGATTCAATAACAGTTGCTCCTGCAATGACACTTTCAGACACTACTTATCAAAAAATGAGAGATATGGCCATAAAAATGATGAGGAGTATTGGTGATTTTGCTGGTGGATGTAATGTTCAGTTTGCAGTAAGTCCTGATGAAAATGAAGATATTATTGCTATCGAAATCAACCCTCGAGTTTCAAGATCTTCAGCTTTAGCATCAAAAGCTACAGGGTATCCAATAGCAAAAATTGCAAGTAAATTAGCAATTGGATATTCACTAGATGAATTAGATAATCAAATCACAAAATCAACATCTGCTTTATTTGAACCAACTTTGGATTATGTAATAGTAAAAATACCAAGATGGAACTTTGATAAATTTGAAGGATCTGAAAGAACCTTAGGTTTACAAATGAAAGCTGTAGGTGAGGTTATGGCAATTGGAAGATCTTTTCAAGAGGCTCTTCATAAAGCAACTCAATCTTTGGAAATAAAAAGAAATGGACTAGGTGCTGATGGTAAAGGTTATACTGATTATCAAACAATAATAAAAAAACTGAAATATGCTAGTTGGGATAGAGTTTTTGTATTGTATGATGCTATTAAAATTGGTATTTCGATTGAAAGAATTCACGAAATCACTAAAATTGATATGTGGTTTTTAAGACAATTTGAGGAGCTCTCTATACTTGAAGATGAGATTGAAAATTATAACATTAAAACAATAACTAAAGATTTACTGCTTGAATCTAAACAAAAAGGTTTTGCGGACAGACAAATTGCTCACATGCTAGGTTGTCTTGAAAGTGAGGTCCATACAAAAAGAAAAAGTTTAAATATTAATAGAGTTTATAAACTTGTTGATACATGTGCCGCCGAGTTTAATGCTATGACACCTTATTATTATTCAACTTTTGAACAGGAAATAACAAATTCCGAAGGAAAAACATATACTCAGAATGAGAGTGAATCAACCAATCGTGATAAGGTTGTTGTGTTGGGTTCAGGTCCAAACAGAATTGGACAAGGTATTGAATTTGATTATTGTTGTGTTCATGGTGTTCTCGCTGCCTCTGAATGTGGATATGAAACAATTATGATTAATTGTAATCCTGAAACTGTTTCTACTGATTTTGATGTTGCAGATAAATTATATTTTGAACCTGTTTTTTGGGAGCATATTTTTGATATAATTCAACATGAAAATCCAATTGGTGTAATTGTCCAACTGGGTGGACAAACTGCTTTGAAATTAGCTGAGAAATTAAATAAATATGGAATCAAAATTATTGGAACATCTTTTAATTCGCTTGACTTAGCTGAAGATCGTGGATCCTTTTCTGAATTATTGAAGAAAAATAAAATACCTTACCCAGAGTTTGGAGTTGCTCAAACAGCAGATGAAGCCTTAAAATTATCAGATACATTAAATTTTCCAATTTTAGTTAGACCATCATATGTTCTAGGAGGACAAGGAATGAAGATAGTTATTAATAAAGAGGACTTGGAAGCACATGTTGTTGATCTTTTGCAAAAAATTCCTAATAACAAGCTGTTATTAGATCATTATCTAGATGGAGCAATCGAAGCTGAGGCTGATGCAATTTCGGATGGTAAAGATGTCCAAATCATTGGAATAATGGAACATATAGAGCCTTGTGGTATTCATTCAGGTGATTCAAATGCTACTCTTCCTCCATTCAATTTAGGTGATTTTGTAATGCAACAGATTATTGATCATACTCACAAAATAGCTTTGGAATTAAATACAATTGGCCTAATTAATATTCAGTTTGCAGTAAAAAATGATACAGTATATATAATAGAAGCTAATCCAAGAGCATCAAGAACAGTTCCTTTTATTTCTAAAGCCTACAAGCAACCTTACGTTAATTATGCAACCAAAATAATGCTAGGAAAAAATAAGGTGAAAGATTTTAAGTTTGACCCAAAGTTAGATGGATTTGCAATTAAACAACCTGTTTTTTCATTTAGTAAATTTCCTAATGTTGATAAAAGCTTAGGTCCAGAAATGAAAAGTACAGGTGAAAGTATTTTATTTATAGATGATTTAAATGATGATGATTTCTATGAAATATATTCCAGAAGAAAAATGTATTTAAGCAAATAATATTGGAATCAATAATTCTTACCGTTCTAATTATTTCCAATATAAGTTTATTAATTTATTTTTTTCTTAGAAAAAGCAATGACAATTCATCTGATCTAATTCTTAAAATCACAAATAATTTAACTAATCAAGTACAAGATATTAGAAAGGAGATCAATCAAAACTCAGAAAAAAGTAGATTAGAAATTGAATCTAAGCTTAGAAATATTAATAAAGAAATTTCTGAATTTCAAATTAGTTCTAAGACTCAAATGCAGAAGCAGTTTTCAGATTCTAATAAGATAATAAAAGAAGTTACTTCTGAATTAGAAAAAATAAAAGGAACAAATGAACAAGTTTTGAGTTTTGCTAACCAGATGAAAACTTTAGAAAAAATTTTAGGAAATCAAAAACAAAGAGGACTTTTAGGTGAAATCCAGCTAGAAAATTTGCTTGCAAATGTATTACCACCTGAACTTTTTCAAATGCAATATACATTCAATAATGGTGAAGCTGTTGATGCTATTGTCAAAGTAGGTGAATATTTAATTCCTGTTGATGCTAAATTTTCTTTAGATAATTATAATAAAATGATAGAGTCATCTAACAAAGATGATCTTTCATACTTAGAAAAACAATTTAAATCAGACATCAAAGATAGGATTGATGAAACCGCGAAATACATTAGGCCAAACGAAAACACTACAGACTATGCTTATATGTTTGTTCCTGCAGATGGTTTATATCAAGATTTATTAAACAGCAGGGTTGGCACCCTAAAAATAAATTCTAAAGACCTAGTTTCTTATGCTTACTCTAAAAAAGTAATGATTGTTTCACCTATGAGTTTATTTCCAATGCTTCAAATAACAGTTAAAGCCCTTCATAATTTAAAAGTTGAAAAATCTATTCATGACATACTAAATAATATAGGTAAATTATCTAATCATTTAAATTCTTATCAAGATTCGCATAATAGGCTTGGAAAATCTCTAAGTACCGCAGTTAATCATTATAATGATACATCAAAAGAATTTAGCAAAATCGATAAAGATGTAATTAAAATATCAGAGGGTAAATTTGATATTGATTTTCAAAAGCAAATAATTGACAAGCCCAAGGATTTGGAGTAATTATCTTAAAATTATTTTTTTATTTATAGCGTAAACTAAGCTGTATTTCATTGCATAACAATAGAAAAGATCGCCCAGAATTGTATTAATAAAGAAGGGGAGAGCCATGTAATAACAAAGTATAAAACCTTCGAGATTTTTAGGATATCCAATTAGCCAGACCCCAAAATTTGATATAACAAAAAAAGATGTACTTGAGAGCAGAATGGAATAGTTATTTATTTTTTGAAATTTAGCTCCAATAAAAGTTATAAGCAAAAAACTTATGTATACAAAAATATTTATTAGTGAAATTCCAATAATAATATCTGAAATTATTAGGCCTGTAATTGGAATAAAATATTTATATAATTTATTTTTAAAATGTATACTTGAAAATAATGCAATTGCAGTTATTGGCGTAAAATTAGGTGGGTGAGGTACTATTCTAGAAACTATTGCAATACAAATCAATAGCAAAATAAAATTTATTTTTTTCAATTTTAGTAACCTGTATAGTTAAAAGGTGTGATATCTTTCAGCTCCTTTTTCACTTTTTCAGAAATATCTAATTTTTTTATAAACTCATTAAAAACATTTTCATCAACTTTGGTATTATTTCTAGTTAAGTCTTTAAGTAATTCGTAGGGCTTATCAACACCTTCTCTTCTTAAAATTGTTTGTATAGCCTCAGCAATTACAATCCAGTTATTTTTTAAGTCCTCTTTGATTCTAACCTCATTAACTAATAATTTACGTATGCCTTTTAAAGTCGATTTAATTCCAATTATAGTATGACTTATAGGAACTCCAATATTTCTTAAAACAGTACTATCAGTTAAATCTCTTTGCAGTCTAGAAATAGGTAGTTTTGCAGATAAAAATTCAAATATCGCATTTGCATAACTTAGATTACCTTCACTATTTTCAAAATCGATTGGATTAACTTTGTGTGGCATAGCAGATGAGCCAACTTCATCCTTGACAATTTTTTGTTGAAAATAGTCTAAAGAAATATATTGCCATAAATCTCTGTTCAAATCTAAAATAATTGTATTAATTCTTTTTAAATTATCAAATAATCTAGCTAAATTATCGTAATGCTCAATTTGAGTTGTTGGGTATGATATTTCTAGGTTTAATTTTTTAGCAAAATTTTCAGCAAATTTTATCCAATTAATTTCAGGAAAAGCAATTTTATGTGCATTTAAATTACCAGTTGCACCTCCAAATTTACAAGATATTGGAATTGATTCTAATACTTTAAATTGTTCTTTAATTCTAGTTTTAAAAACATCAATTTCCTTTCCCAACCTTGTTGGACTTGCTGGTTGACCGTGTGTTCTGGCTAACATTGAGATTCTAGAATATTCCTTCACTTTATGCTCTAGTTCAGAAATTAACTCATTGATTTTTGAATTGTAAAAAGGCATAAAATCTTTAATTGACATGGGTATGGCAGTATTATTAATGTCCTGAGATGTTAAACCAAAATGTATATATTCAGAGAACTTTTCAAGCTTCAATAATTTAAACTTATTTTTAATAAAATATTCAACAGCTTTGACATCATGATTTGTTGATTTTTCAATCATTTTGACTTCTTTAGCATCATTATCATTAAAATTTCTATAAATATCTCTGATGGATTCATTCATCTTTATATCCCATTTTTTAAAATTATTTAATTTTATCTCAGTAAGAGAAATGAAATATTCGATTTCAACTAATAACCTGTATTTTATGAGTGCTTTTTCAGAGAAGAACTCTGATAATTCTTCTATTTTTGAACGGTATCTACCATCGATTGGCGAAATAGCTTTTAATGATGAAATTGACATAAAATAGTTAACAAAGATAGTTATTTATAAAGAAATTTTATTTTCTATTAAGAAGTTTATATTCTTCATAGCATTGACTTACTGCTTCTAATATTTGCAAATCATTAGCTGATAGTATGAAATTTTCAGAGTAGCTACAGTTTCTCAAGATTTCATTTATATCAATCTTGTCGACCTGAAGCAACTCTACTAAAGTCTCTCTGTCAAATTTAACACTTAACAATTCCTTAATTCTCAAATCATCTTTTATCAGCTTTAATTTTTTAAGTTGATTATTTTTTTTTCCGAAAAGATTATAGAGAAAATCAAGAGGATTAAAAATTGCTCCAAAAACTTTAGAAATTGCACCTGGGTTTTTAGACCCACCCTCATAACCTTTTGAAGGTAAGCCTGGTATACTATATCTATATGATTTACTGATTGGAACATTTTTGGCATCTATTTCAAGATATCCAGTCAACCGATACGGAGAAACAATTACTTCTTCTAAAGCGTAGGCGAGTTCTGTCAATCTTATTTTTGAGTTTTTAAACTTTATTAAATCATTAGTTACTCTAAGTTTAATTGATTTAAATCCTAGATAAGAGAAATATAAAGTATCATTTAATTCAGCCTCAATTTCAAATAAACCTTCATTATTTGAAATTACTCCAACTACTTTATTTAAATTAATAATGTGAACATTGGCAATTGGTTTTGAATTTGCATCATTTTCTATAATGCCAATAACTTTTTCTTGGGAAAAATTATTGAAACACAATATTAAAAACAATAGATATATTAATTTACTAGTCTTCACAGCAGTAAACTTACATCAAATTAAATTTTCACTAAAAAATTCAATCATAAACTTTCATTAAAAATTTTTTTAATTTATTAATTGCAATTGCTCTATGACTAATTTTATTTTTTTCTACAAAACTCATTTCTCCAAATGTTTTAATAGAATTATTTGGTCTAAAAATTGAGTCATACCCAAATCCTTTATTTCCAATTTTATGATGAGTAATTTCACCATTAATTACTCCTTGAAATAAATTCAATTTACCATTAAAAATTAAAGATATGACTGTTTTAAATTTTGCTTTTCTAAAATTATTATTTTTCAGTTCATCTAAAACTTTATTCAAATTTTTACTTGAATTTTTTTCGGGTCCTGCATATCGAGCTGATTTGACACCTGGTAAATTATTAAGCACTTCTATTTCCAGACCGGTATCATCAGCAAAAACATTTAATTTAAATTTTTCGTAAATGAAATTGGATTTGAAAATCGAGTTCTTTTCAATAGTATTCTCATTTTCTGGAATTTCATCATAAAAGTTTAAGTCATTTAAACTAATAATTTTAAAATTTGAAGGAAGTATATTCCTTACTTCACTAACTTTATTTTCATTATGGCTGGCAAAAACTAATTCCATAGTATTTTAATGTTTAAATTGTAAAGTTATAAAAAGTCAATTTTGAATTATCCACACGTTATCGAAGTTGTTATTCCTCTACCAATTGATAATACTTTTGACTATCTAGTTTCTGAAGCTGAATATGAACTTATTAAAATAGGATTTAGGGTTGTAGTTAGTTTTGGAAGTAAAAAATTGTACACTGGTATTGTTTTGAATAAATCCAAAAACAAAAATATTGAATATGACTTGAAAGAGATAAAATTTATTGTAGATGATGTTGCATGTGTAAGTCAAAGTCAGATTAATTTTTTTAAGTGGATAAGTCAATATTACATGTGTCCTTTGGGAAACGTATTTGAATCAGCATTACCAAAATCATTTTTAATTAAAAGTGAATCAGTTTTAATATCTAAAAATAAATTTATAGATGATAATATCAGCGAAAAATCAATTAAAATTTTAGAAAAGATTAATGAAAAAAATGAAATTATTCTTAAAGATTTGTCAAAGCTTTTTGATAATTCAATAATTAATAATGTAAATGAATTAATTTATAAAGAGTACATTGAAATTAAAGAGGAAGTTTTTAGTAGTTATTCTCAAAAATTTCAAAACTTCTACTCAATTAATAGTTCAATTGAAATTAAATCTTTGAAGCTTAGGTCGGATAAACAAAAAAAAATTATGGATTATTTTGTTCAAAACAGTCACATTCAAAATCACTTAAAATATAATATTATGAAAGATTGTGATGTTTCCTCAAATGTGATTGAAGGCCTTGTAAAGAAAAAAATAATAATTAAAAGTAAAATCAAAGTTGAACGCCTGAGTTTTCAAAATGAAATAAAAGAAAAAAAAATAATTTTGTCCAATTCACAGCTTAAGGCCCTTAAACAAATAAAGAATAATTTTTTAAATTCTAATGTAGTTAATCTTCTTGGTGTAACATCATCGGGAAAAACTGAAATTTATATTTCTTTAATTGTAGAATACCTAAAAAGTGGTAAATCTGTTCTTTTTTTAGTACCAGAAATTGCTCTTACTACACAACTTGTATTACGTTTTAAAGAGTTTTTTAGTAATGAGTTAATCGTTTATCACTCTTCTATTTCACAGAACATAAGGCATGAGATTTGGAATGAATTAAACTCTACTAACTCTGCAAAAATTATTTTAGGTGTTAGATCCTCAATATTTTTACCTCATAAAAATTTAAGTTTAATAATTGTTGATGAAGAACATGAAAATTCATATAAACAGTTTGATCCAATGCCAAGATATAATGCAAGAGATTGTGCTATATTTTTATCAAAATTTTTAAATATTAATTGTTTGTTAGGTTCGGCAACACCTAGTTTAGAGACATATAATAACTCTATTAATAATAAATTTTCTTTAGTCGAATTGAAAGAGAGGTATGGAAAATTTTTACCACCTGAAATTATCTTTGTCGAACCATCGAAATCAGAAAATACCTTTTTTTCAGATGAACTAATTAAATATATTAAAACTGCTTTAGAATCTGACAGTCAGATAATATTATTTAGAAATAGAAGAGGATATTCAACTTACCTAAAATGTTCTGCTTGTAATCACATTAATTTCTGTCCTAATTGTGATGTAAGCTTAACTTATCACTTGAGTGATAATTTAGAGAAATGTCATTACTGTGGCTTTTCACGTGAAATGAATATTAATTGTGATTCTTGCTCGTTAACAACTATGAAAAAATGTGGCGTCGGGACACAAACTGTGGAAAGTGAATTCCATAGACTTTTTCCAAAAATTAAACTTGTAAGATTTGATTATGATACAACTCGTTCAAAGAAAAACCTAAAAAAAATCATAAATGATTTTCAAGATAAGAAATATCAAGTCCTTATTGGAACACAAATGATCGCAAAAGGATTAAATTTTACGAATGTAGATTTGGTTGGCATCATTGAATCAGATTTTCTTTTGAATTATCCTGATTTTAGATCACATGAAAAATATTATCAACTAATCAAACAGGTCTCTGGAAGAGCTGGTAGATCAAGATCAAGAGGAAGGGTTGTATTACAAACTGATTATATACACCATTATTTACACAAAAGACTTATTGATAACAATTATAGAGATTTCTATAATTTTCAATTAACTCAAAGAAAAGAATTTAATTATCCACCTTTTTCAAAATTAATTAAAATAAGATTTAAGTCTAAGAAAATTGACATAATAGATTCTTCTTCAAAATGGTTTGGTGATGCCGTAAATAATCTTATTAATTGTACAGTTTTAGGTCCAGAGTTTCCATTAGTAAGTAAAATAAATAATTTCCATATTAAAGATTTGATTATTAAAATTGAAAAAGATCAAAATATATTAGTTACAAAAAAAAAATTGAATAAGTTGATCAAAACATTTAATGATTATCCAAAATTTAGATCTGTGAAAATATCAGTAGACGTTGATCCATATAATTAAATTTAAAATTATTTTGTAAGTAATGATATAAAAACTATTTTTGCCCGACAAAATTTATTTATGAGTCATTACGAATCAGTATTTATTCTCAATCCAGCACTTTCTGAGGACCAGGTTAAAGATGTAATAAAAAAGTACGAAAAACTTTTAAAAGAGAACAATTGTAATGTTGTTGAAGTAGAAAACTGGGGTCTTAAAAAGCTGGCTTATAAGATTCAAAACAAATTGAGTGGATTCTATGTTTTAATTGATTTTGAAAAAAATGATGCTTCAAATATTATAGACATATATGAATTAGAATTGAAGAGAGATGAAAGAGTAATGAGATTTTTAAATGTGAAATTAGATAAAGATGCTAATAATTGGGCTATTAAAAGGAGAAAAAAACTTAAAAAAGTGAATGCATAATGGCTAATATGGGTACAAGTAAAAATCAAGGTGAAGTACGTTATTTAACTCCACTTGATATTTCAACAAAATACAGAAAAAAGTATTGTAGGTTTAAAAGGTTAGGAATTAAATATATTGACTATAAAGACCCTGATTATTTGTTAAAATTTATCAATGAACAAGGTAAAATATTACCTAGAAGACTAACTGGAACGTCCCTAAAGTTTCAAAGAAAAGTTTCAGTTGCAGTTAAAAGAGCTAGACACTTAGCATTACTTCCATATCAATCAGATTTATTAAAGTAATTTTTTATGGAGTTAATTTTGAAACAAGATGTTGAAAATCTAGGATTTAAAGACGATTTAGTGATTGTTAAAAATGGTTATGGTCGTAATTTTTTAATCCCACAAGGAAAAGCAATTCTTGCTACAAACTCTGCAAAGAAAGTTTTAGCTGAAAAACTAAAGCAGTCGCAACATAAAGAAAAAGAAGCTATATCAGATGCACAAAAACTAGCCAAAAAACTTGATAACCTAGATTTGAAAATTTTTGCGAAGTCTGTTGAAGGTGATAAACTCTTTGGATCTGTCACTAGCTTGGATTTAATTAAGGAGCTTTCAAACAGTGGAATTGATATTGATAAAAAATGTATTCAACTTTCCTCAAACATAAAAAAAACTGGGTCATTTGTTGCTAGGGTGAGACTTCATAGAGAAGTTAATTTTGATTTAAATTTTGAAGTAATTAAGGCTTCAAAATAATTTTATTTTTTTAAAGTTCCAATTTATTTAACTTTGGCTTTATGTCATTGAAACCTTCAATTCCTAAAGGGACTAGAGATTATCATCCAGAAATAGTATTAAAAAGAAATTACATTACTGATATTATTAGGAAAGTATTCATAAGTTACGGATATCTTGAAATCAAAACACCTTCATTTGAAAAAATAAAAACTCTTTCAGGCAAGTATGGTAATGAGGGAGATAGGCTAATTTTTAATATTCTAAATTCTGGCGAAAAAGTAAAAAAAGCTAATATAAATTCTTTAAAAAACAATAATATACCTGAATTTGTAAGCTCTATCTCTGAAAAAGCTCTTAGATATGATTTAACTGTCCCATTAGCTAGATATGTATCTCAGTATCAAAATGAAATAAAATTTCCATTTAAAAGATTTCAAATACAAAATGTATGGAGAGCTGATAGGCCGCAAAAAGGAAGATATCAAGAGTTTACTCAGTGTGATGCAGATGTAATTGGATCAAATTCTTTATACTTAGAATTTGAAATGATTCAAATGTATTCAGCTGTTTTTAAAAGATTAGGATTAAAAAAAGTTGAAATAAAAATTAATCACAGAGAAATTCTTGCCTCCATTTCTAGAAAAATTGAATTGAGTGATAATTTTCTTGATTTTGTAATAATACTAGATAAGTTAAGTAAAATTGGTATTGATAAAGTTATAAATGAACTTAAAAAAAAGTTAGGATTAAAAGATAAATACCAATCAATTTTAAATGATATTTTTAAAATAAAAAGTAGTCAAGAGACTCTTACATTAATAAAAGATGAGTTGATAGATGATAAGAGTTCAGATCTTGCTTACAGAGAACTTAAAGAATTATATGATTTATTATGTATAAATTCTGATGACATCATAAATTTCTCATTTGATTTAAATCTTGCTAGAGGATTAGATTATTATACTGGCGCTATATTTGAAGTTATAAATGTATCCAATCAAGATTATATTGGATCTGTTGGAGGTGGAGGAAGATATAAAAATTTAACTGAAAGATTTAATAGTAAAAACCTTCCTGGTATAGGAATTTCTTTTGGCTTAGAAAGAATTTTCCACTTAATCGATGATAATGATTTATTTCCTGACCATATAAAAACTACAAACGATGTTTTAGTTATCAATTTTGGTAAAGAATATATTCATAAAATACTTCCAATTTTAAATAAAATAAGAAGTGATAGAAATGTTTCAATATATCCTGATCCAGTAAAGTTATCTAAACAATTCACTTACGCTGACAAAAATAAATTTAATTATGTTATAATATTTGGACAAGAGGAAATGAAAAAGGAAATTTTTAAAATTAAAAATTTAAAATCTGGTAAAGAATGTATAAATAGCATAAAATCCCATGCGAAAGACTTTAAATTTTAGTAGCGAGGGGGAGACTTGAACTCCCGACCTCCGGGTTATGAATCCGACGCTCTAACCACCTGAGCTACCTCGCCAAATGAGGTCCAAATATATAAACAATATAGGTAGAGTCAAACAGAGGTTTAAAAAAAAAAAAAAAATCTTTTCAAGTTCAATTTTAATATATATATTGGTTGAAATGTCTGATAAAGTCAAATACGAATTAGAGTTTCCTATTCAAGCATCCCCAAATATGTTGTACCAATATATTTCTTCAGCTTCAAACTTGTCAGAATGGT
The DNA here is from genome assembly GCA_902587325.1 of uncultured Bacteroidota bacterium. Taxonomy (GTDB): domain Bacteria; phylum Bacteroidota; class Bacteroidia; order Flavobacteriales; family Flavobacteriaceae; genus Eutrophosalina. The sequence continues at coordinate 14,397 of CACIKV010000018.1, forward strand.
TTGCAGATAATGTCAATTCAAGAGGAAAAGTTTTTTCTTTTTTTTGGGACGGTGTTGAAGAAAAAGCTGAATTACTATCTTCAAAAAATAATACTTACGTCAAGTTTAAATGGTTAGAAAATGATGACGATTGTTTTTTTGAAATTAAGATTACAGTTGATGAGATAACTAAAGATGTTTCTTTAATTATTATTGATTTTGCTGATAATGATGAAGTTGAAGAAGCAAAAATGCTCTGGGAAAGTCAAATTTCTGATTTAAAAAGCGTTATCGGTTCTTCATAATAGCCTTTGTGATAAACTTTAATGGAAATATAGTTAATGAAAGCGATCAACTTTCGAAAAATAGAGGATTTTTATTTGGAGATGCTGTATTTGAAAGTTTTAGGTTAATTTCAGGTACAATTATTTTTTGGGAAGATCATTATTTTAGATTAATGGCTTCAATGAGAATTTTGAGGTTTGATATTCCAGAAAACTTTACAGCTGATTTTTTAAAAAAAGAAACATTAAAGTTGAATTATCAAATAAATAATGGTTTAGATGCTCGTATTAGAATAACAGTTTACAGAAGTTCCGAGGGAAGATACAAACCAAAAAGTAATTCTGTAAGTTTTATTATAAATCTTGAAACACTTGAGAGTTCAAATTATTCAATAGTACAAAATACTGTTATTGTTGACCTGTATAAAGATTTTTTTATTAGTAATCAATTAATACACTCCATTAAGTCTAATAATAAATCAATTAATGTTTTAGCTTCGATTTTCGCAGCTGAAAATGAATTAGATAATTGTATTCTACTTAACAATAACAAAAAGGTTTGTGAATTTATAAATGGTAATTTATTTTACGTTAAAGAAAATAAAATCTATACTCCAAACCTACAATCAGGTTGCTTAAACGGTGTTTTGAGAAAAAATCTTATAGAGATCATTAAGTTAACTGAATTAAGTATTGAGGAAACTGATATTTCTCCATTTGACTTGGTTTCTGCAGATGAACTTTTTATTACAAATGTAATCCAAGGTATTGTACCAGTAACTAATTATAGAAAGAAAAAATTTGACATTGAAATTTCATCAAGATTAATTAATCTCTTGAATGATTCTGTTAGTTATAGTTAGGATTTTCTGGAGAATTTGACCATATTTTATAATATTCTCCAAATTTTTCAATTTTTTTCTTCCATATTAGTTTATCATAATTAAAAATATCAGAAACTTTATAATTATTTGTTAAAAGCCAAGATTTTTCTTCAATTTCATGATCAAGTTGATTTTTTTCCCAACCTGAATAACCTAAAAAAAATTTTATTTCATTAATATTAATTTTTTGTTGTTGAATAAGTTTTATCGCTTTTTCGAATTGATTTCCCCAAAAAATTTCTTCAGTTATCATTTTACTTTTCTCAAATAATTTTGATTTTTTATGAATAAAATGTATTGAATCAAATTTTACTGGTCCACCTTTAAAAATTGGAATTTTTAGCTCTTTAAATCTTGGGTCAATATCAGACAATAAATAATTTGTTTTTTTATTTATGACAAACCCAACAGTATCCTTTTTATTATTTTCTACAATTAAAATAACTGATTTATTAATGTATAATTTGATATTAAAATTTTGCCTTTTCTCAAATTAAATAAATATTATTTGATCCTTCATATTTGCATTTAAATAATCTTTACCACTTATAACTCTTTTACCTTCAATTTTTAAACTCTTTATAATAATAGAGCCTTTACCAGTGTTTATTGAGAGTGTTTTTAATTCATTTAAAATTTTCACGCCATTTTTTTGGTCATTACTTTTAGTGTTAAAATCAACTTCATATATTAATATTTTTTTGTTTGTTTTCTTTTCCAAAGTCCAAGCGCATGGAACAGGTGATAATCCTCTTACAAAATTATAAATACTTTCTGCTGACTTATTCCAATTTATTCTAGTGTTTTCACGATTTAATTTTGGAGCTATTAGATATTTTTTTGAACTATTTTGTTTTTTTAAATTATGACCATTGTCCAAAATACAATCAATAGATTTTAATATAAATTTACCGCTTAGATCTTTTAGTTTTTTGTAAAGAGATTCAAAGTTATCTTTCTGTTGAATTTTTAATTTTTCTTGTAAAATGATATCACCGTAATCAATTTTTTCATTTATAAAAAAACTTGTTAAGCCTGTTTCTTTTAAGCCATTAATTAAAGCCCAATTTATAGGTGCTGCTCCTCTTAAGTTAGGCAATAGTGATGCGTGAATATTTATTGTGCCTAATTTTGGGATACTCCATATTTCTTTTGGCAAGAATTTGAATGCAACAACAATAAATAAATCGGCATCATATGTTTTTAATGTATTTAAAAAATTATCATTTTTAAAGTCTTCAGTTTGTAATATTTTTATTTCATTTAATGACGAATATTTCTTAACTGCACTTAAATTAATTTTCATACCTCTTCCAGATTTTTTATCATTACTAGTTACTACACATAATAATTTATGTTTTGATTTATATATTGAATCTAAACTTTCAACAGCAAAATCTGGGGTACCAAAAAAAATAATTTTAAGACTTCTAATCATAACCTATAATTTTTTTAATAAATCTAACCCTATCATTCACACTTAATTTTGGTATTTCTATTAAATTAAAATTAAATCTTTCATAAGTTTTTTGAATAAATTTGTTAATTCTTAAACATTCATCAAAAGTTTCATGCCTCTCAGAATCATTAACGTAAATTTCTTTCCATGGTCTTAGAATAAAAATATAATCATAATCTATTTTTTTTGATTTTAATAGAAGCTCATCTGGTACTTCAATTCCTTTAGAGTTCAAATAAGCTATTACATCAATTGGTCCTCTGTCATATACTAAAAACTTACATGAATTAATTTTTAATTTATACTGTTTAAGTCTTAATTTGAACAAATCTTTACTGAAATCAATAGGATTTGTTAAAAAAAATTGATCAAATCCTTTTTTTCTCATTTTTTGAGTTAATTCTCTTGATATTTCATGAAAGCAATGAAGACCATTATTCTCAAGCTCAGAAACTAATGTTGATTTGCCTGTTGAGGGACCACCAGTAATTAAAATTTTTTTCATCAAAAATAATAATATGTAATATAGAAATATAATTTGTGATTATATTTGAGAAAAATGTCAAAAAAAGCTGAATCTTTTTATAGTAATTTGAAAATTAAATTGAATGAGATTCATAATTGGCCAACCAAATATGTTTTCAAATTTATAGTTCTAAATAATAAAGATATAATAGATGAACTTAATCATGAGTTTTTAGATTTAAATTCAAAAATTATTAAGAATTATTCATCTAAAAAGAAATATGTTAGTTTTACTTTCATTGCAAAGTTAGACTCTGCTAATGATGTTATAAAAAAATATAAAGAAGTATCTAAAATTGATGGAATAATTTCATTGTAAAAAAAAATATTTAATTTTAACCAAAATCATAAACTTTGATAGATAATCTGGAGTATAACAGTGAAAGGGAAGATTTAATTATTCCCGAGTACGGTCGTCACATACATAAAATGGTTAATATGGCAATCGATTGTGATAATAAAAATGAAAGAAATAAAATGGCTAAAGCAATCATTGGTGTTATGGGAAATTTAAATCCTCATTTGCGTGATGTGCCAGATTTCCAACATAAATTATGGGATCAATTGTTTATAATGTCTCAATTTAAACTTGATGTTGATTCCCCTTATCCAAAACCTGAGAAAGAATTTTTTGAACAAAAGCCAGAGAAACTTAAGTATCCCCAAAATCATCCTAAATACAGGTTTTATGGAAATAATATAAAAAAAATGATTGATGTAGCGGTTAGTTGGGAGGAAGGGGAAATGAAATCACAGTTAATTTACATTATTGCAAATCATATGAAAAAATGTTTTTTGAATTGGAATAAAGACACAGTAGAAGATTCTGTTATTTTTCAACATTTCAATGAGCTTTCGAACGGAAAAATTAACACAGACTTAATCGATAAACCATTATCTGAATCAAAAGATTTGATTTCATTTTTAAATAAAAAACATTCTAAATCTGGGAAAAAAGGCAAGAAACCATACAGAAATTTTAAGAGAAAATAAATGAATTCTTTTAAAGTAGAAGGAGGAGTTAGGTTAAGTGGAGAAGTTTTTCCTCAAGGAGCTAAAAATGAAGCTCTCCAAGTCATATGTTCTGTAATTTTAACAGAAAAAGAAGTAATTATTGATAATGTTCCTGAAATATTGGATGTCATAAGATTAATTGATCTTTTAGAATACATTGGTGTTAAGGTAAATAAGTTAAGAAAGAGTAAATATTCATTTAAAGCTGATTCAATTGATCTAGATAAATTACAAACTAATCAATTTAATGAAAAAGCAAGAGGTTTAAGAGGGTCAATAATGATTATTGGGCCAATGTTATCAAGATTTGGAAAAGCGTCAATTCCTAAGCCTGGGGGAGACAAAATTGGAAGAAGAAGGTTAGATACTCACTTTGAATCATTGATTAAGTTAGGAGCTAAATTTAATTATGATAGACAAAACTATATATACAATGTCGATGCAGCTAATTTAAAGGGAAATAAAATTCTTTTAGATCAACCCTCAGTTACTGGAACGGCAAACTTGATAATGGCTTCAGTATTAGCAGATGGAGAAACAATTATTTACAATGCTGCATGTGAACCTTACATTCAACAACTTTGTTTAATGATAAACAATATGGGTGGTAAAATCTCTGGTATTGGATCCAATCTTATTAAAATTACAGGAGTTAACTCTTTAGAAGGTTGTAATCACAAAATTGAACCTGATATTATAGAAATTGGTAGCTGGATTGGTCTTGCTGCTTTGACTCAAAGTGAAATTACTATAAAAGGGGTAAATTTTGATTATTTAGAACAGATTTTAAATGTATTTACAAAACTTGGATTATCATTTGAAAAAAATAAAAATGATTTAAAAATTCCTGCACACAAAAATGGTTATGAAATACAGAATTATATTGATGGAAGTATATTAACAATTTCTGATGGACCATGGCCATTATTTACACCTGATTTACTCAGTATTGTCCTTGTTGTTGCTACCCAAGCGAGAGGAAGTATTCTAATTCATCAAAAAATGTTTGAAAGCAGATTGTTTTTTGTAGATAAACTTATTGATATGGGTGCAAAAATAATTTTGTGTGATCCACATAGAGCTACAGTTATAGGTCATGATTTTAAATCTAAGCTAAAATCTACCACTATGACATCTCCAGACATTAGAGCTGGAATATCGCTTTTAATTGCAGCTCTTTCTGCGGAGGGAACAAGCATAATTCATAACATTGAACAAATTGACAGAGGTTATGAAAATATTGATATTCGACTAACTAAAATTGGAGCTAAAATTAATAGATTTAGTAATTAACGTTTGCTTATTTTATTTCCAGTAATTTGTCTTTGCATTTTACATTTAAATCTAACTATGCTATTTTTTGGATAATTAGACAAACTCTTATGCTTTGTCTTCCTTCCTTGTACTCTTTTTCTCCATAATCTAAAGCTTGATAATTTAAGGTTATTCCTCATTAATTTAATAACATCGCCTTCATTTATTCCAAACTGTAAAATTATTGCGTCAAATGGAGTTCTATCTTCCCATGCCATTTCAATAATTCTATCTAAATCCTTTTCATTCATTTACAAAGATTTTAAATAGTTGTCGGCAGTTTCCAATAATGTAATCTTTTTTGTTTTTTCCATCTTGTCAAAACTACTTATTAACATTCTCATTCTTGGATTTTTTACAAAAAAATCCCTTTGTTTATCCATAAAATTCCAGAATAATGAATCCCATATTTTACACCAATCACCTTTTTTGTAATTACTCATTTTTAAAATATAATTGCTACTACTAATGTAAGGTTTTGTTGACATCATTCCTGCATCTGAAAATTGACTCATTCCATACACGTTTGGAACCATAACCCAATCATACGAATCTATAAACATTTCCATAAACCATCTGTAAACTTCATCAGGATCAAACTCGCATAAGAGCATGAAGTTTCCAATTATCATTAATCTCTCTATATGGTTCGCATAAGCTGATTCATTAATTTTTTTAATTGTGTCATCAATTGGTTCAATTCCTGTATCTCCAGAATAAAATGAACTAGGAATCTTTCTTTTGAACTTCCAAAAATTTTTAACTCTTTCTTTAGAACCAACTGCAATATAAACTCCTCTTATAAACTCTCTCCAACCAATTATTTGTCTAATAAACCCTTCGCATGAATTCAATCGAATATTTTTTTTAGTATAATATTCAATTGATTTTTCAATTATAAAATTTGGACTAATTAATCCAGAGTTTATAAGTGGAGAAAGAACGCTGTGATTTAATATTGATTTTTCTTTTACTACAGCATCTTCGTAAGGACCAAATTCATCAAATCTATTTTTTAAAAAGTCTTCAAACCATACTTTAGCTTTTTTGTAGTCAGTAGGATAAATAAAGTTTTCAATCTCCCCAGGATTATTTTTGAAATATCTATTAACATATTCTTTAGAAAGATTATCAATTTCCTGATTTTTAAAAGCTATTAATTTGGGGGGTTCTTTATCTTTTGGATATTTTTCGCGATTCAAATCGTCATATGTCCATTTTCCACCACTAGGTTGACCATTGTCTATTAAAATATTTAATTCTATTCTTTGTTTTTTATAGAAAGATGTTTGAAAGAACTTTTTTTTATCACTCTTGAAAAATGAGTTTAATGTTTCATCAGAGGTTATAAACAATGGATTAGCATGAATATTTACATTTATTTTTTTTTTATCAGCGTGTTTAAATATTCTTTTTGATAACCAATAGTCAACAGGATCATAAATATTTATTTCATCAATATTTTCCAATTGATCAATTAGAGTTCTGATATCAGACTCTTCATGTGTTGAATCTATATAGGTAACTTTTTTATCTAAACTCGAAAGATAGGTTTCATATTTTTTCATACTAATTCTGTGAAAAAGAATTTTTTGCTTATGAAAATTAAATTGTTTGAAAAAAAGGTATTCTTCAACAAGAATAATTTGTTTATTTTTTCTAATTTGTGCCGCAATGTCCTCGACTGCATCAGAACTTAATGCATTAGCAGCAACTACAACGGTGGATTTATATAAAAGAAATATTTCTAAAAATAAAAGTGATAAACACTTCTTGAATATGTCAAAATTATTTACTGTGATGTGGGGCATAATTGCAATATGTTTTGCAAGTATTGGAAATTTGTTTGAAAATTTAATTCAATTAGTAAATATAATTGGTTCAATTTTTTATGGAACAATACTTGGAATATTTTTAATAGGATTTTTTACAAAAAAAATAAAATCAAATTCAGTTTTCTATTCTGCTTGTACATCGCAAATTTTAATTTTTGTAATATATTTTAGCGTAGATATTGGCTATTTATGGCTAAACTTTATTGGCGCTTTGTTTACTGTATTTTTTTCAATTATTGCAGATTCATTAATTGAATAATCAATTATTTAATCTTTCATATATAATTTTTAGAGTATTAATGCCATCGGGTAAATTATTTTTAAGAGCTAAATCATATCCTTTTTTCGCATATTTTTTTGCTTTATTAATTTTGCCAGCCTTTTCATATATCAAAGCTTTGTATCTCAATTGCCAATATGGAAGATCATCAGAATCCTTAAATGCAATATCAATCCATTCAATTGCTTTATCTAAATCTATATTTTCTTCATAATAATAAATTGCAGCCTTTCTATAATCAGCTGCAGAGGGATTATTATCCATTGTATTTTTAATACTTTCTAAAACTTTTTCTTTTGTCAAAACATCAATAACATAAATTGCAATTTTATTGTCCCAGGAAATATTTAAACTTGCTCCATTATTTGAAATGTCTCCAAATGAAATTGTGAATGTTTCAATTGCAAATGGTAAATTATAAAAATCACTTGTTACTCTTGCTTTTATTAAAGATTCATCAAAAGATGATAATGCACCCCAGGATTCATTTTTTTCATATATAACAAGATCCAATTTTGACTCTCTGGGAACAGAATAAATAAAATATTCCCCCTTTTGAATAAGTTGATTGTTAATTTTAACATCATCTGAAAATGAAATTGTAGTAGCTTGATTTGCTCCAGTTCTCCATATCTGATTAAAAGGAACTAAATTCCCAAAAATTATTCTCCCTTTTTTAGATGGTCTAGAATAATCTAAATCTATATTTACTAGACCAACTTTTTGTGCAATTTTTGCTCTTGGACTAGGAATTGGTGATTGGACTTGAGAAAATGAGTAATTAAATATTAATAAAATTAAAATTGATAAAATAAACTTTTGCATGACTTTTGTTTTACTTGTGTAATTACAAATATTGTGAAAATTTTTAAAATTCATACAAAACAAAATCTTCCAATTACAATTGATGAAGGTTGGGACTTTCTCTCAGATCCTAGAAACTTGTCTATAATAACACCCAACTATATGAATTTTAAAATAACAGATTGTGATTTTAAGCCTCTTTATCAAGGTCAAATAATACAATATACAGTAAAACCAATTTTAAAAATACCATTAAAATGGGTTACAGAAATAACGCACGTAGTTGATAAAAAATACTTTGTTGATGAACAAAGGTTTGGTCCATATTCATTATGGCATCACAAACATTTCATAAAAGAAATTGAAAAAGGAATTGAAATGAAAGATGTAATTCATTACAAAATTCCTGGCGGTATTTTTGGTGAATTTCTTAATTCACTGTTTATAAAAAAGCAGCTAAGTGAAATATTTAATTATAGAAAATCAAAATTAACTGAAATATTCGGACAAATAAAATGAAAAAAAATATATTATTAATAGGTGGCTCATCTGGAATAGGTCTATCGCTTGTAAATCAAATTTCCCAAGATCATAATGTTTATGCTGCATGTAGATCTAGTAATTCATTACCAGAAAATGTAAATTATATTAATTACGATGTTTTAAATGATGAATTAGACTCTTCTTCATTTCCTGAAACTATTGATAGTTTTATATATCTTCCAGGGAGTATTAATCTTAGACCTTTCAAGAGTCTGAGTATCGAATCATTCAAAGAAGATCTAGAAATTAATTTTATTGGTTTAATTAAGTCATTAAAAAGTGTTCTTAAAAATCTTACTGCTTCAAATTCTGCCAGTATAGTTTTATTTAGTACAGTTGCAGTTCAAAGAGGAATGCCTTTCCACTCAAGTGTATCAAGTTCCAAAGGTGCTATTGAAGGCTTAGCCAAATCATTAGCTGCTGAATTATCACCAAAAATTAGAGTCAATGTAATTGCTCCATCACTAGTTAATACCCCTCTTGCAAATAGATTTTTAAATAATGATATAAAAATTGAAAAGTCGGCAAATAGGCATCCACTTAAAAGAATTGGAAGTGCTAGTGATATTGCTAATTTGATTGATTATTTAATTTCCGACAAATCTAGTTGGATTACAGGACAAATAATTGCGGTCGACGGAGGATTATCAACTATTGATACAAATTAATGAGCTCGAAATCAATTTTTTGGTTTAGAA
>CACIKV010000019.1 GCA_902587325.1 uncultured Bacteroidota bacterium
CAAAGACTCCATATATCAAAAATTTAAAAGTGAAATTAAAAATGGAATTGATGTTATCTTTGATTTTGAGATTCTTCCAAATGATAAATATTTTATAAAAATTTTACCAAAAGGAATTATTGATTTTTATGGAAATTCAAATGATACTCTTAATTATTCATTTACAACTAAAAAAAGGTCTGACTATGGAAATATTTATGTGAATTTATCTAAAATCTCATTTAAACCAATTATTATTGATTTGATCGATATGAATGAAAAGATTATAATGTCCAATAATTTGAATGATAGTTTTGAAGCTTGTGTATTTGAAAATGTTCTACCTGGTGAATATAACTTACGAATAATTCATGACAAAAATGAAAATAGGAAATGGGATACTGGAAATTATCTAAAAAAAAGAAAACCAGAACAAGTTATTCATTATAATGATACTATAAAAGTCAGAGCTAACTGGGTAATAAGAGAAAAAATTTAAGCTTACTTCTTTAAATTAGCTTTAACATATTCCCTATTAAGTTTTGCAATATAATCTAATGAAATTCCCTTTGGGCATTCAACATGACAAGCACCTGTATTGGTACAATTACCAAATCCTTCTTCATCCATTTGATTCACCATATTAATTACCCTATCTGTTGCTTCAACCCTCCCTTGAGGAAGTAAGGAAAACTGAGAAACTTTAGCAGACACAAATAACATTGCAGAAGAATTTTTACAACTAGCAACACATGCCCCACAACCAATACATGTAGCAGCATCAAAAGCTTTATCAGCATATTCTTTCTCAATGGGGATAGTATTTGCATCTAAAGTGTTACCTGAGGTGTTTATTGAGATGAATCCACCAGATTGTTGTATTCTGTCAAATGCTGATCTATCTACAACTAAATCTTTTATAATTGGAAAAGCTTTTGCTCTAAATGGTTCAATGTAGATAGTATCGCCGTCTTTGAATCTTCTCATATGCAACTGACAGGTGGTTATTAATTTATCTGGACCGTGAGGTTCTCCATTAATAAACATTGAACAAGAGCCACAAATACCTTCTCTGCAGTCATGATCAAAAGCTACTGGATCACCATCTTCTTCAATGATTTTTTCGTTTAAAACATCCATCATTTCAAGGAATGACATATCAGGCGAAATTTCATCTATTTCATAATCAACAATTTTACCTTTAGCCTGATTATTTTTTTGCCTCCAAATTTTTAAAAATAATTTCATCTATTTATATGATCTGTTTTTTAATTCCACACTTTCAAAGTCGAGATGTTCTCTATGTAACTTAGATTGTTCAATATTTTCATTATATTCCCAGGCGGAAACAAATCTATAATCATCATCATTTCTTAGAGCTTCCCCCTCTTTTGTTTGATATTCTTCTCTAAAATGACCTCCACATGATTCATTCCTACTTAATGCATCAACTGCAAATAACTCACCAAGTTCCAAAAAATCTGCTACTCTTAAAGCTTTAGCTAATGATTCATTAAAAGAAAATTGATCACCTGTTACTTTTACAGATTTGTAAAATTCTTTTCTCAATTTTTGAATTTCCTTAATTGCACTATTTAAATCTTTTTTATTCCTAGACATTCCACAATTATTCCAGATAATTTTACCCAAAATTTTATGAAAATAATCAACAGATTTCGAGCCTTTGTTAGTCATGATTTTATTTATTTTTTCTTCAATTCTATTCTTTGCTATGTTAAATTCTGGGCTATCGGATGAAATAGGTCCGGTTTTTATATCGTCAGCTAAGTAATCATTAATCGTATTTGGTAAAACAAAATAACCATCAGCTAAACCTTGCATTAAGGCGGAAGCACCAAGTCTATTAGCTCCATGATCAGAGAAGTTTGCTTCTCCGATAGCATAACATCCAGGGATAGTAGTCATCAAATTATAATCAACCCAAAGACCTCCCATAGTATAATGAACAGCAGGATAAATCATCATAGGAGTTTCATAAGGATTTTCATCAACAATTTTCTCATACATCTGAAATAAATTTCCATACTTGGCTTTGATAACTCCTTTTCCTAATGATTTAACCAATTCAAAATCTTCAATATCTAACCCTTTTACCAATGCTTTTTCTTTACCATAACGTATTATTGCAGATGAAAAGTCTAGAAAAACTGCTTCACCTGTTTTATTAACACCATAACCCGCATCACATCTTTCTTTTGCGGCTCTTGATGCAACATCTCTTGGGACAAGATTTCCAAAAGCTGGATATCTTCTTTCTAAATAATAATCCCTATCATTTTCATTTAAGTCAACTGGACGTAATTCACCATTTCTTATTTTTTTTGCGTCTTCAATTTTTTTTGGTACCCAAATCCTGCCATCATTTCTAAGAGACTCAGACATGAGTGTTAATTTAGATTGATAATCCCCAGAAACTGGAATGCAGGTTGGATGAATTTGAGTAAAAGATGGATTTGCAAATAAAGCCCCTTTTTTATGGACCTTCCAGGCTGCCGATACATTGCTTCCCATAGCATTAGTTGATAAATAGAATAAATTTCCATAACCACCTGATGCTAATACAACTGCATGAGCAGAGTGTTTTTCAATTTCTCCTGTAATTAAATTTCTGGTTATAATTCCTCTAGCTTTTCCATCAACAATAACTATGTCCATCATCTCATGTCTAGTATTCATCTGAATTTTCCCCCTGGCTACTTGTCTATTCATAGCTGAGTATGCACCTAATAAAAGTTGCTGACCAGTTTGTCCTTTAGCATAAAAAGTTCTAGAAACCAAAACACCTCCAAAAGACCTATTATCTAAAAGGCCTCCATACTCTCTAGCAAAAGGAACACCCTGAGCAACACATTGATCAATAATGCTGGAAGACACTTCGGCTAGCCTGTGAACATTTGCTTCTCGGGACCTATAATCACCACCTTTAATGGTATCGTAAAATAATCTGTAAACAGAGTCTCCATCACCTTGATAATTTTTTGCAGCATTAATTCCTCCTTGTGCAGCAATGGAATGAGCTCTTCTTGATGAATCTTGAAAACAAAATGCTTTAACATTGTATCCTTGCTCAGCTAATGTGGCACATGCGGAACCACCAGCTAAGCCTGTTCCAACAACAATAATGTCAATATTTCGTTTGTTTGCAGGACTAACCAATCTAACATTATTCTTGTGAGTGCTCCACTTAAGATCTAGAGGGCCTTTAGGTACTTTTGAATTTAATGGTGAAATATTTTTTGAGACATTGCGATCTTTAATAAGTGAATGAAGATCAACTGACTTGTTTTTTAATATTCTATTTTTCTCTAAATAATCAGAATCCGATGCTTTAATGGGATGTCTGTTATCGGCTTTATGCCAATCAGAATCCCAATCTTTTAATTTGCATTTGATACCAGTACTTTTTTTAACAACTTTATTTTTACCATTATCAAGTTTTTGATAATATCGAACACAAACAGTTAGCTCATCATCGCTAGAATATTCATTCTTTGGCTTTCTATAGTTTAAAGAATAAGTTATTTTTTTGTTCACGTGTTAAAATTAATAATAAATTAATAAAAATAAAAATTGCTTTAATATATTTTTGTAACACATAACAACTGAACAATAATACAATAATTGTAACACATTTATTAATTTTATTTGTGTTATAATATTATGAATCATGTGTTATAAAATGTTATAAAATGAAATAAAGCAATAAAACAAAAACCCAAAGGAATTGAAATGCCAAAAATATAACTAATCTTCTTAATTATTTCAGAATATTTATTGTTTGTTCCTAATGATTGAGTTGATGATGATAGTCCATGTACAAGGTGAAGGGCAAGAAAAACAAAAGAAAAGCAATATAATCCAACTCTGTAAGGGTTTTCAAAACGATGAACTAATTCCTTGTAATACCTATTTGGATCTTCGGGAAGCGATTTAATATACTTATAATCCATTTCGGGAATCCAAAAATCATAAAAATGTAGTCCTAAAAATGATAAAACGACAATACCAGAGATAATCATATTTCTTGAGACAAACATAGAGTTTTTAGATCCCTTATACATAGCATAAGAAACTGGTCTTGCTTTACGATTTTGCCAATCCAAAACAAAACCCATTATAAAATGAAATAAAACACCAGCAATTAATATGGGCTGTAAAACAAACTGCACTAAAGGATTATTCCCCATAAAATGAGATAATAAATTGAAAATTTCTTCACTGAAAACAGAAGTTATATTAATCAAAAAATGTTGAGCTAAAAAAACTATTAGAAAAACACCAGATAATGCCATGGCTACTTTTCTTCCAATAGAAGAATTAAACATTTGTTTCATTTGAAATTATTCTAATGCAAAATTAATTTAGAAAGTTTTTACAAACAAGAAATAAATAATATTTAACTAAAAAAACTATAATTTTAAATTCATATTTTCGAAGAATAAATGAATTGGTATGAAAAATATTTTCAAATGTATTTTATTATTTTCCTATTTAGTTAATTCACAGGATATAAAAATTTCATCCGACACAATTGTAAAAACATTTCATGAGACAATAATCAAAAATGAAAAAATTAATTATGTAGCTGAAGCAGGAACACAACCTGTTTGGGACGATGATGGAAATATTATCGCTAGTTTATTTTATACGTATTACAAAAGATCATTTAAAGAAAGTTCAAAAAACAATACCAATGAACGTCCATTAATGATATCTTTCAATGGTGGTCCTGGATCTGGTTCTTTATGGATGCATATTGGATACACCGGACCAAAAATTTTGAAAATTGACGATGAAGGATTTCCAATTCAACCATATGGGGTCAAAGACAACCCTCATTCAATAATTGATGTGGCCGATATTGTATTTGTTAACCCTGTAAACACAGGATTCTCAAGAATGGTAAAAAACAAAAAAGGTGAATATCCAAAAAGAGAAATATTTTTTGGGATCAATTCTGATATAAAATATTTGGCTAATTGGATTAATTCATTTGTATCAAGAAAAAACCGATGGGAATCTCCAAAGTACTTAATCGGTGAAAGCTATGGTGGAACTCGTGTCATGGGATTATCATATGAATTACAAAATAAACATTGGATGTATTTAAACGGTGTAATAATGGTTTCTCCTGCTGATTATAAGCTATATAATACTGGTAATGCGGTATATTCAGCATTAAATTTACCCTATTACACTGCAACGGCATGGTACCATAACGTACTTGATGAAGATTTACAAAAGAAAAAATTAGAAGATATACTACCTGAGGCTGAAAATTTTACAATAAATTATTTGATGCCAGCATTAGCAAAAGGTGGATTTATTAATGAAAACGATAAAATATCAATTGCTGAAAAGTATTCTTTTTTTTCTGGTTTAGATAAGAAATTTATATTGAATAATAATTTAGATGTACCCAACAATTATTTTTGGAAAGAGCTTCTAAAAAAGAGAGGTGGATATACAATTGGGAGATTAGATTCTAGATATAGAGGTTTCGATAAAAAAGTAGAAGGATCAACACCTGAAAATAATATTGAGCTTAATTCATGGAATCATTCTTTTACTCCTGCCATTAATTACTATTTAAGAAATGAACTAAATTTTAAAACAGATTTAAAATATTATGTTTTTGGACCTGTAAACCCTTGGGATAGGCAAAATGATAATACAAGAGATAATTTAAGAAAGGCAATGGCTCAGAACCCATTTCTTAAAGTTTTAATTCAATCAGGCTACTATGATGGTGCAACAAACTATTTTCAGGCAAAATATACAATGTGGCAGATTGATCCGAGCGGCAGAATGAAAGACCGCTTTTATTTTAATGCATATGAAAGTGGCCATATGATGTATCTTAGAGCTAAAGATTTAGCTAAATCAAATGATGACATTCGAAAATTTATTTCACATTCTCTTACAAAAGGAAAACCAGCCAAATATTAATATTTCTAATAATGAAATACAAAAAAATAGATAAAAACCTATTCATTAAAAACCGTTATAATTTTAAAACTAAACTTGACCCGAACAGCGTAGCTTTTTTTAATTCCAACGATATTTATCCAATTAGCGCTGATTCAACATTACCATTTGAACAACATAGAGATATCTTTTACTTAAGCGGAATTGATCAAGAGGAAAGTATTTTAGTATTGTTCCCTGATTCAATAAATGAAAATCACAAAGAAATACTTTTTATAAGAGAAACCAATAATCGTATTGTTCACTGGGAAGGAGAGAAATTAACCAAATATGATGCTTTTGAAATTTCTGGTATTAAGAATGTTCATTGGCTAAGTGAATTTGATGAAATTTTAAGTAAAGTATTAAAAGAAGCTGACCACGTTTACATTAATACTAACGAACATTACAGACAGAATGTCAAAACTCAAACAAGAGAAGATCGTTTTATTGAAAAACTAAAAAATTTTGGTGGTTTAAGCTTTAAAAAGAGTAATCCAATTCTTCAATATCAAAGATCTGTCAAAGATGAAATTGAATTAAATCTTATTAAAAAGGCATGTCACATAACTAAAAAAGGATTTGAGAGAGTATTAGGGTTTGTAGAACCTGGTGTTTGGGAGTATGAAATTGAAGCTGAATTCTCTCACGAATTTTTAAAAAATAGATCAAAAAGATTTGCTTATGCGCCCATAATAGCATCAGGAAAAAATTCCAATTATCTGCACTATATAAAAAACAATAAACAATGCCTTGATGGAGAAATAATTCTGATGGATGTTGGTGCTGAATATGCTAATTATTCTAGTGATATGACACGAACTATTCCTGTTAATGGAAGATTTACTGAAAGGCAAAAGACAGTATACAATGCTGTTCTAAATGTTAAAAATGAAGTTACAAAACTATTAAGGCCGGGCATCTTGTGGGCTGATTATCATAAAGAAGTTGGTAAAATCATGACTTCAGAGCTTCTAAGAATTAAATTACTTGACAAGTCAGATATTCAAAATGAAACCAAGCAAGAACCTGCCTATAAAAAATACTTTAGTCATGGTACCTCACACCATTTAGGTTTAGATACACATGATTATTGTGATTTGAAAATTCCTTTTGAAAAAAACAACGTACTAACAGTTGAGCCCGGTATATACATAAATGAGGAGGGGTTCGGAATCAGACTTGAAGATGATATTGTGATAAACAGTTCAGGTGATCCAACCAATCTTATGGATGATATCCCAATTCTTATTGATGAAATTGAATCAATAATGAATCCTAGTTAAAGTTTGTCAAAAAGATTTCCATCCCATTGATTTGATTGCGATATTTTTACCTGTTTTTGTTACTAAATTCATTTTCTTTTTAGAATTTATATGACCAATAATTGAAAGGTCAGGATTTTTCTCAATTTCCTTTAAGTCTTCTTGTTTTATTGTAAATAATAATTCATAATCTTCACCACCAGACAATGCAACAGTTGTAGACTCCAAATTAAACTCATTGCAGGTTTGGGTTGTAAGATTACTAATTGGAATTTTATCTTCATAAATATTACATCCTTTTTTAGAACTTTTACAAATATGTATTATTTCAGATGAAAGACCATCTGAAATATCAATCATGGATGTTGGTTTAACATTAGAATCGTGAAGAAACTCAATTATATCAATTCTGGCTTCTGGCCTTAATTGTCTTTGAACTAAATTTTTATATTTTGATAAATCAGGTTTACTGTTGGGATTAACAAGAAATACTTGTTTTTCTCTCTCCAAAACTTGCAAACCCAAATAAGCTCCTCCCAAATTACCAGAAACTACAATTAAATCATTATCCTCAGCCCCAGATCTAGCAACAAAACCATTTTTATGAGATATTCCAAGAGCTGTGACAGATATTATTAATCCTTTTTTTGAAGATGTTGTATCTCCACCAATTAAGTCAACTTTATAATTTTTACAAGCAACTTTAATTCCTGAATAGAGTTCATTTATAGACTCTAATTTAAACCTATTTGATACGGCAATAGAAACAGTAATCTGATTGCAGATACCATTCATTGCATATATATCTGATATTGATGAAATTACTGCTTTGTATCCTAGGTGTTTTAATGGAAAATAGGAGAGATCAAAATGTACACCTTCAACTAACATATCTGTAGAAATTAGAGTTTTTTCTTTTGAGTTATCGATAACAGCAGCATCATCGCCTATTGATAAAACTGTTGATTTATTATTTGATTCAAAATCTTTAGTTAAAATATCTATTAATCCGAACTCACCTATTTGATCTAAATTTGTAAATTTTTGATCTTTTTCTTCCATATCGTAATAAGGTTTTGGTATGATAATTGAATATAATGATTTTCAAATTTAGACTATAATTCTTTATTAAAGAGTTATATTTGTAAAATATGATTAAAGTAGCAGACAAAGCCAAAGTTGAAGTTACCAAATTAATGAAAGATGATGGCTATAATCCATCATCAGATTTTGTAAGAGTTGGAGTAAAAAGTGGTGGCTGTTCTGGGCTTTCTTATGATCTTAAATTTGATAAAATGTGTTCAGATTCAGATAAGATTTTTGAGCATAATGGTATTAAAATAGCAGTTGATAATAAAAGCTTTTTATACCTGGTTGGTACAACTTTAGATTTCTCTGGCGGATTGAACGGTAAGGGATTTGTTTTTATCAATCCTAATGCAAGTAGAACTTGCGGATGTGGAGAAAGTTTTTCATTATAAAAATATGGCATATACAGAAGAAGAATTAAAAAAGGAATTAGAACAACAGGAATATCAATATGGATTTACTACAAAAATTGATTCTGAAACATTTCCTATTGGTTTAAATAAAGATATTGTTAGAAAAATATCTAAAAAGAAAAATGAACCAAAGTGGATGACTGATTGGAGATTGAGCGCATTTGAAGCGTGGGAAAAAATGGAAGAACCTGATTGGTCAAATGTCAAATATAAGAAACCTGATTTTCAAAGTATTTCTTATTATTCTGCTCCAAAAACAGGTGCTAAATATGATAGTTTGGATGAAGTTGACCCAGAACTATTAAAAACATTTGACAAGTTAGGTATTTCGATTGATGAGCAAAAAAAACTTTCTGGTGTTGCGGTTGACATCGTTATGGATTCTGTCTCTGTTGCTACAACTTTTAAAGAAACTTTGTCCAAAAAAGGTATTATTTTTTGTTCAATTTCTGAAGCAATTCAAAATCATCCGGATTTAGTTAAAAAATACCTAGGTACAGTTATTCCAAAAAAGGATAATTATTATGCAGCACTTAACTCTGCTGTATTTTCTGATGGATCTTTTTGCTACATACCCAAAGGTGTTAAATGCCCAATGGAGCTATCAACATATTTTAGAATAAATCAAGCAGGTACAGGCCAATTTGAAAGAACTTTAGTCATTGCTGATGAAGGAAGCTATGTGAGTTATCTTGAAGGTTGTACTGCTCCCTCAAGAGATGAAAACCAACTACATGCTGCCGTTGTTGAATTAGTAGCACATGACAATGCTGAAATAAAGTATTCAACCGTACAAAATTGGTATCCTGGAAATAAACACGGGAAAGGTGGTGTTTATAATTTTGTTACTAAACGAGGTCTATGTAACAAAAACTCTAAAATTTCTTGGACTCAAGTTGAAACAGGATCAGCCGTTACATGGAAATATCCTTCATGTATTCTTAAAGGCGATAACAGTGTTGGCGAATTTTATTCAATTGCTGTTACTAATAATTATCAGCAAGCTGATACGGGTACAAAAATGATTCATCTAGGAAAAAATACAAAAAGCACAATTATATCAAAAGGCATTTCAGCTGGAAAATCTCAAAATAGCTATAGAGGTCTTGTTCGTATAGGAAACAATGCTAAAAACGCTAGAAACTTTTCTCAGTGCGATTCATTATTAATGGGAAATAGTTGTGGTGCACACACATTTCCATACATAGAAGCAAAAAATAAAAGTGCTCAAATAGAACATGAAGCTACAACAAGTAAGATTGGTGAAGACCAAATTTTTTATTGTAATCAAAGAGGAATAGATACAGAAAAGGCAATTGCATTAATTGTGAATGGATTTAGTAAAGAAGTTTTAAATAAACTTCCCATGGAATTTGCAGTCGAAGCTCAAAAATTACTTGAAATTTCATTAGAGGGTTCTGTAGGTTAAAAAATTAATTATGTTAGAAATTAAAAATTTACATGTTAGTATTGATGGAAAAAAAATCCTTAAAGGTCTAAATTTAGATGTTAAACCTGGTGAAATACACGCTATCATGGGGCCTAATGGTTCAGGTAAAAGTACATTATCTTCAGTCATTGCTGGAAATGAAGATTATGAAGTTACAGAAGGCTCTATTTTTTACAAAAATGAAAATATTGAAGATTTATCTCCCGAAGAAAGAGCCAACAAAGGGATTTTTATGTCTTTTCAATACCCTGTTGAAATTCCTGGAATAACAGTTACAAATTTTATCAAAACTGCTATAAACTCAAATTTAAAAGCTAGAGGTGAGAAAGAAATGTCTGCTAGTGTTATGTTAAAAAAGATAAGAGAAAAGGCTAATCTGCTTGAAATTGATTCCAAGTTTCTTTCAAGATCTTTAAATGAAGGGTTTTCTGGTGGCGAAAAAAAGAGAAATGAAATTTTTCAGATGGCAATGCTTGAGCCCTCCTTAGCTATATTAGATGAAACAGATTCTGGTCTCGATATTGATGCTTTAAGAATTGTAGCTAGTGGAGTAAATAAAATTAAGAATTCAAGTAATGCTATTGTAATAATTACTCATTATCAAAGACTTCTCGATCACATAATTCCTGATTATGTTCATGTTCTTCAAGACGGTATTATTGCTAAATCTGGTAAAAAAGATTTAGCTATGCAGCTTGAAGAAAAAGGTTATGATTGGATATAAAAACAACTATGTCACTCAAAGAAAAAATGGTTTCCTCTTTTCTAGCCTTTGAGCTAGATACTGATATAAATTCAAAAGTTCATGATATTAGAACTAAATCCATTAAGGACTTTGAGAAAATTGGTTTTCCAACAAGAAAAAATGAATATTGGAAATATACTCCAATAAAAAAAGTATTGGATGTTAAATTAACCATTTTTAAAAAGAAAAGACATCTAATAGAATTCGAAAAAGTAAAAGATTTTTTCTTGGGTGGAATTGAATCGTACAAAATTGTTTTTATAGATGGAGTTTTTGACCCTTTATGGTCAGATACTACTCATAAAGGAGTTGATATATGTATTATGTCTTCAATCTTAGAAAATAATAAGTATGAAAATTTAATAAGCAAATACTATAATACCCTCACAGATAAAAATGAGTCCTTTAGCCTTTTAAATACTTCTTTTTCAAAAGAAGGGGCTTTTGTGCATATACCAAAAAATATGGATCTTGATAAGCCAATTGAAATAATTCATATTAATTCAGGCGGAGAATCATCTCTGATGCTTCAACCTCGCAGCTTAATAATTTTAGAAAAGAATTCTACTGCTCAAATTTTTGAAAGTCACTATTCATTAGTTGGAAAAAATGATAAATCACCATATTCATTTCCTGGTTTTATTGATCCGCTTACAAATACTTTAACTGAAATTCACGTTAACGAAGGTGCAAATCTTGATTATTATAAGATTCAAAATGATCTAGAAACAACTTCATTAATCGATAATACATACATAAATCAAAAGAAAGACAGTGAAGTTAGTTGTCACACTTTTTCCTTTGGAGGAAATATTGTTAGAAATAATTTGAATTTCTATCAAAATGGTAAAAATATAAACTCAATAATGAAAGGAATTACAATTTTGGGAGGTAATCAACATACAGATCATCATACACTTGTTCATCATGCTAATCCAAATTGTGAAAGTTATCAGGAATATAAAGGTATCTATAATGGAAATTCGACAGGTGTATTTAATGGTAGGGTATTAGTTGATAAAGTAGCTCAAAAAATAAATGCTTTTCAACAAAATAATAATTTACTTGTTGGAGACAAATCCTCAGTGAATACAAAACCTCAGCTTGAAATATTTGCTGATGATGTAAAATGTTCGCATGGATGTACAATAGGCCAACTTGATAAGTCTGCATTATTTTACTTAAAAACACGTGGAATTTCTGAACATGAAGCTAAAGGATTATTGACTTATGCATTTGCTAATAATGTCTTAGAAAATGTAAAAATACAAGCCCTAAAAACAAAGGTAAAGAAAATAATAGCTAATAAAATTGGAGTTAAATTAGGATTTGAACTTTAATGAGTTTGAATGTAGAAAATATTAGAAAAGATTTTCCAATACTAAATAGAAAAATTAATGGAAAAAAACTAATTTATTTTGATAATGCAGCCACATCTCAAACTCCCCTAAGTGTCATTAATTCCATTTCTGATTATTATAAAAATTACAACGCAAATATTCATAGAGGAGTACATTCTGTTAGTGAAGAAGCAACCGATGCATATGAGAAATCCAGAGTTAAAATTCAGAATCATTTCAATGCAAAGAATAGTGAAGAAATAATTTTCACATCTGGAACAACTCATTCAATTAATATTGTAGCCAATGGATATGTTGAATTATTAAATAAAAATGATGAAATTATAGTTTCGGGTTTAGAGCATCATTCTAATATTGTTCCATGGCAGATGATGACATATAAAAATAAAGCTAAATTAAATGTAATTCCTTTAAAAAATAATGGAGAATTAGATATTGAATATTTTAAATCCATAATTTCAATTAAAACAAAAGTAGTTTTTCTTAATCATGTTTCTAATGCTTTAGGAATAATTAATCCTATTAAAGAAATAATTGATCTTTCTCATAAAAACGGTGCTGTAGTTCTGATTGATGGAGCTCAAAGCTCTGCGCATTTCAAAATCGATGTTCAAGAACTCGATGTAGATTTTTTTACAGCATCTGCTCATAAATTATGTGGGCCAACAGGAATTGGTTTTTTGTACGGTAAAAAAGAATTATTAGATAATTTATCTCCACTAATGGGCGGTGGTGAAATGATTTCAGATGTAAGTTTTGAAAAAACTACATATGCAGATCTTCCTCACAAATTTGAAGCCGGGACACCAAATATATCTGGAGTAATAGCATTTGGTCATGCTATTGACTACCTAAACAATATTGGATTGGATAATATTTTCAAATATGAAAATGAGCTACTTGAGTATGCAATGAAATGTTTGAAAACAATTGATGGATTAAAAATATATGGTGAAGGAGCTAATAGAACCTCTGTAATTTCATTTAATATTGAAAATATTCACCCATATGATATTGGGTCAATACTGGATAAATTCGGAATTGCAGTAAGAACTGGCCAACATTGTGCTCAACCAATTATGGATCACTTTCATATTTCAGGGACAGTAAGAGTATCCCTATCTTTTATTAACACAAAAAATGAGATTGATAAACTAATTGAAGCTGTAAAAATGGCTAAATCTATGTTGAGCTAATTTGTATCTTTGAGTTTTATGACTATTTCAGAACAAGGAAAAGATTTAGCTGAAAGTTTTTCATTTATGGATGACTGGACTGAAAAGTATCAGTATATGATAGATTTGTCTAAATCTCTTGATGAAATGAATTTAAATTATAAAACTGATGAAAATCTAATTAAAGGTTGTCAAAGTAAAGTTTGGCTATATTCTAGCTACGAAAAAGGAAAAATTCATTTTCAAGCTGATAGCGATGCTATAATTAGCAAGGGAATTGTTGCAATTTTACTTAGTGTTCTAAATAATAGATCACCTCACGAAATTTTATCTGCAGATTTGAGTTTTATAGATGAAATTGGACTAAAAGAACATTTGTCTCCAAATAGAGCAAATGGATTATCCTCAATGTTGAAACAAATTAAATTTTATGCTTTGGCATATAGTAAATTAAATCAAAAATAATGTCTAGAAAAATGATTGATCCAAATGAACTTGGAGAAAAAGTAGTAAAAGTTTTAAAGACCATATATGATCCGGAAATTCCAGTTGATATTTATGAACTGGGTCTTATATACGATGTTTTTTTAAACGAAGAAAATGATGTAAAAATTCTCATGACTCTAACAAGTCCGAATTGTCCTGTTGCTGAGAGTTTGCCTCAAGAAGTGAAAGATAAGGTTGCAGAAATTAAAGGAGTAAAAAGTGCCGAAATTGAAATGACATTTGATCCTGCATGGACCAGAGATTTAATGAGTGAAGAAGCCAAGCTAGAGTTAGGATTTTTATAAATGGAATATAAAATATTGAATAGGGTTTCTAAAAGTAAAATCAAGACCATAGATTTTAATGATTTTATAACAATCTATAATTATGAAATTATAGATCTAAAAGAGTGGCTTAAAAATGATTTAATTTTAATTGAATCTGATTTTAGAAAAAAACTACAGAATTATAAATTTAAAAATTTAAAAGATAAATATGTATTGATACAATGCAGTAATAATGCAATAATTCCTCACTGGGCATATTTACTAATTTCATCCAAACTAATAGAACTAGGAATTAAAAATTTCATAGGCACTAAAAATGAATTTTATAATTATCAAATAATGGAAAAAATAAAGGATTTAAATGAAAAAGATTTTATTGATAAACCTTTAATTATTAAAGGGTGTTCAGATATTTCCAATAACAATTATTTTTATTCTATTATTATTGAAAAACTTCAACCATTTGTTAAATCTATTATGTTTGGTGAGGCTTGTTCAGCCGTACCAGTATATAAAAGGAAATGAGCAAATTAATATTTAATATTTTTTTTCTTTTTTTAATATTGAATGTTTTTAGCCAAGAAAAAGCAATTGACTCAACTAATGTCAAAAATAATTGGAATAAATCAGGAAATTTTACTTTTTTAGGGAATCAATCAAGTTATAGTTATTGGACTGCAGGTGGACAAACAAGTATATCTGGAACAATCAAAATTGATTATGATTTTAACTTTGAAAATAACGGTTGG
Source organism: uncultured Bacteroidota bacterium (assembly GCA_902587325.1). Classification (GTDB taxonomy): domain Bacteria; phylum Bacteroidota; class Bacteroidia; order Flavobacteriales; family Flavobacteriaceae; genus Eutrophosalina. The sequence continues at coordinate 14,988 of CACIKV010000019.1, forward strand.
AACTGGGATACAAAAGTAATTACAGCTTATGGGCTAAATAGCATTGGAGGAAGTAAGTATTTAAAAAAAACTGACGATAGATTTGAAATAAATTCCCTTTTAGGTAAAAAGTTTACAAATAACTTGATTGGAAATTGGAGTTACTCTTCATTTATAAATTTTAAAACTCAATGGACTAAAGGTTATAGGTATAGAAAAAATTCAAATGGAGAAGAGGAAAGGTCAGAATTAACTAGATTTTTTTCACCAGCTTACTTGCAAATTGGTATAGGTTTATACTGGCGAAAAAGTAAAGATTTATGGGTTAACTTTGCTCCAGTGACTGGAAGATTAATTATAGTCAATAAATTTTTTACTGAAAATCTTCAAGATGGAAAACAATACTTTGGAGTTAATAAAGGTTCCAATAGCAGGTTTGAACTGGGAGCTTCATTAAGATCATATTTTAAATTTGAATTAATTGAAAATGTAGAAATTTCAAACAGATTAAGTTTATATTCAGATTACCTAGAAAATTCAGGAAATATAGACTTAGATTATACAATTAATACATCAATGAAAATAAATAAGTATTTAACTACAAATCTTATCCTTCAATTTATTTATGATGACAACTCAGTAAAAAGGCTGCAAGTAAGAGAAGTTATGGGTATTGGTTTAAATTTAAAAATTTAATTAAGGTCTGGATATAGAAAATTATTGTAAGGAAATCTTTTGATATGAATTTTTCTTACTTGATTATAAAGTCTTTTTTTAAGTTTATCAAGATTTATTTTTTTTTGAGCCGAAATAAATAAATTACTCTTTTTATCGTCTTTAAATTTGAAGTTTTCAAGTTCCTCATTACTTAAAATATCCATTTTATTAAAAACAATCATTGTTGGTTTATTTGAACATTTTATTTGTTCCAAAATTAAATTGACTGAATCAATATGATCATCATAATTTGGGTGTGAAATATCAACTATATGTAAAATAAAATCAGATTCTGTTATTTCATTCAATGTACTTTTAAATGATTCTACTAATTGAGTTGGTAATTTCCTAATAAAACCAACGGTATCAGTTATCAAAAAAGGAAGATTTTGAACAACAATTTTCCTCACTGTTGTATCCAGGGTTGCAAAAAGTTTATCTTCAGCAAAAACGTTAGATTTTGAAATGATATTCATCAATGTAGATTTTCCAACATTTGTATATCCAACTAAAGCAACTCTTACTAAACTTCCTCTGTTACCTCTTTGTACTGACATTTGTCTGTCAATATTTTTAAGTTTCTTTTTTAATAAACTAATTTTATCCCTAACAATTCTTCTATCCGTTTCAATCTCTGTTTCGCCAGGTCCTCTCATACCTATTCCACCTTTTTGTCTTTCTAAGTGAGTCCATAAACCCTTAAGTCTTGGCATTAGATACTGATATTGAGCTAACTGAACTTGATTTTTTGCATAGCTAGTTTTTGCTCTTTGAGCAAAAATATCAAGAATAAGACCTGTCCTATCAATAATCTTACACTTTAAAATTCTTTCTAAGTTTACTTGCTGAGTTGGGGATAATTCATCATCAAAAATTACAGAGCTTATATCATTTTTCTTATTGTAAAGTTGAATTTCAGATATTTTACCAGTACCGATAAATGTTTTAGGATTTGGTGTATCAAGTTTTTGAACAAAACTCTTTTTTACAATACCACCAGCAGTGTTAGATAAAAAAGAAAGTTCATCTAAGTAGTCTTTAACTACAATCTCTGTCTGATTTTTATTTACAACACCAACAACTACGGTATTTTCATATTCAATGTTCTTATTCTCAATCAAATTTATTTTTTGAAATATTTAAGACTAAATGAAGACCCATCATAAACTATATATGAAAAATTAGTAATCCAATCTCCGGTATTCATATACTTTGAATTATTACCCAAGTCAAGCTCAAGTGGAAGATGTCTATGTCCAAAAATAAAAAAATGGTAATGCTTAGTTTTCAAAATATTTTTACAAAATTTAAATAATATTTCTTTCTCATTAGACTTAAATTTAATATTCTGACCTGAGAGAATTTTATTCTTCTTAGACAAAAAGCTACCTATAGCAACTCCAATATCAGGATGGATTAGTGAAAAAATTTTTTTCAAAATATGACTTCTGAAAAATATTTTTAAAAATTTGTATTTAACATCACCAGGTCCGAGGCCATCACCATGACCTATAAATAAATTATAATTATCAATTTTTAAATCATTTGGTTTTTTGAAAACTTTAAATCCTAATTCTTTCTGAAAATAATTTCCAACCCAACAATCATGATTCCCCACAAAAAAGAATAGTTCAATCCCATAATCAGATAGCTCCGCTAATTTTCCGAAAAGTCTAACAAAACCCTTAGGAATTACTCTTTTATACTCAAACCAAAAATCAAATAAATCTCCAAGAAAAAAAATTGCTTGCGCTTCACTTTTAATTTCATCAAGCCACAAAATAAATTTTTTTTCACGTTCGATACTTGAAACTTTACTAGGTGAACCTAAATGATTATCAGAGCTAAAATAAATTTTTTTGGAAGAATTTAATTCAATTGAAATCATAACAAAACTATATTTCTACTTTTTCCCATTTATCATTAGAATCAAGCCTAAAAGATCCAATATAAATTTCATTCCACTCACTAGGAGCTATTATTGATAAAAATAATTTTTGATCATTTCTTTGATAAAGATGGTAGGTTTCTCCTTTTTCAGGTTTAAAACTAAAGTGAGAATTATAAATTAATTGATTCCACTCAAATGTCTCCATTAATTTTTTATATTCTTCTTTAATTTCCTCATATCGAGAAGAAAAATACTTATTTGTTTTTAAAAGCTTTTCTTGTTTAAAAGAAGTAAGATTCGATGGTTTTATCGAGGGAGCACCAACATTAGATGCATATGGCAATGTGCTGGGGTTATCTGCTACTTGATCTGGTTTTTTCTTAGACATTTAAATTTTTTACAAAAATAATCAAACTATTTTAACACCTTTTCATAACAATTAAAAGGCATATCACTTTGGTTTCTAAAATAAATTTGACCTAGTTTTAGATAACCTAAATTTGAGTAAAATTTATTATTTTTTTTATTCAAACTAAATGTATCCAATCTAATAGATTTAGCTTTGGTTTTAATTCCAATTTCCTCAATATATTTCATTATAAATTTTGCAAACCCTTTTCCTTGAAATGAGGGATTAATTGCTAATCTATGGACATATAGGCTATTGTTTGATTTTATCTTCCATTTAATTTTTTTATAAAAATCATCCATAATATTATAAACTGATACACATCCGACTATACTATCTTTCAATAATAATACCAATAAGTAGTCCATATTAATATCATCAATGAAAGTTTGTTTAGATGGATAATTTTCATCCCACTGAAAAATGTTGTTAGAAATCATATGATTTGTGCATAATGAAATAATTTCCATTATTTTTTCAATATCCATAATTTTAGCTTTTCTAATCTTCAAATTAATATTTGATATATCAGTACTCAAAATCTACTTTATTTCATTAAAATAAGACTTTAATCCGTTAGAAAAATCTTTTTTTATTAGTGCTTCATCAAATAAATCTCCTAAAACAGTAAAGGCCTTGTAGATTAAATTATCGTTTTCAATTTTTATAACTTGGAAAAATTGCGTTTGTTCGCCAGTTTTTGTATTCAAATATCCATCATTTTCATAATTATTTATTTTATCCAAATCAACTTTATATTGTTTTGGTCCACTAACTGATGTAACATATAATGTTTTGAAATTTCCAGATTGATCATTTTCTTTTTCTTGAACTGGGATATGTCCCCTTGCATAAGTGTGATCATGTCCGTTAAGTACTAAATCCACATTATACTTATCAAAAATTGGTTTCCAATATTTTCTAGCATATTCAAAATCCCTGCCCTCTGCAGGAGAAAATACAGAATGATGACAGGTAATAATCTTCCATTTTGCATTACTGCTACTCAATTTTTCTTTAATATAATCTGTCTGTTTTTCTAAAGAGCCTGTAGAATTCAAAACAATTATTAATACATCTTGGTAATTAACTGAATAGACAGTTTCATGCAGTTTATCATCTAAATCTTTTTCAATAGGAAGTGTAAATTGAGGTCTCCATTGAATAGATAATCTTCTTGGGCTTGAATTATCTGTTCTCTGAAATTCGTGATTACCTACTACAGGTATTGCTGTCCACTGGCTATGAATAAATCCACCTGCTTTAAACCACTGTGCCCATTCATAGTCTTTATGAGCTGTATCAACTAAATCCCCAGCATGAATAACAAAAGAAGCATTAGGGGCTGTTTGATACGCCATTCGAATTACTCTTGACCAGTGACTCAATACATCATTTTGTGCATCTCCAAAATAGACAAATTCAGTAGCATTATAATTATTATAAGCAGTTTTAAACTGAATCCATTCTGACCAATTAGAACCATCGCCAACTCTGTAAGCATAAATTGTGTTAGGTTTTAATCCATCAAATACAACACTATGATAATGAACAATAAAAGATTTATTTGCTTTATACAAACCAAGATCAAACTGCTCTGTTAATGCATTTAATGTTATTGATTTTTTCGTAAATTTTGAATTAACACCTGCAGGTGCAATTTGAGCAATAGCTTTATTAACGGAAGAGTCCGTACGCCAAGTAACTGCTCTTTTTGTAGAAGGGTCACCATTAAATGTTAATATGATTCTATCAGGATCTTTACTCGGTATTTCCCAATGATGTAAATCATGATATTTATTTTCATGAGAATGTGTATGATTTTGAGCATTAATAAGTAAAGAGAAAGTAAAAAAAGATAATAAATAAAAAAATTTCATATCCATATTACAAATTAAAAAAAAAGAGGGGAAATCCCCTCTTTTTTTAAAATCATATATAAGTTAAAAACCTATAAATTATTTAGCCCACCAAAGTTTTGTTCCCATTTTATCTGCACCTTGTACAGTTGCAGCGGCATTAACATTGGCTTCATTTTTATTGTAGGCTCCTGAACCGTATCTTAATCTTTGTGGATAAGCACCATTCATACTACCCATTTCATAGATATCAGTATCATTAACAGTATTACTTTGAATGTAACCAGTACCGTTCGTGTTCTTATAAACTTTTGGGAAACCTGTATCTCTAATAACAGCCCAAGCTTCTAAGCCATCAGTATAGTTAGCTAAGTATCTCTGAGAAGAAATCTTTTCTAAATCTCCAGAACCAGTTAATGATCCCATTGGCTCATTAGCAAGATATGTTGCAATATCAGCATCAGTAACTCCCCATAATCTCATAGCATGTGTGATTCCAGCTTGATAATGAGAATTAGCTCCTGATCCAATACCAAGGGTAGCAGCGTGCGCAAGTAGAAAATGTGACTCAGCAGCAGTAAATACTAAAAATGGGAAAATTGGTTTTCCTTCATTTTTCTTTTGTGTAACTACTTCTCCTGGCTCACACCATAGATCTGGAAATAACATATTCTTAATGTTTCCATTTGTTCTACTAGGCTGACCAACATAATATGGACCAGCTCCAGTTGTAATTGATACTGTACCATCACCGGCAACAGATGTTGTATAATCAACCCCTGAATCAGTTAAGTGATTTTTCATGTATGTTATATGTTTGTCATACATACTAACCAAATCACCCGTAGTTGGTTTGGTAAAAGAAAATGTACCACCCTTAATTGGTTTAGCATATTTTGTTAACCTTGGATCAT
>CACIKV010000020.1 GCA_902587325.1 uncultured Bacteroidota bacterium
GGTAAAGTTCAACTGGATTCTAAAAACAAAGAGTTATACATAAAATACTTTAGAATATTTACAGAGGATATCTTAGGTTTGAATTTTAACAGTAAAATAGATAAACAAAGTGAAATTGTTGATATTTTACTGGAATTAAGAGAGAAAGAAAGAAAAAATAAAAACTTTGAGACATCTGATTATATAAGAAAAAGACTTAACTCACTTGGAATAAATGTCGAAGACAATTAATGAGAAGTATAGTTATTTTTCCTTTTATTATTATTATAAAGTTTTATCAATTTTTTATTTCTCCTTTTTTTAGGTTTAAACTGTAGATTTAATCCAACTTGCTCAAACTATTGTATAAACTCGCTCAAGAAACATGGTTTAATAGTTGGATTGTATTATTCGATTTTAAGAATTTCAAAATGTCATCCATGGGGAGGTAGCGGACACGATCCTGTCCCATAAATTTTTAATATATATTTGAATAATGAACGATTTTATAATTGAATGGGCACCAAATGAGAAAATATTTTCTTTAGGACCAATTGCGATTCATTGGTATAGTATGATGTTTTTGTTAGCTTTTTATATTGGCTTTCAAATTTTAAAAAAAATATATATTATAGAGAAAAAAAATGTTGCTTTACTTGATCCATTTCTTGTTCACATGGTCCTTGGGACAATTATTGGAGCCCGCCTTGGTGAAGTTTTTTTTTACAATTGGGAATATTTTCAAAATAATTTATTAGAAATTTTTTTACCGATTAAATTAAATGATTCAGGAGTGGATTTTATCGGCTTTAGGGGGCTATCTAGTCATGGCGCAACTGTTGGTATAATAATTTCAATTTTTATTTATAAAATAAGATACAAATACGATTCTGTTCTTTGGATTTTTGACAGACTCGTAATTGCGGTTGCTATAGGTGGAATGTTTGTTAGAATTGGTAACTTTTTTAATTCAGAAATAGTTGGAAAATTTACAAACTCAGATTTTGGTGTTGTTTTTTTAAACAGAGGAGATAGTTTGCCAAGACATCCTGCACAACTTTATGAAGCTTTCGGATATTTAATTCTTTTTATTTTATTGGTATTAATATATAATAAATCAAAGCTATCTATGAAAAAGGGGTTTATTTTTGGCTTTTTTTTAATTACACTTTTTACAATAAGATTTGTTGTTGAGTACTTAAAAGAAAGTCAAGGCGGAATTGAAAAAACCTTGGGTATTATATCTACTGGTCAATGGTTAAGTATTCCATTTATAATTATTGGAATATTATTAATGATTAATAGTTTCATTATTAAAAAATATAAATGAAAAAAAACTACCTAATAGTTGGATTTAAAAGACTTTTAATAACAGTTTTATTAATGTTTCTTGGTCCAACAATTTTGTTTCAAGCTTTTAAAAATGAGGGACATCAATGGTATATGTTTGTATTAAGTATAGGATTAATAGTCTGCGTAACATCAATTTTTACCCTTTTCTCTGGAATTATGTCCATTATTAAACATATTTTTGAAAAAGATTTATAATATGATTCTTGATATTACATTTCCTGATGGCGCCGTTAAAAAATTTGAAAATGGAATAACACCTTTTCAAATTGCAAAATCTTTGAGTAATTCTTTAGCTAAAAATATATTAAGTGCTTCTTTTAACGGTAAACCAATTGAATTATCAACTAAATTGAGTGAAAATGGATCACTTAAATTTTATTCTTGGGAGGATTCAAATGGAAAAAAAGCATTTTGGCATTCATCAGCTCATTTACTTGCTCAAGTCATTTCAGAATTATATCCAAAATCAAAATTAACAATTGGTCCTGCAATTGATTCCGGTTTTTATTACGATGTTGACTTTGGAGACGACGTATTTTCAGAAAATGATTTTCCAAAAATTGAAAAAAGAATAATTGAAATATGTCGTGAGGGTCATGATTTTAATATGAGAAAAAGCTCAAAAGAAGATGCCATAAATTATTATAAAGTTGAAAAAAATGAATATAAATTAGAGCTTATAAATGGAATTGATGATGAAATAACTTTTTGTGATCATTCTAATTTTTCTGATTTATGTAAAGGTGGCCATATAATGAATACGAAGCACATAAAAAGTATTAAGCTTTTGAATGTTGCGGGTGCATATTGGAGAGGTAATGAAAAAAACAAGCAGTTAACCAGAATTTACGGGATATCATTTCCTAAAGAAAAATTATTGAATGAATACTTAAAATTAATTGACGAAGCAAAAAAAAGAGATCATAGAATTATTGGGAAAAAATTAAATCTTTTTACTTTTTCTAATAAAGTTGGTCAAGGTTTACCTCTTTGGCTGCCTGCTGGAGCTGAACTCAGAGAAAGACTTCAAAATTTTTTGAAAAAAGCTCAAAAAAATGCAGGATATGAAATGGTTATTTCACCCCATATAGGAAATAAAAAATTATATGAGATTTCTGGACATTACGATAAATATGGAGAAAGTAGTTTCCACCCAATTAAAACACCTAATGTGGATGAAGAATTTTTACTTAAACCAATGAATTGCCCTCACCATTGTGAAATATATAATTCTCAACAATGGAGTTATAAAGATTTGCCTAAACGGTATGCTGAATTTGGTACAGTGTATAGGTATGAGCAAAGTGGTGAACTACATGGATTAACTAGAGTTCGTGGATTTACTCAAGATGATGCGCATATTTTTTGTAGTGAAGAACAATTAGTTAGCGAATTTAAAAATGTTATTGATTTAGTTCTGTTTGTGTTTAAATCACTAGGCTTTGAAGATTTTAAAGCTCAGATTTCATTAAGAGATAAAGTAAATAGAGAAAAATATATTGGTTCTGATAAGATATGGAAGATTGCAGAGGATGCAATTATTGAAGCTACTGAAGAAAAGAATTTAAATTATAGAATTGAATATGGTGAAGCTGCTTTTTACGGACCAAAACTTGATTTCATGGTTAAAGATGCTCTGCAAAGAGAATGGCAACTTGGGACAATTCAAGTTGATTATAATCTTCCTGAAAGGTTTGACCTGACTTATAAGAATAAAAACAATGATTTATCTAGACCTGTTATGATTCACCGAGCACCTTTTGGAAGTCTAGAGAGGTTTATAGCAATATTAATTGAACATACCGAGGGTGATTTTCCTCTTTGGTTAACTACAAATCAAATTAGATTAATAGCAGTAGGTGAAAGACATAAAAATTACTCTCAAAAAGTTTCAAATTTATTAGAAAAGTCCGACATTCGCGCTTCTTGTGATTTGAGAAATGAAACTGTTGGTAAAAAAATTAGAGAGGCTGAAAAATCAAAAATTCCATTCATGGGAATTATTGGTGAAAAGGAATTAAATAATGAAACAATTTCAATTAGAAAAAGAGGTGGAAAAGAAATTGGAAATATGAATATTAAGAAATTAATTAATTTTATTAGAGAACAAGAAGTAAAATCATATAATTAAAATTTAAAGTTATAGCACTTAGAAAAAAAAGAGGTAGAAGACCTGGAAGAATAATTAAAAAAAATCCTCATAAAGTAAATGAGGAAATTACAGCATCTGAAGTTAGATTGGTTGGTGACAATGTAGAGATTGGTATTTATCCCATTTCTAAAGCATTAGAAATTGCAAAATCGCTTGAAACAGACTTAGTTGAAATTTCTCCAAAAGCTTCCCCACCTGTTTGCAAAGCATTAGATTATAAGAAGTTTTTATATGATCAAAGGAAAAGAGAAAAGTTTTTAAAGGCTAAAACTCAAAAAGTTATAGTAAAGGAAATTAGGTTTGGACCACAAACGGACCAACATGATTATGAATTTAAGAAGAAACATGCAATAAAATTCTTACAGGAAGGTGCAAAATTAAAAGCCTTTGTATTCTTCAAAGGAAGATCAATAATTTTTAAAGAACAAGGCCAAATACTTCTTTTAAAATTAGCTCAAGAATTAGAAGAATATGGAAAAGTTGAACAATTACCTACATTGGAAGGAAAAAAAATGATTATGTTTGTGAACCCAAAAAAAGTAAAAAAGTAAAAAATGAGTAAATTGAAAACTAAATCTAGTGCGAAAAAAAGATTTAAGATAACTGGGTCTGGAAAAATTAAAAGAAAACATGCTTTTAAAAATCATATTTTAACCAAGAAATCAAAAAAAAGAAAACTTAAATTAACTCATGATGGCTTAGTTAATGATAGTGATTTAAATAATATCAAAAAGCAATTAAGATTAAAGTAATTTGTGAAACAGACTAAAGGTTCAAAGTTTTTATAACACCTCAGTCAAAATTATATTAAAAGATGCCAAGATCAGTAAATACAGTCGCTTCAAGACAAAAAAGAAAAAAGATTCTTAAAAAAGCAAAAGGATATTTTGGTAGGAGAAAAAATGTTTATACTGTTGCAAAAAATGCAGTTGAGAAAGCTCTTACTTATGCATACAGAGACAGGAAAGTTAAAAAAAGAATTTTTAGATCACTCTGGATTACAAGGATTAACGCTGCTTCAAGAGAACACGGAATGTCATATTCCCAGCTCATAAATAAGCTAAAGTCTAAAAACATCACTATTAACAGAAAGGTTTTAGCAGATTTAGCAATGAATGATCCAAAAAAATTTGAAGATATTTTAAAAAAAGTTCAATAATTTAGAAAGGATCATCATCATCATCTGATCTATAACTTCCGCTTTCAAATGCTTGATCAGGATTAACTCTTGAATCTTCATTCAATTTTGATTGGTATTCAAATGGATTTTCAAAAGAGTTTAGGTTCTCAAACTTTCCTAAAGAACTAATAAATTTAAGTTTAATAGAGTTTAATCCTCCGTTTCTATGTTTAGAAACTATAAATTCTGCCTGGCCAAGAGCTGGGGATCTTTCTTCATCATCCCACTCATCAATTTTATAATATTCTGGTCTATACAAGAATGATACAATATCAGCATCTTGTTCAATTGCACCAGACTCTCTTAGATCAGAAAGGATTGGTCTTTTAGTACCTCCTCTTAATTCAACCGCTCTAGATAATTGAGATAAAGCGATAATTGGAATATCTAACTCCTTTGCTAAAGCTTTAAGATTTCTCGAAATAGTTGATATTTCTTGTTCTCTATTGCCAGATTTTTGTGATGAACCAATAGTCATTAATTGTAAATAATCTAAAACAATTAATTTTATGCCATATTGAGAAGATAATCTTCTTGCTTTAGCTCTTAATTCAAAAATAGATAGTGAGGGTGTATCATCGATATAAAGTGGAGCACTTTCTAATGAAGAAACTTTAACATTTAATTGTTCCCATTCAAATTTTTCTAACTTTCCAGTCCTTAATTTTTCAGAATTCAATCCGGTTTCAGATGAAATTAATCTAGTAATTAATTGTAATGCCGACATTTCTAAAGAAAAAAAAGCGACAGGAATATTATTTTCGACTGACATATTACGAGCCATTGATAATGTAAATGCTGTTTTACCCATTCCAGGCCTAGCAGCAATAATTATTAAATCACTTTGTTGCCATCCAGATGTAAGTTTATCTATTTCATTAAAACCAGATGGTATTCCACTTAAACCTTCTTTTTTCGAAATTTCTTCAATTTTTTTCTTAGCTGCTATTACAAGATTTTCAGCGGTTTGTGAGTTTTTTTTAATATTGCCCTGTGAAATATCATAAATTTTGGATTCTGCACTGTCTAATAGATCAAAGACATCAGTTGTTTCATCATATGAGCTTTCAATTATTTCAGATGATATTTCTATAAGTTTTCTTTGAATAAATTTTTGTAAAATAATTCTAGAATGAAATTCAATATGAGCAGATGAGGAAACTTTTTGAGTTAATTCAACTAAATATATATCTCCACCAACTAAATTTAAATTAGCATCTTTTTTTAACTGAAATGAAACAGTCTTTAAATCAATTGGTTCTTGTTGTTCAAAAAGATTTAATATTGCCGAATAAATTAACTTGTGGCTTTGTTTATAAAATACTTCAGGATGTAAAATATCAATTACTTCATCAACTCCTTTTTTATCTATCATCATTGCTCCAATAACCAGTTCCTCTAAATCAATAGCTTGAGGAGGAATCTTGCCTTTTTGAATTGGATAAACAGAACTGTTATTTCCACTCAAACCCGAATCTATTTTCTTAAAAGGTTTCACTTGATAAACTTAAATAATGATATTGTAATTTAGTTTAAATAAAAGTAATTTAAACAAACAAATAACTGTTAATAACTAATTTAAAATTGTTGATACTACTATTTCAATTCACGGAATACGCCCATAGAAGTAAATCGATTCGATCTCATCTCAAGAATCTTTGTAATCGATAATTTATTCAACTCTTTGTATGTCTGATAAATCTCTTTTTTTACAGTGTTGAAAACTTTGTTTGTATTTTGGTGAGCACCTCCTAAAGGTTCTTTTATTATTTTATCTATTAATTTATTTTTTTTCATATCGTAGGGAGTAAGCTTTAAAACTTCAGCTGCTTTCTCCTTAAAATCCCAGCTTCTCCACAAAATAGAGGAACATGATTCAGGAGATATGACAGAGTACCAAGTGTTTTCAAGCATCATTATTTTATCACCGATCCCAATTCCTAAAGCACCACCGGAGGCCCCCTCCCCTATAACTATACAAATAATTTGAGTTTTTAAATTAAACATTTCAAAAAGATTTCTTGCAATTGCTTCAGCTTGACCTTTTTCCTCAGCCTCAATTCCAGGGTATGCTCCTGGTGTATCAATAAAAGTAACCACAGGTATTGAAAATTTCTCAGCTAACTTCATTAATCGCAAAGCTTTTCTATATCCCTCAGGGTTAGCCATACCAAAATTCCTATATTGCCTAGTCTTAATATTATATCCTTTTTGTTGTCCAATAAACATAAAACTTTGATCATCAATTTTACCTAACCCACCAATCATAGCTTTATCATCTGAAATATTTCTATCACCATGTAATTCTAAAAAAGAACCTTCTGTTAATGCATTTATATAATCGAGAGTATAAGGCCTTGATGGGTGTCTTGATAATTGAACTCTTTGCCAAGGTGTTATATTTGAATATATTTTTTTCTTGGTTTTTTCAATCTTTAACTTAAGTTTTTTGCATGTATCTCTTACATCAACCTTACTTTCATCACCAATTAAAGTACATTTATCAAGCTGATCTTTTAGTTCTTTTAATGGTAATTCAAAATCAAGATATTCCATATATAATCTCCAAATATAAATTAAAAAACAGGTCGTAAACTTATTTTTTTACAATTTCTAATATATAAAATGTAATAAATAAAAATACAAAATTTGGTATCCAAGCACCAGCAATTGGATTTAAATCAGATTGAGAAACTAGGACAGAAAAAAGTTTATCAAAAAAAATAAATACAAAAGCCAAAATTATTCCTAGAGCTAAATTCAAACCAATACCACCTCTTTTTTTATTTGAAGCTACAGCAACAGCCAATATTGTTAAAATTAAAATAGTAACAGGAAGTGTATATCTTTTATTCCTTTCAAGCACATGTCTTGATAATAGAGGGGAGCCACTAGCTTTCTCTATTTTTATAAATTTATTAAGTTCAAATAAATTGAGAGTTTTAGCCTGATATGTTACAGGCGATAAATCATTAATAGAAAAATTAAAAATTGTATCAAAAATTTTTTTTGTTTCAATTATTTCCTCATTACCAACATATTTTCTCTTAAAATAATCTGTTAGTCTATACAAACTATCTTCTTCAACCCATCTAATATTGTGAGAAAAAATTTTTTCCTTTAATTTGTTTTTTTCAAAAACTTCATATGAAAAATTGTAAGCTTGATTTCTTGTTGGGTTATAAGAGCTAACGTAAACAAAATCATTTTCATTAATCTGTTTGTATAATTTATTAATATTTCTGTCTTTTTTATTTTTACTTAAATATTTAAACTGAAATTCGTTGAAACTCTTATTTTTTTTTGGAACTATAAACATTCCTGAAATAAAAGTCAATAACGCAATTACTATTCCACAAATAATAAAAGGTTTTAAATATCTATTATAGGAAATTCCGGAACTTAAAATTGCTACTATTTCAGAATTATTTGAAAGTTTGGATGTGAACCAGATTACAGATAAAAAAACAAATATTGGAATTAAAAAATAACCATAATACCAAATAAAATCTAAGTAGTAATCCATAATTAATGAGTAGCTCAAATCATGTTCTTTAAACTTATCAATCTTTTCTGAGATATCAACTAGGATTCCAATCGGTATAAATAACAAAAACATAACAAAAAATGTTGAAAAAAATTTTTTAATTATATACTTATCTAACACTTTCATTAAAGTCTATTATTCAATTTTTTATTCATTTTTTTCTTCCAAGTTAAGAAATCACCAGATTTTATTGCCTTTTTTGTGGAATCTATAATCCACTTATAAAAACCCAAGTTATGTATTGTAGCAATTTGCTTTCCTAGGTTTTCATTTATACTAAACAGATGTCTTAAATATGCTTTTGTGTAAGAGCTATCAACAAAAGTATTTCCATTAAAATCAATAATTGAGTGGTCATTTTTCCATTTTTTATTTTTGATATTTATAGTTCCTTCTGAGGTAAATAACATGCCGTTTCTTGCATTTCTAGTTGGCATAACACAATCAAACATATCAACTCCTAATCCTATATTTTCAATTAAATTTAAAGGTGTTCCAACCCCCATCAAATATCTAGGTTTATTTTTTGGTAAAATACTACATACTAAATCAGAAATTTCATACATTATTTCATGAGGTTCACCAACGGATAAACCTCCTATTGCATTACCAGGTAAATCCTTTGATGCAACATATTCTGCGGATATTTTTCTTAATTCTTTGTTCATACTTCCTTGAACAATAGGTAATAAAAACTGGTCATGTAAATATTTTTTTTTAGTAGTATTAAATCTACTAATACATCTATCTAACCAATTATGTGTTAACTCCATTGACTTTCTAGCATATATTTTATCGCAGGGATATGGTGCACACTCATCAAAAGCCATAATTATATCAGCACCTATTGATCTTTGAATATCAATTGCATCTTCGGGTTTAAAAAAGTGATATGAACCATCAATATGAGATTTAAATTTAACACCTTCATTATTAATTTTTCTATTATTTGATAGTGAGTAAACTTGATAGCCACCGCTATCTGTTAATATATTATTATTCCAGTTCATAAACTCATGTAAACCACCTGCATTTTCAATAATATCAGTTCCAGGTCTTAAATAAAGATGGTAAGTATTTGATAAGATAACATCTGGATATATATTTTCTATAAGATCCTTATTGTGTACACCCTTGATTGCTCCTGAAGTTGCCACAGGCATGAACAATGGGGTTTCAAAACTTCCATGGTCAGTTTCAATTTTTCCAATTCTGGCTGAACTATTACAATCCTCATTGACAATCTCAAATTTCATGTATTCAAATATAATTTATTAACTTTTCATATGATGTACTGTTGTTAACTAATTGTTTTTTTTGGTTAATAAGTTTAGTTGATTTTTAATAATGATAGTAAAAGAGATCATATTTTTGAATTATGAAAAAATTAGAAGATTTAGTTTTTCAAATTAGAAGAGATATTGTTAGGATGGTGAATGAGGTTAACTCAGGCCATCCAGGAGGGTCCTTAGGTTGTACAGAATTTTTTATTGTACTTTTTTTCAAAATAATGAATAGAAGAGATGATTTTGATATGAATGGTAAAGATGAAGATCTGTTTTTTCTTTCAAATGGCCACATTTCTCCTGTTTACTACAGCACTTTAGCAAGAGCTGGATATTTTCCAGTTACAGAACTAAATACATTTAGAAAAATTAATTCGAGACTACAAGGTCACCCTACAACACATGAAGGCTTACCAGGTATTAGAATTGCTAGTGGTTCTTTAGGTCAAGGAATGTCAGTTGCGATAGGAGCTGCCATATCAAAGAAATTAAATAACGATAGAAATATTATTTACAGTCTACATGGCGATGGAGAACTTCAGGAAGGTCAAAATTGGGAAGCAATTATGTTTGCATCTGCAAATAAAATAGATAATATTATATGTACAATTGATTACAATCAAAAACAAATTGATGGAGATTTGAAAGAAGTATTAGATTTAGGTGATATTCCACAAAAATTCAAATCTTTTAACTGGCATGTGATTAAATTATTAGATGGTAATAATTTAAAAAAAGTTGAAGAAGCTTTGATTAGTGCAAAAAAATTGACAGGAAATGGTAAGCCTGTTGCTATAATTATGAATACTATTATGGGAAATGGAGTTGATTACATGATGGGTAGTCATAAATGGCATGGCGTTGCACCTAATAATGAAGAATTAAAAATTGCTTTAGATCAAAACCCTGAGACACTAAAAGATTATTAACATGATTAAGTTTATAAATAAAGGCAATAATGATACTAGATCAGGTTTTGGGGCCGGTCTACTAGAATTGGGTAGAACTAATAAGAATGTAGTTGCACTTTGTGCTGACTTAACTGGTTCATTGAAGATGAATGAATTTAAAAATGAGTTCCCCAATAGATTTATCCAAGTTGGAATTGCTGAGGCTAATATGATGGGAATTGCTGCAGGTTTGACAATTGGTGATAAAATTCCATTTACTGGAACTTTCGCCAACTTCTCCACTGGTCGTGTTTATGATCAAATTAGACAATCCATTGCTTATTCAAATAAAAATGTAAAAATTTGTGCATCACATGCAGGTATTACTTTAGGAGAAGATGGTGCTACACATCAAATTCTTGAAGATTTAGGTTTAATGAAAATGTTGCCTGGAATGACTGTAATTAATACTTGTGATTATAATCAAACTAAAGCTGCAACAATTGAAATAGCAAAACATTTTGGTCCTGTCTATCTCAGATTTGGAAGACCAAAAGTCCCTAATTTCACTCCTGAAAAGCAAAATTTCATAATTGGTAAGGGTGTTAAATTAATTAATGGCAATGATGTAACAATAGTTTCTACAGGACACTTGGTTTGGCAATCTATTATTGCAGCTAATGAACTTTCTAATCAAGGTGTAAAAGCTGATGTAATAAATATTCATACAATTAAACCATTAGATAAACAAATAATTTTAGATTCAATTAGTAAAACAAATTGTATTGTTTCATGCGAAGAACACAACATAATTGGAGGACTTGGAGAATCAATTTCTCGATTAATTGTTAAAAATATTTTATGTCCAATGGAGTTTGTAGGTGTCAACGATACATTTGGTGAATCCGGAAAACCTGAAGATCTTATGAAAAAATATAAATTAGATTCTGAAAATATTATTAAAAAATGTAAAAAGGTAATTTCAAGAAAAAAATAATTTTAATCTAAATCTAAGTAGTCTGGTATTCCATCTCCATCACTGTCATCAGCAATACCATCACTATTTTTATCATATTCATTTATGGTTAGTATGCCGTCTCCGTCGTCATCATTATCTAAATAATTTGGAATATTATCGGAGTCTGTATCATCATTATTGAAATTATGATCACCGTCAAGATCCTCGTCTATAGTTAAAACACTGTCATTATCATGATCCGTTCGATTTAGAGTCATCATATTGACTTGAAAAATTAAAGGAGAGTAAGCTGGAATATTAACGCTCCCGCTTTGATAATAACCTAACCCAGATGGAAAAATTACAAAACCAATACCAAAATCTATGAAATCATATGTTCCATCATTATTTACTTTTACATCACCCTTTTTAAGTAATGGTAAAAATTCCTGAAATCCTCTAATTAAATTTTTAGCTTCCATCCATATAGGATTTTTTCTAGAGTCAAATGATGAACCATCAAATAAAAGTCCTTTATAACTAACAAAAACAGAATCAGCAACTGTTGGGTTGTCACCTATACCTTCTCTAATAATGTGATAATATAAGTTATGGTTAACATCATTATCATTTGCATCTTTAACACTAATCTGAAGTGTTGAAACCTGGTCATAAATAGGAGTTTTGTTAAGATTATCACCAATAATTGAATCAAAAATAATTTCTGGAGATTTTGTTGAGGATAGATTACTAAAATCATCATAATTATAAAAATGAGTTTTCATAAATTGAATTATAGAATCATTTTCTATGATATATTGCTCGGACAAGTCCTTTATTGGAATATCAATATTATTGGTATCGTCCTTTTTACATGAAAAAAAAATCAATAAAAGCAAAATGGTTATATAGCAAGTATGTAATTTAAACTTCAAATTTTAAAATATAAAATCATGCACAAGATACAATTTTCTTAATATTTTTATCTTAGATTTACTTTAATTTATAAGATGAAAAATCAAGTCCTAAACCATAATAAAATAATTAGAATATGTAATCGCCTTGCTTATCAAATAGTTGAAAATTCAGAATCTAATAACACGATTTTAATTATTGGAGTTAAAGAAAAAGGATTAGAGATATCAAAATTAATTGTTGATAAATTAAAAAAAATATGCTCCAATAAAGTTGTTCTTAAAAGTATTCAAATTGATAAAAACGATCCTAAAAATATGATTAATTGTGATTTATCAATATCGAAAATTTATGAAAAAGTTTTCATAGTTGATGATGTTTTAAACACAGGAAAAACATTGATGTATGCAATAAAAAAATTATTAGAATATAATTTTGAAAATATAAAAACTGTTGTTTTAATTGATCGGAATCATAAAAAATTCCCAGTCAAAGTTGATTTCAAAGGAATTTCACTATCTACAAATTATGATGATACAGTCAAATTAATAATTGAAAAAAATAATTTAGAGGCTATTATTGTTTAAGTATTTCAATTATTTTTTCAATAACTAACTTGTCGTCATCTCTGTTTGATTCAATTACAAAATTTGATTTTTCATAAAAAGGTATTCTTTCAAAAATATGTTTTGCAATAAATTCTTTCATATTATTAATAGAATCAATATTAGATAATATTGGTCTTTTTTCTTTTTTTAAGTAGAGTCTTTTAGATAATATTTTTAAAGGGACTTTTAAATAAATACTATATTTTGATTTTGATAAAATTAGATTCATGTTATCATAATAGCATGGTGTTCCCCCACCAACTGATAAAATAAATTGATGTTTTAAGCTCAATATTTTCATTAATATTATATTTTCAATCTTTCTAAATTCCAATTCACCTAAATCTGTGAATATTTGAGAAATTGACTTATTAAGTTTTTTCTCAATCTCTTTATCTAAATCAATAAAGTCGTAATTTATTTTTTTAGATAATTTTTTACCAATTGAGGTTTTACCACTGCCCATGTAGCCAATTAATATAATTGAATTACAATTATTAGTTGAGTCATACAAATCCATAATATCTACAAATTTATGAGAAATATTCTTTGATTAATATGTTTATTGGCCCTATATTTGCGAGCGTTTAAAAAAGACCTGGTAGCTCAGTTGGTAGAGCATCTCCCTTTTAAGGAGAGGGTCCTGGGTTCGAGCCCCAGCCAGGTCACAATTCTATCTGGCGCACGTGGCGAAATTGGTAGACGCGCTAGGTTGAGGGCCTAGTGGGATTTATCCCTTGGAGGTTCAAGTCCTCTCGTGTGCACAATCATTAAAAAAATAAATTGAAAAAAAAAGTCTTTATAATTGGTTCTGGGTTTTCGTCTTTATCAGCCTCATGTTATTTAGCAAAAGCAGGTTTTGATGTTACTATATTTGAAAAAAATAAAAATTATGGCGGTAGAGCTAGACAGTTCAAGGAAAATGGGTTCACTTTTGATATGGGACCCAGTTGGTATTGGATGCCTGATGTTTTTGAAAGATTTTTCAATGACTTTGGCAAAAAAAGCGCTGATTTTTACGAAGCTAAGAAACTTGATCCTGCTTACAGAGTTATATTTAGTAAAAAAAATCAGATTAAAATTGGTAAAAATGTAGAAAACATTGTTGATTCTTTTGAAAAAATTGAAAAAGGAAGCGGTAAAGAACTAAGAAAATTTTTGAATGAGTCAAAAGATAATTATGATTTAGCTGTATCCAATATGCTTTATAAAATGCCAGGAAAATCTATTTTTGAATTAATAAACACTAAAACCATTTTTAAAATAAACCTTTTTATTTCTAATATAAAAAACCAAATAAATAAGAAATTTAAAGATCCTAGATTAAGATCAATTTTACAATTTCCAGTACTTTTTTTAGGTGCGAAACCCGCCGAGACACCAGCTTTTTATAATTTTATGAATTATGCTGACTTTGGTCTTGGCACATGGCAACCAAAAAATGGATTTTATGATGTAGTACAAGCAATGATAAAAATTGCAAAAGAACATAATGTGAAATTCTTAAATAATTCTTCTATTGAAGAAATTTTGGTAAAAAATCAAAGAGCTATAGGTTTAAAAACAAAAAAATCTTTTTTTAAGTGTGATTTTATTCTTTCAGGTGCTGATTACTCACACACAGAAAAATTACTTCAAAATAAATATAGACAATATTCTGATAGTTACTGGTCTAAAAAAACTTGGTCACCATCATCACTTTTATTTTATATTGGTTTAGATAAAAAAATTGTTGATTTAGATCATCATAATTTATTTTTTGATACAGATTTTGAAAAACATGCTGACGAAATATATTCTAACCCAAAATGGCCTAGTTCTCCCCTTTTTTACCTTAATATAACATCAAAAACTTATAAACACACAGCTCCAAAAAATTGTGAAAACCTATTTATTCTTATTCCAATTTCTACAAATCTAAAGGATAGTGAATTTATTAGAGAAAAGTATTTTAATTTAGTAATTCAACGAATTGAAGATACAATACAGGAAAATATCAAAGATCATATAGTATATAAAAAAAGTTATTGTATTAAAGATTTTAAATCAGATTATAATTCATATGGTGGGAATGCATATGGTTTAGCTAATACTTTAAAGCAAACTGCTTTTCTAAGACCTAAACTGAAAAGTAAAAAGGTAAAAAATTTGTACTTTAGTGGACAATTAACAGTCCCGGGACCAGGTGTACCTCCTGCTATTGTTTCTGGAAAGTTAGTTTCAGACTTAATTATAAAAGATGAAATCAATATTTGATAAGGTTTCTCAAGATTGCTCTAAAAGTGTTACAAACTCATACAGCACTTCATTTAGCCTTGCTACAAAAATGCTTTCAAAAAGTATAAGGCAAGACATATATAATATTTACGGTTTTGTAAGATTTGCAGATGAAATAGTGGATACATTTCATGATTACAATAAAAAAGAGCTTTTAAATAGATTTATTGATGAGTTAAACTATTCACTTAAAAATAAAATTAGTACCAATCCCATACTTAATTCTTTTCAATCTACTGTTAATAAGTATAAAATAGATTATAAACTAATTGATTCTTTTTTGAAAAGTATGAAGATGGATTTAAAAAAAGTGAAATATAACACAGAAAAGAAATACAAGGAATATATTTATGGATCTGCAGATGTTGTAGGATTAATGTGTCTCAAAGTTTTTTTAAGTGGTAACGAAAAATCTTTCAAAAAACTTAAACCTAATGCCATGGCGTTAGGAAGTGCATTTCAAAAAGTTAATTTCTTAAGAGATTTCAATGCTGATTTTCATGATTTAAATAGAACATATTTTCCAAATTTAGATTTTAAAAACTTTAATGAAGAATCAAAAAAAATTATAATGGATGATATTGAAAATGATTTTAAGATAGCACTAAATGGAATATATGAACTTCCAAACAATTCGAAGTTTGGTGTTTATGCTGCCTATAAATATTACAAAAGGCTATTAAATAAATTAAAAAGAACTTCACACTTAAAGATTAAAAATGAAAGAGTTAGAGTTCCTAATTATCAAAAAGTCGATGTTTTGGCAAGATCCTACGTTAGGTATAGATTAAATATTTTATGATGAATACTTTTTTTTGGATTTTGTCTTTAATTCTAGCATTTTCTTTTATGGAATTTATGGCTTGGTTTAGTCATAAATACATAATGCACGGTTTTCTTTGGGCTTTACATAAAGATCACCATATAAAAGATCATAAATCATGGTTTGAAAGAAATGATGTGTTTTTTATTTTTTATGCTGTAGTTAGTATGCTTTTTGTCATCTCTTGGTCTGAATATGGCTTTTTCTTTGGATTACCAATAGCTATTGGAATATTTTTATACGGGTTAACATACTTTATAGTTCACGATATTTTTATTCACCGAAGATTTAAATTTTTTAGAAATATTGACAACAAATATGCCCGTGGAGTTAGAAGAGCACATAAAATACACCATAAAAATATTAATAAAGATGGTGGAGAATGTTTCGGAATGCTTTTTGTTCCAAAGAAATATTTTAAATAAAAGTCATCTTTACAGCTGCCTCAGCACAATCATAACCTTTATTGCCATGCTTACCTCCACTCCTTTCAAGCGATTGTTGATAATCATCGTCTGTCAGTAGACACAAGATAATAGGGCAATCTGCGTTTATATTTAAGTCTTTAATACCATTACATACAGATTGAGAAATAAAATCAAAATGTTTTGTCTCCCCTTTGATTAAACTTCCAATAGCAATAATAGCATCTAAATCATTATTCTTTTTCATTTTTGCACATCCATATATCAATTCAAAACTTCCTGGAACTTTATATTGCAAAATAGACTCTTTATTAATTCCTATACCATCAAAAAACTTAAAAACACCATCTAAAAGACGATTAACAATTTCTGAATTCCATTCAGATGAGACCAAACCAAACTTTTTTGATTGAATATTTTTAATAAAATCTTTTTTGAACAATGGCTTAGATTTTAAAGACATACTATTGGGCTTGAGCAATATTTATTTCTATTGTACTTGCTTGTTGAGATTCAGGGAAGTCGTCTTTAATTTGTTGGAAATAATTTCTCGCTTTAGACTTTTTATTTAAGGCTAGAGCAATATTTCCTGACTTCAAAAGAATAATAGGTTTAATAAAGGAATTATCATTAGCATTTGAAAGTGCTTTTTCAAAATAAATTAAACCATCTTCAAGTTGATTTAATTGGATAAATGAGTCACCTATAGTAGACATAGCTAAAGCACTTAATATATCATCATTAGATTTAAAACTGTTTAAGTATTTAATGGCTAAGTCAAACTTTTCTAAGTTGTAATAAGAAATGCCAGAATAATAGAATGATAAATTAGCTGCTGGAGTTCCTGAATAATTTTCAATAATATCTAGGAAACCAAATTTACCTTCGGCTCCATTTAACGATAAATTAAATAAAGAATCTGATTGTTCATCATTGTTTAGAGCTTCATTAAAATATTTTTGAGCTGTGAATATTTCTTGGTCTGCCTCACTGATCTTTGGTTGTAAAATAAATTTTTCATAAGCAAAATACAATACAAACATTATTAATAATAAGGAGACGAAGCCTGTCAAATATTTTTGATATCTATTTACAAAAACCTCAGTTTTGGAAGCTCTATCATCTAGAGTTTCAAATACTTGTTTTGTTGAACTAAGATTAGGATCATAACTAGATGTGTTTTTTCTTGATCTTTTTTTATAGGTAGCCATATTACAGGCAAAAATAAAATTTTATTCTAATCGGCAAGGATAATTAATTAATTATTTTATTTAATTTACACTGTGTTTTATAAAATATTATGATATCAAATTATATCGAAAAACTATCTATTATTAATTACAAAAATATTGATGAAAAAGAATTTATTTTTGATCATAAAATCAATTGTTTTGTTGGAAAAAATGGAGTTGGTAAGACTAATATTTTAGATTCTATTTTTCACCTTTGTATTGGAAAAAGTTACTTCAAACTAAGAAATGATCAAATAATTAACAAAGAAAAAGACTTTATGATGATTGAAGGTAGTTTTCTTTGTAATAATAAAAGAGAAAATATTGTATGTAGTTTAAAAAGAGGAAAGTTAAAAATTTTAAAAAGAAATAAAAAAACTTATAAAAAACTTTCTAATCATTTGGGTCTTATTCCAATAGTTTTAATATCACCATATGATACTGACCTCATTAATGATGGTAGTTTTGAAAGAAGAAAGTTTATTGATAGTATAATATCACAAAGAGATAAAACTTATCTAAATCAATTAATTGATTACAATAAAATAATCCAAAACAGAAACAAATTACTCAAAAACTCTAATTATAATACAAAAAATAATCTTGAAATGATTGATATTTATGATGAGCAATTGATTAAATTATCTAAACCTATTTATGATGTTAGGAAATTATTTATTGAAGAGTTCGAACCCTACTTTATTGAAAAGTATAACCAAATATCCTCTGGAATAGAAAGTGTTTCACTAACCTATAAGAGTGATTTGAGTGAAAAAAAAATGAGCATACTATTAAAGGAGTCATTAAAAAAAGATTTCATACTTCAGTACACTAGTTCAGGAATTCATAAAGACGATTTAGTCCTCAATATTGACAAGTATAGCATTAAAAAATTTGGAAGCCAAGGTCAGCAAAAGTCATTCATTATAGCTTTAAAACTTGCTCAATTTGAATATTTAAAAGAGAAAACAGGAAGTTCCCCCATTTTATTAATGGATGACATCTTTGACAAGTTAGATTTTGATAGAGTAAAAAATATTGTTGAAA
>CACIKV010000021.1 GCA_902587325.1 uncultured Bacteroidota bacterium
AAGCATTATTTGAAAGATCCAGAGTATTCCTGTAATGAGCCTGATACATGAAAAACTTTAAAGTCATTGGAGAAAAACTCTTTGAGAAAATGCTATTTTTTCCTTCAAAAATTTCATTAGGAAAAACTGAATTTCCAATTGATTTAGACATTTTCTTTCCATTTAAAGTAAGCATATTAGTATGAATCCAAAAGTTAGCAGGATTTTCCCCATAAACGGATTCAGATTGAGCTATTTCGCAATCATGATGAGGGAATTTCAGATCAATACCCCCTCCATGAATATCAAATTTTTTCCCTAAATATTTATGACCCATTGCCGAGCACTCAATATGCCATCCTGGGAATCCATAGCCCCATGGAGAGTGCCATTTCATGATGTGTGATTCATTTGCATTTTTCCAAAGCGCAAAATCTTGTGGATTCTTTTTTTCATTTGATCCTTGTAGCAATCGAGACTCATTGATTATATCTTCTAGGTTTCTGTTACTTAATTTACCATATTTGTATTTACTCGTGAAAGCCTTTAAGTCAAAATAAACAGATCCATTTTTTTCATAAGCATATCCATTTTGAATTATTTTTTGAATCATTTCTATTTGTTCAATTATATGCCCCGTAGCAGTAGGTTCAATATCAGGGCTAAGAACATTAAATTTGTTTAATATATTTCTAAAATCATTAGTGTATTTTTGAACAATTTCCATTGGTTCAAGTTTCTCAATTGCAGCTCTTTTGGATATTTTATCTTCATTGCTGTCATCTTCAAGATGGCCAACATCAGTTATGTTTCTAACATATCTAATCTTAAAGCCCAGATGTTTAAAGTATCTAAAAATTAAATCAAATGAAATAAAAGTTCTGCAGTTTCCCAGGTGAACAGTGTTGTAAACAGTTGGACCACAAACATACATGCCAACCATGTCTTTATTTATAGTATTAAACTTTTCTTTTTGTGAAGTTAAAGAGTTATAAATTATTAAATCTTTATTCGGCAGCATAATAGAAAGGTTAGCTTTACTTACGAATATAATCTAAAAATTCTCTTTTGGTTAATTTATCTTTGAATTTACCTCCAAATTCACCTGTAACAGTGCTACAATCGATGTGCCTTATTCCTCTTGAATTGACACACATGTGTTTGGCATCTATAATACAAGCAACATCGTCGGTTTTTAAAATCTTTTGTAGCGCCTTTACAATTTGGATATTTAATCTTTCTTGAACTTGGGGTCTCCTAGAGTAATAATCAACTATTCTATTCATTTTAGACAAACCAACAACTCTATCTTTTGCAAAATAAGCAACATGTGCTTTACCATAAATGGGTAGAAGGTGATGTTCACATGTTGAAAAAACAGTAATATTTTTTTCTACTAACATTTCTCCATATTGATATTTATTATCAAAAGTAGAGCTTGTCGGTAAATTTTTTGGATTCAGTCCTCCAAATAGCTCTTTAACGTAGGCCTTAGCGACTCTTTTAGGTGTCCCTTTAAGACTGTCATCGGTCATGTCCATTCCTAAAGTTGTAAGTATTTCGTTAACATTTTTTTGGATAATTGAAATTTTTTCATCGTCTGACATTTCAAAAGCATCATCTCTGAGAGGAGTTTCAATTGAAAAGTTTTTGTGGTCTTGATCAATTAATTCAAGATCTTCAAGAAATTTATTATACTTCATATTTAGTGCAAAGATAATTAAAAGATTGGTTAAAATATTATGTTATACGAAATAACAGTTATAAGTTGAGAATTGTTAATTTGAGCTAAATTTACTAATCCAGTATCAAAAAGTTGATATTCACTTTTAATATCATTAATAGAGAAACCAATATCCAAGGTAGCTTTTTTAAATTCATATCCAATTCCAAGTGATTTAGAGCTTAACTTAATAGTTGATTTATCGTATGGGCTATTAGATTGTTTAAAACCTCCTCTAATACTAAATTTATTAATTCTAAGTTCACTTCCAAATCTAATATTATAAAGCGAAGATAAATTTCTATTAATAGCTAAATTTAAATTGTTATAAACTGTATTGTCTGCAGAACTAAATTTAGATTTTGAATAATTAATATTTTCCAAATCAAAACTAAAGATTAACATATTTCTAATAACTGTTGCAGCTGAAAAGGTTAATTTTGACGGGGTTCTGTAATTATATTCATAAATATTAACAATTCTAGGGTCAACTATGTCAACATATAACTCTTCATTGTTAGAATCAAATGATTGAACCTCAATTTCTTGCTCAAGTTGATCCTCAAAATTAAACCAGTTTGGTGACTCGTAGCTTAATCCTAATCTTAAATTACTTATTTTATAAATAAGTCCTGCTTGCAATGAAAATCCAATCCCTGAGGTTTGCAAATAATTATTAAAATTTATAAACCTTACAATTGATTCGCTGTCAAAATTATCTTCACTATGAATAGTTTCTTTATTAATATTAGTTTCATAAATATTAATATTAAAACCAAAGTAAAGATTTTTATTGAACAAGCCAGACAGATTTAATGAAGCTTTACTTTTATTACCACTAGAGAAAACCTCATTTTTAATACTCAAACCATTATCATATTTAGCCAAAGAATAGAAACTATTACTGTCATCATCGTAGTTTAATAAATATGATTGATATCCAAGAAACGCCTGTTGAGCATAGTATCCATAATTATTTCCTAGCCATCTATAAACGCTTGAAATACTCTCGTTGTTATTAACACTAATTTCTGAAGGATTTAACCCGGATGCGTTGTTTAGAAAAAATTTATCAATGGACGAGTCGTTATTTCCGGAAATTAATATATCGTTGTTATAAGAATTGGAAGATTGAAAATTAAATCCGAAAGAGAATTTATTAAGCTTTCCTTCACCATAATTTTTAAAAACATATATAATTCCACCTTGAAATTGTGTCGAAGATTTTTTTCTCTCGTTAAAATTATTGTTAAAATTTGATTCAATATTGTTTGATTCTATGGCAAAAGATCCACCTAGTCTTGACATTTCAAAAACAGAACCGGATGCAGGATTGATTGAAATCGATGATAAATTTCCACCTAAAGCACCAAATGCACCACCCATTGAAGTAAATCTTGAGTTTCCTATGTCATTATTAAAATTATAATTAATTGCATCATCTACGCTCTGAGCGGAAACTGCAAATGATAGTAAGAAAAAAAATAATAATCTCATCTTGAACCTCTCCCGGATGAGGAAGAGCTTGATCTACTAGTACTTGGTGATGAACTAGAATTGTAAGATCGCCCAATTGATGAAGAACTTGAACTTGAGTAAGTTCGTGGACTAGTTGTAGTGTAATTATTTGAGTTCGAACTGTTATTCGATGATTTTGATCCAGATGGATTTGGATATGACCTTACAGAATTGGATCGTGATCTATAACTTTCAGATCTGTTACCATTTACATTGTATCTAGTTGAGTTGGTTGAATTGTAATTTCTACCACTCAAATTCCAATTAGATGAATTTGTTTTAACAGAACCAGTAGAATGGGATGACCAAGTTGTACTTCCTGTGATTTGTTTTTTTTCATCAACTTTTCTATTTCTATTAAATTTTGTTTGATAATTTCTTACTATTTCAGAACTACCGTCCCTTCTTAACACAATTATATCAAATTCTCTTGCAGGTCTTGTATTATGGCTACTTGAATTAGCTTGATTTGATCGTCCATTATTATAATTAATTTTTGTTTTAGATTTTTGATTATTGCTAAGGGATTTTCTGTTTGAAAAATATTCGTTAGAATTGTTAATACTTGACCTGGCACCTACACTGTAAGAGATATTAGGGTTTGCTTTAATGTAAATATTTGAACCATAATAACCATATTGATTGTACCAATTATACCTGTAAAACCTGTATGGGTAATAGTAAGGATACCAATGGTCGTAGAAAGGATTCCAATTGTATGAGTAGTATGGATAGTAATATGGATAATACCAACGATTGAAACGATTGTAAAAACCATAGCCATTGTAATATCTGTATCCAAAATATCGGTTGTAATAGTTGTAGTAACCAAAATCAAATAAATTAAATGTGTAGGTTCTATCGTCTGGAATTTGTCCCCAACCGGGGCTAGAATTTGAATAAGAAATATCAGATGAATTAATAAAAATGTCAGACTCACTATCATTTAAATTAAATTTGTTTTCAAACTCAATTTTTTTGTTTTCAAAATAGTTCTGAAAAAATGTAGATTTACTACCCTCAACTTCCTGACTTTCAATTTCATATATTCCGTCAGATGAAACAAGATTTGTTGGATTGAAAGAGCCGCAACTAATAAATAGAGTCAACAAAAAAGTAATTACGTATTTTTGATTTAAAAGTAATTTGATTGGTGACATTATTAACCTATTTTTACAAATATAAAAACAAAATTTATGCCAAA
Organism: uncultured Bacteroidota bacterium; assembly: GCA_902587325.1. GTDB lineage: Bacteria > Bacteroidota > Bacteroidia > Flavobacteriales > Flavobacteriaceae > Eutrophosalina. The sequence goes on from CACIKV010000021.1 coordinate 4,425, forward strand.
GAAATATGTCTAAAAATTTAACTAAAAGATCTGAAGATTATTCCAAATGGTATAACGAGCTTGTTTTAAAAGCTGATTTAGCTGAAAATTCTAGTGTAAGAGGTTGTATGGTAATTAAACCCTATGGTTATGCAATTTGGGAAAAAATTCAAAAAGAATTAGATGCTAAGTTTAAAGAAACAGGACATTATAATGCTTACTTTCCATTATTTGTACCCAAAAGTTTGTTCGAAGCGGAGGAAAAAAATGCTGAAGGTTTTGCAAAAGAATGTGCAGTTGTGACTCACTATAGATTAAAAAATGATGAAAAAAATCCAGGGAAACTTAAGGTTGATGAAAACTCCAAGCTAGACGAAGAATTAATTGTGAGACCTACAAGTGAGGCAATAATTTGGAATACTTATAAAAAATGGATTCAATCATACAGAGATTTACCAATTCTTTTAAACCAATGGGCAAATGTAGTTAGATGGGAGATGAGGACAAGATTATTTCTAAGAACTTCTGAGTTTTTATGGCAAGAAGGTCATACAGCACATGAAACTAAAAATGAGGCTTTACATGAAGCAAAACTAATTAATAAGCTTTATGAAGATTTTGTAACCAATTTTATGGCCATTCCTGTAATTACTGGAACAAAATCTGATTCTGAAAAATTTGCAGGAGCTGAAGAGACTTATTGCATTGAAGCACTTATGCAAGATGGAAAAGCGCTACAAGCCGGAACATCGCATTTCTTGGGACAAAATTTTGCTAAAGCTTTTGATGTTAAGTATGCTGACAAAAATGGAAATTTAGAATATGTATGGGCTACCTCTTGGGGTGTTTCTACAAGACTTATGGGTGCATTAATAATGACTCATGGTGATGACAGTGGACTTGTTTTACCTCCAAATTTAGCACCACTACAAATTGTTGTAGTTCCAATATTCAAAACAGAATTAGAGCTAAATAATATAAAAGATTATTTGAAGCCATATATTAATTTAATTAAAGAAAAAGGTTATACAATTAAAATTGATGATAGATTAAATTTTAAACCGGGTTATAAGTTTAATGAGCACGAAATCAAGGGTGTCCCGATTAGATTAGCTGTTGGAAACAGGGATATTGAAAACAATTCCATTGAAGTTTTTAGAAGAGATTTACTTTTAAAAGAAAATATAAATATTGAAAATCTGTTAGACAATATTGAATTTTTAATTAGAGATATCCAAGAAAAGTTATTGAATAAAGCAAAAGCATTTCAATTAAATAATACTAAAGAAGTTGAAAATTACAATGACTTTAAAAAATTAATTGAAAAAGGTGGCTTTGTTTTAGCACATTGGGATGGGTCTGAAGAAACTGAATTAAAAATAAAAAATGAAACAAAAGCAACTATAAGATGTATTCCTGAATCTAATTCAAAAACAGGTACTTGTATTATAAGTGGTAAAAAGTCATTAAAAAAAGTTTATTTTGCCAAATCATATTAATTTACCATTATTAATTTTGTGTAATAACTTCCTTTACATAAATTTGCACAGCTAAATTTGGCCCGTTCGTCTATCGGCTAGGACGCCAGGTTTTCATCCTGGTAAGAGGGGTTCGATTCCCCTACGGGCTACTAAAATATTTATATGGCAAATCATAAATCTGCAATTAAAAGAATAAGACAGACTGAAACTAAAAAGCAATTGAATCATCTCCAACATAAAACCACTAGAAATAGTATTAAAAAATTAAAAAATACATCTAGTAAAAAAGAAGCTGAAAAACTTTATAAGAGTGTAACATCAAACTTAGATAAACTTGCAAAGAAAAATATTATTCATAAAAATAAATCTGCTAATATTAAGTCTAAGTTAGCAAAGCATGTTAATTCTTTAAAATCAGTAAAAAGTAAAACTAAAGCTTAAATTAAGAATTCATTGAAATTAAAAACTCTTCATTGTTAAGAGTTTTTTTAATTCTTTCAGATACGAATTCCATTGACTCTACTGGATTCATATCAGCTAAATATTTTCTCATAATCCACATTCTTTGAATTGTGTTTTCATCAAGTAACAGATCGTCTCTTCTAGTACTAGATGAAACAAGATCGATAGCAGGGAATATTCTTCTGTTGGATATTCTTCTATCAAGTTGTAATTCCATATTACCAGTACCTTTAAACTCTTCAAAAATTACCTCATCCATTTTAGAACCAGTTTCAGTTAAGGCTGTAGCAATAATTGATAGTGAACCTCCGCCTTCAATATTCCTAGCTGCTCCAAAAAATCTTTTTGGTTTGTGTAAAGCGTTGGCATCCACACCACCACTTAAAATTTTTCCAGATGCTGGTTGAACTGTATTGTATGCTCTTGCAAGTCGTGTTATAGAGTCTAATAGTATAACTACATCATGACCACATTCTACTAGTCTTTTTGCTTTTTCTAATACAATATTAGCTACTCTTACATGTCTGTCGGCTGGCTCATCAAAAGTTGAGGCAACAACTTCACCTTTAACATTTCTTTGCATATCTGTAACTTCTTCGGGTCTTTCATCAATTAATAATATTATTTGATATACTTCGGGATGATTTGCAGCGATTGCATTAGCAACATCTTTTAGAAGCATTGTTTTACCTGTTTTGGGTTGAGAAACTATCATTCCTCTTTGACCTTTACCAATTGGAGAAAAAAGATCTATAATTCTAGTTGAAACACTACTTTCCTTATCAGCAATATTAAATTTTTCTTCAGGAAATAGTGGTGTCAAATGTTGAAAAGAAACTCTGTCCCTTACTACATCTGGTGTCAATCCGTTGATTAGTTTAACTTTTATTAATGGAAAATATTTTTCGCCATCTTTGGGTGGTCTTACTTGACCTAAAACGGTATCACCAGTTTTTAATCCAAATAATTTTACTTGAGAGTGAGAAACATAAATATCATCAGGTGAGCTTAAATAATTATAATCGGATGATCTTAAAAAACCATAACCTTCTTGCATTAAATCAAGTACACCTTCAGATTCTATAATACCATCAAATTCAAAATCAGGTTCTTTATACCTGTTTCTTGAATCTTTGTTGTGATTTCTATCATTATTTTCGTGAGTTGGTTTTTTAAAATCTCTTTTAACTCTTTCTCTCGGTTTATTATTAGCTTTATCGTTCTTTGAATAAAACTCAGTAATTCTGTCGATGATTTCATTTTTTTTACCTTGATTACTGATACTTAGGTCGTCGCATATTTTTACTAAATCTGCAAGTTTTTGCTTGTTTAAATCTTTTAACTCTAACATATTTAAATTTGATTAATTGAGTATGTTATCTGGAGAGTTTATTTGATAACAATGTAAATATACAATCTTTTTTTAATTTTCTTGAAATTAGCTAATTTTAATATAGAATGTTTAGAAAACAATCCATTTATATATTTATCTCATCAGCGGTTAACTTTTGTATAATGGCATTAATAATTGATAATGACTACCAAAGTAATCTCATGGATATTTGTTTAGGAGTGACATCGGCTTCTGGAAATTTTTTTATATGTACATTTTTTTTATACAAAAAGAAAAATTTGCAACTTAAAATGATTCGAGTTTTTAGTATTCTATATTTCATGTTTGGGTGTTACATTACTTTTTTTACAAATCTTGAATATTCATCATTTATTGTTTTTGGCATTTTTACCACTTGCATTTTTTCCTACCTAGCCACAAAATATATAAAGAAAGATATAGACTTACTGAATTCATCCGATCGAATTAGATAATTTAGTTTTATTTCCCAATTCAATTATTTCCATGTCACTTAACCTACCATTGGTTATGCAAAATCTAATCATCGTTCTTTTTTTATGAAATCCATGTTTACCAGCTGCACCGGGATTAATAAATAATAAATTATTTTTTTTATCAAACTGAATTTTAAGTATGTGAGAGTGGCCAGAAATCAGTATGTCAGGTTTGTGTAATTTTATTTTATTGATTGTTTTTTTGTTGTAATATGGTGTTTTACCTGCAATGTGTGTTAGTATTATTTTTGATTTCTCAATTTTTAAAAATTCAAATTCATTACATTCAGATCTGATTTCATTGTCATCAATATTGCCATAAACACAATATAATTTTGAAACTAATTTCAATTTTTTAATAACATCTATATTTCCAATATCACCTGCATGAATTACAAAATCAACTTTAGATGCATAATTTATAATTCTGTCGTCAATGAAACTATGTGTGTCTGAAAGAACTAATATTTTTTTCAATTTTTTAAATTACTTATTAGTTATATTTGAAATTAATAAAATTATAAACCCAATTGAGATATTTTTTTGAAATTTCATATGATGGAACAAATTATCATGGTTGGCAAAAACAACCAAATTCAAAAACCATACAGGAAACTATTGAAACATGTTTTTCAACTATTTTAAAGCAAAAAATTGATATTGTAGGAGCTGGAAGAACAGACGCTGGTGTACATGCAAGAAAAATGATTGCTCATTTTGATTATGGTTTTGATTTGAATTCTACAAAATTATCCTATAAATTGAATTCATTTCTTCCAAGTGATATTGCAATTAGTAATATTTTTGAGGTCAATCAAGATGCTCACGCTAGATTTAGTGCAATATCAAGATCTTATGAGTATATTATTTCCTTTAAAAAAAATCCATTATTATTTAATAGAGTTTATCATCTTTCCAAAAAATTGGATATTGATCAACTAAATAATGCATCAAATATGTTATTCAATCATAATGATTTCAGATCATTTAGCAAATCAAAAACAGACGTAAAAACATTTAATTGTAAAATCCTTAATGCTAAATGGAAATTGGATGGAGATTTATTAATTTTTTCTATAAAAGCAAATCGTTTTTTAAGAAATATGGTCAGAGCAATAGTTGGAACATTAATTGAAGTTGGTCAAAACAGTCTAGATATTGAATCATTTAATCAAATTATATTAAAAAAAGATAGAAAATTTGCCGGATATTCAGTCCCGGCCTCCGGTCTTTATTTAAATCAAATTGAATATAATAAAACAGAAATCTTTAATGTCAGTAAATAAAAAATTTAATTTTAAGCTTTTCACACGTCTACTAAATTACGTCAAGCCTTACAAAGTAAACTTTATTTTTCTCACTGTTGCCGCAATTTTAATTTCAGTTTTTTCAATATTAAATCAGTATCTATTGAAAATAGCTGTGGATACATATATTACACCAAAAGATTATGAAGGTTTAATTCTAGTAATATCTTTAATGTTTGGTGTACTCATTTTTCAAGTTACTTTTCAATTTCTTTTTGTTTTTCTAGCAAATATTCTTGGTCAAAAAGTTGTTTATGACATTAGAATTAAATTATTTTCTAGAATAATTAAATTCAAGATGTCCTATTATGATAAATCCTCAGTAGGAAGACTTGTAACAAGAGCTGTCAATGATATGGAAACAATTGCAAGTATTTTTAGTCAAGGATTATTTATGATTGTAGCAGATCTTATTTTAATGTTTTCAGTATTAGCAGTAATGATATTCTTAAGCTTAAAACTATCATTAATTATTTTTGCTATACTTCCTTTCATATTAATTGCAACTAGATTATTTCAAAGGGCAATGAAAGTAGCTTTTAATGATGTTAGAAATGAGGTTGCTAATTTAAATTCATTCGTTCAAGAAAGAATTTCAGGAATAAAAGAAATTCAAATTTTTAATAGGGAAAAAATTGAAAATGAAAAATTTATTAAAATTAATGAAAAACATAAAAATGCATGGTTAAAAACTGTTTGGTATAATTCTATTTTTTTTCCGATTGCGGAGATTTCAACTTCAATTACTATTGGTTTGCTGGTATGGTACGGAGGTGGGCTTGTTGGGCTGGGTCAATCTTCTATTACCCTTGGTACAATTTTTTTATTTATACAATTATCACAAATGTTGTATAGACCATTGAGACAAATAGCTGATAAGTTTAATACTTTACAAATGGGAATGGTTGCTGCTAATAGGGTTTTTAAAATTCTTGATAATTCAGAATTTATTAAGGATGAGGGAAAATTAAAACCCGATATTATTGACGGGAATGTCTCCTTTAAAAAAATAGAATTTTCATATGATTCCAAAAATCAAGTCTTTAAGGATTTTAATTTAAATATAAAGGCAGGTGAGAAAGTAGCTATTGTTGGATCTACAGGATCTGGAAAAACTACTATTGTTAACCTGTTATTGAGGTTTTATGAGTTAGATAAGGGTGAAATTTTAATTGATGGCAAAAATATTAAAGAAATGTCTATTGGTTTGTTAAGATCAAATATTTCACTTGTCAGTCAAAATATTTTTTTGTTTGCTGACTCGATTTACAATAATATTGTTCTTTACAATAAAAAAATTTCAATTAATAAAGTTGTAGAAGCAGCAAAAAAAATTGGAATTCATAATTTTATTACTAAACTTCCTAATTCATATAATTATAATGTTAAAGAAAGAGGTATTATGCTATCTGAAGGTCAAAAACAGCTTATTTCGTTCCTAAGAGCATATGTTAACGAACCATCAATTTTAATTTTAGATGAGGCAACTTCTTCTATTGATAGTAAAACAGAAAAATTGATTCAATATGCAACATCAAAAATTATAGAAAATAAAACTTCTATAATTATTGCTCACAGATTATCGACTATTTTAAACTCTGATAAAATAATTCTGTTAGATAAAGGCAAAATTAAAGAAATTGGGACTCACGATGAGTTATTGAAAATTGACAATGGATATTATAAAAAATTATTTGAGTTACAATTTCAAAAAGAAGAGTTAGTCACCTAAATTTTCTAAAAGTAATTCTTTTAAATTGTCTAGATCTTTAAATTTACAAAACTCCCCATCTTGTACAAATGATATTTTACCAGTTTCCTCTGAAACAACAATACAAATAGCATCAGTATCTTCTGTAATTCCTACAGCAGCTTTATGTCTCAATCCATAAGATTTACCTATACTTTTTTTTGTTAATGGTAGTGTAACCCTAGCCGATCTAATTATATTTCCTTCAATTATTATCGCACCATCGTGAAGAGGACTATTTTTAAAAAAAATACTTTCAATTAGTGAAGATGATAATTCAGCGTTTAAGATATCACTATCTGTTTTGACAAAATCTAAACTTGTGTTTTTTTCAAAAACAATCAAAGCTCCAGTATTCGATACTTTTAGATTTTCAATTGCGATAAAAAGTTCCTCAATATTTATATTAGATTGATCTTGTGAAATTTTAAATAGCAGTTTAAGTCTTTTTATAACAGATTTATTGTTGGTAAATCTATTAGATCCAAGCATCAATAAAAACTTTCTAATTTCTTGTTGAAAAACAATGATTAAAGCAAAAACACCCACGCTTATAAAACCACCTAAAATATTGCTCAAAATATTCATGTTGGCAATATCTGTAATCCACCAAATTATATAAATTAAAACAAAACCTCTAAAAATTATGATTGCTGACGTTCCTCTTAGATATTTATAAGCATAATATAACATACCAGCTGCAAGAACAATATCGATTATAGGTAATATCGTGGATACAATTAAATCTAAAATTTCCAAAGTATAAAATTAATTAAAATGTATTATTTAGTTTTTTATGTAAAATTACACATTCTTTAGCTTCTTTAACATCATGAACTCTAAGTATTTTGGCACCTTTACCAAGAGCAATCGAATTTAATACCGAAGTTCCATTTAAAGACTTTTCTTTAGTAGTATCAAGAGATTTATAGATCATAGATTTTCTAGAAAAACCAACTAATATTGGTTTATCTAACATTGAAAAATATTCTAGATTTGATAATATATCAAAATTATGATCTAATGACTTTCCAAAACCAAATCCAGGATCTATAATTATGTCATTAATATTATATTCTACTGCTTTTTTTATTCTTTTAGCTAAGTAATTAATTATTTCTTTGGTGGGATTATCATAATTTGGATTTTTTTGCATTGTTTCTGGATTGCCCTTCATATGCATCATAATATAAGGACACTTAAAATCAGAAACTACCTTTAGCATATTATCGTCAAGGTTTCCAGCAGAAATATCGTTTATTATATCAACACCCAAATCAAGTGTCCTTTCCGCCACAATTGACCTGTAAGTGTCAATTGAAATAATTAATTCTTTGAAATTGTATTTAATTTCTTTTAAAACCGGAATTATTCTACTTAATTCTTCATTTACACTTATTTTTTTTGCACCAGGCCTAGAGCTATAACCACCAATATCTAAAATATCCATCCCTTCATTTATCATTTTTTCAACATGAATTAAAATTTCTTTAATAGCATTAAATTTTCCACCATCATAAAAAGAGTCTGGAGTTAGATTTAATATCCCCATAATTTTTGGTGAACTTAAATCATAAAAATTCCCATTCATGTTAATATTCATTAGTCTAAAGAATTAGTTTATTAGATATAATTTTTCGAAATTTACATAAAAATTTTTTGTGAATAACACATCTAATCTCTTTGATGCAATAATTAGTAAATGCTTAAAAACATTTTCGTCAAAAATGTCTGATTATGGTAGTGCTTGGAGAATATTGCGATTAACATCATTAACTGATCAAATTTTTATTAAAGCCCAAAGAATACGAAGTTTACAAACAAAAAAAGAAAATAAAATTGACGAAGGTCAAGAATCAGAGTTTATAGGAATAATTAATTATTCTGTCATGGCACTTATTCAAATTGAAAAAGGCATATCTGATGATGCTGACATGAATATTAATCAAGCTTTAAAGTGCTATGAAAATCAAGTAAAAATTGTTAAAAATTTAATGTTAGATAAAAATCATGACTATGGAGAGGCCTGGAAAGAAATGAGAGTTACCTCTTTAACTGATTTAATTATTCAAAAACTATTAAGAGTCAAGCAAATTGAAAATAATGATGGTAAAACTTCAGTTAGTGAGGGTGTTGATGCTAATTATCATGATATAATTAATTATTCTGTTTTTGCTTTAATTCATTTAAAAGAAAATCAAGAATGAAAATTCTTAATATTTTTTTTACTCTCTTTGGTGTAGTAACAGTAATATTTTTTTTGTTTCAAGTTTTGCCTGGTGATCCTGCTAGAATGATGATGGATCAAAATGAAAGTGAAGAACAACTTAAAATTATAAATAAAAAATATGGATTTGATTTGCCTGTTACTAAACAATATATGTATTATTTAAATGATTTATCATTATTTTCATTTCACTCAAAAATAGAATCGGATTTTAATTTTTTAAAAGAAAACAAATATAAATACAGAAAGATTTTTGAAACAAAAAGAGGATACTTTATACTAAAGTTACCATACCTTCGAGAATCTTATCAAAGAAGAGGTGTTAAAGTGTCAAGTATAATTTTAAATACTTTTCCAAATACAATTGTTTTGGCAGTTTCTTCAATTTTAATTGCAATATTATTTGGATTATTATTTGGTATTTTTTCTGCTTTAAATAAAGATAGCTTTTTGGATCATTTTATTCAATTTATAAGTACACTTGGTATGAGTGTACCCTCTTTTTTTAGTGCAATTATTTTTGCTTGGATTTTCGGATTTTTACTTTCAGATTATACTGGATTGAATATGACGGGAAGTTTATATGAACTTGATGATTATGGAAATAAATATAATTTGAAAATTAAAAATTTAATATTACCGTCTATTGTTTTAGGAATCAGACCAATTGCAGTTATAAGTATGATGATGAGAAACTCCATGGTAGAAGTTTTAAAAAAAAACTATGTAATTACAGCTTACGCTAAAGGTTTGTCAACTTTTCAGGTTGTTTATAGACATTGTATTAAAAATTCATTTAATCCTGTTGTCACAGCACTTTCTGGATGGTTTGCAAGTCTTTTAGCAGGATCAGTTTTCGTTGAATATATTTTTGGATGGAATGGATTAGGTAGAGAAATTGTAAATGCATTGAATAATCTTGATATTCCAGTCGTAATTGGAGCTGTATTAACTGTTAGTTTCTCTTTCATCCTAATTAATATATTTGTAGATGAAATTTACAAAATATTAGATCCTAGAATAAAATAATATGAGAAAAAAAATAGTAGCAGGAAACTGGAAAATGAATAATGATTTAACAATGACAACAGACTTAATTGAATCTGTTAAATCTAAATTAAATTTTAATACTGATACTCAAGTTTTTATTTCTCCCTCATTTCCATTTTTACATGAGGCAATAAAAAAATGTAAAGGAACCTTAATTAATGTCACTGCTCAAAATATTAATGAAAATGAAAGTGGGGCATATACTGGTGAAGTTTCTTCATCAATGTTAAAAAGTATTGGCATCAATAGTGTTATAATTGGTCACTCTGAAAGAAGGCAATATTTTAATGAATGCGATAGTACTTTATTAAAAAAGGTAAACAAGGCACTGAGTGAAAATTTTAAAGTTTTTTTCTGTATTGGCGAGAATATCGACGATAGAAATAATAATAATTATTTTAATATTATTAAACAACAACTAAATAATACAATTTTTAACATAGATAAAATAGATGTTAATAATTTAATCATAGCATATGAACCTATTTGGGCTATAGGAACAGGACTTACTGCTTCACCTGATCAAGCTCAAGAAATGCACTCTTTTATTAGAAAATTAATCAAAGACAAATACGGTTCAAAAATTTCAAAAAATCTTTCAATAATATATGGTGGTAGTGTAAAACCCAGTTCTGCAAGAGATATTTTTGGTAAAACAGATGTTGATGGAGGATTAATTGGAGGAGCTTCTTTGAAAGCACAAGATTTTATTGATATAGTTAATTCGATTTAAGTAAAAAATCCGTAAATTTAACCTAACTGCCTGGTTATGAGTATTAAAGAAAAAGCTCAAGAAGATATATTAACAGATGAAAAAAAATCTAACCTTAGCCAAATCATTCTTTACAATGATAACATTAATACTTTCGATCATGTTATTGAAACATTAATTAATGTTTGTGATCATTCACCTACACAAGCTGAGCAATGTACTTTAATTGTTCACTATAAAGGAAAGTGTTCTGTAAAATCTGGTACGCTTTTTGACCTTAAACCAATGTTGAAGAATCTAATTTCTGCAAATTTGACTGCTGAAATTATTTAAATACTTAAATGAACAAATTATTTATAATTACCTTTTTTATGAGTATAAATTGTATATTATCACAAAGTGTTGAGTTGGAAAAATCTGTTTTTGATTTTACTGTAAAAGATATTTATGGTGAAGATTTTAATTTTAGTAGTCTTCAAGGTAAGAAGATAATGATTGTTAACACTGCTTCTAAATGCGGCTTAACATCTCAATACAAAGGATTAGAGAGGCTTTACACTAATTTTAAAGATAAAAATTTTATCATTATTGGATTTCCTGCAAATAATTTTTTATGGCAAGAACCTGGTTCAAATGAAAAAATTGCTGAATTTTGTAAAGAAAATTATGGTGTTACATTTCCAATGATGAGTAAGATTTCTGTTAAGGGTTCATCCATGCATCCTATTTATAAATTTTTAACGGATAAAAATAGAAATGGTGTGGTAAGCTCTTCAGTATCATGGAATTTTCAAAAATATCTTATTAATGAAGATGGTTCAATACACAAAGTGATTTCACCAAGAACAAAGCCTGAGGATCCAAAAATTATTGAATGGATAAACAGTATTTAATCTCTAAATGTCAAAAAACAACAAAAGCACCAAGTGTGTTCATTCTGGAAATTTAATTGATGAAAAGTATCATGGTAATATTTCTCCATTATATCCATCAATAACCTACGATTTTATTAAAAGTGACGTGTACCCTCGTTATTTTAACTCACCAAATCAAATAGGTGTTGCAAAAAAAATTTCTGATTTAGAAAATGCAGAGTTATCTCTTTTATTTGGATCTGGATTGGGTGCTATTTCGTCCTCCATGTTTTCATTTTTAAAAAAAGGTGATCACGTAATTTTACAAGATTCTCTATATGGCGGAACAATTAATTTTGTAAATACTGAGTTCAATAAATTTGGAATTGAATATTCTTATGTTGACATTAATGATACTGTAAAATTGAATAGTTCTGTAAAAAAAAAATCAAAAATAATTTATATTGAATCCCCTAGCAATCCTCTATTAAACATAATCAATCTTATTGAAATTTCAGACTTTGCTAAAAGTAATAGTTTGATATCCATGATTGATAATACTTTCGCAAGTCCAATTAATCAAAATCCATTAGACTTTGGTATTGATCTAGTAATTCATAGTGCAACAAAATATTTGGGTGGACATAGCGATATTTTAGCAGGTTCAGTTAGTGGTAAATCATCATACATCGACAAAATAAAAAACTCAGGATTAAATTTTGGGGCTAATATTAGTGAATACAGTGCATGGTTATTGGAAAGAAGTATAAAAACATTATCACTAAGAGTAAATTCTCAGAACAACAATGCCTTACAAATTGCAAAGTTTTTAACAAGCAATAATAAAGTTGAAAAAGTTTACTACCCTGGTTTAAAAAGTCACAAGAATCATGATATCGCAAAAAAACAAATGTATGGTTTTGGCGGAATGTTATCTTTTGAACTTAAATCTAATATTGATCCAATCAAATTTGTTCAAGATTTGAAAATCATTAAACCCACAATGAGTTTAGCTGGAGTAGAATCTACTATTACATCACCTGCCTTATCATCTCATAAAAAAATGGATCCAGAAATAAGAAGAGCTTTGGGAATTTCAGATAACTTATTAAGATTTTCAGTAGGAATTGAAAATTTTGAAGATTTAGTATTAGATTTAGACAAATCTTTGACTAAAAATGGATAATAAGTTAGATTTTTTAGCTTTTGGCGCTCATCCTGATGATGTTGAACTGGGATGCTCAGGCACTATACTTAAAATTCAAGATAGCGGAAAGAAAGTAGGTGTTATTGATCTTACTAGGGGGGAGCTTGGAACTAGAGGTAGTGCAAAAATTAGATCAGAAGAAACAGAATTAGCATCTAAAATTTTAGGTATTGATGTTAGAGAAAATCTAGAATTTGAAGATGGTTTTATAAATAATGATAGAAAGCATCAGTTGAAAGTAATCTCTATAATCAGAAAATATAAGCCTGACTTTGTTTTTTGCAATGCTCCTGATGATAGACATATTGATCATCCAAAAGCTTCTAATTTAATTACTGAATCTTGTTTTTTAAGTGGATTATCTAAATTGATAACATATGATGTAAAAGGCATAACTCAAGAAAAATGGAGACCAAAAAATATTTTTCATTACATCCAATGGAAAAATTTAAAACCTGATTTTATATTTGATATCAGTGGGTACATGCAATCCAAAATGAATATTATTAAGTGCTACAGTTCTCAGTTTTATGATCCAAAAAGTAAAGAACCAGAAACTCCAATTAGTAAAAAAAACTTTTTAAATTTTATTGAGTCTAGAGCTGCTGATTATGGCAGAATAATAGGAACTGAACATGGGGAGGGTTTTATTTGTAATAGAACCTTAGGTTTAAGCTCTTTAAATGATTTTATTTAATAAGTCAATTTTATATTTCTTCCTATTTATTTTTATTTCTCATTTTTCACTCAAATTATATTATTCCCATATTACTATTAATTATTAAAAAATTGATTTTTCATAAAACTTGACATATATTACTTTTACTAAAAAGTTTATAAAAAATATTTTTTTCAGATCAAATAATATAAATTTGCTATCCAATATAAATGGTGGTTGTAGCTCAGTTGGTTAGAGCGCCTGATTGTGGTTCAGGAGGTCGCCGGTTCGAGACCGGTCTTCCACCCAAAACCCCTCCAGAAAACTGAGGGGTTTTATTATTATGATAAAAGAAAATTTTATATGTCCGTATTGTTGGGAAAATCAATCTAGATTATTTGATGTTTCTGCTAATCACCAATGTTTTATTGAAGATTGTGAGGTGTGTTGTAATCCAATTG
>CACIKV010000022.1 GCA_902587325.1 uncultured Bacteroidota bacterium
GGTCTTTCCAATCTAGTGATTTTATATTTTCTTCTGTGTAGGATGAAATTGTTGACATAATTTTATAACGGCTCTAAGATATAACTCTTGGATTTTATTTTAAATTAACTGTTCAGAAAATAATTAACAATTAAATGTTGAAATCTTGTCTAGACGTTAAATCTAAAATGAATTATATCCCCATCCTCAACAACATAATCCTTACCTTCAATTTTTAATTTTCCTAATTCTCTAATTTTTGATTCAGACCCATAATCAATAAAGTCTTGGTACTTTACAACCTCAGCTCTTATGAAACCTTTTTCAAAATCTGAGTGAATAATACCCGCAACTGCTGGTGCTTTTGAACCATTGACAAAGGTCCAAGCTTTAACTTCTTTTGGTCCAGCAGTGTAAAAAGTTGAAAGATTCAATAGTTTATGTGTTTCTCTTATCAAAATAGTTGATCCTGAATCAGTTAAACCAAGGTCATCTAAAAACAGCTTTCTGTCTTCGAAATTTTCAAGCTCATTTATCTCTTCCTCAATTTTTGCAGCTAATACAATAACTCGTGAGCCCTCTTTTTCAAGATACTCAATAAGCTTTATAAGTTCTGAAGATTGATTTGAAATTTCACTTTCATTTATATTGCAAACATACAACACTGGCTTCGATGTTAGTAAGGAAAGTGGCTGAATATAGTTTTTATTATCTTCTAAACTTATAGTTTGCAATCTAACAGAAATACCCTTGTTTAATGATTCAGTAACAGTGCCTAAAACGTTAAATTCTTTTAAAAATGATTTATCTCCTGATTTTGCTTGTCTTTCTATCCTATCAGTTCTCTTTTTAATTGTTTCAAGATCTTTTATTTGTAGTTCAAAATCTATAATATCTTTATCCCTGTATGGGTTCACACTGCCTTCAACATGAGTAATGTTGTCATTTTCATAACATCTTAAAACGTGAATAATAGCATTAGTTTCTCTTATGTTTGATAGGAACTGATTACCTAATCCTTCACCTTTACTGGCTCCTTTTACCAATCCTGCAATATCAACAATTTCAACGCTGTTAGGTATAGTTTTTTCAGGTTTTATGAGTTTAACCAGTTTATTAAGTCTTTCATCAGGAATTGTAACGGCTCCGAAATTTGGATCAATTGTACAAAAAGGAAAATTTGCACTTTGAGCTTTTCCATTAGTTAAGCAATTAAAAAGAGTAGATTTACCAACATTCGGAAGACCAACAATTCCTGCTTTCATTCTGGGTGCATGAATTTTTGTTTCCCCAATAAAACTTCCTCTGATTCAACATTATCATCATCAGGAACACAACAATCTACAGGACAAACAGCTGCACATTGGGGTTCATCATGAAAACCTTTACACTCGGTACATTTATCAGTTACAATAAAATAAAATTCATCTGAAACGGGTTTTTGTTCGAGGTCAGCATCTACTTTATTTCCGTTTGGTAAAACAGTACTTCCAGCTAAACTTGTACCATCAGAATATTTCCAGTCAAAAGCAGCTTCATATATGGCAGTATTTGGACACTCAGGCTCACAAGCACCACAATTTATACAATCATCTGTTATTTTAATCGCCATTATTAAATTCACACAAAATTAACCAATATCTTTATAAAAAATTAAAAAATTGAATTTAAATAATAGAATAACTCTTTTTGTTAAACTAGGTAGGTTTTTTTCTGATTACATAAATAATAATCTAGAATCATTGGAAAAAAATAAGTTTGATAAAGCAATTAATGAAAGTATACTTCACAACTCTTTTTTTAGTAAAAAAAATATTCTGAAATCTCTTTTATCATGGTCTAATGTTTTAACTAAAAAATCAATTGATGATTTCTTATCAAACTATTTTATTAAAAATAAAAAAAGAGAAAAAAAAATTGCCATAATAATGGCTGGAAATATTCCTCTTGTAGGTTTTCATGATTTTTTTTGTGTCATAATTTCAGGAAATTTTGCTGTAATCAAATTATCTAGTAAAGATTCACATCTATTTAAGTTTATTTTAAGTTTTTTAGTGAAAGAAAATCCAGATTTTGATACGAAATTTGATGTTGTTGAAAGTAAACTTGAAATATTTGATGCTGTTATTGCGACAGGAAATAATATTAGTGCTAATCAATTTGAATTATATTTTAAAAAATATCCTAAAATTATTAGAAGAAATAGACATTCAATTGCAATATTGAATGGTAATGAAACAAAAAAAGAAATTGAATTATTGGCAAATGATATTTTTTACTATTATGGACTTGGTTGCAGAAATGTTTCTAAAATCTTCATTCCAAACAATTATAACTTAGATATTTTATTTAAATCTTTTGTTTTGTGGGATGAAGTTATTAACAAAAATTCTTATGCAAATAATTATAATTACTATAGAGCAATATACCTACTTAATAAAGAAGTTTTTTTTGATAATGGTTTTGTTTTATTAAAAGAATCAGAAAAAATAGGATCACCTGTCGGAACAATATATTTTGAATATTACAAATCTGATAATCAAATAAAAGAAATGATAAAAAAAAATAATGAAAAAATTCAGTGTATAGTTTCAAATAACAACTATCCAAAAACTATAAAATTTGGAGAAACTCAAATGCCAAACCTCAATGATTTTGCTGATGATATTGATACTTTCAATTTTTTGTTAAAACTAAATTAATTTTGTTTCCAATTATTTGATGTGTTTTTTGTTATTTTGCTTTTTTATTTATGAAAAAACATAATTTTAGTGCGGGACCAAGTATCCTATCTCAAGATGTATTTTCAAAATCATCAAAATCAATTCTTGAATTAGATAATATTGGACTTTCAGTTCTTGAAATATCTCACAGAAGTAAAGAATTTGTTAAAATAATGGAAGATGCAAGATCTCTTTCATTAGAACTGTTAGATTTAAATCAAGATGAATATACGTCGCTTTTTTTACAAGGTGGTGCTAGCATGCAGTTTTTGATGGTTGCTTACAATTTTTTAAGTACTAATGCATCGTATATTGATACCGGCGCTTGGTCAACCAAAGCCATGAAAGAAGCAAAACTTTTTGGAAAAGTGAATGAACTTGCTTCCTCAAAAGACAAGAATTATAACTATATTCCAAAAGATTACATTGTCCCATCAGAATCGAACTACTTACATATAACGTCAAATAACACAATATTTGGAACCCAATTTTCAGAAATTCCAAATGTTGATTGTCCCCTATTTGCAGATGTTAGCTCAGGGATTTTCTCAAGAGCTTTGGATTATTCTAAATTCTCGCTTATCTATGCAGGAGCCCAAAAAAATCTAGGTCCAGCTGGAGCAACTTTAGTCGTTATTAAAAGGTCTCTTCTAAATACAATTTGCAGAGAAGTTCCATCAATGTTAAATTATAAAATTCATAATGATAAAGATAGTATGTTTAATACCCCACCTGTTTTTGCAGTATACGCGTGCAAGTTAAGTATGGAGTGGCTAAAATCTATTGGAGGAATTGAAGAAATTGAAAAAAGAAATCGTCTCAAAGCAAAAAAACTATACGATGAAATCGATAACAATGAATTATTCAAAGGCTTTGCTGCTGTTGAAGATAGAAGTATTATGAATGTAACCTTCAATTTAACTGATGAATCAAATAAAAGTATGTTTGATGAGATAGCTCTTAAAAAAAATATCTCTGGAATTAATGGTCACAGATCTGTAGGTGGCTACAGAGCTTCAATATATAATGCTTTGAGTTTGGAGTCCGTTGAAACACTTGTTGATGCGATGAAACAATTTGAAAAAAATATTTAATATGAAAATTTTAGCTAACGATGGTATTTCTGATTCTGGTGTTGAAGAACTCAAAAAATCTGGTTTTGAAATTATAACAACTAATGTTGCACAAGAACAACTAGAGAACTACATCAACACTAATAATGTGGTTGGATTATTAGTCAGAAGTGCAACTACCGTAAGAAAAGATTTAATTGATAAATGTCCAAGCTTAAGATTAATTGGAAGAGGTGGTGTTGGAATGGATAATATTGATGTTGATTATGCAAAATCCAAAGGCCTTGCAGTAATAAATACTCCTGCTGCTTCATCTCACTCTGTTGCTGAACTTGTTTTTTCCCATCTTTTTTCATGTGTTAGGTTTTTACATGATTCAAATAGAAATATGCCTCTTGAGGGTGATTCAAACTTTAAAAAATTAAAAAAGAATTATTCAAAAGGAACTGAATTAAAAGGAAAAACACTAGGAATTATAGGCTTTGGAAGAATTGGTCAAGAAACTGCTAAGATTGCTTTAGGTATTGGAATGAATGTAATTTATTATGACAAATTTATTGAATCAGTAAAAATTGAATTAGATTTCATAATGGATAAAAAAATTAGTTTTGAACTTAAAACTTCTAAACTTGACAATCTATTGACTGATTCTGACTTTATAACATTACATGTACCTGCTCAGAAAAATTATGTCATTGGTAAAAGTGAATTTGAAAAAATGAGAAATGGAGTTGGAATAATTAATGCAGCAAGAGGCGGAGTTATTGACGAATCCGAACTATTAAAATATTTAGATAATAATAAGGTTAGTTTTGCTGCTTTGGATACTTTTGAAAATGAACCAACACCATCATTAAAAATATTGATGAATCCAAAGATTTCTTTAACCCCGCATATTGGAGCTGCTACTTCTGAGGCTCAAGACAGAATTGGAATAGAGTTAGCTCATCAAATATCAAGTATTTTATCAAATGCTTGAAAATCTAAAAAAAAGATGGGGAATTAATTCAAATCTTCAAGTAATAAAAATTATTGTTGTATTTGGGATTACAGGATCACTTGCTGCTTGGTTAAGTAAACCATTTATTTCTTTTTTGAACATCGTAGATGAAGGAACTTTTTTAAGTTGGATTTTAAGATTAATTATTGTATTTCCTATTTATCAAATAATTCTAATTATCGTAGCCGCAATATTTGGAGAATTTAAATGGTTTTGGAGTTTTCTAAAAAAAATGTTGATAAGGATGGGTTTTAGATTCTTATCTAAATATTAGTATTTTCTTTCAAAAATTTTTCAATTTTTGGTTTAACAACTAATTGACAATACATATTAGTTGGATTTTTATAAAAATATTTTTTGTGATAATCTTCAGCCTCATAAAACTTTGATTCTTGCTCTAAAAGTGTTACAATTTTATTTGAAAAAATTTTAGATTCATTTAATTTAAGTATCTTTTTTTTTGCAATGTTTAGTTCTAACTCATTTTTGTAAAAAATTGATGATCTATATTGCGTACCAACATCATTCCCCTGTCTATTTAAAGTGGTTGGATCATGGGTTTTAAAAAAAATTTCTAAAAGCTTGGAAAAAGAAATGATATTTGTATCGTATTCAATTTTAACTGCCTCAGCATGTCCTGTAGTTCCAGTACAAATCTCCTCATATTTTGGGTTAGGTATTTTACCGCCAATATAGCCTGGTACAACAGATACAACACCTGCTACATTGTCAAATATTGTTTCTGTACACCAAAAACAACCAGAAGCTAAAATTGCATAGTCTTTGCTCATGTTAAACCAATAATACAAAAATACGTCAAATAATTTTTAATTGTAATTAGAATACTTGTGATATTAAATGTGAAATTTGTATTTGTAAATTTAAAAACTAAATGAGGACAATATTTTTTTTCTTAATAATTTTTTTTTCTTTAATTAATTATTCACAAGAAAGGAAATCTTTTGATGCTGTTAGGTTCATATCTCCTCCAAAAATAGATGGTAAATTAAATGATGATCAATGGATTAAAAGTCCTGAACTAAAAGATTTTATTTTAGCATTCCCATCGACAAGGTTTGGAAAAAAAATTCCACCTGATTATGAAACAACTGCTTACTTTGGATACGATGATGATGCAATTTATATCGCTGCCAAAATAAAACATCCCAATATGCAAGAAATTCAAAAAGAGCTAGCAGTTAGAGATGATGCAATGAATGGTGATTATGAATTATTTTGGGTTTCAATTGATCCATACAATAATAAAGAAGGTCACTTTGGTTTTGCTGTATCAAGCTCAGGAGTTTTAAATGACGGTTATTTTACAAGAGAATGGAATGAAGATGGCTTTAATTATGACACAGTTTTTGATGCAAAAATTTCTTTGAATGAAACTAATTGGACCGTTGAAATGATTATTCCATACAGTGCTATAAGATTCCCTGAATCAGAGATACAAGATTGGGGTATAAATTTTTCAAGAAGAATTCGAGATTTTGAAGAATCTTATACGTGGAACCCAACTGATATTAGAACCTACTCTTGGCCAGAACAACTTGGGTTAGTAAAGGATATAAAATCTCTAAAACCACCATTGAGATTGTTTTTATATCCATATCTACAATCAGAATTAGATGTTAAAAAAAATCATTCGAGTAATTTATCTTATTCGGCGGGATTAGACTTAAAATATGGTTTATCCAATAGTTTTACACTTGACTTAACTTTAATTCCTGATTTTGGGCAAGTTGCTTTTGATGATGAAGAACTAAACCTAACTCCATTCGAACAACAATTTGACGAAAATAGAGCATTTTTTACTGAGGGCGCATCTTTGTTTGAAAAAGCTGATATCGGTTTTAGAGCTGGTAATTTTTTTTATAGCCGCAGAATTGGTCAAAAATTAAAATTTAATGAAAATGATTATTTATTAGATAACGAAGAGCTACTAATGTATGACAAAAAACCAAAACTTATTAATTCAGTAAAAGTTACTGGTACCACAGATACAAAATTAAGTATAGGAATAATCAACACCATTACTGACAACGCATATGCTTATTTTAAAAACAACGTAACAAATTTGGAAAGAAAAGAATTACTTTCACCAACAACTAATTACAATGTTTTATCATTAACTCAAGAAATAATTAATGATGTTTCATCAATTTCAGTTCTGAACACCAACATAAACAGAAAAAATGGTTTAAATGGAAACAACACTGCACTAGTTGCTGATATTTTTGATAACAAAAGAAAATACAATATTCAAAGTGCTATATATGGTAGTTATGCGCCTATATTTTCAGAAAAAAATGGCTTTAAGGGTTATATTAGTGCTGAAGAATTAGAAGGTAATTTTCAGTTTTTTCTTCACTGGACTGGAGTTGATAAATATTACAACCAGAATGAGTTAGGATATTTTATACTGCATAATTCTCAAAGAGCTGGAGGAAGAGTTTCTTACAGAATATTAAATGAAAATAAACTGTTTAGAACGCTCTCAAGCTCACTCTATGTTGGTAGAACTTTCAGATTTGATGATGGTGAGAGAATAAGATCTGGAATGAGATTTGCTAATATGATTCAACTTCAAAACTTAAGTGGAATTGGATTTGTGTTGAGATATACTGACAGAGAAAAGGATTATTATGAGACTAGAAATAATGACAGATTTATAATCAATCCATCCGAATTAGATGTTCTTATAAGCTACAGCACCAACAATAATAAAAAAGTTTATTCAGAAATTGAATTTTCCAATATAACTTCTTTCAATGAACAGTTCAATGAAAAAAAAATATACAACAGATATGAATTTGATTTGTATTTTAGGTTTTCTGATCAAATATCTGCTAAAATTGGTTCTGAGGTCAAAAATACTCAAGAAGATATCGGTTATATAATGGAAGAAAATGAAGAAATATATTTTGGAAATAGGGATCTAGAATCCGTTGAAAATTCAATTAAAATAGAGTATAAAATCGACAGTAAAAAAAATATTTACTTAAACTTTAGAAATTTTTGGAGTAAGGCTGATTATAGGCAGGTACTATATAAGTTAAATAGAGATGGATACAGAGAATTAACAGACTATAGCATTCTAAACATGAACCCCAATACCAATTTTAATTTATGGAACCTTGATTTAAATTTTGAATGGTGGTTTGCACCTGGAAGTAATCTTGTTTTTTTATATAGAAATCAAATTTTTAATCGTGACAATAAATCAGGGTTAGACTATTATAAAAGCTTGAAAAATTTATTTGATATTCCTATTGAACATCAACTATCTTTGCGATTAAATTATTTAATTGATGTTAATAGATTTAAAAGGAGATGATTGAGTTAAAAAATATTTCAAAGGATTTCGGCAAACAAAAAATATTAAATGATATTTCTTTAGAAATTAAAAAAGGAGAATTTGTTTCAATAATCGGCCCATCCGGTGCAGGAAAGACAACATTGTTAAATATTATTGGAACTATTGAGAGTTTTAACAATAATAATAATAGCCAATTAATATTAAATGAAAATGAAATAAAAACTCTTAATGATAATCAACTTTCAGATTTTAGAAATAAAAACATTGGTTTTATTTTTCAATTTCATCAACTTCTTCCTGAACTAAATCTTGAAGAAAATATAATTCTTCCAGCAATGATTGGAAATGTTCCGAAAAAAAGTTATTCTAACAAAGTAAAAGAATTAGCTAAGCTTTTAGGAATTGAAGGTATATTAAAAAAATATCCCGATTCGATATCTGGCGGTGAAAGGCAAAGAGTTGCTGTTGCAAGAGCTCTAATAAATGACCCCACGATACTATTAGCCGATGAACCAACAGGAAATCTTGATTCAAAGAATGAGCAAATAATAATGAATTTTTTTAAAAAGTTAAACACTGAAATGGGCTTAACAATCATTTTAGTTACACATAATAAAGATTTTGCTAAAATATCTGATAAAATCTATACATTAAAAGATGGCAGTTGGGTATAGTCAAGAAATTAAAGACCTTCTAGAATTTAAATATATTGAGTATAATAAAAGATCTTTCATTGATTTTGATCCCATCTCAATTCCTTATGAATTCTCAAAAAAAGAAGATATAGAGATAGTTAGTTTTTTAATTAGTACAATTTCATGGGGGAACAGAAAATCAATTATAAATAGTGGTAAAAAATTAATTAAAATTTTAGGCGATTCCCCTTATGATTTTATAATGAATTATGATGAAAAAAAAATAAAAAAAATAAACTTCGTTCATAGAACATTTAATTCAGTTGATTTAATATTTTTTTTAAAATCCATTCAAAATATTTACAAAAATTGTGGAGGTTTGGAGTCTGTTTTTTCTAAGTACAAGAATGAAGAATTTATTTTCAAAAACATAAATAATTTTAGGAATATATTTTTTTCTATACCACATCCTCTAAGAACACAAAAACATATTTCTAACCCAAATAAAAACTCGGCATGTAAAAGGTTAAACATGTTTTTAAGATGGATGATAAGAAGAGATAAAAACGTTGACTTTGGTATCTGGAAAAATTTAAACCCATCCATTCTCTCCTGTCCACTAGACGTTCACACAGCTAATACTGCAAGAAAATTAAAATTAATTGATAGAAAACAAAATGACATAAAAGCATTAATTGAATTAGATAATTCCTTAAGGAAAATGGATAAAAATGATCCTGTAAAATATGATTTTGCTCTGTTTGGCTTAGGTGCTTTTGAAAATTTTTAATTTTTTTTAAAAAAACTATAATTATATTTGCATGAATTTGACTCTAATATGTCAATACTTATAAAGTCTGCTAAAATCATTGATGCCGACAATTCACTAGACGGTAAAGTCTTTGATATTTATATTGATAAAGGTATTATAAGTAACATTGACAAGAATATTGATAAACCTGCTAAAACAATAATTTCCAGAGAAAATCTACATGTTTCAATTGGATGGCTAGACTCAAGTGTTTGCTTTGGTGAACCTGGCCTTGAAGAAAGAGAAGATTTAGAAAATGGGATTAAATCTGCTGGATTATCTGGTTTTACTGACATAGTTTTGAATTCTGAAACTTTGCCAATTTTAGACTCTAAAGCTGACATAAGCTATATTAAATCTAAAACCCAAAATTCTGTTGTATCTGTTCATCCTCTCGGAGCCTTAAGTAAAAAAAGTGATTCTGAAGAACTCGCGGATTTAAAGGAAATGTATGATGTTGGTTGTATTGGTTTTAATGATTTTAAAAAAGCAATTAAAAATCCAAATTTACTTAAAACCGCTCTTCAATATGTACAACATTTCGATGGTTTAATACTTTCATTTCCAATTGAAGAGTCTATTTCTAAAAATGCTCAAGTACATGAAGGAGAAGTAAGTACAAAATATGGAATTAAAGGTTTTCCTCCCATCTCTGAAGAAATAGCAGTATACAGAGATTTAAAAATTTTAGAATATACTGATGGAAAACTTTTAATACCAACTATTTCAACTACAGGATCTGTCAAACTAATTAAGGAGGCAAAATCAAAAGGCTTGAAAGTTTGGTGCAGTGTTTCAATAAATAATTTATTTTTCAATGATGATAAACTTAAAGATTTCGATACACGATTTAAAGTAATGCCTCCAATCAGAGATGAAAAAACAAGAAAAGAACTTATAAAATATGTAAATGATGGCTCAATCGATCTAGTAACTTGTGATCATTGTCCAATTGATATTGATAATAAAAAAATAGATTTTGAAAATTCTTTTTTTGGTTCAACTGGACTAGAATCTTCATTTGGAGCATTAAATTCTCTATTCGATCTAAATAAAACTATCAAAATTTTGACTTCTGGTTATGATACCTTTAGCATTAACAAACCATCATTAAGTGTCGGATCTGAGGCTAAATTAACTTTATTTAATCCTGACATAAAATATACTTTCTCAAAATCTAATATCTTATCAAAATCGAAGAATAGCTCATTTATTGATTCTAAACTCAAGGGTAAAGCTTATGGAATTGTTTCTAATTCTAAAATTTTGATTGTTGAATAGCAGACTTTATTATAACAAAAGATTATCTAGAAATAAATCAAATAAAGATCCATTAATTGTTTTACTACATGGATATGGAAGTAATGAAAATGATTTGTTTTCTTTTAAAAATTTTTTTGATGAAAACTACAATATTGTTTCCTTTAGAGCACCCATAACAATATATGAAGGCATGTTTGCATGGTATGATATATTTTATCAAAACAATATTAAATCTTTCGATGAAATTAAAGCAATCGAGAGCTCAAAATCCATTGTAGATGAAATAAAACAAATATGTAAAGAATTTAATTGTGATGAAAAAAGGATAACTATCATTGGTTTTAGTCAAGGTGCTATTTTAGGATATTCAATAGCCTTATCAAATCCAGGACTAATTAAAAATTTAGTTGCATTGAGTGGTTACGTAGAGGAAAAGATAATTGAGTTTAATTCCAAAAAAACAAATACTTCTATCTATGTATCACATGGTAAAAATGATAATACTATTCCATATTTAGAATCAAAAAAAACACTGGAAATTTTAAAAGAAAAAGGAATTAAATACAATTATAACTCATTCAACCAAGGTCATGGTGTTAATCAAGAAAATTTAAATTCATTTTTAAATTGGCTTAAAAATAAATATTAAAAACTTACTTCTAACATGTCATAAGCCAAAAAAACATTATTGGGTAATTCTTTCTGCGTTTCTCTGTGCATTCCCATATCTGGCGCAATATGAGTTAAATACGATCTTTTAGGTTTCAATTTATCAATAATTTTAAGAGCCTCACTTAAGTTAATGTGAGAATAGTGCTCTTTATGTCTTAATGCATTTAGAACTAACAAGTCCAAATTATAAAGTTTGGAAATCTCCTTTTCAGATATTTCCTTAAGGTCAGTAATGTATGCAATGTTTTTATACCTAAATCCAAAAACTTGAAGTTTATGATGCATATAGCTGATAGTCGTGAATTCTAGATCTTCAAAATTAAAATTACTTTCCTCATTTATAATGTTTGAAAAAAGATGGGGCGCACCAGTGTAATAACCTTTCTTATCAAATAAATAATCAAATCTTCTTTCAAGATTACTTATCACTCTTTTGTGAGCAAAAATTGGAATTTTTCCGTGCTTAAATGATATTGGTCTTACATCGTCAAGCCCAGCTGTGTGATCAGAATGTTCATGAGTAAATAATATAGCATCAATCTTTGATACTTTAGATTTTAGCATTTGTTGTCTAAAATCAGGGCTACAATCTATCAAAATATTTTTATCACCGATTTGTAAAAGAACTGATGATCGCATTCTTACATCTTTAGGGTCAGAGCTACTACAAACTGGTTTATCAATTCCAATCGTAGGAATTCCAGTACTAGTCCCAGTTCCTAAAAAAATTAATTTCATTAATTAATCAAATTTAATTTTTTCTATCACTATATCAATAATTCTTTACTAAATTTGTATTAATTGTTAATTATGGTAGTCTCCTTAAAAGGTGATAAAGATTTTGAGAATCTCCTTTCTGTCAAAGACAAAGCCCTTCGCATTAACCTTAACGAAAATATTTATGGAAGTTTTTCAGAAATAGGTGCAGGTCAAGAAGTTGCACGACATTTTTTTAGAGCTGGTGGCGCATCTGGAACAATAGCTAAAACAATGAGCGCTTATGACAAAGGTTTTAGTGATGCTATTTACGGTGTTGAAGATGACAAAAGGTATGTTACAAAATCTAGATTAAGTAAAATGCTTAAACACGAAATAAAATTATTAGAAACTCGTGTTAAAAGAGATCTTAACCCAGGTAAAATGTTTTTTTCTTTTGCCAATACCGTAGCTACTATCGATTTTGCTAAAAAATTTAAAGGACATGGTTGGATGGGTATTAGATTTCAGACAAATTCAAATGAAGAATACAGTGAAATTCAAATGCATGTAAGATTTCATTTAATAGATGCAAAAGCACAGCAAGAGGCACTTGGCATAATGGGTGTTAATTTAATATATGGTGCTTATTACAAGCATAACAAGCCTAGATCACTAATTAAGTATTTATACGACCATATTGACTCTCAAGCAATAGAAATAGATACCATTAATTTTTCAGGACCTCTTTTCCAGGGTGTTGACAACAGACTTATGAGTTTGATTTTAGTTAAAAATGGAATGACGCAAGCCGTAATGTTTGGCCCTGACGGAAATAATATCCTTCCTGCTGCTGTTTTGTATAAGAAAAATATATTAGCAATAAGAGGAAGTTTTAGACCACTGACAAAAGTTAATGAAGATATGTATCAAAAATCTTTTAAAATGATCTCAAATGATAAAGATTTTGATGTAAAAAATACATTGTCAATTTTTGAAATTACTTTATCCAATTTATTGAGCGGAAAAAATGACATTAATGAACAGGATTTTTTAGATAGAGCTGAATTATTATGCTCGACCGGAAAAACAGTTATGTTAACTAATTTTCAAGAGTATTATAAACTTTCTGATTATTTTTCTAAATATTCTACAAAAAAAACAGTTCTAACCATGGGTGTTGATAACCTAATTAAAGTTTTTGATGAGAAATACTACTCATTATTGACTGGTGGTGTTATGGAAGCTTTTGGGAAATTATTTAAAAAAGAAATTGAAATATATTTATATCCAATGCTAAAGGATGAAAAATTAATAAATAGCAACAACCTCCAGGTTAACGACAACATGAAAAATCTTTACAATTTCTTCAAAGACAATAATAAGATTAAAGATATTGTTGATTATGACAAAAAGCTATTAAATATATTTTCTCAGCAAGTTTTATTGGAAATTCAAAATAAAAAAGTTGGTTGGGAAAATAAACTTCCAAAGACTATTTCTAAACTAATAAAAGAAAAAAAACTCTTTGGATATAAATAATAATTTATTCATTTAAAATTTGATTGGTATGGTCTTTTGTTTTTACCTTATCAATAACTCGAGTAACGATTCCTTTTTCATTAAAAATAAATGTCATTCTGTGAATACCATCATACTCTTTTCCTTTAAACTTTTTTGGACCCCAAACTCCAAACAAGTTTACTAACTTTTTATTAACATCTGCAAGAAGAGGATATTGAAAACCATATTTGATGGAAAAATTCTTTTGTGATTTTGGTTTGTCACAGCTTATTCCAATTATATTATATCCTAGATCCACTAAAGTTTTATAATTTTCTGAAAGGTTGCATGCTTCTGCAGTGCAACCAGGAGTATTAGCTCTTGGATAAAAGAATACAATTAATTTTTTTCCTATCAATTGATTACTGTTAATGATTTCTTCATTTTCATTGACACATTCAAAATGTGGTAATTTATCACCAATCTTAAGAGTTTTCATAATAAATATAATTTAGTTGCTAAATTTACAAAATTGAAAAAAACAGATAAAATAAATTTTATAATAAAAACTTTAGAGGATCTTTTTCCAAAAACAGATATTCCACTAAATCATAAGGATCCGTATACTTTACTTATAGCAGTATTGCTTTCTGCTCAAAGTACTGATGCTGGGGTAAATAAAATAACACCAATTCTTTTTAAAAAAGCTGATAACCCATATGACATGATAAAACTTAGCGTGGAAGAAATTAGGAGTATCATAAGACCAGTTGGTTTATCTCCGATGAAATCTAAAGGAATTTATGGATTATCTAAAATTATTATTGATAAGCACAATGGTAAAGTACCTAAAAAACTTGAAGATCTAGAAGCATTACCAGCTGTCGGTCATAAAACTGCCAGTGTAGTTATTTCTCAAGCATTTGGAATACCAGCCTTTCCTGTTGATACTCATATCCACAGAATGATGTATCGCTGGGGAATATCCAATGGTAAAAGTGTAAAAAAAACTGAAGAAGATGCAAAAAGATTATTTCCAAAAGAACTTTGGAATAAACTCCATCTTCAAATAATTTATTACGCGAGGGCATTTTCGCCAGCTAGAGGTTGGAATATAAAAAACGACATCATTACAAAAAGAATTGGAAGAAAATCAGTCCTAAAAAAAATTTTAAATTAGTTACAAGATATTTCGTATTCAGACCAATTTTTATCAGTTGTTTGATTTTCAAAATAATAACACGTTTTTGATCCATCGTCAAAATTTAAAAACTTATAAAATCCATCTGGAACTGTTGCACCTGTAGATAAAACTTCACTGTTCGCGGAAAATTTCAATTCAATTCTAACTTTAATTGGTCCTTCTAATTTTGCAAGTCTTCTAACCTCCTCCTCCAACTCACGCCATTCTCCTCTATTTAAATTATCAAGCTGTAAAGCACAATTCACAAAAGAAAAGGTTTTGGCAAGATTAGACCAAGAGTCAGTAAAAGATCCAGCTGGTGCCATATGGCCCTTATCCCAAGGATTGTTATAATAATCACTATTGTCACTGGTTTTTATATTATTAATTAGGTAAAAATCCATATTACCCCTGTCTGCAACTTTTACAAAATCCTTCACCGTATATTCAATCCAGTTAGGTTGTTCTTTAACTTCATTATATGAAATTTTAAAAACATTGTTTTCAATGATCAGATCCTCTCTGTTTCCATAGTCGATTTCGGCGCAACAGTCAGTGTTATTATTTTCATTACAGCTAAATAGCAGTATTAATAAAATAATTTTATAAAATTTCATTATTAAAATAAAGTGGGGTTTTTAATTTTTTGCATGTAACCTTTTTTTCTAAGAACTTTTCCAGTTTTATATTCCTCGATTTGTATTCCCAAATTAGCAGTAAACCATTCTGCTACTATATGTCTGTGACAAAAATTGGATTTATTTCCGTGGGTCATTAAAATCGGTTCATTGCCCTTTACCAAAGTTAAAATATTTTCATATGTTTCTTTAGGATTTAATTGATTCAACTGCACATAAAACTCTTTGTAAAAAAAATCTTCATTAATTTTTTTAGAATTAAGTTCTTCAGAAAGTTTCCAATTTGGGCTTAGGGATTTATACTCAAACAACACAAAATCAATTCCCGATGACTCCAAAGATATCGAAACTACCCCTGCAATTTGATTGTTTTTAAGTTGTTTAAAAAAACCTGTTTTCAATACATTAAATAATTTATTAATGCTAAAATAAGTTTCCTTTTTTTAAACTCAGGGAATTTATCTGAAGAATTTATTGTAAATTTTTTGTTTTGTTAACAAAATTTTAACATCTTTGGAAATTATTCAAAAAATTAAAACTAAATGAAAAAACATTTTAACCTATTTACCTTGTTTTTTTTAGCAACAAGCTTGATAGCATTTGCTCAAAGTTCTATAACTGGAACTGTTTCAGATGCTGACGGCTCTCCACTTCCTGGAGCAACTGTTGTTGTACAAGGAACATCGATCGGTGTTACCACTGATTTTGATGGTAATTACTCTATTAATGCATCATCTGGTGATGTATTATCTTTTAGTTATGTTGGTTATCAGACTGTAGATATTACAGTTGGATCTTCACTAACTATAAATGTAAGCTTAATTGCTTCCAGTGCACTTGATGAAGTCGTTGTTACTGCCTATGGAACACAAACAAAAGAATCTGTTGTTGGATCTGTTGCTGTAATTGGGTCAGAAATTTTAGAAGCTTCTAAAGCTACTTCTGTTACTCAAGCTATTCAAGGTTCCGTACCTGGTGTTAATATTATATCTTCCGGTGGAATTCCCGGATCTAACCCTACAATTAGGATTAGAGGTATTGGTTCTATCAACGCATCTGCATCCCCTTTAATTGTTGTTGATGGAGCACCTTACGCAGGTA
>CACIKV010000023.1 GCA_902587325.1 uncultured Bacteroidota bacterium
AGTAGTTGAACATGACGAGGACATAATTAGATCTGCAGATCATATAATAGATTTAGGTCCTGGAGCAGGATCACAAGGCGGGGACGTAGTTGCTAGTGGGAATATTAAAAAAATCCTTAAATCTGACTCTTTAACATCTGGCTATTTAAATGGGTCTTTAAATATAGATATTCCTGAATCAAGAAGAAAAATATCAAAAAAATTATCACTAACAGGATGCAGGGAAAATAATTTAAAAAATATAAATGTTGATTTTCCTCTAAATATGATAGTGTGTATTACAGGCCTTTCAGGAAGTGGTAAAACTACTTTAGTAAAGAATATACTTTATCCAGCACTTTTAAAAAGTAAAGGAGTATTTAAAGAAAAACCTGGTCAATTTGATCAAGTTGAAGGTGATTTAGCGGAAATTAATTCAATTGAATACATCGATCAAAATCCAATTGGTCAATCCTCAAGGTCTAATCCTGCAACTTATATTAAAGTTTACGATGAGATTAGAAATTTATTCTCAAATCAAAAAACTTCTAAACATTTTGGATTAAAACCAAAACACTTTTCATTTAATGTTGATGGAGGGAGGTGCGATGAATGTAAGGGTGAAGGATCGATAAAAATTGAAATGCAATTTATGTCTGATATTATACTTAAGTGCGAGACATGTAAAGGAAAAAGATTTAAAAAAGAAGTCTTAAAAGCAAAATTTGTAAATAAAAATATTGATGATATTTTAAATTTAACTATTCAAGATGCATATAATTTCTTTCAAGAAAATAATCAAACTAAAATAACAAACAAACTAAAAGCGTTGCTTGATGTTGGAATGGGATATGTTAAGCTTGGACAATCTTCATCAACTTTGTCTGGCGGTGAAGCACAAAGAATTAAATTAGCTTCTTTTTTATTGAAAGGGTCCTCGAAAGAAAAGACACTTTTTATTTTTGATGAACCAACGACTGGACTTCATTTTCATGATATTAAAAAACTTATAAAATCTTTTAATTTATTGATTGAATTTGGACATTCTATTGTTGTTGTTGAGCATAACTTAGACCTAATAAAATCTTCAGATTATATAATTGATTTGGGCCCATATGGTGGAGAAGATGGTGGAAATTTAGTTTTTAATGGGACGCCAGAAGATTTAATAAAGGACGGTAATTCATTGCTATCTAGTCACTTAAGGCCTAAACTTTCCATTTAAAATATTTCGTATTAATTTATTAATTGGTTTGGAAATCTTCATAAAATAAATAACTACAGTATATATCACTGATATTAAAAAAGAATCAATAATTATAGACAATATACTATTATCAGTTATTTTGAAATTTTGAAAAGCAAAAAACATTACAATAATTATCGAAACTACCTTTAAACTATTAATAGAGTATGGGCTGATTTTTAATTTATGTTTTATAAAAATAATTTTTAAGCCTGTAAAAAAAAGTACAACTATAAGCGTGGAAAGTGCAGCACCATTTATACCATATATATCAATGAAAATATCATTTAAATAATAAACAGACACTGCCATTAGAATAGAAAAAGGCAATGTGATTTTATAGAATTTTGAAGTTGCTAAAATTGCAGGGCCACATCCAAAAGACATTAAAATTAATTTACTTACAGAGATCATTAGAACAACCCAAATACCATTTGCGTAAGCCTTCTCACTCATTAAATCATAAAAAGGTGAAATACTAGAATTAATTAATAAAAAAATTAAGCCTGCAACAATAAGCAAATTAATTGAACTAGATGAGTATAATTTTTTTAATTCATTAAAATTATTTTCATTAAGAGCTTTAGCTACTAACGGATTGACTATTTGAAACATAGCGCGCCCCGGTATTTCAACAACCGTTGCTATGAATACAGCGACCGCATAAAATGCAGTTTGACTTATTGCCTGCTTCTGAGGAATCATAAATTTATCAATATCAATTAAAATACTTGCAGCAGATCCAGCAAGTAGAATGTACAATGAATAAGTTAAAATACTTTTTGTGTTTTTAGGAAGTGAAATAGTGAATTTTGGCATGTATAAACTTAAAGAGTAAAACATCATAATTATAAGCCTTAAATAATAAAGACCAGTCAACCACCAAATAAAATTTTCCTTTGAAATATGGTTTAGATAAACCAAGATTAATAAAACTAAAATAGATAGTCTTGGAAATATTTCTTTTAAAAAATTTCCAAAAACAGATTTTAATTGAACCCTTGCCCAAGAGTAAAAAACTTCAAAGTATGATGTAGCAAAGGCAACAAGAAAGATAACCCAAACATAACTTTCAATTATAGAGTTTTTAAGCGACAAGAAAGATGCAATTATGTCATGAAACTCTACTACTAAAAACGTAATTGGGATTATTGTAAAAAATGGTAGAAAAATGATAGAAGACATAAAGTTGTCTTTCTCCTTTTTAGTATTAAAAGAACTAAAATATTTTATAATTGTATGTTGACTTCCAAACGAAATCAAAGGTTGAAGAAGGTTTGAGGTAGCTAATAAAAAAACAACCAAGCCATAATATTGTTCCTTTAAAAAAACAGGATAAAAATAGAGCGTATTAACTCCTCCAACAAGCAATGCAAAAGCTATAATTATAATATTCTTATATGACTGATTAAAAACAATGCCCATTATAATTTTGAAACTATTTTATCAATTTTACTTGCAATATTTGAAGACAAAAATTTATTATCTGTTTTTTGACTACTTGCTTTACCCTCCTTATAATCACTAAAGCATTTATAAATATAATTTTTTAAATCTGTATGGTTATCATAGCTGAATGACATTCCAGACTTAGTTTCTTTTATAATGTTTTCAAGATCAGTTCCTTTATTTGTGATTCCAAGTATCCTTTTTCTTGATGACAAGTAGTGAAAAAACTTGCCAGGAATAATATCATTTGACCCTTCAATATTGACAGAACAAACCATTAAGAGTTCTGAAATAGAAATTTCTTTATCTAAGTTATTTTTTGATAAATAAGAAACAATTTTTGTGTTTTGAAGGAGACGAAATTCTTTATTTTCAGTAATGTTTTTATCAATACTACCAATCAAAACAATTTCAACAAGATTCTTAAAAGAATTGTCAGATTCAATCAATTCTCCAAGAACAATCCATAGATTGATTGGGTTTTGAAATTCTTTCATTGAACCAGCGTATAAAATTCTAAACTTATTATATGCTTTGGGCTTTATAAAATTTTCAAAACCACTTGGTGTATAAAAAGTATTATGGTTTTTCTTCTTAAACTTATTGTTTAAAGATTTAGATGTTGTCAAAACTGCATCTGAAAATTTAAGAACCAAATTTTCTTTTTTCTCATGTTTAATTTTAGTTGATTCAAGCTTATTTAGAAATTTATTTTGAACAAAATTAGACCAAGGATCTCTAAAATCTGCAATCCATTTTAGATTAGTTGTTTTCTTTAATTTAAGCCCGACTAAGTGCATAGAATGAGGAGGACCAGAAGTGATTATACAGTTTAATGGAGTTTTTTTGATATATTTTTTAATATATTTTACAGATGGAGAGATTAAATATTTTCTTGAGTCCGGAAAGAAAAAAAGCTCTCTCACAAATGATTTTACACCACTGCTTTTGAAACTCTCAGCAGAATTAGAGTTTTTATTTGTTAAAAAATTTGGTAACTCAAATCCTGAAATAAAATTCACTTTAACTTTAGAATCAACTTTATTTAATAATTCTTTATCCACAATTGGATACTTAGGATTTTTAAAAGTAAAAACATGAATATCGTGACCTAGTTTTGCAAGCTCGTTAGAAAATCTGAGCCATCTTTGAACTCCAGATCCGCCAGCTGGAGGCCAATAGTAAGTTAATATTCCAATTTTTTTACTCATATATTTTTATCAAATCTTTTGACACTACACTGTTGTTTAATTTAGTAATAGCGTTATAACAATTCTTTTGAAGTTTTGAATATAGTTCCTTGTTTTTAATCATTAACAGCAAATTTGAAATAAAATCTTCAACATTTTTTTCTTTAAATATTTTACCACAATTAAATTTACTAACAAGTTCAGCTTGAGCTATTGAGTCGCTGCATAACAAAGGAACATTAAATGAAATATATTGAAAAATCTTATTAGCATAAGTTGTATCGTGATGTTGGTTTCTGTATAGAGGAGAAAGTCCAATATCAGAAATCAATAAATATTTATATAAATCCTCTTCCTTTTGCCATCCAATAAAGTCAACTAAACTGGAAATTTTTAGCTTATTAATTTTGGACTTTATTTTATGGTCATAAGAACTCTTTCCAATAATTATTAGTTTAATTTCAGGAACCTCTTTTGTTAAAGAAATCATTGAATCTAAAACAGTGTCTAAACCTCTTCTTTTTGATGTATTACCAATATATAATAGCACATAATTGTTTGCATACTTTTTCTTTAACACTTGATCATAGTCTTTATTTTGGTAAAAACTTTTTCTAACTGTATTTGGATAAACGACAACATTGTCATTTGAAATTTCACATCTTTCTGTTATCTCCTTCTTTGCTTGATTGGTTACGACAATTACTTTTTCTGCTTTAGAGACATATTTCTCTTCGGCTTTTTTCCATCTTTTAACACTGATTAAAAGCTTTCCCAAAAAACTATTTACATGTTTATAAAATTTCATTATCTCATGCCTGTTTTCATGAAGATCAAGGATATATTTTAGATTATATTTTTTACAAACATCAACAGCAGCTTTAGCAATTTGTATATCATGAATATGCATCTTATCAATGTTGTTGTTAACAACGAAGTCTCTAATTTTTGACTTCATTAAAATTGAGTATAAAGGAAAATCATTTGCTAGAGCAGAGAGTTTATAAGTTAATGATGAACAGTAATATCTTCTAACTTTTATACCGTTTATTATCTCACTTTTAATATAGTTTTTATGATATGAAACACAGAACAAATAAACCTCATGACCATTTTTAATAAGTTCTTCACATTCATTTGTGACCCTTGCATCACTTGGATAAATAGCGTCTAGAATCATTCCAATTTTCATAATAAAAAATTAAAGATTTAAAACGCCTTTATAATAATTAGTATAGTTTCTTAGAGACTTTTCAGCATACACAGCATAATATCTATTTGTAAAATTTCTAAGTAATGGTCTAAATCCTAATTTAAAAGTAGGGTTCTTCCAGTACTCTTTTTTCTTTACTTCCCAGCCTGATTTTTCTAATAGCCAGTCAAATTGCCATGCCTCAAATTCATGATAATGACGATCCCTTTCATCATTCTTGTTTTTATAAGCTTTAGAAAACCATAAGCTTAATGGAACGGTAACAAAAAGCCTTTTGCAATTCAAATTTTTTAAAAGAGGGAAAGGAGAAACTAAATGTTCTAATATTTCAAATCCAGTAACAAGATCAACCTCCTTTGGTATTTCAATTTCATATTCAAAATCAAAATCTTGACCTTCACTGTTAATGACCTTGTAACCTTCTTTTTCCATTATTTCTGAAAATGGATTTCTAACACCAAGGTCATAAATTACTCCACCTTCAGGTAAAATTTCCTTAAGCATTGTTAAGGTTTTTTTATATCGGTATTTTGGAAGGTTATTATACATTAATAATCTTTTTAAAATAAAAGCCTATTGATAACAATAAAATTACAATAGAAAAAATAGAGATAATTGATCCAGTTACTAAAACAGGAGGATCAAACCAAAAATGTAGTTCATATTTTCCTGCAGGAACTTCCATCCCTCTAAGCAAATAATTAACTCTTTGATGATTTAGAGATTTTGAATCAATGGATTTATCCCCGCTATTAACGATCATAACATTCCATCCTTTATTATAATAGGCCTCGGAAAAAACAGCAAACTGATTTGATATTGCATCCACTTCATAAATCAACTTATTAGCTCTTTTTTCCTTGAGAACAATTGAGTTTTTAGGGTCTTTTTTATAAGATCTATCACTTATATTTTGAGATATCGCAGTTTTTTCAAAGTCTATGTTATTTAGCTGCAATATTTCTTGATCAAAGCTTTCAACAGAAACTATTTCCTCAACAAACCATGCAGAACCTAAACTGTTTTCGTTAGTTTGCAGCTCAAGTTGATTATTTTGATTTACATCAATTATATATTTCACATTAAGCATATCAAGAACTTTATAATTTCTTTTAAATAAATAGAAATCAAATAAGTCTTGCATTTTTTGAGGTCTGGCCGCATTATATCCGGAGATTGATTTGTGGAAATAGGATGTTCGACCATTAGTTAATCCTCTGTATGGTTCAAAAACTCTAAAATCACTTTTATCATTTTGTATTTCTAGATCTAAAAAATTTGCTTTAAAAGGATTAGAAATAGATGATTTAGCAACAAAGTCATCTTCATTTACATACTTTTTATCTACTGACCATAAGTCAATAGTTATGATTAGAAACAGAACTAATAAACTGTAATTTTCATTTATTTTTTTATTAATACTAGCATATAAAATTCCCAAACAAAGGATTACAAAAACAGAACTTCTTAAAATATCTGATTTATAAACTATAACTCTTTCATCAATAATCATTTTTAGTATATCTGGATATTGATCAAAAGGTTCAAAGTTGGATTTAAAATCAAATAAACTTTCACCAAAAAAATATAAAATACCAAATACTGAAAGAAAAGCTGATCCAATTATTAGGAGCTTCTTTTGAGTAATTATTTTTTCACTTCTTTTTTTATAAAAATTATACAGACCAAGAATAGCGATAAAAGGAACTAAAAATTCAATTAAAACTTGAATAGATGATACAGCTCTGAACTTATTGTAGAATGGGAAATAGTCTATAAACAGATCTGTCAAAAAAGAAAAGTTTTTACCCCACGATAAAAACAAGCTGAATGCAAATGCGCTTAATACCCAAATTAAATTTATTCGGCTAAGAAAAAACAAACCAATAACAAATAAGAAGAATACTGTTACACCAATGTATGCTGGAGCTTCAACTATAGGTTGATCTCCCCAATAAAGTCTAGCATTTTCATAAATTATTTTAGCACTTTCAGAATCATAATTTCTAAGATTTTTAAAAAAATCAGAATCTTTATCAATTAAATCTCCACTACCCCCACCAGTGAATCTAGGAATAATTAGATTAAAACTTTCAGTTGTCCCATAGCTATATTCTGTAATATATTCACGTGTTAAACCACCGGTATTGTCTTTTTCAGATCCATCAGGATTAATCGTCAATTCAGAATTACCTCTTGTACTAAAATCAGTATACTCTTTAGTTGCTAGAATAGATGTTGCATTAAGAGTTATTGCAAGAACTATTGCTCCAACAAAACCAGTATATTTTTTATAGTCAATATTCTTATTTTTTATTTCATCAAATAAATGAATTAATGCTAATAGACCACACAACATCACAAAGTAGTAAGTCATTTGATAATGATTTGCATTAATTTGCAATCCAAATCCTAAAGCTGCTAAAATGAATCCAATCAAGTATTTTTTTTCAAATAAA
Source organism: uncultured Bacteroidota bacterium (assembly GCA_902587325.1). Classification (GTDB taxonomy): domain Bacteria; phylum Bacteroidota; class Bacteroidia; order Flavobacteriales; family Flavobacteriaceae; genus Eutrophosalina. Next base: position 7,537 of record CACIKV010000023.1, read on the forward strand.
TTATATGCTCCAGCTATGGCTATTGGAGCATACCCAATTGCAAGCGCTTTGGTATTGTGACCAACTCCTAATATTATAATTAGATAAGTAGAAAATGCAAAAGCAAAAGCACCAACAACAGCAAACTTTTTTTCTACTTTAAGTGAAATTAGCAGAATGTAAAAGGACAATAAATAGATAAATAAATAATCAGCAGGTCTTGGTAGAAATCGTAAAGATTTATCAATCTTATCTAATAAGTCAAAAGGATATTTAACTGCAACTTGAAACGTAGGCATTCCTACAAATGCATTATCTATCCAGTAAGGTTCTTCATTAAAAGATTCTCTATGATCAACAATCTGTTTTGCCATTCCCGAAAACTGAGCGATATCAGATTGAAAAATAGCTTTTCCTGAAAGTAATGGACTAAAATATGTTAAAGAAGCAACTGCAAAAAAGACAACTATTGCAATATGATAAATAGAATTACGCGTGAAAAAAAAATTAATCAATTTCTTCATAATCAATATATTCTCCTACCTGTTCCTTTTTTTTCTCTTCTTTTTTAGGTGGTTTATGAAACGGGTTGTTTTGCCCAGCCCTTTTAGTAAACTTTTCAAAGTTTTTTTTGAGTATGTATCTCAAAATATAAGGAATAAGTTTTTTGAGAATGTAGCTAAAAACAATAAAAAATAATATTATATATATAAAAATCATTATAATTATTATTACCAAAAATACAATTAATCAAATAATGGCTTTAACTTCAGTTATAATTTAAATGAAAAAGAGATTATCCATTCTTTTGTTGTTTATTTCTACATGCTTGTTTTCACAGTACACAGAAACCATTAATTCTAATAGGCCTGGAACTTCTCATGGTGCATTTTCTGTTGGAAGAGATGTTTTACAATTTGAAATAGGAGGAAATAACTATTCTTTATCACATGCAAACCTAAATGATTCAGAAATCAGAGGAATTAATGCTGTATACAATATAAGATACGGTTTGTATTTTGAGAACCTAGAAATATTTCTGAAAGGAAGTTATAATACAAGAGATATTATTGATAATTATAAGTATAATACAAGTCAAAAAGAGAGTTTTTTAGCTGAACATTCACTTGGACTTAAGTATTTAATTTTCGATCCTTTTAAAAACAAAAAATGGCATAGTGAAGATTTATATAGTTGGAGATCTAATAAAAAAATTAAATTGACGGATCTTATTCCTGCTGTTTCAATTTTTGCTGGGGGAGATTATTTGTTTGAAAACAACGTTCAGTATGACGATCAATTTTTTTACTTAAAAAAAGAAAATTTTGGTTATCAAGATCAGAATACTATTCTACCATTTATTGGTATAGCTACTCAAAATCATTTTTTGGGTAAATGGGTTATTGTAAATAATTTATCTCTTGAAAATTTTGGATCGGGTTATAATAAGATAAACTATATATTTACGTTGACTCACAATTTGAGTAATCCACGGTGGAGTATTTTTGCAGAATATCAAATAATCGAAAACGATATATATTCAGACAACTTTTTTAAATTTGGAATAGCTAATCTTGTTTCAAAAAACTTACAAGTTGACTTAAACTTTGGAGGAAGTCTCAAAAATACTCCATCAAATAGTTATGTTGACTTTGGGTTTTCAAAAAGATTGGATTGGCATAGAGATAAATTGCCTATTGATAGAAAGAAATTAAAAGAATTAAGAGACAAATTAAAACAGGAAAAGAAAGCAGAAAAAAGCAATAAAAAGGATTCAAAAAAGGTTGGAAAACAAAACAAAAAGCAATCTAGACAAGAGAAAAAACTAATTAAAAAAGCTAATAAACCACAGAGAAAGAAATTTTTAATATTCTAATGATTAAGATAATTACAGTTAAAAACTCAAAACAAGTCAAGGACTTTGTAATGTTTCCATTTAAACTTTACAAGGATTGTGAATATTGGGTTCCACCTATAATTAATGAGGAAATTGAGGCAATGGATACTAGTAAAAATCCTGTTTTTAAAAATGCAGAAGCAGAATTCTATTTAGCTTATGATGAGCAAGAAAATATTGTAGGTAGGATAGCAGCAATTGTAAATTGGGTTGAAATAAAGGATCAGAAAAAAAATAAATTAAGATTTGGTTGGTATGACACGATTGACAACCTAGATGTTAGTAAGAAGTTAATTGAAAAAGTATTAGAATTTGGTAAAGAAAGAAGACTAGAATTTATTGAAGGTCCAGTTGGTTTCTCTAATATGGATAAGGCGGGATTATTGACCTACGGATATGATGAATTAAACACGATGATAACATGGTATCATTACCCTTATCAGAAAGAGCATCTTGTTAAATTAGGACTTAAGCAATTGGCTGAATGGGTAGAGTATAAAATCAAAATTTTTTCTGAAAAAGAGGCTCCTGAAAAAGTCAAAAAATTCGCAAAAATTATACAAAAAAGATATGAACTTCAAGTTATAAATTTTAAATCAACAAAACAGATTGTTCCTTATGTTGATAAAATGTTTGAACTATTAAACATAACATACAGTAACCTTCAAACCTATGTAACAATAAAGCAATATCAAATTGATTTTTATAAAGAAAAATTCATAAAATATATTCATCCAGATTTTATTAAATGTCTTTTAGATAAAGAAGGTAATTTGATCGCATTTTTAATTACAATGCCTTCATTCTCTCGAGCGCTAAAAAAGATAAATGGTAGAATTGGACTTTTTGGATATTTTCATCTTTTTAAAGCCCAGCATTTTAATGATAAAGTATCTCTTTATCTAATTGGAGTTGATCCAAAATATCAAAACAAAGGAGCAACTGCGGTTATCTTTAATGAATTACAGCAAACATTTAACAAAAGAGGCATTTTGGAAATTGAAACAAACCCTGAGCTAGTTGAAAACAAAGCAATTCAAGCTTTTTGGAAAAACTATGAGAGCACACTTCATAAAAGAAGAGCTACTTTTACGAAGAAGATTTAATAATGGAAGTTAATGACGACATTATTGCAATATCTTCACCACCAGGAACGGGTGCCATTGCAATAATTAGGATTTCAGGACCTAAATCAATATCTAAATTCCAACCTTTTTTTAAGTCTAAAAACAATAAAGAATTAAAAGATCAAAAATCCCATACTCTTCATTTTGGAGACTTTATTTTTAATGATCAATTAATTGACGAGGTATTAGTCTCTGTTTTTGAAAAAGGAAAATCTTTTACTGGTGATGAATCAGTTGAAATAACTTGTCATGGATCAACATATATACAAAAAACAATTGTTGAAACTCTTTTGGAAAATGGAATAAGACTTGCCAAACCAGGTGAATTTACAATGCGAGCTTTTCTAAATGGTAAACTCGATTTAACTCAAGCTGAGGCAGTTTGTGATTTAATATATTCTGATTCAGAAGCAATGCATAAAATTTCACTCAATCAAATGAGAGGAGGATTTCAGAGTGAACTAAAGTTATTAAGAGCAGACCTGCTTCATTTTCTATCTATGATTGAGTTAGAACTAGATTTTTCAGAAGAGGATGTTTCTTTTGCTAATAAAAAAGACCTAATCAAGCTAGTTGACAATGTTGAGAAAAAATTAATATTATTAAAGGATAGTTTTAAGTTTGGAAATGCAATAAAAAATGGAGTTCCCGTATCAATTGCAGGTAAACCAAATGCTGGAAAGTCCTCTCTTTTAAACTCTCTGCTAAATGAAGAAAAAGCAATAGTATCAAATATTCCTGGAACAACGAGAGATGCAATTGAAGATACTGTTTTCATAAATGGAATTAAATTTAGATTTATTGATACAGCCGGCTTGCGTGAAACAACAGATGAGATTGAAATTAAAGGAATCGAGATAACTAAATCAAAAATTTTAAAATCTTCTGTTTTAATTTATTTATTTGATATTAATGATACCAATGAAAGTGAAATACTTAAAGATTTGGAAGAGTTTTGTAAAGATGATCTGAAAATAATTTTGGTTCGAAATAAAATCGATTTAAATGCTAAATATAAAATCAATATAGAAAGTTTTAAAAAATATAAAATAACATCATTACTAGAAATATCGGCTATTGATAAAGAATCAGTTAGTATTGTAAGAGATAATTTATCAAATGAATTTGGTATAGACTCCTCAAATAGTGATATTGTTGTAACAAACCTAAGACACTATAATGCTCTTTCTGATTCAATCAATTTTATTGAAAAAGTAAGAGAAGCAATTGAGAATGAAGTACCAGGAGATTTACTTTCAATTGATTTAAGAAATGTAATTGACTCTGTGGGTGAAATCACAGGCGAAATTAGCAATGATGAAATGTTAGGTAATATATTTTCAAACTTCTGTATTGGTAAGTAAATTACTGATAATCAATTAGTTATGTAAATATAATCACTTTTTTAATCTGTCGGATTTGTCGGATTGTGTGGTTATTCTATTACTTTTGGTTCTTTATTAGCTTCTATATAACTTAATATTAGAAGTTTTTGGTCATCCCTAGCACATTGTAATTCTGAACACATCCTTTTTCCTATATTATAACCAAGCTCTAAATATCTTTCAGCCCAGGTAGTATCCTTTCCAACTACTTTTACAGCTAATTGATTGGCGTATATATCACGATAAATCTTGAGCGGTTGATACCAAACATCTTCCAAGTAAACTATTCTCCAATTATCGGAATTTGTTGGGTCTGGATAAGTTACTTTTGGCTCAGTTACTTTTGGCTCACAAGAAAAAACAAGTGGAATAAATAGTAATAGTAGAATTAGTTTTTTCATTATTTATCTATCTTTTTTATTATAAAGTATTTTACTTGTTAGCATATCCAATTTTTCATTAGTTTTTTGAATAATTCTAATGTTTTCAGTATCAGGGTTTTCAAACTCATCCAATAATCCTTTAGCTCGAGATTTATTACGCTGATAGGCTCCACAAAGATGAAATCCAATACATCCTGGATTTTTAAAAAGTTCTTCAATTTGATCTTTATACCAATTTCCATCGGATCTTTTATAAATTCCATCTCCTTTTATTATCCCAGATCCATCTGCCAAAAGCACAGGCTTTCCTGTTTTTTTATGCCATTTATCAAGATTTAGTTTTGGATTTTTAAAATCCTGAAAAGATAGTACATCAACATAAGGCAATGCAGCTTCAACAACCTCCATTGCTATAAGAGCATTTGCTTCATAACGATCTCCAAGTATCAAATGATTTGGATCATATTTTCTGATAGCATCGTGAATTGTTTTATAATATTGTTTAGCCATTTTAAAGAGTTCGTTTTTTCCCTCTTGAGTATCTAGTTTTTTGGGATCGAAAATAGGCCCCCTCCATTCATTGTGGGGGCGATTGTGTACCCAAGTAGGACAATCACTGAAAAAATAACCAATTAAATTAGGATCATCTTTAACCTCTGCGCAATATGAACGCGCAACATAATCAACCCACTCTACCCATTCTTCGCTAAAAAAATCATAATTTATTGTATGTTTTTCCCACTGATGCGATTCAATAAAAGGAAGCATACGACAATAAGGCATATTCAATACTTTTAACTCATCGTTAGTAAATGGCCTAGAATGTTGCCATTGCCTTACTGTAACTTCTTGTTCCCAACCCATTGTATTAAAACCCCATTTTTCTAAATTTGGTTTTACAGATTTAACCAACCACTCAATTGTACTACTATTGTATTTTTCTTCCCAAATATGAATATTCTCTGCATAACGTAAGCTTGCAGGGTCAAAATGGTTAAGACCAATTGAAAAAAAAGGTTTCTCATCAGGTGAAATTAGCAGCCATTTACCACATATTTTGTCGAGTGTAAAAAAACCTTTAGTATTAAGTTGTGTTGTAGTGTTTTGTGAGAATAATTCATTAATCTGAACTGTTGATACAAAATATAAAATAATTATGAAAACAAGTTTTTTCATTCTCAATTATTTTATAAAATATTTCCTAATAATATTTGAAGCTATTAAATAAGTAATCACCAATAAAAAAACTTTTGTTATAAGTCCTAAATCATAATCAAAAATATAAAGCAAGCCTTCCCAAAGTAAATATGCAATTATTCCTTCTAAAAAATTTTGTCGAAAACTATATTTTATATTAGTTTTTTTCATTTACTAACCATTATGCTTTTCAATTCCAGAATCTTTAAAAAGTATGAACAAAATAAAAATATCACTTGGTAATTCTATCAAATCTATAAATGCAAAATCTTCTGACTGCCCAAGCTCTATATCAAAAAGATAATATATTGCTAATAATAATTCCATTGAAGTTGTAATGTAAAATAATTTTTTACCAAAATCTATTTTATTTTTGAAGACAGCGCTCATTCTTTTGTATCTAAATGAAAAAAAGATTGGAAGAGAAAAAAGATAAAAAAGAGAACCAGCATAATAATTTACTTTAACTAGAATAAAGGAAACTGTAAGTAAAGGTATTCCTACGATTAAGCTTCTAAACAAATATGTTTTACCTGAAATTGTACCTTTATAATTAAACCAATTTTTCATTAATTAAAAGATTACATTGATAGAGGCTCAAAAGAATATCTTGTTGGAACAAAATTATGTTCTTTAAACATTTGTTGAGTGGATGGTTTAGCCAACCATTCTTTGAGTTTTGGAGGATTTACATCAAAAAATAGTTCTAAAACAGTTTGATTGTCAATTTTACAAAAAATACATTTTGAAGAATCACACCAGTCAGAAAACTCTGACTTTACTTTTTCATAACCATTTATTCTAAAATCATCAGCATCATTACAACTTGCAGTTAGCATTAAGTTCATATAATTATATTTAAGTTATTTATCAACCTAATATATGAAATTATCCCTTTTTTTATAGTGTTA
>CACIKV010000024.1 GCA_902587325.1 uncultured Bacteroidota bacterium
TATCCTGTAGTGGAGATAGATATGAAGGTGTCGGTGATACGCCACCTCCACCTCCACCCCCAGAACCTCCTGCTAAAGCTACATTAATGACACCCGCTAATGGAACGGAATGTTTAGACGGAGAAGATGTTGAATTTTCTTGGAATGAATCTGAAAATACAGATAGCTATAATCTTGTAGTTAAAAACTTATTGACTAATACAGAAAGTGCTAACTTAAATACAACCTCAACAATGGCAACTATTAAACTGCAAATTGGTCAGCCTTATTCGTGGTATGTTATTTCTAGCAATAGTGATAGTAGTGAAACTGTAACAAGCGAGACTTGGAAATTTTATTTAAAAGGTGAACAAACTTCCAACTATGCTCCATTTCCTGCAGATTTAATAAGTCCAAAATCTGAAGCAACTGTTAGTTCAGGAAATATTACATTGGAATGGTCCGGATCTGACGCAAATACAAGTGATAATTTAACTTATGATGTTTACTTTGGCAAATCTAATCCTCCAACATCTGTTATTAAATCAGATCATAATTCTTCATCTTTAAACCATACTGTTTCTGAAAGCGGAACATATTATTGGAAAATAATTACAAAAGATAATCAAGGAAGTAACTCTGATTCTGGTGTTTCAATGTTTAAAGTGGAATGATAGAATTTATCTAACATCTTTAAAAAAAGTTTAATTTCTTGTTCTGTATTATAATATGCTAGGCTCACTCTACAGCCTTTGCCTCTGCTAGATACTATGAAATTATTTTTTGAAAGAAATGAATGTAATTTACCATCTTCATCACTAATATTGAAGATAGAAGAATGAATCGATCTGTCATTTTTTACATTACTTAATAATTTTCTTTCTTTTAGACCTTTAATCATCTTTTTGGTAAGAAATTTAATTTTCGTTGAAATTAAATTTATTTCTTTTTCCATTTGAAATAATGAGAATTTTAAACTTCCAAATGAATATAAATCTAAGTGTCCAGCTTCAAAAGTTTTTTGTAAAATTAACTTATCGTTTTTTAAAAATTTACTTTTAAAAAAAGTGTTTTTGATCATCACTATTGCATTCCCATAACCTGCATGTAACCACTTGTATCCACTCGAAATAACAATATCAAACCCAGATTCATCAAAATTAAATTTTTCCGTTCCGCAATATTGAGTTCCATCTCCTATAATTAAAAGGTTTTTATTTTTATTTTTTAATTCTTTTATAAAATCTAAATTCAATTTTAACCCATCAATATATTGAACAATGGATATTACTAAAACATTTGATTTATGTTTATATAATCCAATTTTAATTTCATTTTCAATATCATTCGAATATTCTAACTCAACTAACTTAAAATTTAAATTTTTAATTGACTCCGAAATAGATGGATAGTCATTTTTAACGCAAAGAAATTTTAAATCACTTTTAAGATTTATTAAAATTTTTTGAAAGGCAGATGTAAAACTATTTGATAACATTACATCAGATTTTTTAGAACTAAAGAATCTTTTTATTAAATCTTTTAAATCCATAAAAAAAACTTGATGTCCTTTTCTAAGACTACTCTTTTTCTCTAAAAGCTCTTTTTCGTAAGAAATTTTCCAATCATGAAGTTCCTTATATATTGGACCCATCTTTGCGTTATCAAAATAGATTTGATTTTTATCTTTTATAAATCTCATTTATAAATAAAATTTAATAATATATTATTATAATTTAGCAGTTAGATGAGTAAAAGTAATTCCAAAATCGATCAAGAACAAATCGAGTTTCTTGAAAATGCTCAAAAAAGAATTCGTCAAAAGAAAATACTATACAACCATTTTATATTTTTTTTATTCATTTCAGCTTTTTTATTTGTTCTTGATTTTATTTTAAATATAGGTAGCGATCTTAATATTTATGAGTATTCTTGGTCCGTTTGGGTTTTTCTAATCTGGATGTTTTTATTTTTATTTCACACTTTCAATGTTTTTGTTTCAAATAAATTTTTAGGAGACATGTGGGTAAAAAAACAGACAAGATTATTAATGGAATTGCAAAAACATAAAATTGAAAAACTTAAAAATGACATTGCCAGCGAAGCCAAAATTATTGCTAGTTCTGAAACTTTTTACAATAAGTCAAGCTTAATAACAATAATAGCTGCGGCAGATGAAAATAATGTTATTGGAAATGATAATAAACTTATCTGGCATTTAAGTGATGATTTAAAAAATTTTAAAAACTTAACCAAAGACCACCATGTGATTATGGGAAGAAAAACTTTTGAATCTATGCCAAAGGCTCTTCCTAATAGAACTAACGTAGTTATCACTAGGAATAAAAATTATGTTGGTGAAAATATAATTGTAGTTTCTTCATTAAATGAAGCATTAGAAGTTTCAAAAAATGATTCTCAGCCTTTCATTATTGGAGGTGGAGAGATTTATAATCTAGCTATGGAGATAGCAGACAGAATTGAGTTAACAAGAGTTCATTCAAAATTTGAAGGAGATACGTTTTTCCCTTTTATTGACCTTAATCAATGGGTTGAAGTTAAAAGAGATGAAAGAAAAAAAGATTCTAAACACAACTACGATTTTACTTTTATTAGATACGATAAAAAAAAATAATTAGATGAAAGCTTTTGTATTTCCAGGTCAAGGATCTCAGTTCCAAGGAATGGGACATGAGTTACATAAATCGAGCGATAAAGTTAAATCGCTTTTTAATATTGCCGATGAAATTTTAGGATTTAAACTTTCAAAAATAATGTTTGAAGGTAGTAGTGATGAACTAAAACAAACAAAGGTAACACAACCTGCAATTTTTTTACATTCAATAGCAGAGTTAATTTTGCTAGAGGAAAATCAATCTCCAAATGCTGTCGCAGGTCATTCGTTAGGTGAATTTAGTGCTCTAGTAGCAAATAAAACAATTTCATTTGAAGATGGACTAAAGTTAGTTTTTCTTAGAGCTAATGCGATGCAGAAGTCTTGTGAAAAAAGCAAAGGAACAATGGCAGCAATTTTAGGTTTAGATGATAAATTAGTAAAAGAAACCTGTGAGAATTTTGATGGAAACGTTACAGCTGCAAACTTTAATTGTCCTGGGCAAGTTGTTATATCAGGTGAAGTTAATGCTATTGAAAAAATTTGTGAAAAATTTAATGAAATTGGTGCTAAAAGGAGTTTAATATTGCCTGTTAGTGGAGCATTTCATTCATCCCTAATGAATGAAGCGAAATCTGAGCTTAAACAAGCAATTGACAATACAGAATTTAACCAGCCATCTTGCCCAATCTATCAAAATTTTACTTCTACAAAAACTACCAATTTGGATGAAATTAAGGAGAACTTAAATAATCAGTTAACAAACCCTGTTCTTTGGACTCAATCTATTAATAACATGATTAATGATGGGGTGTTAAATTTTATTGAAGTAGGCCCAGGAAAAGTATTACAAGGTTTGATCAGAAAAATTAACAGAGAAGCTTCTACAGAATCTGCCTTAAGTTAAAAATTTATTGATTTTACTAGAAATGTAATCAATTTGGTCATCAGTTAACTCTGAGTGCATTGGTAAAGAGATAACTTCATCACATAAAGTGTTAGTATTTTTAAAATCTTGATCCTTATAATCCTCGTTCTTGTAAGCATTTTGTTTATGCAAAGGTATAGGATAATATATTCCAAACGGAATTTTTAGATCAGATAAAAAATTTGCAAGCTCATTCCTTCTGCCTGAGAGAATTCTTATAGTATATTGATGAAAAACATGACAATGACAGTTTTGACAGATTACTTTACAACCATTAGAAAAAGTTGGAGTTTTGATCTCATTACAACTTTTTAATGCTTCAGTATATTTTCTGGCTGAACTCTGACGAGATTTATTATAAGAATTTAAATGAGGAAGTTTAGCATTTAAAACTGCGGCTTGGACTGAATCCAATCTTGAATTAACACCAACAACATCATGATGGTATCTTTCATACATTCCATGATTAACAATTCCTCTAATTTTTTTTGCCAAGCGATCATTATTAGTGAATAATGCTCCTCCATCCCCAAAACAACCTAAATTTTTTGATGGGAAGAAAGAAGTAGTTCCAATGTCGCCTATTGTTCCAGTTTTTAATTTTAATCCAGATTTAAATTGATATTCAGCACCAATAGCCTGTGCATTATCTTCAATTACAAATAGATTAAATTCTTTAGCAATTAACATTATTTTTTCCATGTTAGCAGACTGTCCAAATAAGTGAACTGGTACAATAGCTTTTGTTTTTGAGGTAATTACTTTTTCCAATTTATTAACGTCAATGTTAAATGTATTTAAATCTACATCCACTAATACTGGCTTCAAATTTAATAATGCAATAACTTCAACTGTTGCTGCGAAAGTAAAATTAGTTGTTATGACTTCATCTCCTGGCTTTAGATCTAAAGCCATCATTGCTATTTGTAAAGCATCTGTACCATTTGCACATGGAATAACATGTTTTACATTTAGATAGGCTTCAAGGTTATTTTGAAAACTTTTTACAGTTGGTCCGTTAATGAATGTTGCATCTTGCATCACACCAATAACAGATTTATTGATCTTATCCTTAATTCTGTCATACTGACTTTGAAGATCAACCATCTGAATTTTTTTCATAAAAAAAATTTAAGCAAAATTACTATTTCTAAATGTATTACTTTAGTAATGATGAATTTATTATACGGATTATTGATAAATATTACTGTATTATTTCTTCAAATAGTTGCTGTTTTTAATAAAAAAATTAAAAGATTTTTTGAAAATAGAAAAAATATTTTCACTAAGATTTCTAATCAAATTAATTTAAAAGATCAACATATTTGGATTCATGCCGCCTCACTTGGTGAATACGAACTTGCAGTTCCATTAATTATTAATTTAAAGAAAAAGTATGATTATAAAATAATTTTAACTTTTTTTTCTGAATCCGGTTTTAAGTTGAAAGAAAGGATTAATGAAGTAGATTATACATTCTATTTACCTATTGATACTAAGTCTAATAGTCGAAATTTTATTAAGTTGATAAATCCCTGTTTTTCAATTTTTATTAAATCAGAAATATGGCCAAATTATATTGCAGAAATAATTCGAAATAGATCTAAAATATATTTAGTTGAAGGTAGTTTTAAAAAAGGTGATTGGTATTTTTCAATTTTTAATGACTTCATAAAAAATAAATTAAAAAAATTTGATAAAATTTTTGTTCAAGACAAAAACTCACTAGATGTTTTAGAAAAAAATAATATAAGAAATGTTGAGGTTTCAGGAAGTTTGAAGTTTGATAGAGTTAAATATCAATTAACACTAAATAATAAAGTTGAAAAAATTGATAAACTTTTAAAAGACAGAAGAGTTATAGTATTTGGTAGCACATGGCAAGAAGATGAAAAACTTATAGTTAAATTCATTGAAAAAAATAAGTTTAAGAATCTATTATGGATAATTGCACCACACGACATTTCACAAACCAATATAAATAGGGTTACGAATTCTTTCACCTCTCCTGTTTCGATTTATTCAAAGAATAAGTTTAAAAATAATATTATAGTTATTGATACTATTGGTGATCTTAAGAAGTTATATAGTTATGCTGAAATAGCTTACGTTGGTGGCGGCATGGGTAACACTGGACTACACAATATACTAGAAGCTTGTGTATTTGAAATACCTGTTTTGATTGGTAAAAATTATACAAAATTTAAAGAATCTATAGATTTAGTAAACATAGGTGGCGTAATTTCAGTTAAAAATCAAAATGAATTTAATACTCAATTTAAAAAGCTAATTGATGATAAAAATTACAGAACACAAATTAGTAACGAAACCTTTAATTATTTTAAAGGCAAAACTGGTGCTACAAAAAAGATTTTAAAAAAAATAACACTATGAAAATAATTTATTTAATTATCCTGCTTCTTTTTTCAGTAAGTATAAATTCACAAAACTTAATTGGAGCCTGGGAAAAAGTTCAGGAAAATGATTCTGGAATATTGGAAAAACAAATAGTAATATTTACAACTCAAGGGTATCAGTCCATAAGTATTTTCAATGCGAAAACTGGAGAATTTATTTATACCAATGGTGGAACATGGGAGTTAAATGGAGAAAATTTGACGGAGAAAGTTGAATTTGACACTGCAAATCCTGAAAGAGTTGGGTCAGAAACTACATTTAAAATTATAATTAATGAAAATTCAATTAATGTTCCAATTATGGGTAGAACATGGACAAGATTAGATAATGGTGGTCCTGGAAAATTAGAAGGAGCTTGGTTAATGGGCGGCAGATACAGAAATGGAAATAAACAAATGAGATCAATTGACGGGCCCAGAAAGACAATGAAATTACTATCGGGCAAAAGGTTTCAATGGATAGCTTATAATACTGCGACAAAACAATTCATGGGTACTGGTGGTGGTACTTACACCACTGAAAATGGAATTTATTATGAAAATGTTGAATTTTTTTCAAGAGATAATTCAAAAGCAGGAATAAAATTAAAATTCGATTATGAGTTAATTAATGGTGAATGGAATCATAAAGGTTTTAGTAGTAAGGGCGATCCTTTACACGAAATATGGGTCAAAAGAAATAATTAATACTTTTTTGTAAATTTATTAGAGATGAATAACAGTTCTAATAAATATGTTCAGTTAGTAGGAGGATTTATTGCAATAGTTTTTGGAGTTCTTCAAGGAATTGATTGGCTTTTCAAAAAATATGAAATAAATAGCTTTTATTTCAATATTATATTAATTGTTCTTTTACTGGCATTTATATTTAGTATTTACATATATTTTGTAAAAAGAAAAAATGCTAATTCTTCAAATAAAAAATTAGAAAAAAAATCTAAAACTAGATTGATAATAGGTATTGTTTCCTCTGGTTTAGTACTACTTATTTTTGTTTATTTTTTTAGAAAAATCAATACAAACCAAAATCTAGTAAACGAAATTATTCCAGAGCTTATTGAGGTTTTTGATAGTGGTGAAATATCTAAATCTTTTATAATGTCAAGGGACCTGCTAAAAAAATATCCTAACAATGAAATTATAAAAAACTATTACAGTAAATCTAGTAGATATGTAAAGCTTAAGACTAATAAAAAAGGAATTGATGTTAGCGTAATGTATCCCGGTGATTCTACATATAATTATATTGGAAAAACTCCCATTGATTCATTTGTAGTTCCAAATAATTATCAATATCACTACCTAAAATTTAATTATGAAAATGCTGAATTTATTGAAAAGTCAAGAAATAATCATAACTATAGATTTCCTGAAAATACAATTGAAATACCTAGTGGACATAAGCCGTTTTTAGGAATTACTCTCAGACGTATGTGGTTACAAGGATTAGACTTTGAAAATATAAATATTGAAGCTTTTAGTATTGCAGAAAATGAAGTTTCTAATAAAGATTTTCAAGAGTTTGTAGACGCTGGCGGATATGAAAATCGTATATATTGGGACTTTCCATTCCAAGTCGGTAACAAAACTTACGATTTTAATTCTTCAATAAAGATGTTTACGGACAGATATGGAAGACCTGGACCATCAAATTGGGCATACGGACAATTTCCAACTGGACTTGATAATTATCCAGTGACAGGAATAAGCTGGTTTGAAGCAAGAGCATTTGCAAAATATTCAAATTTATCTTTACCAAACGTATATCAATGGCTACTAGCATCAGGAAATCCCGAAAATCTTGGAGATGTTAATCAATATGTCACAAGGAATAGTAATTATAATTCAACACAATTAAGAGAAGTAAGTAATAAGTTAGGGTCTTACAATGAATTAAATAATATCGGTGGAAATATTAAAGAATGGACTTTAAACCCTAATGGCGATAATCAAGAAAAATTTTCTATAATGGGAGGCGCATTTAATGAGCCATCCTACACCTTTAATAATTATTATAGTCTTTCTCCATTTGACCGTAGTATAGGAAATGGTTTTAGACTATCTAAAAATCTAACAAATGGTCGATCTGAATTAGATAATGATATCATTCCTGAGTTTAAGAGAAATTTTTATGAAATCGAGGATATTAGCGATGAGGTTTTTGATGTTTATAAATCACAATTTGATTATAATTCTCAACCACTAAATTCTAAAACATCAAATATTGAAAATTTTCAAGACGGTTATTCCGCTCAAATATTTGAAATGGAAACGACATATGAAAGTGATGAAAAATTATTTGGCTATATAGTTTTTTCAAATAGGTTTAAGGATAAATATGATCCAATAATTATATATCCAAGTGCCAGGTCAATTGGATCAAATACTGATATTAATCTACCAAATCAATTATTGAATCAATTTAAATATTTAATTGATGAAGGATATGCAATAATACATCCTGTTTATCACAATACTTACTCTAGAGAAAAAACTCATAATACCTTTTGGCCAAATGATTCTGAGAAATATAAAAATACTATTATTAAGATTGGTCAAGATTATAAAAGATCGCTTGATTACATTGAATCTCGAAATGATTTTAATTTTGAAAATTTATCTTATTTTGGTTATAGTTGGGGTTCAACAACATCAAATTATTTATTGGCAATTGATGACAGAATTAAAGCGGCAGTACTATGTGTTGGAGGATTAATGATGCAAAAATCAAAAAAAGAAGTTGAAGCACATTATTATGTTAGAAGGATTAAAACACCCATTTTACATATAGTAGGTAAGGAAGATGGTATTTTTGGATTCGAGGAAAGCTATAAACCATGGAAAGAATTAATAGGTACTGCAAAAGATAAATTAAAATTAATTGAATTAGACAATGTTGGACATGGATTGCCATGGGATACAATCAGAAAACATCACTCAAACTGGATCAAAGCTCACACATTAAGATAAAAAACCTCTAAATGCTTGAATTTTTTAAAGTGCGGGTGAAGGGACTCGAACCCCCACGCCGTGAAGCACTAGATCCTAAATCTAGCGTGTCTACCAATTTCACCACACCCGCGAAAGGAAGCAAATATAAGCAAGATTATTAAAATAAAAGAGATGTTTTGTTAATGTAAAAAAATCCAATTTAACTAAATTTGTAGAAGTTTAATTGTGGAAATAAAATCATACATAGAGAATAATAAAAAGAAGTTTTTGGATGAACTATTTGAATTAATACGAATTCCTTCAATCAGTGCTATTAAGGACTATGACAAAGAACTAAGAAAAGCTGCAACTTTTTTAAAAAATCAATTTGATGACTTAGGGCTAGAAAATTGTGAAATTTGTGAAACCGAAGGATATCCTATTGTTTATGCAGAAAAAATTAAAGATGAAAATTTACCAACTGTATTAGTTTATGGGCACTATGATGTTCAACCTGTAGATCCTATTGATCTTTGGGATTCTAAGCCATTTGAACCAATAATTAAAAAAACTAAAATTCACCCTGAGGGAGCTATTTTTGCCAGAGGATCCTGCGATGATAAAGGTCAAATGTTCATGCATTTAAAAGCAATTGAAGTATTGAAAAATACAACTGGAATTCCGTGTAATATTAAGTTTATGATTGAAGGTGAAGAAGAAGTTGGAAGTGATAATTTAGAAGAATTTGTTAGAAATAATAAGGAAAAACTTGATTGCGATATTATACTAGTCTCTGACACAGGAATGATTGATAAAAATACGCCATCTATTACTACTGGACTAAGGGGTTTATCCTATTTAGAAGTTGAATTAACTGGGCCAAACAGAGATTTACATTCTGGACTTTATGGAGGCAGTGTTGCCAACCCCATCAACAGTCTAGCTAAAATGATTTCATCTTTACATGATGAAAATAATAAAGTTACAATTCCTGGTTTTTATGATAAGGTAATCAATTACTCTGATGAGCAAAGGAAGGAAGATGATCTTATCCCCTTTAGTATCAATGAATTTAAAAATTCTATTGACATTGATGAAGTTCATGGTGAAGAATCTTACAGTACTCAAGAAAGAAGATCCATAAGACCTTGCTTAGATGTCAACGGAATTTGGGGTGGATATACTGATGAAGGATCGAAGACTGTAATACCAAGCAAAGCTTTCGCTAAGATTTCAATGAGATTGGTAAGTAACCAAAATTCCAAAGAAATTAGTCAGCTTTTTATTGATCACATGAAAAATATAACTCCAGCTGGGATGAAAATCAAAATAAATGAGCATCATGGAGGGGAACCCTACATAACATCAACTAATTCGCATGCATATTTAGCTGCAAGTCAAGCATATGAGTCAGTATTTAATAAAAAACCATTTGCAGTTAAAGATGGAGGATCAATTCCAATTATTGCCCAATTTGAAAAAATATTAGGCGTAAAAACTATTCTCATGGGTTTTGGTTTAGATAGTGATGCAATACACTCTCCTA
The DNA here is from genome assembly GCA_902587325.1 of uncultured Bacteroidota bacterium. Taxonomy (GTDB): domain Bacteria; phylum Bacteroidota; class Bacteroidia; order Flavobacteriales; family Flavobacteriaceae; genus Eutrophosalina. The sequence goes on from CACIKV010000024.1 coordinate 10,416, forward strand.
ATGAACATTTTGGAGTATCTAATTTCTATAATGGAATAGAGACAATTTCAAATTTTTACAATTTTTACAGCAATAAAATCTAATTAGTTAGATAAATCTATCATAAATAATTCTGAAGCTATTCCATCTGCAAGAAATCTTCCATGTTCTGTTGTTTTGTAAACATCATCATTAATTTTTATCAAATTTTGATCAACATATTTTTTTACATTCTTTAAAAAATAATTCTTGAATTGTTTATCAAATTTATTTTCTATGTAACCTAACGAAATACCCCACATTGTTCTCAGGCCAGTCATTATGTATTCATTGTAGTGATCAATTTTTGAAAGTTTTTCAGTTTTGTAGTATAAATTTCCAGAGTTAATTTGATCAACATATTTTTTGTTATTTGAAATATTCCAACTTCTATTAGTCCCATCATAACTGTGTGCGGATGGTCCAATACCTATGTATTTTTTTCTTTTCCAGTATGCTGTATTATTTTTTGAAAAAAAATTTGGTTTTGCAAAACTTGATAACTCATAATTAATATAATTTTTAGCTACTAATTCTTTATTTACATAAATAAATTGATCAAATACAATGTTATCATCAGGTAATTCAACTAATCCTTTTTTTACATATTTTTCTAAAGCAGTCTTAGGTTCCAAAGTAATTGCATAAGATGAAATATGATTTACATTGAATTTTGTTAATATATCAATATTGTAATTCAATGTATTAACAGATGAATCAGGTAATCCATATAATAAATCAACAGAGATATTATCAAATATTAACTTAGATATTTCGATTGATTTTATTGCCTTATTTGAATCATGAGCTCGATTCATTAGTTTTAATTCCTTTTCTACGAATGACTGAACCCCTATACTTAATCTATTAATTGATTGTTTTTTTAAATTCTTTAATTTCGCTTTTGATAAATCATCTGGATTAGCTTCTAATGTTATTTCAGGTTCAGTTCCTATTTTATAATTTTTAAATATTGAATTTAAAATTTTTTCAAAATCATTTAAATCCAATATAGATGGGGTACCCCCACCAAAGTAAATTGTTTCAATAACTTCATTATTAAATTTTGCTTTTAGAATAATCTCATCAGTAATAGCCTTAATAATCAAATTTTTTGATTTTAAGTTCGTTGAAAAGTGGAAATTACAGTAATGACATGCTTGTTTACAAAAAGGAATATGAATATAAATACCCGACAATTAGCTAATCTTTTCAGGATTATTTTTAATGTAAGATTGCCAACCACTAAATTTAGTACCAATAGAAGTAATTTTTTTTGAGTTAAAAAAATGACACATAGCAGCTGCCAAACCATCTGTTGAATCTAAATTTTTTGGGATTTCATCGAACTTTAAAATACTTTGTAACATTTTAGCAACTTGCTCTTTAGAAGCGTTTCCGTTTCCAGTAATTGCCATTTTTATTTTTTTAGGTGAATACTCAGTAATTGGAATTTCTTTTACCAATCCAGCTGCCATTGCCACACCTTGAGCCCTACCAAGCTTTAACATAGACTGGACATTTTTTCCAAAAAAAGGTGCTTCAATAGCTATTTCATCAGGATTATATTTGTCAATAATTTCAGTTAAAGAAGAAAAAATCTTTTTCAACTTCAAATAATGGTTATCCAATTTTTTTAAACTAAAATCATTAAAATCAATTAAACTAACATTTTCACCAGTAGCTTTTATAATCCCATATCCCATTATTGTAGTTCCTGGATCAATTCCTAGAATTATTTTACTATTCATTAATTAGACTTTAATATTACAGGTAACTTAATTTTAGAGTTAACAGTTACCCCTAAATTAGTTTTTGTTGCTGGTAAAACTTTTGGTAAACTTTTAAAAATATTTTTGACTGAATCTTCAAAATTATCAATGGAGTTCATAATTTGATTATAATCTGATATTTTATCTAAAATAATTTGT
>CACIKV010000025.1 GCA_902587325.1 uncultured Bacteroidota bacterium
TAATACATTTAACTACTTTAGAAATGCTTTTGCTCTAATTGGCTTCTTTATCATCGCTTGCTCTGTTGCAACTACTGATGAACCTACTGTTGAACCAGAACCACCTGTTCAATCTAATAATGGTAAATATCAAGTTATACATTATACAGGTAGTGATTTTATCGTTTTGAACACAGCTTCAGGTTCAGTTAAATAATTTAGAAAAACTTTTGAAGGTGGTGCTTATAAGTGGGTAGACCAAAATTTCAACGCTACATTCACTCATTAAAGAATAAAAGAGGTATAAAATTAATTCTGTTCTTGAGTAATAATTAATAAAAGATTAATTACAAAAGTGTACGAATAGTGTACGAATGAATTTTAAAAACCCCCTAGAAAGTAAAACAAAAGATATAAATAGTCAATCAAAAGCAAACACGTATACTTTCTGTATTGGTAAGTAGTTGATAATCAAGTAGTTATATAAATATAATAATTTTGTTTAAATTACAATAAAAATGAAAAAAATAATTTTCCTATTACTTTTTATACCAGCAATATGCTTTAGTCAAAAATCAGATGTAGAACTTCAGTTTGATGAATATGAACAACAAGGATATTCAAAAATGCAAATTTCCTTTGGAGGAAAATATAATGAAGAACTCTGGTCCTTTAGAACGGGCGACCAAAGAATAAATTTTACACCTGATGATTTAATAAAAGCTGCTCAAGATTTTGAAAAAGGATTTAACAAGGCAGTTGAATGGGATTCAATTGCAGATGCAAATAATGTTGAGAAACTTAACAAAGAAATTCCATTTAATTTTATAACAACAAAAGGAATGCTTGAAGATGCAGGTTTTGAGGTTGTTGGGCCTAAAAAAGGTGATTTTAAATTTGAAAGATTTATTATGGATAACAAAACATATTCATACTTTAAATCATCTGTGTGGCAAAATGGTGAATATAATGTAAGGTCAGCTTTTTTTAGTTTTCCTTCAGTTGATGTAAGAAATCCAGAAGAGGTTGAGAAATTCAAAAAGTTTTTAGATTTTATGAAATCTAATAAAACAATAGTTGAAGAAAAAATTGTAGCATCAAAATCAGATTTATTTAATTAAATAAATGAAAACACTTGGAAATATTTTGTGGCATTTCCCCTTTCTAGGTTTTTTAAGTGCTTTATACACTCTTATTATAGGATTAGTATTTATAATAACTGTAGTTGGAGCTCCAATTGGTTTTGGGATGATTCAACATTCAAAATTTCTTTTAACTCCTTTTTCAAAAAGGATGATTTCTGACTCTAAACTAAATGAAGACAAATCTACCTTATGGAAAATTTTGAGTGTGATAGCATTTATAATTTATCTCCCATTTGGAATATTAGCTTCAATTGTTACTGTAATTCAAATATGTTTGTTATTTATCTCTATTGTTGGAATTCCAGTAGCATTAGTTTTGGCCAAATCACTATCAACTTACTTTAATCCAATAGGAAAAGTATGTGTAGATTCTGAACTTGCAGATGAGCTTAATAAACGAAAAGCAAAAGAAAAAGCTGATAAAATTCTTAATTTATAAACATTACAAAAGTGTACGAATAGTGTACGAAAAATTTAAAAAATAATTTGTAATTATTTGTTAGTGAATGAGTTACAAATAATGTTCACTTTCTACATCGGTAAATAAATATAGACTCCTTGATTACAATTTCTAAACTTTAAATTAAAGTAATCTTAATAATTTAAAGACTTTTATTTAAAAATTATTTCAAATTATATTAATTAGATATTTTGTTTTCAAGTATAAATTTAAATATGAAAAAATTTATATTTATACTTATTGCCTCGTGTTCAATTTATTCTCAAAATAATAATCTTGTAACTGGCCAAGTTGTTGATGAGTTAAATCAACCACTTCCAGGAGCAACAATCACACTGAATGATGATTACACAATAACTGATTTTAATGGTTTTTTTGAAATTCAGTCAATAATCAATGAAAATAATAAACTAACAGTAAAGTATTTGGGTTATACTGATAAAGTTGTTGATTTTACAATTGGTTCTTTAGATTTGGGTCTAATTATAATGACTGCTTCTTCTACAGAGTTAGCAGAAGTAATTGTAGATGGGTCATATTTGCCTTCTCAAGTTCGTGCATTAAATATTCAAAAAAATTCGGCAAATATTGTAAATGTTTTGGCTTCAGATGCAATTGGTAAGCTTCCAGATAGAAATGCCGCCGAAGCTGTTCAAAGGATAAAAGGCGTATCAATTGAGAGGGATCATGGTGAAGGTCGTTACGTAATTGTTAGAGGAACTCCAATAAGTTGGAATGCAAATTTAATTAACGGCACTAGATTACCATCCGTCGGTGGAACATCTAATGATACAGGTGGTGATAGAGCAATTCCGCTTGATATTTTTCCAGCTGAAATGATTGAATATGTTCAATTGTCAAAAGCTATCACACCAGATATGGAAGCTGATGCAGTTGGTGGCTCTGTAAACTTTTTAACTAAAACGGCTCCTCAGAAAAGGACTTTAAAACTTAGTGTTTCTGGCGGTTACAATGGTCAGGCAGAAGGTGATATACAAAACTATTCACTTTTATACGGTGAGAGATTAGGTAAATTTGGTTTTGTTGCAACTGGAACATACTATGATAGGTCATGGGCGACTGATAATTATGAAATGAGTTACAACGCTGATCTAACTGGAATTCAGCAATATTCAGTTGAAGAACTAGAATTGAGAGATTATGTTGGAAGAAGAAAAACTACAGGATTTAATTTTGGTTCAGAATATATTTTTGATAATAGTAATAAAATAGAGCTTAGAGGATTGTATACAAATTTTCAAGACAGTGAAAGAGCAAGAGAACATTTGTATGATTTCGTTGGAGGGGATATGTCTTTAAGGTCGAGACATGGTATACAACAGTATACTTTACAAGGTGGTGAGCTATCAGGTTCTCACTTAGAAAATTCAAGATTTAGTTTTGATTGGAAAGTTTCCTACTACGATAATGAACAAAATAATGGAGTTTTACCTGACGGTGGAAAGACTTATTACATGGCACTGTGGCAACAAAGTATGGATTTTGATGGATTAGCATCTGATGGATATAAATATTTAAGTGGTGATGGGCCTGCTAATTATATGGGTGACAATTATGAGAATGTTCAGCCGAGAACTTCTTCATCTTTCAATCCAGGTAGAGCTTTTCTAAGATATCTTTACGCATTTAATCAAGCGAGTTATGAAAAAGACTATAACGCTCAAGTTGATTTTAAGTTCGATTTAAATAAAAAGGTTGACTTTAAGTTTGGTGCAAAGTATAAAAATAAGTACAAACAAGGAGGAGCACCTTACACATTGTACCTTCCAACATGGGCTTTGGGCATGGGTGGAAGTTTTAGAATGATGGACTCATATAATACAGATGAATTTCCGAAGAAAGGAGGGTTTTTAACTGAACTAGGAGAAAATTATGATGGTATTTTACAAAATTTCATAACAATGGGAGAGCTTTATGATTTATTTACACCTGATGGTATTCAAAATGCTGGCGTTTTTCCACTTGTTTATGATGAAACAAATAGGTCTACTGCCTCATCCTATTACAATGGAAATGAGACTGTTACTTCATTTTATATAATGGGGGAATTTCAATTAGATGATAATGTCTCTTCAATTTTGGGGCTTAGAAATGAAAAAACTGATTTAGAATACAATGGAAACTCAGTCAATGGTAGAGTGATATCTCCAGTTAGTACAGATGGTTCATCAAATGTTTGGCTACCAAATGTTCATTTAAAAATAGAGCTTGATGAAAATACAAATTTAAGAGCTGCAGTAACAAAAACAATTGCAAGACCAAATTTTGCTTCTCTTAATCCTGGACAAACTGTAGATGAAGTTAATTTTTTTATTGCAAGGGGCAATGCTGATTTAAGAGCAACAACTTCAGTTAATTATGATTTAATGGCAGAATATTATTTTGATAATATTGGTATTTTATCTGCAGGCTTGTTCTATAAATCTATTTCAAACGATATTTACTCTAGTACTAATATTGAAAGAATTGATGGTCAATATTACACAGTCATTCAACCTAAAAACCTTGAAGATTCATGGTTTGCAGGTGCAGAAATTGGAATTTCTAAACGATTTGGTATCAGTGGTTTTGGAGTAGATGCTAATTACACATATACTGATTCTGAGGTTAATGTTCCAACTTTTTCTGCTACGGCTGATGGTATTGAGAAAACCATTACCAAACAAAAATCACCAGAGCAATCTGATCATATTTTCAATCTAGCTTTTTTCTATGAGAAAAATAATTTATTATTGAGATTAGCATCAAATTATAAAGGAGACGCAATTGTATCATTTTCTGACTATGGTCCAAATCATAACAGAATTTATGGTGAAAACTTTACAATGGATTTTTCTGGGGCTTACAAAATTTCGGATAAAATCAGGTTATTTGCAGAAATTAATAACCTTACAAATTCTCCTCTGGTTTATTATCATGGTGTAAGAAATAGACCAGAACAAGTTGAATATTATTCGATAAGAGGAGTTTTAGGTCTAAGATTTAATATATTTTAATTTTGAAAAATTGTATTATTATTTTTATAAGCCTCACCTTAATTTCATGTGATTTTAATCAAAAATCAAAAAAAGAAAATTTAAATAATGATCAGGTTTTGATTGTCCCTGAAAGAGAGATTGAATTTGAAGGAATAGTTAACTTTAGAGACTTAGGTGGAATTATTAATCAAGACGGAAAAAAAATTAAGTGGGGTAAGTTATATCGTTCTGCTAAATTGGATGAAGTTACTTATAATGATAGTTTGAAATTTTCCAATCTTGGTATTTCAAAAATAGTTGACTTTAGAACAAATGGAGAAAGAATTGAGGCACCTGATTTTAAGTTCTCTGGTGTTGAAAATATTCACCTTCCAATGGGAGATGATAATTGGTCCCAAAACGATTTTTCTACATTAATTTCTGAATTATCAGTGGATAGTTTAGAATATTTTATGCTTGATCTTTATTCAAAAATTCCTATTAAATTTTCTGACAGTTACAAATCTTTCTTTAGTCTATTAAAAAATGAAGATCAGCCAATTTTGTATCACTGCACTGCAGGAAAAGATAGAACTGGAATTGCATCATCTTTAATTTTATACATGCTCGATATTGATATGAAAACTATTCAAAAAGAATATGAGCTATCAAATTATTACAGAAAAGAAGAGAATTTAAAATATGAAAAAATGTTAGCTGAATATGGAATAAGCCCAGAAAAAACTAAGATTATGATGGAATTAAAACCTAGCTATATTACTGCTATTTTTGATACAATTTCTGATAAATATGGCAGTCTTGACAATTATTTAGAAAAACAGTTAAACGTCAGTAATAAAGATATCTTATTATTAAGAGATAAGTTTTTGGAGCAAACCAATTAGTTAAGAGATTTTTAATTTTCCAAAACATTTTAATTTTATTCTTAAGTTTATTTAAGGCAATTTTTTTATCGCATCACCAAGGACATTTCCAGTTGTTAAAATAGGAAAATTAATTCCTAAAATAGCAGCTAATGTTGGAGCAATATCCTTAACGTTATGTCTTTCATAGGAACTTCCAGGCTTAACACCTTTACCATAAAAAATTATTGGGACATGAGTATCATATGTTGTTGGTGTCCCATGGTTTGAAGTGTTTAATGATCTCTTAACCCAAAATGGATTTACAAAAAAAGCAAGATCACCTCTATATTTTGGATGACTGTTGTTGAGAAGCATATTTAATGAATAATTTTCATTATTGGCAACAACTTCTTCAAGATCACCAAAATCATAAACATCATACACCCATGGTTCGTTTAATAAAACTGTTTTTATTTTATTCTTAATTTCCTCAACATCTTTGTTCATTTCATTAATTTTTTCATGATTCAGAAAGACATTATAATTGGAAATATTATTTACAAATTGATTTAATTCTGGAGCAAATACCTTGCTTGAAGCTATTTTGTTAAAAGGGATCCTATTGTCCGCTAAAAAATCTGGAGAATGTGTTATGGCATGGTCTGCTGATAAATAAATTAGGTAATTATTTTCTCCAATCTTTTTGTCTAATATATTTAAAAGATTTTCAATGTCTTTATCAAGTCTTATGTAAGTATCTTGAACTTCTTTTGAGTTAGATCCAAACACATGGCCTATATAATCAGTACTACTAAAGCCGATGTGAAGAAAATCTGTATAATTATCCGTTCCAAGAGATTCATTCTCTAAAGCTATTAGTGCAAAATCAACTAATATTTTATTTCCACCGGGAGAATATTTAATTGCGTTATAATCAAATACACCATTCTCTTTTTTAAATAAATTGATGAGGCTATGTGGAAATACTGAATTCTTTTTTCCAAGAATTTTAACCTCATACGGGTTTAAATCTGGACCACTTTCAGTGTATGTGTCAATATCATAATATGTATCCCAACTCTGAATATAACTATTAATAATTTTTTTTGAGTTAAATTTTTCTACCCATTTTGGTAATTCATCAACATAATAATTACTAGTAACAAACTTTCCATCTTCATCATCAAACCAGAAAGAGAAATTAGCTGTATGTCCACCTGACAAAACTGCAGAGCGATCCTTAAGAGCAACACTTATAGTCTTTCCTCTAAAGTTAGTAGAAACCCTATTTTCATCAGAAATAGTCGTGACCAATAAATTCTTTGGAGACTTTTTTCCTATTTTTTTTGATGTACCAACAGGCTCAACATTATTATCATCAACACAATAAATTGACTTATTAATTTTAGGATCATACCAATCATTCCCAATTATACCATGATAATTTGGTGAAGTCCCAGTTACAACTGTAGCATGTCCTGGTCCTGTTGAAGTAACGGCATAACTAAAATGGGAATTTTTTGAAATAAACCCATTATTAATCAATCTTTTAAATCCTTTTTCGCCGTACTTATTCCAAAACTTAGGAATGTATTCATACTTCATTTGGTCAACTACAAGACCAACAACAAGTTTAACATCTGAACTAATTTCTTTCGATTTGTTCTGAGAAAAGGATTTAACTGATAAGAATATAAAAATGATAAATACAGAAATTTTCATAAAACCGTTTGTAAATTATAACTTTAATTCTGATTTAATGTTAAGTTATTTTAAAATTTAAAACCTATTGAATTAATTAACATTAAAATATAATAAGGAACATTAATTGATTAATATATTTATTTATTAGTTATGAGAAGAACACGTACTTAAGACTACATGAAAATTGAATGTGCAAAAGACCTTGAAATGGTTGTTAATGATAAAAGAAATTCCAAAAGAGCAAATAAGAAAAAATGAAAAAACTAATTTTACTTTTATTGATTGTAATTGCTACATTAAATTTCGTATATACTTTTGGTTATCAGGGTGAGCCAATGAGTCAGTTTGAGTTTCTTTTTAGGACTTATGGAAGTTTAGTTTTAGCTGCGTTTGCAATAATTTTATTAAATAAGAAAAAATGAAACAACTAATTTTACTATTACTATTTATTCCCCTTTTTTCTTTTTCTCAAAACAAAATTTTGAATATTGGACATCGGGGAGCTAAAGGTCACGTTGCTGAAAATACAATAGAATCAATTAAAGAGGCTATTAGACTTAGAGCTGATGGTGTTGAAATAGATGTTTTTAGATGCAAAAGCGGTGAGATTGTGCTGTTTCACGACAAAACTCTTGATAAACTAACTGATGGAAAGGGAAAAATTGAAAATAAAACTTTAACAGAGATAAAAAAAATAAAAGTACTCGATTCTCAATATTCAATTCCTACTCTTGATGAAGTTTTAAAATTAATTGGAAGGGAATTTTTTTTAAATATTGAGCTAAAAGGTTCTAATACATCAAAGCGATCGTATGAATTAGTAAAATACTATATAGACAAGAAGGTAATTAACCCTAAAAATATTTTATTTTCAAGTTTCAACTGGGAAGAATTGAAAAAATTAAGAAAATTAAGTAATGATATTAACATAGCACTTCTAACTGAAGATAGTCCGTTAATGGCTATTAATTCAGCCAAAGAGTTAAATGCTGTAGCAATTAACCCAAACTTTAATGACTTAAATATTGATATAGTAAATAAAATTAAAAATTCAGGATTAGATATTTACACTTGGACAGTTAATAAAAAAAAAGATATTGAAAGAATAAAAAAATTAAATGTTAGTGGAATTATCACTGATTATCCAGATAGGTTTTGAATAATATATCCAACATACTATTACATATATGAGACAATGAAGGGATTATTAAATGAAAAAACTAATTCTATTTTTCGAATCTATTTTTTTCATTTATATGTTCCCCTTTTATATTTTGACCGTAGAGCTGAGTAGCAAGAAGTATATCACTTAGCCACTCTTTTATATTACTGACTTTACCCTCAGAGTTAAATGTATATCTCAATGCATAATCATTATTGTATTCACCAAAAGCACCTTCCATCTTTCCGTCAGCAAAAATTACAGCAGAATTTTCACCAGCAATAATTCCCTTAAATTCACCACCAATTTGTCCTGTTAGCAACGAGCCAAAATAACCAGCCATTTTCATATAATTATCCCAGTCATATGTTTGTGAGATATCAAGCTGTCCTGTTAATGTTATAGTGACATCGTCACTAAGAAAAGATTTAAATGTATCAATATCTCCACTCAATTGAGCATTAAAAACTTTTAGAGCAACTTCCTCAGTTTCGTTTATTTTCATTTCTCTTTCACTGATTTGTGAACAAGAAGAAATCAGTAGTATTATGATTAATAATTTGTGTTTTTTCATAGTATTAAAAATATTAATAAATTTTGTCATTTGAATTAATTAACATTAAAATATAATACGGAACATTTATTGATTAATATAGTTATTTATTTGCTATGAGAAGAACACGTACTCAAGACTATATTAAAATTGAACGTGCAAAAGACCTTGAAATGGTTGTTAATGATAAAAGATATTTAAAAAGAGCAAATAAAAAAAAAGCAACTCGAAGAGATAGAAGATACAAGAATAATCTTATGAATCTCCTTTCTAAAAATATAAACGAAGACAACTAACCTAAATGCCTATTATTTTACCTAATAACAAGCTTGAAGAGATTCCAAGTATCGTTTTCTCAGAACTTAGAAAAGGAGCTTCTAGAAAAAAGCACCCATTTAAAAACGTAGTATTAACAACATTATCTAAAGAAATTCCAACATCTAGATGGGTTGTTTTCAGGAAATTAACATTAGAACAAAATCTCCTTATTTATACAGATTCTAGGACTGAAAAAATTAAAGATTTAAGAAAAAATTCGAACAGTGGTCTTTTATTTTATAATAATAAACAAGGGTTACAAATCTATTTTAGTACTGTTTCGATTATTCATCAAAACAATGAATTGACAAAAAAATATTGGCAAGGTATTGCAGGGACTAGTTCTGAAAACTACACAACCATATATCCACCCAGTACTCCAATTAAAAATATTTATGAAGGACAAAAAACCGATAAAGATTTAAATGATAAACACTTTTCAATAATAGAATTATGTCCTATTAATATGAGCATATTACAATTAAGCAGGGATGGTCATATAAGAGCTAGTTTCAGTAAAATTAATAATGAGTGGGAAGGCTCTTTTATAGTACCTTAAATTAGGTAAGTATAAATCTTTGAAATAATATTGGCATATATTCTTTTAATTCTGCAACTTCTAATCCATTTACTTTGGATTAAACCTATATGTAAACCAGTGTGTTCCATAGCTCTTTAAAACTCGGTTAATGAGCCCGTAATTTAAGAGATTTATAACAATTTTAATGTTAAATTATTTATATGTAAGCCAATGGCATTGATATTGCTTATGTTTTTGTCTAAATAAATATTATGAAAAAAATTATATTATCGTTTACTGCTCTATATTTTAGTTTTGGAATTTATTCCCAAACTATAGTTGAAGCAGCTGTATCAAACAAAGATTTTTCGACTTTAGTAACAGCATTAAAAGCAGCTGATTTAGTTGATGCTTTGTCTGGAGAAGGTCCATTTACTGTATTTGCTCCAAATAATGCAGCATTTTCAAAAATTGATTCTGAAACTTTAGGGAGTCTTTTAAAACCTGAAAATGTCGAAGCATTAACAAATATTCTAACTTACCACGTAGTTTCTGGAAAACTAATGGCAAGTGATGTTGCTAGCGCCTTAAAATCAGGATATGGAAAAGTAAAGCTTACAGCATTAAATGGGCAAACCTTAACTGCAAGAAGTAAAGGCGGAAAAATATACTTAAAGGATTCACAAGGAAATATGAGTGAAATTATTGCAACAGATGTTGCGGGTTCAAACGGAGTTATTCACGTGATAAGCTCTGTTGTAATGCCAGAATAATTACAATTCTTTTAAGATGATTA
>CACIKV010000026.1 GCA_902587325.1 uncultured Bacteroidota bacterium
GGACTGATGTATCCTATAATTATTCAGATTTTTATGAAACATCACATATAGATAAACTAAGTGAAACCAGTATGTTGTTTGATAATGCTTATGCTGCTAGCTCAGTGTGTTCACCAACTAGAGCAGCAATTATGACTGGAAAACATCCAGCTCGTGTAAATATAACTGATTGGATACCTGGTTTAGATCCAAAAAATAAACTTCTTTTAGGTCCTGTAGACAGAAATGAATTACCACTTGAAGAAACTACTATTGCAGAGGTTTTGAGAGACAATAATTATTCAACTTTTTATACTGGTAAATGGCATCTTGGAAGCGAAGGTCATTATCCCGAAGATCAAGGGTTCGATGTGAATATTGGTGGATTTGACAAGGGGAGTCCAATGGGAGGGTATTATTCTCCATATAAAAACCCGAAATTAGTTGATGGTCCTGAAGGAGAGTACCTCACAGATAGACTTACTTTAGAAACAATAGAATTAATTAAAAAAAGAGATCCTAATAAGCCTTTTGCTGCATTTTTATCATTTTATAATGTACATACTCCAATTCAGGAAAATAAAGAGTTTATCGATTATTATGTTGAAAAATTAAAATCTTACGACAATAAAAGCCCACAAACAATTAAAGAAGGTGATGCTATTACATTATTAAATCAAAGAAATGCTAAGTATGCATCTATGGTGCATGCTACAGACAATAATATTGGAAGAATAATTAAATATTTGAAAGAAAATGATATATATGATAATACTCTAATTGTTTTTACATCTGATAACGGTGGCTTATCTACGCAAAGAAGAGTAGCTCCAACATCAGTTTATCCTTTGAGGGCAGGAAAAGGATGGTTATACGAAGGAGGAATTAGAATTCCTCAATTAATAAAACTTCCCAACCAAACGGAGAGGGAAATAATTTCAGAGCCAGTTGTATCATATGACCTTTTTCCAACAATTGCCAATCTTTTAAATTTAAGTTATAAAGTTGATAATATTGATGGTGTTGATCTTTCTAATTTATTTGTTAAAAAAGATATTAATAGAGATTTTATTTTCTGGCATTTCCCTCATTATCATGGTAGTTTATGGAAACCTGGATCTGCCTTAAGAAATAATGATTGGAAATTAGTTGAATTACATGAAGAAAATAAGCTAGAGCTATATAATTTAAAAGATGACTTGAGTGAAACAGTTGATGTTTCAAATAAATTTCCTGAAATTACTTCCAGGTTGGTTACCAAATTAAATGAAATCAAAATAGACCTTGGTGCTAATAAAGCAATTCTTAATGAGAATTATAATAATTAGTTACCTAGCATGTTAGCAAAAAAATGTATAGTTGTTTTATGTCTAATATTAATCAATTTTTCTAATGCTCAACAAAATGAATTCAGAGCTGTGTGGGTTGCTAGCGTTGCTAATATATCTTGGCCATCAGAACCTGGTTTAAGTTCTCAAAAACAACAGTCAGAAGCTATTGAAATCATTAAAAATGTAAAAGATTCAAATTTAAATACGATAATATTACAAGTTAGACCTCAAGCAGATGCATTATATGAGAGTAAAATTGAACCATGGTCATATTTTTTAACTGGAGAAAGTGGTTTGCCCCCAGACCCTTATTACGATCCTTTAAAATTTTGGATTGATGAATGTAAAAAAAATCAAATTAAAATTCATGCATGGTTAAATCCTTATAGAGTTCACCATCCATCTAACAAATCTATCAATGAATCAAGTATTTTAAATCAAAAAAAAGAATATGTTTTAAAATTAAGGAATGATTATTATTGGTTTGATCCATCATTAAAAGATGTTATGAATCATTCCCTAAATGTTGTTAAAGATATTGTTACAAGGTATGATATTGATGGAATTCATTTTGATGATTATTTCTATCCATATCCTTCGTACAATAATGGAGATGATTTTCCTGATGATAAATCTTGGAGTAAATCTAAAAAATCTCCATTAGTCAATAATAAAAATAATTGGAGAAGAAATAGTGTTAATAAGTTTTTAAAGTTAGTAAACAAAGAAATAAAAAAGATTAAGCCAAATGTTATGTTTGGAATTAGTCCTTTTGGAATTTGGAGACCAAATAATCCAACAATTGCATTAACTAATTTTGATCAATATGACATGTTATTTGCAGACGCAAGAAAATGGATTAGAAGGGGATGGGCTGATTATTTTTCTCCTCAGTTATATTGGACTATTGATAATCCTAAATATAGTTTTCCTGTATTATTAGATTGGTGGAATTCAAATAATAAAAAAAATAAATTTTTGTGGCCTGGAATAAGATTAGGTAACTATACTGATGAAAATCAAATAAAAGAGGTTACTAATCAAATCATGATTATGAGATCAATTGTTAAAAAAAATCCTGGAATTGTTTTTTGGAGTTACAATGATCTAAAAAACAACCCAGGAATTTCAAAAATTTTGAAAGAAATATATTTTAAATAATTATTCTCTTTTTAATTTTATTTGGTAGGGCCCTTGCTTGAATTGCATTGTACCACCATCTGTATCAAATGTTAAGTCTAAACTAGCTGCTTCTATTTTAAATTTATCTTCAGCAACGGGTGTGAGCTCTAAGGATTGATTCATAACTTCTATAAATAGTTTATCATTCCTTACATAAATATCAATAACTAGTGGAACACCCTCAGTGCTATATTTACCAGCATAAGTTTCTAGCTTATCAGAATCAATTTCAAAAATCTCTGACTCAGGTTTAGGGTCCACAATAACTCTTTGGTCTCTATTAGCAATATTCCATGCTGTATAAAAAATTAATTTTGATCGTAATTCCAATAAATCATAATTAATTTTATCAGGTGTATCGCTGGGTAAATGATAATCTTCATGTGTTCCTGAAAAATAAAAAATTATGGGTATACCTTTTTTTGCAAAATTATAATGATCACTTCTATAATAAAACCTCTGAGGATCATCTTTTGCATTATACCTATAATCTAAATCTATGTTGACAGTTTGAAGATTTGTTTGTTCAGATATATTATGAAGATCTTGACTGTCGTGATCAGATCCTATTATATATATATACTCTCTTTTATCACCTTTTCTAGTTGGGTCAATCCTTCCAATCATGTCAAGATTTAAATTTGCAACTGTTTTAGATAAAGGATATATAGGATTATCAGAGTAGTATGCGGAGCCAAGTAATCCTTTTTCCTCACCTGTAACATGTAAGAAAATAATACTTCTTTTGGGTCCTTTTCCTTTTTTACTTGCTTGCTTAAATGCTTGAGCAATTTCTAACATTGCAACGGTTCCTGATCCATCATCGTCAGCTCCATTATGAATTCTGTCTTTTATCTCCCCAACATACGATGTTCTTAGTCTTGAGCCAGTTCTTCCATATCCTACATGATCTAGATGAGCAGTCAGAATTAAATATTCATCAGGTTTCTCAGTTCCCTCAATAATTGCAATTACATTTTCACTATCAACTTTACCTTCATTTCCCCTTGAAATATTCAGAGTCATTTTTTGAAAATAATCTTTGTCAGGGTCACCAGGCTTAATATCATTTTGAATATAGAAATTTCTTAAATACTCAACAGCTTTTTTCTGACCGTTGGATCCAGTATTTCTACCCTCAAACTCATCAGAAGCGTATATGTATAGGTGTTTTTTTAAATCTTTTTCAGTAATTGTTTTGGCAAACTTATTAGCATGCTCTAGCTGAGAATAAGAATTTAAAGATTTTAAAAAAATCAGAGTTAAGAAAAAAATATATTTCATATAAATTTGAAGGACATAAATATAGTTATATTTTAAAATTTATAATTTTTTATTTTTATTAAGATTACAATATTTTTGACATGATCAGAAGAAGTTTTTTAAAATTAACATCTCTAGCTAGTCTGGGATTGAATTCAAAACAATTTTTAAGTCAAAGAACTCATTATTTAACTTTAAGTTTTGACGATGGGTTTAAGAAATCTTGTTATAAAACTGCAAAAATATTTGAGAATTATGGTTTAAAAGCAAGCATGAATATCATTGCCTCAGGTCATTTAGAATCCTTCTCAAACGAATATAAATGGATGCCAAAAAAATTACTTGGAGATTTTTATGATTGGAATATTCTGAAGTCAAGAGGGCATGAGATTATGCCTCACTCTTGGGAACATTTAAATTTAACAAAAATACCAATTGAAAATGCCAAAAATAACATAGATAAGTGTTTAGAATATTTCAATAATAATTTAGACAATTTTTCACAATCCGATTCAATTTTTAACTACCCTTATAATTCCTCAAATAAAGAAATTGATGAATATCTTTTAAAAAAAGTTAAAGCAGTTAGAACAGCTGGCAGGTTGGTTTTAAAAAATAAATTATCAAATGAGATTCCAAATAAAAAAACAAATTTAAGACTTGGAACATGGGGTTATGGACCTGATAAATCTGATGCTTTTGTAGAGAAATCAATAAATAGTTTTTTAAAATCTAATGGTGGATGGCTGATATTAACATTACATGGATTGGACAATGAAGGTTGGGGCCCTCTAAGTTCAAATTATCTTGATAAACTTTTAAATAGATTAATAAAAGTAAATTTCTTGGCAATTAAAACAATTGGTGATGTTTTAATTTAAACTAGTTTCAATGTAATCCCATAATTTTATTCTCATTTCTAGAGCCTTTTTTGACATTTCAGTAGCCTCCTTCCATTTATTTTCATCATCTTTACAAAGTTCAGAAATCATTTGAAGAGCCATAGGTCCATGCTCATCTCCATCCATTTCAATATGTCTTTCTAAATAATACAAAAGATCTCCAATTTTTGTTTCATTTTTTTTATTTAGAGTTTTAACAATATTTATAAACATATCAGGGATTAAATCCTCTCTTCCAAAAGTAAATACACTTGCAATTATGTGAGGTTTGTTAGATTCAATAGTTTTGAATGTAAAATCTAAAAAATCACTAATTCCATTTGGAATTGAGCATTTTTTTACAGCCTTTTTGTGAGATTTGGACTTTATAACTTCGTCTATAAATTCATCTATTTTACTAGTGTCTGAGCCTATTTTTTTCATTGATTCAACATAAAGTTCAAAGTGACTAGTAGGGTTATTGTTTTGATCGATATCACTTTCTTCACCAAGTACTATTTCATTAATAAGTCTTCTTGAAATTTTATCTGCTGTAGGGTACCATGGAGTGCTAACGCAAGTTAAATTACTTTGGAGAGATTTTGCCAGCGACATAAAGTCCCAAACCGCAAAAACATGGATTTCCATAAATTTTGAAATTGATTCGATATTATTAAGTTTGTTATATATTGAGTGATTGAGTAAATCCTTTCTGGTTTGAGATATTTCTTCAAGCAAATTTTGAATATTGTTCATTATCTATATTTAATATATTACAAAAATAATCACTAGATTCAAAAATTATGCAAATCGATGTTTTAGTTACATTTATTTTTTCAGTTTTTTTACTTACTATTACTCCTGGACCAGATATAGTATACGTTTTTTTTAAAAGTATATCAGATGGAAAAAGAAGTGCCATTGAGTTATCATTAGGGTTAACCTCTGGTTTACTTTTTCATACTTTACTTGTAATTTTTGGTATTTCAGCTATTTTAAGTTCAGACGATTTCTATTATGATATTATTAAATATTTTGGATTTTTTTACTTTATAGCACTCTCAGTAATCTCAATTATCAAAAAGAATGATTTTAAAAACAAGAAAAATCAAACCCAAAAAAATTTTATTGCTGGGCTTTTAATGAATATTTTAAATCCAAAGGTTGGTATATTTTTTATAGCATTTTTGCCAGGATTCATATTTCATGACACTATGCACATTAAATTGCAATTTTTAATTCTGGGTTTGATTTTTTGGATAATTTCTACCATCATTTTTATTTTTATTTCCACATCATCTGAGATATTTCGACCAAAGCTAATTAAACTGATAAACAGTAAAAATCTAGGATATGTTCAAGCCTCAATTTATTTATTAGTTGCTTTTTATATAGTTTCTTAAATAAATTACGAAGGTTTTTTTATCAAAATTTTGTAGATTCTGATTAAAAGCATTAAAATAATTGCGATAACAATAAAAGTAAGAATAGCATTAATCCAGGATATTGAAGATTTTAAAATAGCTAATGAAATTATTGATATCAATAGTAATGTGGCAACTTCATTCCATATTCTTAATCCAAGTTCACTTAATCTTATATTCCCTTTATTAAGTTGTTTTAAAAATATTTGAATTGTGATTGTGTAGAGTAGCAAAAAACTAACTAAAATAAGTTTCACTTTCATCCAATCAAGTTTTAGAAGAATTGTATTTTGATACAGCATGTAAAACCCAAAAAAAGAAGTTACAACAGTTGAAGGCCATGTAATTATATACATCAACCTATTTGACATTAATCTATATTGATCTTGTAAAATTTTTTTTTCTACATCATTTTTTTTTTCAGCTTCTTTATGATAGATGAAAAGTCTTCCCATGTAAAATAATCCTGCAAACCAGCAAACTACTGCAATTAGGTGAATTGTTTTGAGGATTAGATAATTCATTGTTTTATTTTGCCCAACTAGAAATTAGTTTTGACCAATCTTTATCATCATTAAGACAAGGGACATAGTAATAATTTTTTCCACCAGAATCTAAAAACTCTTCTTTACCTTCCATTGCAATTTCTTCCAGTGTTTCAAGGCAGTCAGTTACAAATGCAGGAGTTACAATTACTAAATTCTTGATACCATTTTTTGCTAATCTTACTAATTCACTATCGGTATATGGTTTTAGCCAAGCTTCATTGGGGAGTCTAGACTGGAAAGCATTACTATATTTACTTTTATCAATTTTTAATTCTTTTACAACAAGTTCTGTTGTTTCTAAAACCTGATGTTTATAACAAGTTTTATGTGCATCTGACTTCACGGAACAACAGTCTTTAACTTTATAACAATGCTTGTTAGTAGTATCAGAAATTTTTAAGTGACTTACAGGAATTCCGTGATAAGAAAAGAGAATATGATCGTATTTTACTTTTTTTAGAGTTTCTTTGATCTTATTACTTAATAGTTTTATGTAGCTTTTATTATTGTAGAATGGATCAATTATTTTTAATTTAATACTAGGAAATTTTAATCTCACTTCTTTTTTCACCTTTTCAACTACTGTTTCGTATGATGACATTGCATAGTGAGGATATAATGGTAATACAATAACCTCATTTACACCAATTTCATGAAGTTCTTTAAGACCGTTAATTATACTCATCGAACCATATCTCATTGCAAGAGCAACTGGAATTTTAACAAGCTTTTTTACTTTGTTAAATAATCTTTTTGATAAAACAATTAAAGGAGAACCTTCTTTCCACCAAATTTTTTTGTAGGCTTTAGCAGATTTTCTTGGTCTTGTATTTAAAATTATTATTTTGACTAAAAACCATCTAAACCAATAGCTTTTTCCAATAACTCTTTTATCCATTAAAAATTCATCCAAATATCTTTTTACATCAGGAATTGATGTGCTATCTGGTGAACCTAAATTTATCATTAAAAAACCTTTCATTATATAGTTTTTGAATATGTTCCAATATTTATTTTAACTAATGGATCAAATTTCATAGCAATATTTCTTGTAAATAATCTACCCTTTTCATAAACGATAATTTTACCTGATTCTATGTCTAAAATTTCATCTTCAATAAAATCTATAAAATTATCAATTGAGAAATCAATTAAATTGTACAGCTCATTAATTTTTATTTTGTTATCAACAGCAATTTTATTAAGATCTACATAATAATTACACATCAAATTATTTATTATATCTCTAATTATTTTTTGTTCATTTGTCACAGCATATCCCCTTAAAACTGCAAGTTTATTTTTTTCAATAGCATTTATATATTGAGAAGCATTTTTAATATTTTGACTGTAAGCTGAATTTAACTGAGAAATTGCTGAGGCACCAAATGCATAAACTTGACCAGTAGTTTCTCTTGTACAATAACCTTGAAAATTTCTGTGTAAATTTTTGTTTTTTAATGCAATCGCAAATTCATCATTAGGTAGTGAATAATGATCCATGCCAATTGAAATATATCCGGATTCTATAAATTTTCTATATGAATTTTCATACATCTCAGCTTTTTCATTTGAACTTGGAAATCCAATTTTTTCTAATATTTTTTGACGTGGTAGAACAGATGGAACATGAGCATATGAGAATGTTACTAGCCTCTCAGTTTTAAGCTCAATCGCTTTTTCAACTGTTTTTTTAAAACTACTAACAGTTTGTAAAGGTAGTCCATAAACTAAATCAATATTAGTTCCTGTAAATCCTTCACTTTTAATTTTTGCAACTATTTCATTAATTGGATGTTTTGATGGTTTTCTATTAATAGCATCTAAGACATCATTTCTAAAATCTTGAATTCCAAGGGATATTCTATTAAAACCAAATTTCTTCAATAATTCAATATGTCTAAATTCTAAATGAGCTGGATTACATTCAATTGCCATTTCGTAATTTTTTGAGAAAGTAAATTCTTCATAAAGCTTATTTGTAATCCTTTCAATGTATTTGTAAGAAATTGCATTTGGAGTACCTCCTCCCCAATGAATTTGGGTGAGTTTCCTTTTTTTATTAATTCTTCTGGCAACATAATTAATTTCCTTTATAACTGCATCAACATATCTTTCAAGAAATGGTTTCGTAAATCCAGTTTCTGTTGTACAACCGCAAAAATGACAGATTTGTGGACAAAATGGAATGTGAATGTATATTGATATGTTTTCAGGTTTTTCTTGATTTGATTGAATTATATATTTTTCGTGATCAGAATTCCCAAATTTAGAATCAAAAAAAGTTGCTGGCGGGTAAGATGTGTATCTTGGTCCAGATTGATTGTATTTTTTTAATAAATCCCTTTTATTCAACATATTATCTATTCCAATTAGTTTTTTTTATC
>CACIKV010000027.1 GCA_902587325.1 uncultured Bacteroidota bacterium
TGAAATTTTTCATTTAAATCTATGTAAAACATAAATATATTTAATAGTTCAAAAAAATTAAAATTTGTATTCAAATCCTGCATATATCCCTAGAGGATGTCCAGGTCTTAATCCTGCAGGAGCTCTCGAAACAGCATATTTACTATCGAAAAGATTTAAAATTTTTGATTTTAATGTTATATCTGATCGTAGCATATATTTAAATGAAATATCAAAAATCATATAAGAGGGAATCTCTATTGATCCATCTGCTAAAGTAGAGAATTTACCATTATAATTAGCATTTAAATTAAGTTCAAATTTATTTCCCTCAAAACTGACAGATGAATTTAGTTGGTGTTGAGGTATATATGGAATTCTGTCTCCATTGCTGACTTCTCCCCAAATATCTTGTGTACTTCCAAAGTCCGTAAGAAATTTTGCATTTGTTAGAGTATAAGATAATGAAAAGGGTATATTAATTTTATTACTTTCAACAATATTTGACATTAATAAAATTTCTAATCCATTCACTAAAGCCTGACCAGCATTAAATGGATCTAGTTCTCCAAATCCACCTGTTGCTGCTAAATCATTTCCTAATAAATTGGTGTAATCATTTTGGAATACAATTAGTTCTGCATTTAATTTATTAAATGTTAGTCTTGTTCCAAGCTCTAAATTGACACTTTCTTCAGCTTTTTGTCCAACTGAACTGCCAGGTGGAGAATAACCTTTATGTAACCCGCCAAATAGGGAAATTTTATTATTAAATGTATAATTTAACCCAATGCCAGGGATAAATACTGAAACTTTATTTTCTCTAGATGATAAATCGGTAGAGTTTCTCGATGGATTAGTTTTTCCAAAATCATCTCTTGATAATTTTATTGATTCAAATCTAATACCTGGAGATATTGTTAATCGATTAATTTTATACTTATACATGATATAGGAAGCAAAAGAATTAGCATAACTTATTCTATTTCCTTGAGAACCTTTATCTCCATAAATACCCAGTGACATAAATCCATTGTTGATATTGTAAACATCCTCCCACTGAAATCTATCTTCTTCGTCGTAGTGAAATCTAAGTCCAATTTCAAGGTCGTTAAATGAGTTGTTTTTCGCATACCAATGGTAATCTATTTTAGTTTGTATACCTTTTGAAATATACTCTCTATTATTTGCTTTGACTTTCAAAGAATTTTCTAAATCTAAATAACCTCTCAGTACAGATATGTGGCCCGGAAATTTATCTGGATTTGAAACTACTTTTGATATTTTTTGCGAATTAGCTTCAAAAACTACATCATCAAGTTTGTACCAATTTCTTTTAAATCCATTGTAGTAAAAATTTGATGTAATCTTTAGTTTTTCTGAAAAATTAATTTCATGTGTGACTAAATATTGAATATGCTCAGCATCCATTTTATCTTTTTCTGATCCAGGATATCTTAAAAAAGGATTTTTATCAAAGTCAGAATTGGTTAGTCCAAGATAGGTCTCATTTGAAATTTCATCATAATGATGAAATTTTAATTCTATACTTTGTTTCGCTTTACTTTTTTTAAATATTTCAAATCTAAATTTTGAAGTTATTTCATTTATATCAAATCCAGTATTTAGCTGATTGCCAAGTGATTTAAAACCATTTGAATTATAATTAAGATATTCAAGCATATATCCAATATTTCCAGATTTATTACCTATAGTTGCATGTGTTTGCCCAGTATTAAAACTTCCGTAACTGGTTGAAATTTTACCTTTAAATGATTTTGGTATTTCTGTGGAAACAAAGTTTATGGCACCGCCAGTTGTATATGGGCCATATTGAATTTGACTACTACCTTTTAAAACTTCCACTGCTTGCATTCTTGCTATTGAAGGAAAATAATATGCAGATGATGCACTATAAGGTGCAGGAGAGATCAATATACCGTCCTCCATAACAGCTATTTTAGAGCTTCTTTCAGGTGATGTTCCCCTAATACTTATATTCGGCCGTAAACCAAATCCGTCCTCTTCATAAAAATTAATTCCTGATATTTTATTTAATGCTCTGTTTATGTCAGTATAATTAAATTCCGCAAGCTCATTAGTTGATAGATAGTATGCAGCACCTGTTCTATTTTTTGCAACGAATTTATTTCCAAGTATAGAATTACCTTTAATAATAACTTCGTCAAGTGCTGTTATGGTATCATTTATTTTTTGATTATTGTTTTTTTGTGCTAGTAATACATCATTAAGCATTAAAAATAAAATTAGAATTTTTCTCATATTATTAAATTTATTTAGAATGGTTCTAAACAAATTATAGTTTAAATATAATTTATTATTTAGATTAAGTCTAAATAAATATGATTTTTTTATTTTTGTGTTAAAATCTAAATTTGTAACATGAAAAAAAATATCCTGAGAGTTATATTCATATTTTTTGTTTTAATTATTACATCTTGTGAAAACAACCAAAAACCCAACGAAATAAATATCTATAGTCAAAGACACTATGCTGTTGATGAGTTACAATATGAAAATTTTACAAAACAAACAGGTATTAAAGTTAATGTAACCAAAGCAAATGCTGATGAGCTCATTCAAAGATTAAAAATTGAAGGTAGTTCAAGTTCAGCTGATTTGTTTATAACAGTCGATGTTGGTAAACTATGGCAAGCTGGAGATATGGGCTTACTTCAAAAAATTGAAGATGAAACTATAACATCAAATATTAAAAAAGAGTTTTTAGATCCCAATAATTTTTGGGTACCGTTAACTTTCAGATCAAGGATCATTGTTTACAGCAAAGATAGAGTTAATGTAAATGAATTGGATAGTTATGAAAGTTTAGCTGATAAAAAATGGGAAAACAGGCTTTTAATAAGATCTTCCTCTAACTCCTATAATCAAGCACTAATGTCATCTATCATAGCTAATAATGGCCCTAAGGTTGCAGAGCAATGGTCATCTGATATTGTTTCTAATCTTGCAAGAGATCCTAAAGGAAATGATAGGGATCAAGTTAAAGCTATTGCTGCTGGTCAAGGTGATTTAGCAGTTGTTAACTCTTACTATATTGGACTTTTATTATCATCTGAAAAAGAAGATGAATTAAATGCTGGTAACTCAGTTGGTGTTTTTTTTCCAAACCAGAGAGTTGATCAAAGCGGAGCACACATTAATGTTTCCGGAATTGCTTTGACTAAAAATTCTCCAAACAAAGAAAATGCTTTAAAATTGATAGCTTATTTAACATCTTCAGTAGCTCAACAAACATATGTTGATAACACCTACGAATATTCAGTTAATCCTGAAATTGAGCCAAACAAAATCGTTAAACAATGGGGAGATTTCAAAAAGGATAATTTAGACTTAAATATGCTGGGAGTCAAAAGAAACGAAGCTATTCGTATATTTGACAAAACAGGTTGGAAATAAGTCTAAATCAAATAAAAAAAAATAGTTTTAAAAGCTTAATAGTTGTTCTATTAGCATTTATAATAGTACTTCCAATAATAGCTTTGTTTGTTATTAGTATAGGTTTTGATACTACAAACTTTTTTTATTTTGCAGATTATTTACTCTTAGATTATACACTTAGTACATTATATTTACTTGTATTAACAATCTTTTTTTCTTTTTTATTTGGTATTGTTCCTGCTTGGTTTATTAGTACAAGTAAATTCAAAGGAAGAAGGTTTTATGACTTGTTATTGTATTTGCCACTTGCAATTCCGACATACATAATGGCTTTTTCATATGGCGATATACTCAGTTTTTCTGGTCCTTTTCAAAGTTTCGTAAGAGATTTTATTCCATCGTTAACAACTTTAGTTAATCAAGATTATCTTCAGATTGAAGTTTTATCAATTTTATTATCATTTTCATTGTATCCGTACTTGTATGCAGCATGTAGAATTTCTTTTAGCTTAATTGGAAATAATTATATAAATCTTTCAAAAAATTTGGGATTAAATGAATTAAAAACTTTTTTTAAGATTGGAATTCCTCTATCATTACCTGCTATATTTTCAGCAATTTTTTTAATATCAATGGAAGTATTGAATGAATACGGAGCTGTTAGTTATTTTGGAATTAATACTTATACAAGTGGTATTTTTAGAGCTTGGGGTTCTATGGCTGATATGGAGACTGCATCCATATTGGCAATTTTACTTTTTTTAGTTGTTTGTTTCTTTTTTTTTATTGAGAGATGGATAACTAACAGGTATAATTATAGTTTTAAATCCAATTCAGATTTGTCGCCTAATTTCAAAAACAGTTATCAAAAGCTCGTACTTATTCATATAACATCTTTAATCATAATCTTAGCTGCTTTTGTTATTCCAATTATTTATATGGTAAATAACATTTTTGTTGATTTTGATAATATTGACTTTTTTGATGTTTTTAATCTAAGTAAAAACACAATATTCATATCTTTTATTGCATCAATCTTAATTATTTTAGTTGTTCTTTTTATTCAATACGTTAAACGAATTTCTAATTCTAAAATTTTAAATTTTGTCGGCGAAATTATTTCGCTCACATATGCCTTACCTGGGGCTGTAATTGGTATATCAATTATACTACTTTTTGCTCCAATTAATGATTCTTTAGGTTTTTTATTAATTGGATCAATTCCTGTCTTAGTTTATGCATATTTTATTAGATATATGGCTGTTGCAGTTTCTCCTATATTAACAAGTTTCAAAAAATATCCAAAAAAGCTGGATGATGCAGGAAAGAGTATAGGTTTAAAGCCATTTCAGTTTTTTAGAAAAATTTTTATACCGTTAAATAATAATGCTATAATAATTGCTTTTTGTATTTGCTTTGTTGATATAATGAAAGATTTGCCCTTAACTTTAATTCTCAGACCTTTTAATTTTGATACACTTGCAACTCAAACCTATGAATATGCTATTGAGGAAATGATAACTAAATCTTCAATATATTCATTAACTATTATTATTTTTGGAATTATATTGCTTTCAATTCTTTCTATCAAACAATCAAAAAAATAAATGTTTTTAAAAATTAAAAATCTTGAAAAGCATTTCCAAAAGGATAAGCCATTAATTAAATCATTAGATTTTAATGTTAACAAGGGAGATATTGTTTCATTTATAGGTGAATCGGGCAGTGGTAAAACTACATTTTTAAGATGTTTAGCAGGTTTAGAAGATATAAATGATGGGTCAATAGAGCTGAATAAAGTTGTTTTAAACAGTTCTAAAATATTTATTGAGTCTCACAAGAGAAAAATTGGTTTTGTTTTTCAAGACTATCCGCTTTTTCCTCATTTAAATGTAATTGATAATATTACATTTAATTTGGATTATAATTTTAAAAATAAAGTATCAGGTATTTTAGAATTAACTGGTTTATCTGATCTAACTAAAAGATTTCCTCATGAATTATCCGGGGGAGAACAACAAAGAGTTTCTATTGCAAGAGCAATTATTCGAGAACCCGATCTTCTTTTATTAGATGAACCATTTAGTAATTTAGACTCTAGCATTAAACTTCAGATTAAAAATGAAATTTACAACATAATAAAAACTTCAGGCATTACTACTATTTTAGTAACTCATGATATAAAAGAAAGTTTTTCAATAGCTGACAAAATTTTGATTTTTAAGGCTGGAGTTCTTCAACAATATGACGAACCTTTCAAGATATATTGTAATCCATCCAATTGCTATTGCGCTAAAGCTCTTGGAGATTTAAATATGATAAATATCGCTAGTAAAATATATTATTTAAGACCAGAAAACATAAGCATTGTAAATAACTCTAATTATAAAGGAATAGTTAATAAGTGTTCTTTTGTCGGTAAAGAATTTCAAATAAATGCCTCTTTTTTTGAAGAAAATTGGATTCTTTTTTCAAAAAATTCATTTAAAGCTGGATGTGAAATTTATATAAGTTTCAATGACAATGATCTAATACAATTTGATTCTAATTGTGATAATTATTTTACTCAACCAACTAGAGAACATTAATTTATATTGTTTCTAAATATTATTCAAATTATATTTGAATATGATTAAATCAGTAAATACCTGTTTAAACTGTGAAAGTTTAGAAAATGCTTTAAAATGTTCAAAACATAATTTATCAGTTCAAATTGATAGCGTTTGCGAAGATCATACTATAAAGAAAGCATTTTCCAAGATGTCAGATTGTTTAAGTTGCTTAAATTTTAAGAAATCAAAGTGCCCACATCCTGAGAGTGCCAAAGATGGTATGTTGTGCTTTTCTTGGTCATCATATTAATATTTTTCTCAGTCTAAAAAAATTGCCTTTTACTTTTTCTAAACTTATAAAATTTCCTTAGGTTTGAATGTTATTTATAATGATTCTAAATAAGATAGTTTCCAACCAAATTTTTGTCTTATTTAATTTCATTAAAAAAATAGAAGGAGCTATCTATCTCTATAGTATTTGTTTTTAGTTTTCCTGATTGAAAGATAGCTTTTTCTATTTAAATTTTCGTTAATTATTAAACTAATATTAAATTATTATCTTTGTGTGCAATTAATTTTTAGTTGCATGATTCCTTCAAATCAAAAATTTATCGAAACTGGCCTAACGTTTGACGATGTGCTTTTAGTTCCCGCATATTCTGAACTATTACCTAATGAGGTAAACCTGCATTCTAAATTTTCTAAAAACTTATCAATGAAAGTACCAATTGTTTCTGCTGCAATGGATACAGTGACGGAAAGTAAAATGGCAATTGCTATGGCACAAGAGGGTGGAATTGGAGTAATTCACAAAAACCTATCAATTGAAGATCAAAGCAATAAGGTAAGAAAAGTTAAAAGATCTGAATCTGGAATGATTTTAGATCCAATTACTCTTTCCAAAAATGAAACTGTTAAGGATGCATTAAACTGCATGAGTGAGTATAGCATTGGTGGCATTCCTATTGTTGATAAAGCAGGAAAATTAATTGGAATTGTTACAAATCGTGATTTACGTTTTGAAAAAGACATGAACAAAAAACTCGACAATGTTATGTCTTCGGAAAATTTAATTACTGGCTCAAAGGAATTAACATTAAAAGAGGCTGAATCAATCTTGCAAAAAAGTAAAATTGAAAAACTTCCAATTATTGACAACAATAATAAATTAATCGGATTAATAACATTTCGTGACATTCAAAAAATAACACTCAAACCTTCATCAAACAAGGATGAGTTTGGTAGATTAAGAGTTGCTGCTGCAATTGGAGTTGCTGGAGATTCTTTTAATAGAGCTAAAATGTTATATGATGCAGGTGTTGATGCACTAGTGATTGATACTGCTCATGCTCACACCAAATCAGTCCTTCAAACTATAAAAAATATTAAAAAAGAATTTGTAGATATTGATATTATTGCTGGAAATGTAGCCACAGCTGATGCAGCTAAATTCTTAATAAAATCAGGTGTTGATGGTATCAAGGTTGGAATTGGTCCTGGTTCAATATGCACAACAAGAATTGTTGCTGGCGTTGGTTATCCACAGTTATCAGCCATTTATAATATCTCAAAAGAAGTTGAAGGATCTGGTGTAACTATAATTGCTGATGGAGGCATCAAACACACTGGAGATATTACAAAAGCTATTGCTGCAGGTGCCGATTGTGTAATGTTAGGATCTCTCTTAGCAGGTACTCACGAATCACCTGGAGAAACAATAATTTTGGAAGGTAGAAAATTCAAAACATACAGAGGCATGGGATCTTTGGAGGCAATGGAGAAAGGTAGTAAAGAGAGATATTTTCAATCCAAAGTTGATGATAAAAATAAATTTGTTCCAGAGGGAATTGTTGGTAGAGTTCCTTTTAAAGGTTTTTTAGTTGAAAGTATGCATCAGTTTATTGGTGGACTTAAGTCTGGAATGGGTTATTGTGGAGCTAAAAATATTGATGATCTAAAAAACAATTCACAGTTTGTTCAAATTACTAGAGCTGGACTTGATGAAAGTCATCCACACAACATTACCATTACAAAGGAATCTCCAAATTATTCACGTTAAATTGAGAAAAAGTATTCTCTTTTTTGTTCTTCTACTATCGTGTAATTTAAACAACGAATTAGATAAGAATATAATTGCTAAAGTTGGTGATAAAACACTCACCATTGTAGAACTGTTGGAGAAAATTCCAAATAATATTGAAAGACTAGATTCAACTGTTGTTGTTAATGAAATAATTAATAATTGGGCATTAAACGAACTATTAATTAAGAATGCTGAAATGAACTTAAGTGAATTAGAAAAAAATAGATTAAAAAAAAATAGTAATGAATACTATAATAATCTACTTGTAAGTACCTACAAGAATAAAATTGCATCTG
>CACIKV010000028.1 GCA_902587325.1 uncultured Bacteroidota bacterium
TGAGTATTTAAAATTATTACACGGTTTAAATAAATTAATTAAATTTAAAATTAATGGAAATATTCAAAATGCTGAAATTGTTGACATCAAAGATACAGGTGAATTAGTCTTGAAAATTAAAGGAATTAAAAAAGAATTTAAAAATCAGGAACTAGTCTATATTAACTGAATTCAATGTTATCAAGTTTTGAAATTATTTCTTGAGTAAATTTGTCCATGGGATTTTTTACCATCATTTCAATCATCGAAGAAAAATTT
This sequence comes from uncultured Bacteroidota bacterium, assembly GCA_902587325.1. Lineage (GTDB taxonomy): Bacteria > Bacteroidota > Bacteroidia > Flavobacteriales > Flavobacteriaceae > Eutrophosalina. The sequence continues at coordinate 259 of CACIKV010000028.1, forward strand.
CCAAAAAAATCCATCTTTATTTTGGATTTTGAAATATCAATTTTTTCAACAAAAAATTCAAATGAAAAGTCCATTTTTGGGTTAGATGAAACAAGTTTAACTTTCTCTTGATTATCATATAATTCTAGTTTTAAGTTTATTTTTGGCAAACTACCAATCTTCGCACTAAAATTTTCATCGTCGAGGATAGTAAAATCATTAATATCATTGCCTAGTATTTTTTTAAAATTATAAACATTTGAAATGAAACTATAAATTTTTCTTGATGTAAAATTTAATGTATTTGTTTCTTTAGTTAATTTCATTTTAAAATTTCCATTTTTTAGGATCTTCCTTCCAGCTAAAAAGCATATTTATTTCTTTTTCATCAATTTTTTTCATATTTACAGCTTCTTTAATTAAGTAATCATATGAACTTAATGAATAGTTAATGATTTTTTCATTTTTAAAATTATTTACAGCTTCATTAAAACCATATGTAAAAATACTAACTAGGCCCAAAAGTTCTAATTGGTTTTCAATAACAGAATTACATGCTTTTATACTACTCATTCCAGTACTAATTAGATCTTCTATAACTATAACTTTTTGACCCTTAATAAAACCACCTTCAATACTGTTCTTTCTCCCATGTTGCTTTTTACTTGATCTAATGTAAATGAATGGTTTATTAAGCTGTTGAGCAACCATCATTCCGATGCCAATAGCACCTGTTGCTACGCCTGCAATTACTTCTGTTCTTTTAAATTTTTTATTTATTAAAACACAAAGTTCATTACAAATATATTTCCTAGTTTCAATTTCAGATAAAATCAATCGATTATCACAATAAATAGGAGAGTTTATCCCTGAAGCCCATATAAATGGATTTTTTGGATTCAATTTTATTGCATTAATTTGTAGAAGTTTCTTTGAGGTTTCTATAGCTGTTTGATCATTTAAAATCACATAACAAATGTATAAAGTTTTTGCAAATCGTCTTCCTATTATTTTAACATCAAAAAAAAAATATTTAATTAATAATAATACTTTTTTAATTTCCAGTTTAAATATTGATGAGATTTTAAAAAAAACTAGAAAGCATAAAAAAATTTATCTTTTTTATCCAAAAAAAAAAGAGTTATTAAGTCAGTTTAAGAAAAAAATTAAAACTATCAACTCTGCTGGGGGAATTGTTACAAATAAGAAAAATGAGATGTTATTTATATTTAGAAGAGGAAAATGGGATTTACCAAAAGGCAAATCTGATATTGGTGAGACAAATAAACAAACTGCTCTTAGAGAGGTTATAGAAGAAACAGGTATTAAAGAATTGGTAATTAAAAAATTTTTTAAAACCACATTTCATCTAGTTCGAAATAATGGAAAGTACTTTTTAAAAGAAACTAGATGGTTCCTGATGCATTCGAATTATGAAGGTAAATTACATCCTCAAGTTGAGGAAGGAATCAAATCTGTTAAATGGAAAAATATTAAACAACTAAACAAGATTAAAGAGAAAACATTTAAAAATATTTCAATTATTTTGAATGATTTTTTAAAAGAATTTCATAAATAGTTTTAGGAACTAAATTTTTGTAATCCCCGTTGTTTAAAATTAATTCTCTAACAATTGAGCTGCTTATAAAAGAAGTTTTAGCAGATGTAAGTAAAAAAATAGTTTCAATCTTAGATAGCATTCTGTTTGTTCTTGCAATAGCTTTTTCAAACTCAAAGTCTCCAGTATTTCTGACTCCTCTAACAATAAAGTTTGCGCTTTCATCATTACAAAAATTAATTGTTAATCCTTTATAACTTTTAACAGAAACCTTTTTATTACCATGAATAACACTCTTAATCTGCTCAATTCGTTCATTGACATTAAACATTGTTTTTTTATTACCATTTAATCCAATTCCAATAACTACTTCATCAAAAATTGTTATACTTCTTTTTAAAATATCTTGATGCCCTTTTGTAAATGGATCAAAAGTTCCTGGAAATATGGCTTTTCTCATAGAAGTAAATTTAAATTATTTTATAGAATTTTCGATTATTTCAGTAAATAGATCTTTTAAATTAAAATTATTCAATACAACTTGTTTTGGAAAAATACTTTGATCAGTCATGCCTGGAATAGTATTAATTTCTAGAAAAAATGGGGTATTATCTTCAACTATAAAATCTATTCTCGAGAACCCTGGAATTTTTAAAATTCCACAAATTTTTTCAGCATTATTTTTTAGTAGACTTTCAAGTTTTGTATCAATTTTTGCGGGAGTGAAATCTTTATGTTTTCCCTGATATTTAGCCTGATAATCAAAAAAATCATTTTCAGAAATTAACTCTGTAACACCTAGTGATTGAATTTTACCAAGATTGTTAATAACACCAACCGAAAATTCCCTTCCATCGATATATCTTTCTAGTATTATTTCATTATCAATTTTAAAAACATCTTGAATGTATTTATTGATTTCATCTTCATTATATGCCTTGTATACGCCAAAACTACTTCCAGAGTTATTGGCTTTTACAAACATTGGAAAATTTAAATCATTTATAATATTTTTTAAATCATAATTTTCATTTCTTTCAAGCAAGTGAGATTTTGCTGTTTTGATTGAAAAATTAGAAAGATAATTTATACACTTTTTTTTATTAAATGTAAGTTTTGCAATTTCAGAGCTTGGACCAGTAAATTTTATGTTTAAATTTTCAAAATATTTTTGAATAACTCCATTTTCACCTGGATCACCATGTATCATATTAAAAACTAAATCAAAATTTACAATCATATCATTAATTAAAACTGTAAAATTGTCTTTATTTATATTGTATTCATTGTCTAATTGATCAACATGAACCCATTTAGTTTTCTTTACAACTACTTTGAAAATATTATATCGATTTTTATCAATTTTTTTTATGACATTATCACCACTTTTTATTGATATGTCATGTTCGAGCGAATATCCACCCATAACAACAGCGATATTTTTTTTCATGAATTTTGATTATTACGGAAGCTAAAGATACTTATTTATCTATATTTGTTAACACAGTTTTAAAATGAAATTCTTTTACAGTAAAGCTTTTATTAAGCAAATTTTTTTGGCTACAGTAATCTTTGCAATGATAGTTTTGTTTTCAATAATTTTTTTATTTTTCTACACTAATCAATCTAGTAAAGTTTTAGTTCCTAATTTAATTGGTTACAACATGGATGATGTTGATCAAATTATTAAAAAAGCTAAGCTCAGGTATGAAGTTATTGATTCGTCTTTTTTTAATCCAGATTTTGAAAAAAAATCCGTAATTGAGCAAATACCACAACCTTCTCAAAAAGTAAAAAAAAATAGAAAAATATATTTAACAATTAACCCATCAGGTTATGGAAATGTTGTTCTCCCAAATTTAATTCAACTAACAAAGAGAAATGCTGAATCAACTCTGTTAGCTCTCGAATTAGAAATTGGAGAAATTTCTTACGAAGATAATATTGGAAAAGATATGGTGCTCAAAGTTTTATATATGGATTCAGAAATTAATGAGGGGCATATTATTCCAAAAAAATCAAAAATTGATTTTGTATTAGGTAATGGATTAAAAAAATAAAAATTGCAAGATTTTGAATTACAGGATGAGCTTTATGAACACTTTTCTTTTAAAGTAGATAAAGGTCAAGAGCCATTAAGAATTGATAAATTCTTGATGAATAGAATTGAAAATGCCTCAAGAAATAAAATACAACTAGCTGCAAAAAATGGATCCATCAAAGTCAATAATATTTCGGTAAAACAAAATTACAGGGTTAAACCAAGGGACGAAATTAAAGTAATGTTTTCTTATCCACCGTTCGAGAATCTTCTAAAACCTGAAAAAATTGATTTTCAAATTATTTATGAAGACAGAGATCTTTTAGTTGTAAATAAACCTCCAAATCTAGTTGTTCATCCTGGTCATGGAAATTATTCAGGAACTTTGTTAAATGGCATCCTATACCATGTCAAAGATTTACCTGAAAATAATACTGGAAGGCCTGGACTAGTACATAGAATTGATAAAGATACAAGTGGTCTACTGGTAGTAGCGAAGTCTGAAATTGCAATGAGAAATTTATCTGAGCAGTTTTTTCTAAAACAAACAAAAAGAAATTATATTGCCCTGGTTTGGGGAAGTTTTAAAAATAAATCAGGATCTGTAAATAATTATATTGGAAGAGATAAGAAAAATAGAATGATAATGTCTGTTAGTGATGATCAAGATCAAGGTAAAAATGCCATAACGCATTATAAAGTTTTGGAAGATTTAAATTATGTCAGTTTATTAGAATGTAGATTAGAAACTGGAAGAACTCATCAAATTAGAGCACATATGAAATATCTCGGAAATCCAATTTTTAATGATGAAAGGTACGGGGGAAATAAAATTTTAAAAGGAACAATTTTCACAAAGTACAAACAGTTCGTTGAAAATTGTTTTAAATTATTACCTAGACAGGCACTACATGCTAAAAGTATTGGATTCAATCACCCAAGATCAAACAAAATAATGAGTTTTGAAAGTGAATTGCCAAATGATATACAATTGTGTTTGGAAAAATGGAAAAATTATTCAAAAAATAATTAATTTTAAGTATGAAAATTTTAATATCACCTGCTAAGTCTCTTGATTTTAAAAGTGAAATAGGTAGCTTTAAATGTACACAACCAAAATTTTTAAGTAAAACGCAAATAATTAATAGTTCCCTAAAGGAGAAAACACCAAATGACTTAAAAAAAATTCAAAATATCTCAGAAAAATTAGCTGATTTGAATTGGACAAGAAATAATGATTTCAATTTAACTCATAATTATAAAAATTCTAGACCAGCATTGTTTGCTTTTAATGGAGATGTTTATGATGGAATTGATGCTAAATCACTTTCCTCTGATAACGTTAATAACCTACAAAACCAACTTAGAATTTTATCTGGCTTATATGGAATGCTTAAACCTTTAGATTTTATTCAACCATATAGACTCGAGATGGGCACAAAATTATCCTTAAATGGATCAAAAAATCTTTATGAGTTCTGGACAGATATTATTACAAATGAACTTGTTAATGAAACTAAAAATGATTCACTAATAATAAATCTTGCAAGCAACGAATATTTCAATGTATTGAACAAAAATGCTTTTGAATCAAAAATAATTACACCAGTTTTTAAAGATTTTAAAAATGGCAATTTTAAAATAATCTCATTCTATGCAAAAAAAGCTAGAGGATTAATGGTAAGATACATTATCGATAATGAAGTTGAAAGCATTGATAAATTACTATCATTTAATTCATCAGGTTACTCATACAGTGAAAATCTTACAGAAGACATAAATAAACCTGTATTTGTTAGACAATTTAATTGAATTTTACATTCAACTAATAAACATTTTAAAATAAGTTTTATCACCAAAGTATTTTACTCAAATACCAAATCTTATAATAATTCAATTTTAATATATCAAAAAATCATAAAATGTAATATTTCATTGCATAAATTATGTAGTTGATAATATTTATCACAAATTGAAGCCTCAATTAATTTTCCAGAGATTGAATTAATAACTTATTATGTATAAAAATGAAGTTAATTCAAAACTACAGTCAGTACCCTGAAATGTTCGACGAAATGTTTGATAAAAAGGGCATCACAAGGGATATTTATAAAAACTTTGAAAAATTTCTCAAAAAGTCTTCCGTAAAAAATCTAAAAAGTATGAAAGATTTTGCTCAACAATTTTTCATGAATCAAGGGGTCACTTTTACAGTTTATGATAATGATGAGGGTGTTGAGAAAATTTTCCCTTTTGATATAATCCCCAGAATAATTTCATATTCTGACTGGAAAATTATTGATAGTGGAATAAAGCAAAGAATAAAAGCTTTAAACTTATTTATAAAAGATATTTATCACGAGCAATTTATATTAAATGATAATATTATTCCAGCTGAATTAATAATATCTAATCCCAACTATCTAAGAGAAATGAAAAATATCAATGTTCCAAATGATATTTATACACATATTTCAGGAATAGATTTGATTAGAAATGAGGAAGGTAAGTTTTTTGTTTTGGAAGATAATTTAAGAACTCCTTCAGGCGTAAGTTATATGTTGGAGAACCGTGAAATTACTAGAAGATTATATCCCGAAATGATTCCACGTGAAAAAGTTCAACCGATTAGTGATTATCCAAATTTGTTGTACAATAAGTTAAAATCTTTATCTAATAAAAAAAATCCTGTTGTAGTTATGTTAACTCCTGGTTTATATAATTCTGCTTATTACGAACATACTGCTTTAGCTAGATTAATGGGCGTCGAGCTTGTAGAGGGTAGCGATTTACTAGTCGATAACCATTATGTTTTTATGAAAACAGCTGGTGGTTTGAAAACAGTTGATGTTATTTATAGACGTATTGATGATGATTTTTTAGATCCATTAAACTTTAAAGCTGATAGTGTTCTTGGTGTAGCAGGAATAATGGATTCATTTAGACAAGGTAATGTTGTACTTGTTAATTGCCCAGGTGCGGGAATAGCCGATGATAAGGCTATTTACACATATGTCCCTGACATGATTTCATATTATTTAAATGAAAAACCAATCCTCAACAATATTAAGACTTATAAATTGACAAATAAAGATGAAAAAGAATATGTTTTAAAAAACATTGACAAGCTTGTATTAAAAAGAACAGATGGTAGTGGAGGATATGGAATGTTAATGGGGAAATCAGCTTCCAAAGAGGAAATTAACAAATACAAATTAAAAATTAAAAAAGAACCAGAAATGTACATAGCACAACCTACGCTAAATCTTTCAACATCACCATGCTTGATAGAAAACTCATTACATCCAAGGTGCGTCGATTTAAGACCTTTCGCACTTTTTGGTTCTGATG
>CACIKV010000029.1 GCA_902587325.1 uncultured Bacteroidota bacterium
TCATCAACTCAGTAAAAACAAAAAGAATCAAATAAATATTCTTTCACCATTTTTTTTTATTGATTCAATTATTTTATCAATTATAATCATATCTTTTAGGCCCTCATCACCACCAACATTGTTGTGAGGAATTTGATTATTTAAATAATTACAGATTCCATCCATTTGAGCTGCTTGTTGGTTAATTTGAGGAAAAATTAATTCACCTCTTGACATTTGTCCTGAAACTCTTCCCCATCCATAAGCTGGATTTAATTTTGCAAAACCTCTTTCGAAAGCTAAGTGTAAATAATTTAGGTTTGAAGAGAATGAGGTAGTACAGTTAGCAACTTTTCCGCTTGGAAATACCATTTCCCATACTATTGTTTCATCAACTTCTTTAAATCTTTTTAAGTCTGTTTTATATTCCTTTGCGCTTATTGAAATTGGTTCCTCATTTGATGTGTATCTTGCAGCTTGTATTGCATATACACCTACATCCATTAGTGCTCCACCACCATAAGATTTTTTTAGTTTCCAATGTCCAGTTGATCTCATATTGAAGCCAAAAGCAGCATTAATTATCTTTAATTTTCCAAATTCTTCATTTTTACAAATCTTAATTAATTGTAAGTGATGTGGTTCGTAATGAAGTCTATAGCCAACAAATAGCTCTTTTTTCACCTTTTTACTTACTTTTATCATGTCTCTTGCTTCGTTAGCATTTAAAGCAAGTGGCTTTTCACAGATCACGTGTTTTCCGGCCTCAAGTGCTTTAATGGTGTATTCTTTGTGCATACTGTTAGGAAGAACTATGTAAACAATATCAATTTCATCGTTGTTTGAAATAGATTCAAAATTTTGATAATTGTAAATATTATTTTCATCGAGATCATATTTTTTTTTCCAAACTTTTTCTTTTGCAGGTGTTCCAGTGACAATTGCTTTCAAATGACAATGTTTTGTTTCTAAAAGAGCGGGTCCAAGAGCTTTTGTTGAGTAGCTGCCTAGCCCAACCAATGCAACTCCAAGTTTTTTTTCTGGTTTTATGGAGGAAATTATACTGGGACTTACAGACAATCCTGTAAGTGATGTAGTAAATACTTTATTAAAATTTCGTCTTTTCATTAAATGTAATTTAGTTTTTAGTAAATTAATATTTTCTTTTAAAATATAAATTTATATATATTATAAAATTAATTTTTCTTATGACTTTAATTAATAGAAGAAATTTTACCAAGACTACATTGTTAGGAGGGGGAATTTTTTTGTTTCCAGGTTGTGCTATAAAAAGCGACAATCCTCTATTTCTTTTTTTTAATGATAAAGAAGTAAAAACTATAGTCGCCCTTTGTAATCAAATTATCCCTGCGGATGATGATTTTGGTGGCGCAACTGATGCTGAAGTTGTTTATTATATTGATAGGCAATTAAATTCTTTTTTTAAGTATGATTCAAGTTTATATAGACAAAGTGTTTTAAAACTTCAATCTTTTTGTTTAGAAAAATTTAATAAAACATTTAGTGATCTTGATTCTGACAAACAAATATCCGTAATGCGGATGATGGAAAAAAATAAATTAGATAAAGTAAAATGGAAAAATTCTTCACTCTTTTTTAATAAAATAAGGCTTCATACTATGCAAGGCTTTTATGGTTCACCCATTCATGGTGGAAATAAAAATTTTTTGAGTTTTGATATTTTAAATATTAATGGACTTTTAAGACAAAGATTAGAATCACCAAAAAAATAATAATTTAATGTCATTTAAAAATCATGTTAATGTTGTAGTTGTAGGGTCTGGTGCTGGTGGAGGTGTTGTGGCGAAAGAATTATCCATTCTTGGTTACTCTGTAGTTTTATTTGAAAAAGGTAAATGGATTGGTTATAACAATAAATCTAATGATGAATTAAGTGATCAAAGAAATCAAGTACTAGGAGCTAACTTTGGACCTAATATTAATAAAAATCCAAGATCAGTTATTGATGAACATGGAAATGAAACAATATTTAATTCATTGCAAGGTTATGGAAATATAGCAGAATGTGTAGGATCAGGTACTGTTAGTTATGGCGCAATGGCTTGGAGATTTATGGAAGAGGATTTTAAAATGAAATCCAAATATGGTCATGTTGAAGGTTCCACACTTGAAGATTGGCCAATTTCCTACCATGATCTTGAGCCTTTTTATGAAAAAGCTGAATGGGAAATAGGAGTTTCAGGGGATGATTCCAAAAATCCATTTGCTTCAGATAGAAAAAAACCATACCCAATGCCTGCCTTTGAGATAAATAAAGAAGGAAAAATTTTAGAGAAAGCTGCAAAAAGACTTGGTTGGAATCCATTCCCTGTGCCAATGTTTAGAAACTCAATACCTTACAAGGAAAGAACACCATGCATGCGAAATAGTATTTGTGTAGGAAATGCTTGTCCAGTAGGTGCAAAAAACGGAACTCAAAACACTGTGATTCCTCAAGCAATTGATACTGGAAATTGTGAACTCAGGACTGAATGTATTGTATCAGAAATCGTCCTTGATGACAAATCTAAGGTAAAAGGTGTCAAATACTTTGATAGTAGTAAAAGACAGTTTTTTCAAAGTTCTGATATTGTTGTCCTTTCAGCTTCAGCAAATGAAACAGCTAGGCTATTATTAAATTCAAAATCAAAATTTTTTCCTAATGGAGTAGGGAACAATAATGATTGGGTTGGACGCAATCTTCAATCTCATGCTTATACTGGTGCTGTTGGGCTTTTTGATTATGAAATTTTAGATTTTGATGGCCCAGGTGCAAATATTGCTATTTCAAATTTTAGTCACAATAACAATAATGTAGTTGGTGGAGGAATACTTCATAATGAATTTAATAGACTTCCATATCAGTTTTCACAAATTAGGCCACCTGGAGCAGATATGTGGGGAGCAAAACATAAAGATTTTCAGAAAAAAAATTTTAAGAGACTGTCGAGAGTTAATGGTCCAATTCAAGAAATGCCAAACTATCATTCTAGATTAAAAGTTAGTGAAAAGTATAAAGATTTTTGGGGAATTCCTATAATTCAGTTTTCGGGCAAGCGTCATTTTCTGGATCATGAGCATTGTAAGTTTTTGTCGATTAAAGCTGAATTGTTACTTAAAGAAGCTGGTGCCATACAAACTTGGCAAAAAATTGGAGGAAAAGGACAAGGAAGAGGCCAGCATCAAGCTGGTACAGCAAGAATGGGTAATGACAAAAAAACATCCGTGACTAATAAATATGGTCAAATTCATGATGTTGATAATCTTTTTATAGCTGATGGTAGTTTAATTCCTAATAACGCAGGTTTTAATCCATCTCTCACAATAATGGCTCTAGGTTTTTGGGTTGGTAATTATATTGGGAGTAATTTTAAACATCTTTTAAAGCATCAAGCTTGAAGTTAAAAGCAGTAAAGTCAACGATTCATGCAACCAAAATTAAAAACCTTGTAAATCAATGACTTACAAGGGTTTTTGCGGAGAGACGGGGATTCGAACCCCGGCGACAGTTACCCGTCGACAGATTAGCAATCTGCTCCATTACCACTCTGGCACCTCTCCAAAATGAGGTTCAAATTTAAGTTTTCAAATCAACTTGAAAAAATATAATTAAAGGTTTTTTGTAAGTTTTCTGATAAACTTGTTCTCACTAAAAAAAACTTTTCCAATTACTTTACTAGCAGTGTAGAGCGGTATCGCAATTATCATCCCTCCAATTCCAAATAAAAATCCGCCAAGAAGAATAATTATAAAAATTTCAAGTGGGTGTGATCTTACAGAATTTGAAAAAATATAAGGTTGACTAAAAAAATTGTCAATTAACTGTGCAAAAAGATAACCTATAGAAATATAGATAGTTTTTGGGACAATGACTGAACTAAAATCAAGTCCTAAGTTACTGGTCATTGTAAGAAATATCATCAAAACTAAACCAATAATTGGACCTATGTATGGAATCAGATTTAATAAAGCGCATAAAAATGCAATTACAATAGCATCCTCGATTTTAAATACTAATAGTAAAGTAGTGTATATAATAAAAAGTATAGAAATTTGAATTAATAAACCTCTGAAATATCTTGATAATAAATATTTGATCTCATCAACAGACTTGTCTGCTCTTCTTTTCATATTTTTTGGAAATAATAATATTATCCATTTTTCAATCTTTATACTATCCCTCAAAAGGAAAAATGTAATAAAAAGTACAGAGAAAACACCCATGGTAAATGAGCCAAGTATACTGCCAATTGAATTTAAAATTTTAGGTATAGATTCAATACTTGATTTTGATATTGTTTTAAAATCTATAATTGTGTTGTCAAAATCAATATCAAAATTTGAAAGATAAAAACTAAGCTCTGAAAATAAAGCACTTACCTTAATTTCTAAATTGTCAACATTTAACAATGATAAGTTTTTTCCTTGTTCAAGTATTAATGGGATTAATAACGATATTATTCCCAGCATAACAATTATAATAACAATCAAAGTTATTATTGAGGAGAAAGTAAAATTTAGTTTAAGTTTTTTATTTAAAAAATCAAAAATTGGCTTAAATATTAATGAAAGTATTGAGGAAATAATTAAATATGCAATCAAAACTTTTACTTGACTTAGTATATATAACACTAAGCAAATTCCAGAAACATATAAAACTGCTTTTAATATTGAATATGATAAATCTAATTTATTCACGTTGCAAATATATTATTTAATCAATGAATATGCTGAACAAGCCAGTATTCCGGCAGTTTCTGCTCTAAGCCTACTACTTCCAAGAGAAACTATTTTAAATTCATTATTTATAGCCTTTTCAATTTCTTCTTTAGTGAAATCTCCTTCAGGACCAATAAGTAATAAATTTTTTGTTTTACTTGAAAATGCATTTTTTAATATTATTTTCTTATAGTTATGACACGTTGCTATTAACTTTGTCTTTTCATCACTCTGTTCTATAAAATCTTTAAGGTTTTGCAGTTTATTAAGTGTGGGAAGTTTAAATTTAAAAGATTGTTTTATAGCTGAAGTTAGTATTCTTGTGCATCTATTGTAATTTATATTTTTTTTTATTGTTCTATGACAAATTATCGGAGTTATTTCTTTGACACCTATTTCAGTTACCTTTTCTAAAAAATTTTCAAATCTAGCAGTTGATTTTAAAAGTGATATTCCAATATGAAGATTTTCATAAGATTTAATTTTTCGATTATTTAGAATACTAAATTTTGAGATTCTACCATTAAATTTTTCTAAACGTGTATCAAATTTAAATCCTTTACCATTTGTAAATATTAATATATCACCTACTTTCTTCCTAAGAGATTTTATCAAATGTTTTGATTCATCATTGTTTAAATAAAACTCTTCATCTTTTTCCGTTATATCCTTATTGTAAAATAATTCGTTCATATTTTATATCTCGCTCTAGATTCAACATCATAATTAGTAAAATTCTTTTCTTTATATTTCAAGTACCCAACTAATGCAATCATAGCAGCATTATCTGTTGTATACTCAATTTTAGGAAAAAATAATTTACAATTTTTAAGTTCTTTTTTGCAAGATTTTCGAATTCTTGAGTTTGCTGAAACGCCACCCCCAAACACAATAGTTTTAGTATTAGTTATATTAATTCCTTTAATTATTTTTTCCAGTAAAATTTTGGCAATTGTTTCCTGAATTGATGCACAAATATTTTCTATTTCTTTTTCAATAAAATTTTTATTTTTTGAAATATTATTTTCAATGAATCTTTTAAAGTTTGTTTTCAAACCACTAAAACTAAAATCTAGTTCGCTAACTTTTGGAATAATAAACTTAAATTTTTTTTTATCTCCATTTTTAGCAAATCGATCAATTTTTGAGCCTGCTGGATAATTTAATCCTAATAGTTTTCCACATTTATCAAATGCTTCGCCGATTGAATCATCCAGCGTTTCTCCAATTATTTCCATTTCAAAATAATTTTTGCAAAGTATGATTTGTGTGTGCCCACCTGAAATGTTTACCCCTAAGAATGGAAAAGTAGGTTTATTTCTATTATTATTTTCAATGAAATTTGCTAGAAGATGAGCTTGCATATGATTAACCTCAATAAGTGGAATATCTAATGATAGAGACATTGATTTTGCAAATGATGAACCTACTAACAATGAACCTAATAAACCAGGTCCACGTGTAAATGCTACAGCATTTAATTTCTTTATATCGATATTTGCTTCAATAAGAGCTCTTTCTACAACTGGAATTATATTTTTTTGATGTGCACGAGAAGCTAGCTCTGGAACAACGCCACCATATTTTTGGTGAACTTCTTGATTTGCAATAATATTTGATAATATTTTATTATCAGAAATTACAGCAGCTGATGTTTCGTCACAAGAAGTTTCAATGCCAAGAACATTTATAGGCATATTTTTTGTTTTTTTGTAAATATAAAATATATCATATCAAAAAAAGAAAGCCCATATACAAAAAACATAAATTAAAATTAATTAGTT
>CACIKV010000030.1 GCA_902587325.1 uncultured Bacteroidota bacterium
TATTAAAAAGGCTAATAAGTTCATTCCTGATATAATTTTATTAGACGTTATGATGCCTGAAATGGATGGAATTGAAGCTTGCATAAAAATTAGGGAAATAAAAACACTAACAAATACAAGAATTATTTTTTTATCTGCTAGAGGAGAAGATTTTACTCAGATTGCTGCATTTGATGCTGGTGCTGATGATTACATTAGTAAGCCTGTTAAACCCAAAATTTTATTAAAGAAAATTTCTTCAATTGCTAAACGCTTAGATCGTAACAAAAACCCAAGTGGCATACTTGATTTGGGCGAAATTATAATTGATAGAGAATCATATATAGTTACCATTAATAATGTTGAAAAAAATTTACCTAGAAAAGAATTTGAATTATTATATTTATTAGCAACAAAGCCTGGAAAACTTTTTACTAGGGAAGAAATTATGTTAAAAGTTTGGGGAACTGAAATTTTTGTTGGTGATCGAACAATTGATGTTCACATAAGAAAACTTAGAAAAAAAATTGGCGAAAAGTATATTAAGACAACTAAAGGAGTAGGATACAAATTTAAAAAATAAATGACTACACAAAACAAGACAAGATTACAGGTTGTTCTGTTTTCTTTATTTGTTTCATCATCAGTATTAATCTTATTACTTTTATTAGGAATCGAATTAAAATTAATTAGTATCTTAATTAGTAGCTTACTAATCACATCTTTAATCTATATTTTATTTTTTTTTTACGTTAAATACTTTTTAAATAGTAGGCTCAAAGAAATCTCTGATCAATTTTTTTCAAAGGATATTAATTTCAATAAAACTGTAACTACTAATATGGAAGAATTGGTTAGTGAAATCAAGCAATTAGACGATAAAAGAAAAATTGAATTAAGTCAAATGAAAGAAAAAGAAAATTTTAGAAGGGACTTTATTGGAAATTTAGCACATGAACTGAAAACACCTCTTTTTACTAGTCAAAGTTATATACTTACTTTATTGGATGGAGCTATTGATGACAAACTAATTAATAAGAAATATTTAAAAATTGCTGGAAAGTCGATCGAAAGATTAAATCTAATTGTTAAAGATTTAGATCTAATTACTAAATTGGAAACTGGCGATAATAATCTAAAAAGATCCAATTTTGACATAGTTAATTTATTGCAATCTTCAATTGAGATGTTAGAAATCAGTGCAAAGAAAAAAAATATTAAATTAATTATTGAACATGAAAATAATCCGCCTTTGTATGTTAATGCAGACAAAGAAAAAATTGAACAGGTTGCTACTAATCTAATTGAAAACTCTATTAAATATGGAAGAGAAAATGGGTCAACAGAAATAGTAATTCAAGATTTAGTCGAAAACAAACTAATTGTAAGATTTACTGATAATGGAATTGGAGTTAAGGAAGAACATGTGGATAGGTTATTTGAGCGATTTTATAGGGTAGATCAAACTGGAAATAGAATAAGTGGCGGCTCGGGACTAGGTTTGGCAATAGTTAAACATATCATTGACGCGCATGATGAAAAAATCTACGTAGAAAGTATCTTTGGAGTTGGTTCTGAATTTTCATTTACGTTAGATAAGTCAAAATAATTACATTTATCAAAATATTTTTTTGGGAAGTAAAAATAAATTAAAAAAGTTCAATGAGAATTTAAAGTTTGAGAATCTATTTCAACCAGAAAGAATAGAATTAATTAAAAACCATTTTCATTTAAAAGGTTCTTGGAAAGATTATTTTAACAATGATCATCCAATAATTTTGGAGCTCGGTTGTGGTAAAGGGGAGTACACTTGTTCTTTAGCAAAAAAATATCCTAACAAAAATTTTATTGGTTTTGATATCAAAGGTGCTAGAATTTGGTCTGGAGCTAAACAGTCATTGCAAAAAAAATTAAAGAATACATGCTTTATAAGATCCCAAATTGAATTATTAGATTTTTTCTTCTCTGAAAATGAAATTAGTGAAATATGGATTACTTTTCCAGATCCTCAAATCAAAATTCAAAGACAAAAGCATAGACTTGTTAATTTAAAGTTTTTAAACATATATAAGAAAATTATAAAACCCCAAGGTATTGTTCATTTGAAGACTGATTGTGAATTTTTACATGGTTATGCTCTTGGATTAATTGATGGTTTAAAACTCAAGATTATTAATTCAAATCATGATATATATTCAAATAATAATGCGCCTGAGGATGCAATTAATATTAAAACCCATTATGAGAAAATATTTCTTTCAAAAAATAAAAAAATAACCTATTTGTCTTTTACTCTTAAATGAAAAAAACATCATTTTTCCAAAAAGTATATAAAGTTGTAAAAAAAATACCGCATGGGAAGGTCACAACCTATGGTGCAATAGCTAAATACTTAGCAACACCAAGTTCATCTAGAACTGTTGGCTGGGCAATGAATGCATGTCATAATGATAAAAGTATTCCGGCTCACAGGGTAGTAAATAGAAATGGAGTGTTAACTGGAAAAAATCACTTTTTAGGAATTAATTTAATGGAACAATTATTGAATAGTGAAGGAATAGATGTTAAAGATGATAAAATTGTAAATTTTAAAAATCATTTTTGGGATCCTAATACTTAATTTTTTATGATTCATTAAATTTGCTGTAAATGTCAAAAGTATTATTTAGCAAAGAAAAAATTATGTCATTAATTAGTGATTTAAATTTATCATTGGACGTAGTGAATATTAATAAATTTGATAAAGAGGTTACTATAGACCTTTTAATAGAAAACTTTACTCACAAATCAAAAAGTGAAGCTAAAAATTCAATTATTAAACAATTGTCCTCAAACTTTAACTCTAAACTCATTTACTTACTGAATTTTAAACCAAAAGTTAAAAATATTAATGATGGGACTAATAAATTAAATAATGTTAAAAATATCATTGCTATTTCATCTGCGAAAGGTGGAGTAGGGAAGTCTACAATTACAGCAAATATTGCCGTTACTCTTTCAAAAATGGGATTTAAAGTAGGAATTCTAGATGCTGATATTTATGGTCCTTCCATGCCAATTATGTTTGATCTAGTAGGCAGAAAGCCCCTTGCTGTAGAAGTTGATGGAAAGTCTAAAATGAAGCCATTAGAAAGCTATGGAGTGAAGATTTTATCAATAGGTTTTTTTACTTCGATGGATCAAGCTGTTATTTGGAGGGGCCCAATGGCAACAAAAGCCTTAAATCAATTAATTTTTGATGCAGATTGGAAAGAGTTGGATTTTCTTTTGATTGATCTTCCACCGGGCACTGGAGATATTCATCTAAGTATTATCCAAAAATTATCTGTAAATGGATCAATTGTTATTAGTACACCTCAAATAGTTGCTTTGGCTGATGCAAGGAAAGGAATTTCTATGTACAGACAAGAAAATATAAATATTCCAATTTTAGGCTTAATAGAAAACATGTCATATTTTAATCCTTCAGACGAAAAAGAAAAAAAGTATTATATCTTTGGTAAAGATGGAGTTAAAAATTTAGCAGATGATTTTAAGTTACCTTTCATGGGAGAAGTTCCAATTTTTCAGGGCTTGAGAGAATCTGGCGATATTGGCAGGCCTGGTGCCTTGCAAGAAGATTCTGAACTGAGTAGAATTTTCGAAAATATTACAAAAAACATGATAATAAATTTAACAGAAAGAAATAATAATTTGCCGCCAACAGAAATCCTTAAAATAAAAACAATGGCTGGTTGTTCATAATTATGAGTGATAAATTAATTGAAATTGAAAAGGCATTGAATGAAATAAGACCATTTTTACAAAGTGATGGTGGCAATATTGAACTTGTTTCATTTAAAGACCATATAGTTAAAGTGAGGTTACTTGGAAATTGTATGAGTTGTTCTGTCAATCAAATGACTTTGAAAAATGGGGTTGAAATGACAATTAAAAAGCATGTTCCAGGTGTTAAAGAAGTTATAAGTATTTAATGATTAATACTGATATTATAATTATTGGAGCAGGCCCTACTGGTCTTTTTGCTGTATTTGAAGCTGGTTTGTTAGGAATGAGATGTCATTTAATTGATTCATTAGGCAAGCCTGGAGGTCAATGTTCAGAGATCTATCCTAAGAAACCCATATACGATATTCCAGCTCATCCTGAAATTTTAGCAGGTGATTTAGTCAATAATCTTCTTGAGCAAATAAAGCCTTTCAGTCCCACCTATACATTGGGTGAAACTGCTGAAAAGTTATTAAAAGAAAAGGAAAGTATTACTATTACTACAAACAAAGGAACAATTGTTAAAGGAAAAATTTTAGTAATTGCGGGTGGATTAGGAAATTTTGAACCTAGAAAACCGAATATTGAAAATATTTTAAAATTTGAGGGTAAAGGTCTTCAGTATAAAATAATCAATAAAGAAATCTTTATTGATAAAAATATTATTATTGCTGGTGGAGGTGATTCAGCTCTAGATTGGACTATTGAATTGTCTAAAGTAGCAAAAAAGGTAACATTAATTCACCGACGAAATGAATTTAGAGGTGCGGTTGAATCGGTAAATAAAATTCAAAAACTTAAAGATAAAGGTGTTGTTGATGTTTTAACACCAACTACTTTAACTAAGATTAATGGTTTGGAATATGTAGAAAGTGTAGATTTAAAATATAATGAATCACCTATAAATATTAAAACTGATTTTATAATTCCGTTGTATGGTTTAGTCCCAAAGATGGATATTTTTAAACACTGGGGATTAAATATTGAAAAAAATGCAATACTTGTTGATAATTCTAAAGATTATATGACAAATATAAAAGGGATTTATGCAATTGGAGATATAAATACTTATCCTGGAAAATTAAAACTAATACTTTCTGGATTTCATGAAGCTGCTATAATGTGCCACAGTGCTTACAGACTAATTAATCCTGAAAAGAGGAATGTTTTAAAATATACTACTATTTCCGGAATAAAAGGGTTTGACGGTTCAGTTAAAGCTGCAAAAAAAGTTCAAATTAATACTATAAAATAGTAGAAAATGAATCTTGAAAAATCTCAAGTTACATGGCAATCACCCTCAAACATTGCACTAATTAAGTACTGGGGAAAAAAAGAAAATCAAATTCCTTTAAATCCATCTATTAGCTTTACACTAAATAAATGCAATACTGTTACTACAATAGAATTTGAAGATTCTGTAAAATTTGATTATGATTTTTACTTTCATAACAAAAAAAAACCTGAATTTATTCCAAAACTTGATACTTTTTTCTCCCGAATTATTGAGTTTTTACCAAGTTTAAATAAGTTGAGCTTAAAAATTAAATCTAAAAATTCATTTCCACATAGCAGTGGGATTGCATCATCAGCCTCTGCATTCAGCTCATTGGCTTTGTGTCTAACTGAAATTGAAAGTTTTTATTCTAATTTAATTAATGATGAAAATTTTAGTAAAAAAGCATCTTTTATTTCAAGGCTTGGGTCTGGAAGTGCTTCAAGGAGTATTTTTGGGGAGTTAAGTTGTTGGGGAAAAACTAAATTATATGAAAAAAGTTCAGATTTCCACGCAATGGCAATTCAAAATTCAAATAGCAGTTTTCCAAAATTTTGTGACACCGTATTAATTGTTGACAGTGGAACTAAAAAAATATCAAGTTCATTGGGTCACAAATTAATGGACAATCATATATTTAAAAATGAAAGAATAGTACAATCAAACTTAAATTTTTCTAAACTTAAAGAATCAATTGAAACTAATAATTTAGATTTATTTATTGATGTTGTTGAAAATGAAGCAATGACTTTACATGCTTTAATGATGACCTCAAATCCAAGGTTTATTTTATTTAAGCCAAACACTATTCGTATTATTGAGTGTATTGTAGATTATAGAAAAAAAACTGGTAATAAAGTTTGTTTTACTTTAGACGCTGGTGCTAACGTTCATCTATTATATCCAAAAAATTCATTCACTGAAGTTCAGACTTTTATCAAAAAATCTCTAGTTAATTATTGTCATAATGGTATGTATATAAATGATGAAGTAGGTTTAGGTCCTCAAAATCTAAATTAATGAGTGATACCTATTTTTATTCTAAAATTTTACTTTTTGGTGAATATGCAATTTTAAAAAACTCCAAAGGATTATCAATTCCATATCGGCTATACAAAGGTTCATTAAAATTTGGTGAATTAAACAAAAAAAAAGTTAAAGAGTCTAATAATATTTTAATTAGATTTTGTGAATATATAGAGTGTATTTCTATCAAAAACAAATTTGATTTAAAAAAAATTAAGACTGATATTAAATCAGGCTTATATTTTGAAAGTTCTATACCAAGTGGTTAT
>CACIKV010000031.1 GCA_902587325.1 uncultured Bacteroidota bacterium
ATTAGGTAGCTAAATACCTGGGTTGATAAAAAAAATATTATACATATTTATTCTACTTTTTACAAGTATATCTTATTCTCAATTGAGCAAAACCCATTATATACCTCCTCTTACTCATGCAGCAGAAGGTAATGCTAATGCTGTTGATCAGTGGATGTATATATCAACGCCAAGCACATCGCCTGTTAATGTATCCATACTGCCTGTTGGAGGAACAGCTCAAACAATTACAGTTCAAAATAACCAACCCCAGAAGGTTCAAATATCTACGAACGGATATTCCCAATTGTATGTAGAGGCAAATACAACAAGTCAAGTAATGAATAATAAGGGATATATTATTGATGCTGATAAACCAATATATGTATCAGTAAGAGTAAATGCTGGGGGTTTTGAAGGGAATGATGACAGCTCAGCACAAGCCGGAGCATTGGTTACAAAAGGACTGGATGGACTAGGTAGAACTTTTAGGGTAGGAACTTTTAATAGTCAATCCAACTCTGCAAATTTTAACAATTACCTAAACTTTCTATCGGTAATGGCAACTGAAGATAATACTACGGTAAACTTTACAAATAATTATACCTCGGGATTTGTCATTGAAAATTATTCAGGTCAGTTCCCGATCAATAATATCCAACTAAATAGAGGTGAAAGTTACGTCATTGCATTGGAGTTAAAAGATACAAGTACAGCAACAACTCAAGATGCAGTCACTAGAAATAGAGATGGATTAATAGGAACTTTAATCCAATCGGATAAAGATATAGTGGTTAATAGCGGATCATCAAATGGAAGTTTTCATAATGGCGGAGCAAGAGATTATGGAATTGATCAAATTGTTGATCTTTCAAGAGTTGGTAAAGAATATATTTTAGTTAGAGGCGATGGAAGTGATGGATGGGAGAATATACTTGTTGTTGGACATGAGGATGGAACTGAGATTAATATTTATGGTTCTTCAAATTCAACACAAACAATTAATGCTGGTGAATATCACTTAATTGAAGGAGATTTATTTAGCAGTGATGACAATATGTATATCTCCACCAATAAAGATGTATTTGTATATCAAGGAACTGGAGGTGGTAGTGAAGCTAACCAAGAGATGTTTTTTGTTCCACCAATAAGTTGTGGAAGTAGAGGTGATGTAAATAATATTCCCTTTATTGAAGAAATTGGAACAAAGATATTTAATGGAGCCGTCAGTATTGTTTCAAGAAAAGATGACACTGTAGAAGTTAACGGAACCGCTTTAACATCACAACCGGGCGGCATTACAGTGGAAGGCCCATTTGATGTCCCTAATAAAACTGAATATGTAACTTATAGAGTGGAAGGCTTAAGTGGTAATGTTTCTGTTACTAGCTCTGGTGAACTATACGTTGCTTACTTTACAGAAAACGCATCTGCAACCTCAGGTGCTTTTTACTCAGGTTTTGCAACAAATCCAAGACTTGATCTTGACCTAACCGCATCAAAACTTGGATCCTGTATCAGCGAGTCTGGAACTTCAAATATTGTTTTAAATGTTTCAAACGATGGCAATTTTGACTCCGTAGAATGGCAAAAACAAAATTCAGATGACTCTTGGTCAGCAGTTAGTGGCGCTACAAATACTCAATTTACGCCAAGCGAAGTGGGTGTTTATAGGGTTAAAGGTATTATTAATTGTGATTCAGAAACTGTGGAATATTTTTCTGCATCAATTCCAATATCAACATGTCCATCAGATTTTGATAATGACGGAATTATAGATAATATTGATTTAGATCTTGATAACGATGGTATACTAAATTCAATTGAATCCAAAGGAATAGGAAACATTGATTTTACAGTTCCAGGTAACCCAACAGTAACCCTTTCTGATGGAACTGTTTTTGAAAGTTTGATTAATGGATATATTGGAAGTGGCAGTACTTCTCAAGGATTGAGTGGACAAAATAATTCATTTGAATTGAAAGTACAAGCCGGGGTTGATCAAAATTTAGAATACGAGTTAACATTTATTGAAAGCTTAAATATTAATATTAAAGATAACCCTAATGTAGCAACTGCAATAAAAGAAGGAGAGTCTTTTATAATTAAAAGTTCTCCAGCATCTTCAAACATAACTCTGTTAGATCCTAATAATAATCTTCTTGTAGATACAGACTACGATCCAGACACTGACAATGTAACAATAAATGAATTTACCTCTAATGTAATTCGATTTACATTTAATCCAAATTCAACTCAGAATTTGGATTACGAATTTTTTGCAACCAACATTAATGGTATAACATTTAAGACAGAATATAGTACAACTGATACAACCGGGGAGAGTGTTTTTGTTCCTAATGTTTATGTTTTTGATTACTTGAATGATTCAGATAATGACCTTAGCTCTGTTGGTTGGACAGGACAGGATATGTATGAAATTGATAGTGATAATGATGGCTGTAATGATATAATTGAAGCAGATTTTGAAAATGTAGAAAATTTCCAAGGTGACCCTGATAATGATGGTGTTTATGGACAGGGAGACCAAACATTTGATAATGGCAATGTCGACGAAAGGGGGAGAATTAAAATACACAATGATGCGAATGGCTATGGTACAGATCCTAAAAAAGATAATAATGGGAATTATTTATTTCAAAAAGTTGGTTCAGCCGTTGAAATTGAAAGTCAACCACAATCAACAGCTGGATGCGAAGGTTCTACAGTTGAATTTGAAGTTAATGCAACAAGTCAAAGTGGATCAATTGAATATCAATGGCAATTTTATAATACAACAACTGAGTTGTGGGATGATTTAAGTGATACTGGATCATACTCCGGTACAGAAACTGAAAAATTAACTATTAGTTCTATAGTGAGTTCAATGAATGGTCAGTACAGGGTATTAGTTAATTCTGAATTTTATTTATGTGATACCGAGTCACAAGACAATGTGACTCTTTCTGTTAACCTCGCCCCTGATAATCCTGTTGTTTCTCAAATTCAAACATTTTGTCAAACCGATACTCCAAAAATATCTAATCTTACCACTACCAATTTGGGATCAAACACGTTGTTATGGTATAGCTCAGCTGATTCTACTGATCCATTGGATCCTAATACTGAATTACAACACAATACATTTTATTATGCTGAACATGTCGATAGTGAAGGATGTGTGAGTCCTGGAAGGACTGAAAGTAAAGCTTTTCTTTCAAATCCTATTTTAACATCAACCGATCAAGCTGTTTGTTTAGGAGATTCTACTACTTTAACTGTTGAAAATATTGCTAAAACAGCGGCTGATTTCGCAGCCGAAAATGAGTTAATTTTTATTACTAACAATGGAGATCCAGTTACTTGGCCTACACAATATGGTGAAACATATTTTATGATTCAAGCTGGAACTAATCAAGCTGGATTCTCTCCAATTGATTGGCCTGACGCAAAAGCTTTAACAGACAATTATAATTCTGGTGACTCCAATGCAAGTGCTAGAATGTATGTTATTCTTAACGCTGAAATGGAAAAGGCAGTACACGATGGCTTGAGCTCAATGGGCCTTACAGGAAACAATGGAGTTGCTTTTTGGCTAGGATTATATCAGGCAGGAGCTGACAGAGATGGTGATGGAGAACCTGATGAGGTTGAACCAGATTACGATGAGCCAGGAAATGAAAGCCAGAACTGGGGAGGATGGAAATGGGTTAATGGTACTTATCTAAAAGATTCTGGATATACCAATTGGTATAGCAATGAACCAAATAATGCAGGTGGTGATGAGCATCATGCACAATTTGAATTTTTTAATAATGGTGCCCAGTGGAACGATATGTCCGTTGGTAATACTTCAGGGCAATCTTGGCCATTATTTGAATACACTGGCTCTACAAATATAATTTGGGGTTATTATGATGATAATGGTAATGAAGTCCTTTTTGATGAACAACCTGGAACAGGTAATTTAATTGTAAATCCAGAAAAAGTAACAACCTATTTTGTAAAAGTTACAGTTAATGGAATTGAATGTTATGCAGAAACAACTGTTAATGTTAACCCTAATCCCACTATTAATGAAATACCTGATTATGTGTTTTGTGATGACGATAGTGATGGAGATCCAAATAACGGAAGTATTTCAATAAATGCAGATAGTTTCAATGTTTTAAAGTCTTCAATATTAGGTGATACCCAACAAGAAGTTGATTTTGATGTTTCGTTTTTCAGAAATAGTGAAAATGCTGAGTCGGGTGTTGACCCTATTGATTTTCCTTACACTACTCCAACCAAAGATTCCTCTTCATTACATTGGGAAAGAATTTCCACTGAAATTTTTGTAAGAGTAACAAATAAAGCTACTGGTTGTATTTCATCTGGTAAAGCATTTAATCTTGTAGTAAATACTTTACCAATTATTTTTGAGGTTGATGATCTATTCTTGTGTGATGATGATTATGATGGAATAGTTGAAGGATTTAATTTAGAATCTAGAACAAATGAATTAAGATCAGGAAATGATTTAACAGATCCAAATGATTTAGACAATCAAAGTTCAGCTAATTTTCCAATCACTTATCATTTAAATTTAGAAGAAGCTAATGATTTAAATAATCCTGGAATAACATCACCATTTGAAAGTAGTAATGCGACTATTTTTTATAGAATTAAAAAATTAACTAATGATGGAGACTTAGTCTGTTACAAAACTGGAGAAGCATTCAGACTGGTTGTAGACCCTCTACCAATTGTAAAAACTGAATTTGTTAACATCGAACAATGTGATGATGGAAGAGGCTCAGATAATGACGGAATCACTTTACATGACTTGACTGATACAGAATCATTATTTTCAAATAATTATGAGTCGGAAACTTTTAAATATTATACCGATTTCAATCTCACTCAGGAAATTGAAGATCCAACTGCTTACTTAAATGTAGCCTTCAATGATATTGTTTACTTGAAAATTATTTCGCAAGATGGTTGTGAAATTAATTCTAAAACACCTGGTGGAGCTGATAGGTTGACTATTAATATAACTGTTGGTGCAAGTGAAATTTCTGAAAACTTTGTTGAAGAAAACAATACAATATTCTCAGTTTGTGATGATTCTGATCCTCTTTCTCAAGACGGTATTTCTGTATTTTCAAGTGATATACTTAAAGAAATAAATCAAAAAGTAATTAATTCAAATCCTAAGTTTGATGATCAAAGAATTAAAGTAACTCTACACACTAACTCAAATGATGGATTGACTGGTAACAACCCAATCGATATAAACTCAGATTTCACCACAATATCACCAAATACTCAAGAGATTTGGGCAAGAGTAGTAAATGTAGATATAACTGAATTCACTTGTTTAGGATATGAAAAAGTAGGGATTTTATACGTTGAACCCCGACCAATAGCTAATCCTGTGACTATTGATAGACAATGTGATGGGGATAGTCCTCTTGATTTGGATTCCCAAGATGGTCTTTATCCTTTTGACGTATCCTTAATTGAAGAGCAAGTTATAAATGGACAAACCGGTGTCACTGTAACTTACTTTAATGAAGATGGAACTCAAATTGAAAACTTCTCCCCTACATTTTCTACTGCTTCACAAACTATTACTATTAGAGTTGAAAGAGATCCTAGTTATCCTAATATTACTAACCCTGATGGATTATGCTATGACGAAACCACTCTAGAATTTATTGTAGATGATAGTCCTGAAGCATACCCTGTTGTTTTAGCTCCACATTGTGATGGTGACGATGGAGGAGACGATACAGATGGTTATGATATTTTTGACACGTCTAATGTTCTTTCAAAACTAATTACAAACCCAGAAACTGGTATTTCACAAGATGCTTCAAAACTCAATATTCAATTTACTTACATTGATGAAAATGGAAATACCATAACATCAACAGAGCTGCCAAATCCATTTAACACGAAAACACAAAGTGTTAT
>CACIKV010000032.1 GCA_902587325.1 uncultured Bacteroidota bacterium
TTGGATTAAAGCCTGACAGTTCAGTTGGTTATTTTTTAGAAAGTAGAGATGAAAATAAAACACCATCCGAAGTAAATAGGTTTGAAGGTGATGGAGGAATTAATACTGCATTTTTATCATTGGGGTTTGAAATCTTAAAAAATTGGGGATTGGGTATATCATCTTCTTATTCATTTGGAAATTTAGATCATTATCAATCTAAATTTTTAGAAGATGTTGAGTTGTACACAAAAGTTTCTAACGAGTCGTCTTTAAGTGGTTTAAATTTAAGTTTATCTACAGTTTTTCAAACAAAAATTTCAGATAAAATAATATTAAAAACAGCTTTAAATTATTCTCAAGAGTCTAAATTAAAATCAAAAAATAATCAATCTATTGCAACATTAAAACAAGATGGAAGTTATGGTGGTGATGTTCAAGAAACTGATCTTGATCGTTTGGGTATTAGAGAAACTACATTTTTAATTCCAAAATCTATTAGTTATGGATTTGGACTTGGCGAAGATAAAAAATGGTTTTTAGGAGCTAGCTTCAAAAAACAAGATGGTGGCGGTTATGAAAACCAGATAATGAATTTAGATAATGTTCAATTTAAAGATTCTAAATTATTTTCGTTTGGAGGTTTTTATTTACCACAATATGATTCATTTACTAGCTATTTTAATACCATAATATACAGATTTGGAGTTAGGTATGAGTCAGGTGGACTTTATGTAAATGGAGAACAAATTAATGATTTTGGTATAAATTTTGGTTTTAGTTTACCTTTAGCTAACTTATCAAGTGCTAACATAGGTTTTGAAATTGGCCAACGAGGAACTAACAAATCTGGATTGGTTAAGGAGAATTATTTTAGTTTAAAACTTGGGTTTTCACTCAATGATATTTGGTTTATAAAAAGTTTGTACAATTAAAACTTGATTATATGAAATTTAAATTACTAGCATTTTTACTTACAGTTAATGTTTCTTTTTCACAATCTGCCGATGATTGTATAAGTAACTTGTCAATTTTTGCTGAATATTATAAAGTCAAAAATTATGATTCTGCATATGAGCCATGGATGAAAGTAAGACAAGAATGTCCGAACATGAATGCCGCTATTTACTCATATGGTAAAAGAATGCTCGAGCATTATATTAATACAAGTGAAGGAGAACAAAAAGTTGCATACCAAAATGATTTGATAAAACTTTATGATGAATGGTTGGTTAATTTTCCTGCACTTAGAGGAAGAAAAATCATTGGCGAAATTATATCTAATAAAGCCCAAGCAATGTTAGATAATAAATTTGCATCAAAATCTGAAATTTATAAAGTGTTTGATAGTGCTTACAGCCTAGATAGATCAAGTTTTGATGATCCTAAACCACTGTACAATTATTTTAAAACTTATTATGAATTATATAAAGAGGGTTTAGACGGAGTTACTTTATCAATGGTTTTTAATAAATATGAAGACATTTCTGAGAGATTTGAAGAAGTCATTGATGGTTACTCTAAACAATTAGATGTCATATTAAAAAAAGAAGAAACGGGACAAGCATTAAGTTCAAGAGAAAAATCTAACAAAAGAGCTTTTGGTATAAATTCCAATGCATCTGTTACATACTTGAAAAATTTAAACGCTATAATAGCAAAAGAATCAACTTGTGAAAATTTGGTTCCATTGTATAGAAAAAATTTGGAAGAAAATAAAGAAAATCCGATATGGTTAAATAGGGCAGCCAGTAGAATGGATAGTAAAGACTGTTCAGATGATCCATTATTCGCAGAATTGGTCGAACTTTTACATATTTTAAATCCATCTGCTAATTCAGCATATTATCTTGGATTATTGAATGATAAAAAAGGTAATGTAAATGAGGCCTTAAAATTTTATAATGAATCAATTGAATTAGAAACTGATAATATTAAAAAAGCTAGAATACTTTATAAAATTGCTTCTAAATTTAAAAAATCTAATCAGTTTTCTAAATCAAGAAGTTATGCAAGAAAAGCTTTAAATTATCAACCTTCTATGGGTAGTGCCTATTTACTTATTGCTAATCTATATGCTTCTAGTGCTAATAATTGCGGTAATTCTCAATTTGAGAAACGAGCTGTTTATTGGCTCGCTGCTGAGCAAGCTAGAAAAGCTGCAAGTGTAGATGCAAGAGTCAAAAGAATTGCTGAAAGAACTGCCGTTAGCTATGAAGGAAGAGCACCATCAAAAACAGATATTTTTACAGAAGCTAATGCTGGTGAGGTAATTACATTTAGCTGTTGGATTGGGCAATCTGTTACTGTGCCAAATCTATAATGAACTTCAAATTATTTTTTTACATTTTTCTTTTACTAATTATTTGTTCTTGTGAAGATTACTTTGATGATGTAAAAAAAATAAATTTTAAAGAATTGATTCCAGCTGGTAAAACTCAAAATTTTGTTCTCAGATATACCGATTCTGCAAATTTAAAAGCCATTCTTAAGTCTCCGCTTAATATTGATTACACCAATCAAATTTTTCCCTACTCTGAATTTCCTGACGGAATTGATATTGAGTTTTTTGATAAAAAAGAAGGCTCAACAAAAGTTTCTGCTAATTATGGGATTGTGTATTATTTAACAAAGATTGTAAGTCTTGAAGGTAACGTAATAATTCAATCACCGGATAGTTCTTTTGTAAAATCAAATCAGATTTTTTGGGATCCTGAGCAGGAGTGGTTGTTCACTGAAGAAAAAATTGTATTTTCAAGTGACGATTATAATATCAGAGCAGAAAAAATGGACGCAGACCGTTCATTTAAATTGTTAAAAACTGGTAAACTTGATGGAAGTTTCCTGTTTGAAGATGAAGAATAATTTATGAAATATCCACCATTTTTTGATTATTTATACCTGTTTATAGCGGTTTTTATATTTTCTGATATTTTAATTTTTAAAGACTCTATCTCTGGAAATGAAATCTTACTTTTTTTTGGTTTTTTATCTCTTTTAATGTTTTTTTTTAGAAGACACTTTAGAAAAAAGTTTAATAGAAGAAAATAGTTTTTTTTTCAAATAAGTCCCTAATATTGTCTTAAAACTTTATAATCATATAAACTTAATTAATAGCTTAAATTAAGTATTGTTTAACTTAAAAATGATCTAATTTCAACGATTATTTGTATTTTCGTTTACTAATTTTTTTATAATGGCTGTTTTAGGAAGTTTAAGAAGGAATTCATTTGTTTTAATTGCAGTTATTGGCATGGCTTTGTTTGCTTTTGTAATTGCTGGTGTTTTTGATGGAAACTCTTTTCAATCTCAGGATCCAATTGGTAAAATAAATGGTGAAAAATTATCTTTAAATGACTTTAGAAATAAAGTAGATGTCTTTAAAAAATCTTATAATTTTGGTGATTTACAATCAATTAATTCTGCTTGGGACCAAACTGTAAGAACAGAGTTGTTTATTCAGCAAACAGAGGAATTAGGAATAAATTCTGGTAAAGATCATTTAGAATTTTTCATCTCTAATAATCCTAACTTTGCTGAAAACCCAAGATTTTTGAATGATGCTGGACTTTTTGATATTGAATTGTTCACCGATTTTATTTCTGAATTAAAGGATTTTGACCCTCAAGGTTACAATCAGTGGAGCTTGCAAGAATCTGAGTTCAAAAATCAAATAAATACAGACACATATTTAAATTTAATTTTTTCAGGGCTCAACTCCAATATATTTGAAGCTAAGAATGAGTTCTTAAAGTCTAATGAACTTGTTGATATTTCTTTTGTAAAAATCCCTTTTCAATCAATTGACGATAGTTTAGTACCTGTTTCTAATTCAGAAGTATCTAGATATATCAAAAACAATCCAAGTGATTTTGAGCAAGAAGAAAGTAGGGATATTCATTATGTGCTTTTTGATGAAAAACCATCAAAAAGAGATGAAAGAGAGTTAAGATCAAGACTTTCTGAATTATTAATCGAAAAAGAAGAGTTTAATCAAGTTTCCAAGTTAAATGAAGTCATACCAAGTTTTCTAACAACCAATGATATCGATTTATATCTTGAGGAGAACTCTGATATTCCTTTTGATACTATTTACAGGCCAAAAGGATTTTTCCCTTCTAATCATGGTGAATTAATTTTTAATTTAAATAAAAATAAAACTTATGGTCCATATGTAGATGGTGAATATTTTAAAGTAACAAAATTACTTGACAAAAAAAATAATGGTAACGCAAGAGCTAGTCACATTTTAATTTCCTATTCAGGAGCCGAGGGATCAACACCACAAGTTAACAGAACTAAAGATGAGGCTAGAAAAGAAGCAAATAGGATTCTAGGCTTAGTTAGGTCAAACTCAAATAATTTTTCCACGTTTGCATTGGAAAATTCTGATGGTCCATCCAAAACAAATGGTGGTGATTTAGGTTTCTTTCAAGAAGGTATGATGACTAAATCATTTAATGACTTTGTTTTTAAAAATAGAGTTGGTAGAATTGGATTAGTTGAAACAGAATTTGGTTTTCATATTATTAAAATAACTGCAAAAGAAGACTTAGTTAAAGTTGCTACTTTGGCTCTTAGAAATATTCCCTCAGAAAAAACAAGTGATTCTATTTTTAATATTACTTCAAAATTTGAAATTGAGCTTTCAAGCTCAGGTAATATTACTGATGTGGCTGAAAAAAATAACATTGAGTTCAAAACTCAAAATAATATTAACAGATTAGATCATGACTTACCTGGTTTGCCAAATCAAAGAAGATTAGTTCAATGGTTATTCAACGATGACACATCAATTAATGACTATCGAAGGTTCGATGTTTCAAATGGTGGCTATGTTATTGCTCAGTTGATAGATAAAAAAGATGAAGGCTTACAGAGTAATGAGCTGGCTCTATTAAATGTTTTACCAATTTTAAAAAATGAGAAAAAAGCTGAAATTATTTTAAATAATAATAAAAATATTAGCTCACTTGAGGAATTGGCTAAATCAAATAATACTGAAATTATCAATGTTGATGCAATAAATAAAAATACACCCGTTGTTTCTCAAGCCGGATATGAGCCTGGACTTATAGGAAAATCTTTCTCTTTGGAATTAAATCAAGTATCAGACCTTTTTATAGGTGAAACTGGTGTGTATATGATAAGATTAGATAAAAAAAATAATAGTTCAAGTGAACCAAATTCATATATTCCTTTTCAAAATCAAATAACCTCTAAGTATAGATCTAATCTTGATTTTGCAGTTTTAGAATCATTAAAAGAGTCTGCTGATATTGATGATAATAGATCAGCTTATTATTAAAGGCTTGATAAAGCTGAGTATAAAAAATAAATTAAAAAAATTACAGTAATAATAGTTTTCAAAACTGTTCCAGCTAGAACCCCAATTAAAGATCCAAGAGCAGGTAGTATAGAATTTGATACTGTTTTTTTAGCAATAATTTCACCTGTTAATGCACCAAGAAAAGGACCAAAGATCAATCCAATAGGACCCAAAATAAATAATCCAAGTAATAGACCAATGGTAGCACCAATTTGCCCTCCATTAGACCCTCCAAGTTTTTGAACACCTATAATTGGAATTAAATAATCAATGACAGAAATAAGAAATGCAATTAAAAAAGTTATAGTTAGAAACCAAAAACTAAAACTAACATAAGACGTGAAATGTAAGATTAGCAAACCAAACCAAGAAGCAATTGGCCCCGGTAAAATAGGTAAAAAACTACCAACTATTCCTATCAAGCAAAAAATAACTCCAATTATTAAAAGAAAAATATCCATAGTAATTTTTAATACAATTTTTGTAATTTCATATGGGATGGCTAATATAAAATTAATTTTTATTTTTTTTATTTTCTTTAACTCTTGTAATTATTATTCTCAAGAAAAATCTAATAATGATGTACAA
>CACIKV010000033.1 GCA_902587325.1 uncultured Bacteroidota bacterium
GCTGTTGAAGAAGGAATTGTAGCTGGAGGAGGGGTAGCCTTGATAAGATCAAGAAAAGAATTAGACAAAATCAAAGCTTCTAATGACGATGAACTAACTGGCATACAAATTATTTCTAGAGCTTTAGAAGCTCCTATAAGAACAATAGTTGAAAATGCTGGTGGTGAAGGTTCTGTAGTTGTAGCCAAAATAATTGAAGGAAAAGGTGGGTTTGGTTATGATGCTAAGTCTGAAAATTATGTTGATTTATTTGAATCAGGAATTATTGATCCAAAAAAGGTAACAAGAGTTGCTCTAGAAAATGCTGCTTCTGTTGCTGGCATGATTTTAACTACTGAGTGTGCTCTTGTTGACATTAAAGAAGAAAACCCCCCTGCAGCGCCCCCAATGGGTGGTGGTGGAATGCCAGGAATGATGTAATTGTTTTAATTGATTATTTAAAAAAAAGCTGCAGTTATGCAGCTTTTTTTTTTAAATATTTTACATTTACTTATTAAACATTATATGAAAAATAATTTGGTGAAATCAGCACTAATTTCTGTTTACAATAAAAAGAATATCGAAAAAATAGCTAAAAAATTTAAATATTTAAATATCCAAATTATTTCCACAGGTGGAACAGAAAAATATCTTTCTGAATTGGGTTTTGAAATAGAAAAAGTTGAAAATTTAACTGATTATCCTTCAATATTTGGAGGAAGGGTAAAAACCCTCCACCCAAAAATTTTTGGTGGAATATTATATAGGAGAGAAAATAAAACCGACACAAATGAAAAAAAGGAATACAGTATAAAATCAATAGATTTTGTAATCGTTGATTTGTATCCTTTTGAAAATACTGTAAACGATGCTAAATCTCATGATGAAATTATTGAAAAAATTGATATTGGTGGCATTTCATTAATTCGCGCTGCAGCAAAAAATTTCAAAAATGTAGTTTGCGTTTCTTCAATTAATCAGTATGATGAATTTCTAGAAGATCTTAGAGTAAATAGTGGTTTATTTTCTTTAGAAAAAAAGAAAAAATATGCTGCTAAAGCGTTTAAAATATCATCCAACTATGACAATTTAATTAATCAATATTTTGAAAAAGGTTCAATTGAAAAAAGTTATGAATTAAGATATGGTGAGAACCCTCACCAAAAAGGAAGTTTTATTGGTGAATTTGATTCAATTTTTGAAAAATTAAATGGCAAAGAATTGTCTTATAACAATTTACTTGATATTGACGCAGCATATAATTTAATAAAGGAATTTTGGGATAATGATACGACCTTCGCAATACTTAAGCATAACAATGCATGTGGTTTAGCTAAGAGAAATTCAGTTTTAGAAGCATATAAATGTGCTTTAGCTGGTGATCCTATTTCAGCTTTTGGAGGAGTTCTAATTACAAACATGGAGATTGATGTAAGCGCTGCAAATGAAATGAATAGCTTATTCTTTGAAGTTATTATGGCTCCATCTTACTCAATTACTGCATTAAATATTCTTAAAACCAAGAAAAATAGAATTATTCTAAAAATTAAAAATATTGAATTTGATAATAAAACAGTAAGAACATGTCTAAATGGTATGCTAGTTCAGGATAGAGATAATATTACTGATTTGGAAGATGATTTAGACTATGTTACTGAAAAAAAACCTAGTAATCAAGAAATTCAAGATTTATTATTTGCATCCAAAGTCTCCAAACATACAAAATCAAATACAATTGTTCTAGCAAAAAACAGTCAATTAATTTCCTCAGGAACAGGCCAAACATCTAGAATCGATGCATTGAATCAAGCTATTAAAAAAGCAAAAAAATTTAAATTTAATTTAAATAATTGTGTCATGGCAAGTGATGCTTTCTTCCCTTTCCCTGATTGTGTAGAAATTGCATCGAAGGAAGGAATACGTTCTATCATTCAACCAGGTGGATCAATTAAAGACAACTTATCTATAGATTATTGTAATGAAAATGACATATCTATGGTTTTCACTGGAAATAGACACTTTAAACATTAATTTACTAACTTTACTGACAAGCATTAACGTATGAGTTTTTTTGACTTTTGGACTGAATCAATTGCTATTGACTTAGGGACTGCAAACACTTTAATCATTCATAATGATAAAGTTGTTGTTGATAGTCCATCTATAGTTGCTATTGATCAAAAGTCAAGCAAGATAATTGCTGTTGGTAAAGAAGCAAATTTAATGCACGGAAAAACTCATGAAAATATAAAAACAATTCGTCCATTAAAAGATGGTGTAATAGCTGATTTTAACGCTTCTGAACAAATGATTGGTCAATTAATTAAAAGTATACCTAATCTAAATAAAAAATTCTATTCACCTTCCTTAAAAATGGTTATTTGTATCCCTTCAGGAATAACTGAGGTTGAAATGAGAGCTGTAAAAGAATCTGCTGAAAGAGTTAATGGAAAGGAAGTTTATCTTATTCATGAACCAATGGCAGCTGCTATTGGAATTGGCGTTGATATTATGCAGCCAAAGGGAAACATGATAATTGATATTGGTGGTGGAACAACAGAAATTGCAGTTATTGCATTAGCAGGAATTGTTTGTGATAAAAGTGTTAAAATTGCAGGTGATGTTTTTACTGAAGATATTGTCTATTACATGAGAACTCAACATAACCTGTCAATAGGTGATCGAACTGCAGAAAAAATTAAAATTAATATTGGATCAGCTTTAGATGAATTAGATAATCCACCTGATGATATATTAGTCCAGGGCAGAGACCTCCTTTCAGGAAAACCTAAAGAAATTTCTATTGGTTACAGAGAAATAGCAAAAGCTTTAGATAAATCAATAATTAGAATTGAAGAATCTGTCATGGAAACACTATCTCAAACACCCCCAGAGCTAGCGGCAGATATTTATAATACAGGTATTTATTTAGCTGGTGGCGGCTCTATGTTACGCGGGCTTGATAAAAGAATTTCAAAAAAGACTGATCTTCCCGTTTTTATTGCTGAGGATCCTCTAAGAGCCGTTGTTAGAGGGACTGGTATTACTTTAAAAAATATTGAACGCTACAAAAGTGTTTTAGTAAAATAATTTAATGCGAAACTTTGTTGATTTTATAATTAAAAATATAAACTCTATAATTTTTTTAATTTTAATTTCTATTTCTATATCCCAAATTTTTAGCCGAAACTACTACCATGGATCTAAAATAAATTTATTTTCTAACTCCTTACTTAATTCAATTAATGAAATTAAAACAGAATTATTTGAATATTTTGACCTAGTTAAAATAAATCAAAAATTAGTCATTGAAAATTCGTTTCTAAAAAATAACTATAATAATGAGTATGACTATGACTCAATTATTACAGAAAATAATTATCGTTATATTCCATCGAAAGTTATTTCTAATAGTATAAAATTTTCAAAGAATTTTATTACTATTGATAAAGGAAGCTTTCACAATATTGAAATTGACGATGGAATAATAACCAATCGTGGAGTTGTTGGCGTTATCAATAATGTATCTGATAGATTTGCAACTGGAATTTCAATTTTAAATTCACAACTTAAAATCAATGCAGTATTAAAAAAGACTCAACATTTTGGATCATTATATTGGACTGTTATCAATCATCAAATAATGGAGTTAGAGGATATTCCAAAAAGTGCTAATATTTCTATTGGAGACACAATAATATCAGGCGGAATGTCTTCTATTTTTCCTAGAAATATACCTATTGGAGTTATATCCGATTTTAAGTTACCAGAGTCAACAAATTATTATGAAATTTCTGTAAAATTATTTGAAGATTTTGGTTCTCTAAGAAATGTTTATGTTGTAAAAAATGATTTTAGAGGAGAGTTTAACGATTTAAAAAACTTAAATGAATAGTATAAATCAACTCCTATTTTTTAGATTTATAATTTTATCAATATCTCAATTTATAATATTTAACAATTTTTTGATTTTTGGAAATACGGTAAATATTTATCTAATATTTATAATAGTATTTCCTTTAAATTTTAATAAGAGTCTTGCTTATATTATTACATTTATTTATGGTTTTGTCATAGATTTTTTTTCTAACTCATTTGGAATAATTACATTTTCTCTGTTAATATCAATTTTGATCAAACCCTACATTCTTAAATTTGCTTTTGGAAACTTTGACGTTAACAAGGTGAGAAAAACATCTGAATATATTAGCGGAACAAGTTTATATCAACAAATCAGCTACCTAATACTAATGTTTTTTATTCACCAATTGATTTTGAATTCAGTTGAAATTTTTTCTTTACAAAATTTTGATGTGATTTTTAACAAGACTTTAATTAGTTCGATTATTTCAATAATCTTTTCATATTTTTTATTATTAATTTTTTTTAGAAAAAATGCGTGATAAACTTTTTCAAATAATAGTTTTAATTATCTCGGGTTTACTGATAATTAAACTCTTTGATCTTCAAATTATTAATAATAACTCTTCTCAAATTTTAGAAAGAGCCTCAGTTCAAAAAGTATATGATTTTCCTGAAAGAGGATATATATATGATAGAAATAAAAAATTGATTGTATATAATGAGCCATATTATGACTTGATGGTTATTCCAAAAGATATTGAAATTTCAGATAGCTTGTCAATTTCCAAGGAACTTAATATAACTAGTAGAGATTTTCTGAGAAGACTTAATAAGGCAAAAACATATTCTTTAATAAAACCTTCAATATTTATATCTGGAATCACAAAAAATGAGTATGCTATTATTCAAGAGAAACTATGGAAATTTAGTGGTTTTTTTATTCAAAAAAAATCTAAAAGGAAATATAATTTTCAAACAGCATCAAACCTTTTTGGATATGTAAGTGAAGTAAATACTTTTGAGATTGATAATAATCCATATTACAGAGCAGGTGAAATGATTGGAAGACAGGGTTTAGAAAAATCTTATGAAAAAATTTTGCGAGGGAAAAAAGGCGTAAAATATTTTCAAAAGGATAAATACAATAGAATTATCGGAAAATATAATAATGGAAACTATGATAGCATACTCATTCCAGCAAAAAATATTGATGTTACTTTAGATATTGATCTTCAAGTTTATGGCGATTCATTAATGAAAAATAAATTTGGAAGTATAATTGCTATTGAACCAAGTTCCGGAGAAATCTTGGCATTAGTTAATTCTCCTGGTTACGATCCAAATTTATTGGTAGGAAGAGATAGATCTGAAAATTATAATAATTTGAATTTAGATAGTATTGGCAAACCTTTGTTTGAGAGAGGACTTCAGGGGCAATACCCCCCTGGATCAACTTTTAAAATAATTAATGCATTAATTGGATTGGAAGAAAATGTAATTCAAGAAGAAACTTTATTTAGATGTAATGGTGGTCATTTTTATGCTAAAAATGCTTTTATGAAATGTCATACCAATGAAGAAACATATACTAATTTGAATAATGCTATATATACTTCTTGTAACACATATTTTGCAAAAACTTATAAAGAAATTATTGAAAATTATGAAAACTCATCAATTGGATTAGATAAATGGAAAGATTATGTAACATCATTTGGGTTTGGAAACTATTTAGGTTATGATCATCCAACAGGAAAAAAAGGGTTTATTCCTAGCTCTAA
>CACIKV010000034.1 GCA_902587325.1 uncultured Bacteroidota bacterium
TCATTTCCTGCAAAAGCCAAGGCTAGAGCAAAAGTTCCTGCACAAATGACAATTGTATAAATACTAAATTTTAGTATAGTATTTATCAAATGTGAAATAAGGATCCAAAAAATTGAAGAAATCAAAATAATAAGTAAAAGATTATTATCTAAAAAGTTTGATAATGTTTCATTTCCTAAAAGTTCAAATTTAGATGATGAGTATGGGCTGCCTTTTAAACCTTTTATAATAATGAAGTAAAAAATTGAAGTTATTGCAATACCTCCAAAAAAGGATCCTAACCATTTACTCTTATTTTGAAAATTAAAAGACAAAATCAATCTCGAAATAAATTGTACTAGAGCCCCAATAGAAAATGCTACAACTACTGAAAATCCCTAAAATAATTTGTGTGGCTTTTGAAGTGTTTATGTAGTTAGCCAAATCAATTACACTATCATCAATATTTGAAATTTTAATTAATGAAATAATTACTGCCGCACCCAACAACTCAAATACAATTGAAACAGTAGTTGAAGTTGGAAGTCCGTATGAATTAAAAACATCAAGTAGTAAAATATCGGTAATCATGACAGCAAGAAATATTATCATGATTTCAGAGAAAATAAACATCTCAGGATTAAATATACCTTTCCGTGCAACCTCCATCATTCCACTTGATGACATTGCGCCAAAAGCAACACCTAAACTTGCAATAATCATTAATGTCTTAAATGAAACTACTTTTGATCCAATTGCTGAGTTTAAAAAGTTAACAGCATCGTTACTAACACCAACCATTAAATCAGCAATTGCAAGTATTCCTAGAATTATAACTAATATTAAGTAATAGTCTTGCATTAATCCTGAAAGTTATTTAATTATTTTGATTTTATAGATTAATAGAATATCCAATTGAAAATTTTATACCCTGATCTCTGTAACTGTAAAGTCTATTTAAAGCATTATAACTTTCAGCATAACTTTCTTTTTTACTGTTTAATAAATTTTCAGCCTTAATATTTATGGATTTTTTACTTTCTTTTCCAAAGGATTTTGAGAAAGTAAAATTTAAACTCTCGAATGGGTAAGTATAGATATCTGGACTTATACCGTTACCAACAACTTCTAAAGTTTTTCCTTGCATATTGAAATATAAACCCGCTCTAGTTCCATCATCTTTATAGTCAATACTAGCATTAATTAAATAAGGTGATTGACCTTGCAGCTCCCTTGAACCACTTAAAGTCTCTCCACTTCTTAACCCTAAAGTTCTTAAAGTGTTTTCTGCCTCTCCATACTTTTGTTTGGACTCAATTATTGAAGCATTAACATTAATACTAAAGTAATCTGAAATATTTTTTCTAGCTTCAATTTCAGCTCCATAAACTGTAGCATTACCCAGATTCCTCGGTTGAAAATTTTCTCTAGCTGATTCAAAATAACTAAGCTCAATTGGATCTTTAAAATTTTTATAAAAAGCACTGACTGCAAACATTTGATTGTTTTCTCCAAAGTTTTCAAACCTTAGATCAAGGTTATCAATGTACGTAGGTTTCAAATCTATATTTCCTATGTAAGTAATGTTTGATAGAGGATCGAATATTTGAGCAATTGAAGCTTCTTTGAATGAAGGTCTAGCTGTAGTTTTTGAGTATGAAAATCTTATATTAGAATTTTCAGTTACAGAAAATATAAAGTTAGAGGATGGAAATAAATCAAATGTATCAGTAACTTTTTCACCTTTAAATTCTCTGTCACCTGAACTGTCTTGTCCAGTATAGTGTGTAAAATATTTTTCTCCTCTAAGACCTATAATTGATCTAAAGTTGGGATTCAGTTTAAACTCAAAGGAAATATAGCTTGCAAGATTATTTTGATCAGCTTCATAGCTTTTACCTCTAGAAATTAGATTAAATAATAAATCAATTGAATTACCTCCTGTATTTGTGGGTGTCCATATGTTTCCATCTTTTAAAATATTATTAGCATCACCATTATTAAGAGTCCCCATGTTATTAGGTACGTTAACTTGGGTTCTGTAAATATCATAATCTCTTTCTTTATATGAACCGAATAATCCATACTTAATTAAAGCATCATTATTGAACATTGATATCTTATTTGTAAAATCAATTTTTGCGACATAGTTAAACTCTTCTAAATCTCTCCATATTCTTCTAGGTTTGGTGTTTAAATTAATAACATATTTTCCTTCATCTGTAATTTTAAATGATGTAGTTCTATCATCTTTATCTTGAATAGATGACCTTGTAGGAGATAATTTCCATTCAACCTTAAAATTCCCTTCATTTAATGAGTGAGTCCCTGAAAAAAGAATATTTGTTATTGATCTTTCAGTGTATTGCAGTATGTGCTTTAGGTACAAATTAAAATCAGTATCTGACCTTTCATTATCAAAAACAC
This sequence comes from uncultured Bacteroidota bacterium, assembly GCA_902587325.1. GTDB lineage: Bacteria > Bacteroidota > Bacteroidia > Flavobacteriales > Flavobacteriaceae > Eutrophosalina. The sequence goes on from CACIKV010000034.1 coordinate 2,407, forward strand.
CTGCAGTTGACTCACCATTTTGAATATGAAGTACATTAAACTTATACTTTGAGTTTTTTGTTTTAAAAGATAAGCCCCCCATACCACTTAAAGTTGCGATTTCTTTACCTACATCACCTGACTGAGTTACCGAAGGATCCAATTCAAATATTGATTTATTTTCATTTCTTAGGTATTCATTATTTTGAGCCTTTTCATAATATTCAGATTCGTTTTTGTATGAAAGAGATCCAAACCATCCAAGTTTATTTTCCGCATTACCCACATTCTTTTGATTACCGCCAGAAATTGAAAAACTATAATCTCCGAGATTTGAATTTCTTGTCCCACCCATCTCTTTATTATACTTATTAGTTATTTCTGTTTGTAAAGGTTGATTAAATACTTCTTGAAATGAATAGTTTTTGTGGGGGTCCACTGGAAGTTTTCTAGTTCCATCATCAAATCCGAGAAAATCTGTGCCACCACCATTGTATGAAATAAAATCATTTTTATAATGCATATTAGGATTAAATGATGTTCCAACAGAAATATTTAATTGTTTGTTAGTTGGAAATTCTTTTGTGATAACATTTATAATTCCACCTGTGAAATCCGCTGGGTTTTCTGCAGTTGATGATTTAATTACGATTATGTTATCTAAAATACTGGTTGGAAATAAATCCATTTGTACTGTATTTCTGTCAGGATCAAGACCAGGAATATCAATTCCATTTAAAATCGATTTGGTATATCTGTCACCCAAGCCTCTCACAAAAACATATTTACCTCCTTCAACTGAAACACCTGGTACTGACTTTATAGCAGAAGCAATATCTGACGCCCCAGAACTTTTGATTCTTTGCGAGGAAAGACCGTCAACTAAACTTGCAGATTTTTTTTGAAAAGCTAAAACTGCTGATTCTGTATTTTGTCTTGCGCTGACTGAAACAACAACCTCTTCGAGTCCTTCAGCCATCACTTCCATACTTACATTTACAATTGCAGGTTCAACTCCATTAATAATTACGTCAGTGATTTCTATAGTCTTATAGCCTAAATAACTAAACTGTAATGTGTAAGATCCTTCTTCAAGAATGATTTCATAGTTCCCATCAAAATCACTTGTCGTACCTGTTCCAGTTTCTTTAACAAGTATATTTGCAAAAGGGACTGGATCTTGAAAATCAGTATCAATAACAGTTCCTCTTACTATACCGTTTTGCGAAAAAACTAAAGAAGAAACTATTAAAAAAAAGAAGAAAAGTAATGAGTTAAATTTATTCATTGGATTATTGATTTTTACAAATATCTACTTTGAAAAAATAATTACAGTTAACTAAATGTTTTATGGATGTTAACTTAATGTTAATAAAAAAACCCTGCTTAACGTAAGCAGGGTTTCTTAAACAACTAAACTAAGTATTACATCAACTTAAAATTTTCCTTTTGCTTTAGCCATTGTCCATCCGAACTTTGACATATCGGCACCTACAGTTTGACTACCTTTAGTTACAGCTTTTGCAAATGATGCACCTCCAATAGTTTTAGCTTCTTCATAATTTGCGTTTGGAGTACTTGATTTATCATCAAAAATTTTACCTCCAGTCAATGAATCTCCGTCAGGAACTACTATTTCAAAATTTGTGAATACTAGATCACCGTCTGTATAAGTTTTACTATCAGCATCAGCATCTAGTTCGAAATCTTTATCTTTTTGGAATCCGTATGCGTAAAGACCATTGATAGATCCAGTAGCACCTTTTCTGTTATCATTATATTCGCCGTCAGATGCAGTAGCAGATCCTATTAAGGTAATGTTTTTAAGTGTAAATTTACCCTTAGCAGATCCTTCAGGTCCGTCAATTTCCATCCCGTGATCAGAAGCAGCTTCAGCAATAACTACAGCATTATCGACAGTACCAGCAAATGCTTGGTCTATGTCTAAACCATCATCACCTTGACCCCACACTAGTAAGTTTTTAGCATTAGCAGTTCCACCAAACCACTCAATTCCGTCGTCTACATTAGCAACAACTTCAATATTTTCAATTACTGTTCCAGTACCAACACCACCTAGAGTTAATCCATTAATTTCATTGTCTTGTCCAATTAGTGCTCCACCATGTCTTATTGAAATGTATTTCATCGTACCAGAATTATCTGCAGCATTAGAGCCACCATATAATCCTCTTTTATCATCAGCAGGAATACCTTCTATTTGATATTCTGAAACATCTCCTTTAAATGAACTAGGAGCTTTTCCTAATACTAATAATCCTCCCCAAAGTCCTCTTTGATCAACACCTAAATTTGATCCAAATGCTTGACCTGGTTGAATATCATCAGCTTCAGAAGTCATTACAATTGGCTTAGCAGCAGTACCTTGAGCATCAATTTTTCCACCTCTGGCAATACACAAGAATGATGCATTAGTTTCAGTACCACCTTTAGCTTTCAAAATAGTTCCAGCTGGAATTACTAATTCTCCACCATCAATAACGAACACTCGTCCTGAAATTGTCCACACCTTGTCGGCTGTTAGCGTTCTTTTACTTGAAATTTCACCAGAAAGAACGAAATTTCCTGTAATTGAAACTGAAACTGTAGCTGGAGCACTATCAGCAGTACCATCATTGGCAGCATATGTAAAAGAGTCAGAACCGTCAGCATTTTCGTTGGCAGTGTATGTAGCTACATTATTATTAATTGTAACTGTACCCTTAGTTGCCTGAGTGACTACTTTATATGAAAGAGCATCGCCATCAGGATCTGTGGCAGCAAGAGTGACTGTAGCTGTGTTACCATCGGCAATTTTCATTGCCATACTTAAGTCAACAGCAGTTGGGGGAACATTAACAGGTGTTATTGTACCAGCGTCATCATCTTCAGAACAAGAGACAACAAGAACAGCTGTCATTAAGAAAGCTGTAATTAGTTTTAAATTTTTTTTCATTTTTTAATTAATTTATTTGCAAC
>CACIKV010000035.1 GCA_902587325.1 uncultured Bacteroidota bacterium
GCCCTAGGTTTTTTTGCTGACGAACAGTTTAACAAGGAATTTGCGGCTGCAATGGAAGCCAATTCAAATTAATTTTTTAATATAAAACTACAACTATGAAAAAAATAATAATATTACTAATTGTATCAACATTATTTAGTTGCGAAACAAAAACTGTTGAGGTAGATAAAGTTGCCGGACAATGGTTAATTGAGGGAAATAGATTTGGATTGGGATATTCTGCAGGTGATCAATCTGATGCTGATTTTGTGAAGAAATTTATGGATGCTTATGTTAATAAGGATCCACAATCAATGATTGAGATGTCAGCAGACACAGTCAAATTTCATCCTGCGGATGTAGGTGGAGTTTTTGATGTTGATACATCTAATACTGATTTTATAGTTGAAAGACAAAAAAACTGGGATTCTCTTTCAAGAGATTATGTTTTCATAATGCCTATGAAACTTGAAGGTTCAAAAGCTAGAGTTGTTGCAACTGTCTTTAATGAAAAAAGATATGTAAACGATGGAACTGTAGAATCTATTAACTTTTATGAGAGGCTATATATCAATGCTGATGATAAAATTTTTAGAATAGTACAGTATAGTAGGCCACCAAACGAATAAATTATAACTGTGAAAAAAATAATAACACTATTAATTATTGCAACTTTAATTAGTTGTGAAACTAAGGTTGTAAAAGTTCCTGTAAAAGCAGGAGAAATTGCTCTTGGTCCAAACACCGGAAGTAAGTTTTATTTAACATCTGACGACAATGTAGATATTGTTAAAAAGTTACTTGAATCATGGAATAATATGGACCCTGATGGTATGTTTGAAGTACTTGAAGATACAATAACTTGGTATGTTGCTTCAGAGAAAAAACCTATTGTAGCGGATAAGAATTTTATAGTTGAATACATGTCAGCATATGATTCTATCAGTCAAGTTGTTCAGGGTTACATTCCTCATCAATACGAAGGTCAAACATCAAATGTAGTGTCTGTTGCATCTAGAGAAACAAAATTTAAAAAAGATGGAACAGTTGAGGATGATCGATTATTTGAAAGGTTCTTTATTCGCAATGGTAAGATTTTTCGAGTAATGGCATGGTCTGCTGTCTGGAACACAAATTAAAACTATAAATATGAAAAAAATATTATACACATTATTATTATTTAGCCTTAGTTTGAGTTATTCTCAGACTAAAGTCACACCTGATGAACATTGGTCTGCCTATGCAATAAGTGTTCAGCCACAAAATGAAGAAACTGTATTTAATATAATTGATGAATATTTTTCTGAATACAAGTTAGACGATATTAAAGTAATGTTGTTCTCTATTTTATTTGCAGATGATTCAATGTCTGAAGCAACCCACGAAATAGTTTTTGTTGGAAATTCAGATTCCATGAGTAAATTTTATTCACCAATGAACTTTACTACTGAATGGAACTTGTTTTCTAGTAAAATAAGCAACTTTATTGAAAAGACTATTTGGGCATTAAATGGTACAGGTCTTGCATCAACAGGTCCTGATCCATCTGAGGTTGTATACCCATATGAGAGAATTCTAAATTGGGGACCAGAAAGAGATATTCAAAAATTTAGAAAAGCTTGGGTAGAGCTAAACACAAAACATGAGAGAACTGACAGGTCAGCAGTTATTTTTACAATTACATCATCTGCTGAGCATAAGAGTGGAGTAGTATTAAGGTATCCTACTTATAAAGCAATGCTTAATTCTAATGCTGAGTATGCAAGAAATAATCCTTCATGGCAAAAGGATTGGCAAACATATTTAAAAGAAAATGGTGGAGGAGAAATAACCAGAAATTTTACTAGGATCCTATTAAAAGAATGGTAAAAACTAAAAATTATAAACTATGAAAAAAATATTATTATTGTTATCACTTTTTGTCATAACATCATGCTCTAATGAGCATCCTGATTATGCCTCAAATAAAAAATTAGCTGAAAAATGGGTTGAGACATTTGAAACTCAAAACATGGAATTATGGGAAGAGGTTGTTTCAGAGGATGTTGTGGATATATCTCCTATGTATGGCATGGGACAAATCGATTATGCATCATCTAAACAAATTGCAGAGTTTTATGTTAATAATTATACAGATGTAAAATTTAATAATCCAGTTTGGCTACCTGGAATTGATACCCTAACAATGAAACCTGATGGTAGTGTTAGAGCTTATGGTGTTTGGACTGGAAAAAGTAATACAACTGGAAGAATTTTTACTTTACCCTCTTACCATAATTTTGGTTTTAAAGATGGTAAAATTATTTCAACAGGAGAATATTTTGATGCTACTGGAATGGTTAATTCTGTTGGTCCTGTTCAAAGAAGTGTTATTGTAGTAAGCGCAGATATTAAAGAAGGAAAGTATGAAGCTTTTCAAGAATTAATGAAATCAGAGGCTGGACTGAAAACAACTAGAAATTATGAAGGTTGTAATCACGTTGAGTCATTTTTCAATGAAGAATCAAACAAGTATATCGTGATTGAACATTGGGACTCCTATGAGCTTTACAATGCTTATGCTGATTGGAGATTTAACGAAGATCCAAGCGGTCTAGTTAAAGAAATGATTCCTCTTTTAAATGGTGGAGAAAATGGAATTTCAATTTTTTCAAATAATTCAGGATATGGTTTCTATTAAAATTTATAAATAAAATGAAAAAAATACTATTATTATTAATTATTGCAGTTTTCTTAAGCTGTGAAACAACTTCTGAAGTAAAATATGGAGGAATATTTACTGGAGGTCAAAACTCTTATGATCTTCAACAAGGCTCTATTGAGTATGCTTCTATTATTAAAAATGTTGTTCTTGGATATGCCGATGGTAATTTTGAGGAAATTATTGAAAACTTTTCAGATTCAGTCACAAGGATTGAGCCTGGCAATGTGTATAAAGTTGCACCAAGTGTTGAGAGATGGGAGGGCTTCAGAGAAAACTTTGATTCAATCAATAGAAATTTAACATCTGTTATGGCTGTGAAAGTTAATGATGGACTAACTTACGTTGATGCTCTTTTCAGTCAACAAGTATTTAGAGACTCTGAGGTAATTAGATCAAGAAACTTTGAAAGATATTGGATTAATCACGAAACAAATAAAATTGTAAATATTGCATTTGTAAGTGAAGAATATGGAGATGAAGACGAAGATTAAACTATAAACTATGAAGAAAATTATATTATTATTTGTTTTTACTGCTTTTATAAGCTGTGAAACTAAGACTATTGAAGTTGTAAAACCAGCCGGAGAATGGTTAGTTGGAAATTGGACAGGAAAAAAGATGATTCCTGGTCCTGAAGAAGATGCCCAAACTGCGATGGATGTTATTATGGGTTATGCTGATAAAGACTTTGAATTAATGATGGAAAAATCTGCTGATACTGTTATGTTCTTCCCTGAAAAAGGTGGTGAAATTGTAGAACTTGTAAAACCATTCGATGATTTTTTAAAATCGCTACAAGAGCCTTATGATTCAATTGTAAGAACTCCTTACAATGTTTATCCTATACGTCCAGAAGGATCTGATAATTTTACTATTGTTACAGTTCCATTTACAGAGATAAGATATGCTAAAGACGGATCTGTTGAGAAGGAAAGAGTTATTGAGAGATTTTGGGTTGTTGATGGTAAAGTAGTCAGAGTTAATAAGTGGGCAGCAGAACTAAATTGAACATTAAAATAAATATTATGAAAAAAATACTACTATTTATTATAATTACAACTTTTATAAGTTGTGAAACTAAAACTGTTGAGGTTGAAAAGTCTGCAGGTATGACTTACTATGGTGAAAACAATGGTAAAAAATTTCAGTTTGGCTCAGATGAAATTGCACAATTGGCAGTTGATGCTATTTTAGCATATGCAGATGGTAATTTTGATTTTATGAATGAGATTTCTGCAGATACAGTAATGTTTTTTGAACCCTCTATTGGCAAACCAATTGCAGTAATAAATCCTGCTAATGAATTCTTAACTCAGATTCAATCGCCATACGATTCAATTACAAGGTTTATTTTCAATGCTATTCCTCTCAAAAGAGAAGGTGATAACTACGAAACTGTGACTGTATCCTTCAGAGAAAATAGATACAAAGATGGTGAAGTTGAAAAACTTAGGGTAGTTGATAAAATATGGTTTAGAGACGGTAAGTTTTTTAGAGTAAATCAGTGGAATGGAATTATTGATTAAATTTATAAAATTTACAACCATAAAAAAGATTTAATGATTACATCACTGAATAGCTGAGATGGAATAAAATTAATTTAAAATCAATAATTAAAGCCTTGAATTTTCAAGGCTTTTTTTATTTTATAAATTTTAATTTTTTAAGGAAATTATAAGACTTTTCCATTGTGTCTTTAAAAGCAACGTTGGATTTTCTTCCATAATTAAAAAAACCATGCCCCTCTCCTTCGTAAAGATGCAATTCAGAGAAAATTCCAAGCTTTTTCATTTTTTTGTCATACTGTTCCACAGCTTTATAGCTAACAGTTTCATCATCATAACCATGAAAAATAATTGTTGGCATAACACTTTTGTCTAGAAGCTTATAAGGCGACAATCTATCAATATTTTCACCTAAAAGTTCATAAAGATAATTTTGTAGATCATTACTTTTTGAAATCCAAATAACAGGGTTAAATAGAATCATTGCATTTGGTTTGGAACTAATCGATAAATCATCAGAGCTCTCATTAAAGTATGAAACTGTTGCTGTTGATGCAGCTAAGTATCCGCCAGCTGAACCGCCTGAAGCTACTATTTTGTTTGAATCTATACCTAGAATATTTGAATTTTTTCTTATCCATCTAATAGCAGATTTTGCATCCATAACCGCTTCAACAGGTGTTGTATTATCTCTTCTTTGAACTCTGTAATCTGCCAATATTGAAATAAAACCTTTTTTTAAAAAATAATTAGCCTGTTGTTGAAATTGAGTTGGAGATCCACCTCGCCAGCCTCCACCATAAAAAAAAATAATTGCT
>CACIKV010000036.1 GCA_902587325.1 uncultured Bacteroidota bacterium
TCAGCATCACATTATACTTATCCACAAAAAATTAATATTGAAGCAATTAATAACGTTAATTCATATTTAGATCTATTAAAGGAAAAAAATGTAGGTGTTGTTACAAATAATAGTTCAAAATTTTATAAGTCATTTTCTGAAATTCATTTAATTGACTCACTATTAAAACTTAATATTTCTATAAAAAAAATTTTTGCACCCGAACATGGTTTTAGAGGCAACCAAGATGCTGGTGAGAAAATTGATAACAGTATTGACTCAAAAACATCAATTCCAATAATATCTCTTTATGGAACTAACAGAAAACCAACAAATAAAGATTTAGAAAATATCGATTTAATTTTATTTGATCTTCAAGATGTAGGAGTAAGATTCTATACATACTTGTCTACACTTCATTATGTAATGGAGAGTTGTGCTGAAAATAATATTGATATTGTAGTACTTGATAGACCAAATCCAAATGCAAATTATGTTGATGGACCAGTACTCGAAAATGACTCAAAAAGTTTTGTTGGATTACATCCTGTTCCAATTTTATATGGTTTAACGATTGGGGAATATGCAAAAATGATTAATGGAGAAAAATGGTTAAATAATAAAATACAAGCGAAATTAACTGTTATAAAAATGAAGAATTATAACAGAAGAATTGAGTATCAACTAAAATCAAAACCGTCGCCAAATCTTCCAAATCTAAAATCAATTAATTTATATCCAAGTCTTTGTTTTTTTGAACAAACACCAGTTAGTGTTGGAAGAGGAACCGAAATGCAATTTCAAGTAATTGGTTCACCTGATTGGAATAATCAACCATTTAGCTTTATACCTAAACCAAATTTTGGAGCAAAAAATCCTAAACATAATGGTATAAAATGTTTTGGTTTAGATTTAAGAAATGTAAATAAATTAAGTGAGATTAATCTAGAGTGGATAATTAAAGCATATAATTATAGTCCTGATAAAGAAAAGTTTTTTAAAAGTGGATTTCACAGACTAGCTGGAAATAAAAAACTTGAAAATCAAATTAAAGATGGTATAAGTGCTATAAAAATCAAATTAAGCTGGAAAAAAGATTTAGAATTCTACAAAATCATAAGAGAAAAATATATACTTTATAACTAATCTATTTCCAGATACTTGTGAATTTGTAGTGAAATATTCCAATTTTTATTCTCCATCACAAATTGAATTATTTTATCTTTCATTTTTTTAAATTTACTCCACTCAGGTTGGAGAAATAATTTACATGTTGATTTTACTTTTTCAGACTCCTCAATTGCAAATCTAAAATCATCATTATTATAAATAATAACTTTAAGCTCATCGGCTTTGTTATAAATTTCTGGTTTTGGTAACATTTTTTTTTTGGGGGACAGACATATCCAATCCCATTCTCCTGTTAAATCATATGCCCCTGATGTTTCAAGATGAAGTTTAATATTGTTGGAGCTAAATTGTTTAGTTAATTCAGATAAATTCCACATTAATGGCTCACCACCAGTGATAACAACATTGTTTGTATATTTTTTTACATCGTCAATTAACTTATTAATTTCTATAAATTTATGTTGATTATGGTCCCAACTTTCTTTTACATCACACCAATGGCAACCAACATCACATCCTCCAAGCCTAATAAAATAGAATGGTTTACCGGAGAAATGACCCTCTCCTTGGATTGTAAAAAACTTTTCCATAACAGGAAGTTTGTTTAATAAGTTATATTCTTTTAACATTGAATAAACAAATATATCTTGATTAAATTATAATTTATAAATTAACATAATAATTTATTTGATTATGAATAATTTGTCACCTTTTCATCTAGCAATACCAGTCCAAGAGATTACAACAACTCGTGATTTTTACAGAGATGTATTGGGTTGTAAAGAAGGTAGAAGCAGTGATCACTGGGTTGATTTTGATTTTTTTGGACATCAATTAGTAATCCATCTAAATCAAAGCAAGAAAAATATAGATACTGAAAATATAGTCGATGGAAAGGATGTACCTGTTCCTCATTTTGGGATTGTACTGGATTGGAAAATGTTTACACAGATTGAAAAAAGAATTAGAAATAAAGTTGAATTCATTATTAAACCATATGTCAGATTTAAAGGAGAGAGAGGTGAGCAAAAAACCATGTTTTTTAAAGACCCATCAGGAAATGCATTAGAATTTAAAAGTTTTAAAAATATTGATCAACTATTTGAAAAATAAATCAATTGTTTATTCTGGCTTTAAGGGTGTTTTTTAGTAACATTGCTATGGTCATAGGTCCAACACCACCAGGGACTGGCGTAATATAACTCACTTTTGTTTTAACTGATTCAAAATCAACATCTCCCACTATTCTATAACCTTTATTTTTAGTTTTATCTGCAACTCTAGTAATACCAACATCAATTACCACTGAACCTTGTTTAATCATGTCAGATTTAAGAAAATTTGGAATTCCAAGAGCCACAATTATAATATCAGCTTTTTTCGTAAAACTTGGTATATCCGGAGTTCGGCTGTGTACTAAGGTAACTGTAGAATTTCCTGGTTTAGACTTATTACTCATTAAAATACTTATAGGTCTACCAACAATATTGCTTCTACCTATAACCACAGTATTTTTACCTTCTGTATCAATATCATATCTGTCAATCAGTTCTATTATTCCTTGTGGTGTTGCAGGTATAAAAGAATCCATATTTTGAGCCATTTTACCAAAATTAAAGGGATGGAAGCCATCAACATCTTTTTTTGGATTAACCATCATTAAAATTTTTTCTTCATTGATATGTTTTGGAAGTGGAAGCTGAACAATATAACCGTCAATTTGATCATTATCGTTTAACTTATTTATTTCAGAAATTAAATTATCCTCAGATATGTTCTCATCTAAATGAATTAAAGTTGATTCAAAACCAACCTTTTCACATGATCTAACTTTACTACCAACGTAAGTTAATGAAGCACCATCATTACCAACTAATACAGCAGCTAAATGGGGAGTTCTTCCTCCCCTATTTTTTATATTCTGAACCTCGATTTTTATTTCCTCTTTAATTTTTTCAGAAATAAATTTACCATCTAATAAAACCATAACTAATTCTTCAAATTATTCATCATTTGCATCAATTTACCAGCTCCACCAGATTGAACCATTTTCATCATTTTTGACATTTGTTCAAACTGTTTCAATAACGCATTTATTTCTTGAATATCTCTACCAGCTCCTTTAGCAATTCTTTTTTTTCTACTATGATCAATAATCTTAGGTTCTGATCTCTCTTTTGGTGTCATTGAATGTATTAATGCTTCAATGTGTTTAAATGAATCATTATCTAAATCAACATCTTTGATAGCACTAGCACCAGGTATCATACTTATTGTATCTTTCAAATTACCCATTTTTTTTACTTGATTTATCTGGTTTAGAAAATCGTCAAAACCAAACTTATTCTTTGCAATTTTTTTACTAATCTCTCGCGCTTTTTTCTCGTCGTATACATCTTGAGCTCTTTCCACTAATGAAACAACATCACCCATACCTAAAATCCTATCGGCCATTCTTTCAGGATAGAATATATCCAAAGCATCTAATTTTTCACCTGTCCCAATAAATTTAATAGGTTTCTGAACGATAGATCTTATGGTTAAAGCAGCTCCACCTCTCGTATCACCATCTAATTTAGTAAGAATAACTCCATCAAAATTTAAAACATCGTTAAAGGCTTTAGCAGTATTAACTGCATCTTGTCCTGTCATAGAATCAACAACAAACAAGATTTCAGAAGGATTAGTTACTTCTTTGATATTTCTTATCTCATTCATTAAAAATTCATCAACTGCCAACCTACCAGCAGTATCGATAATAATTAAGTTTTTGTTATTTTTCTTAGCATGAGATAATGCATTCTTTGCAATCGATACCGGATCCTTGTTATCCTTTTCTGAAAAAACAGGCACATTAATTTGTTCCCCTAGAAGTTCTAGCTGATCAATAGCAGCAGGTCTGTAGACATCACAGGCTACTAATATTGGATTTTTTTGTTTCTTTCTTTTTAAATAATCTGCAAGTTTTCCACTAAATGTTGTTTTTCCACTACCCTGTAGTCCAGCTAAAAGTATTATTGATGGCTCAGATGATAAATTAATTCCAATGTGCTCACCTCCCATCAGTTCAGTTAATTCATCTTTAACAATTTTGACCATAAGTTGTCCGGGATGTAAGTCAGTTAAAACATTACGTCCAATTGCTTTTTCTTTAACTTTAGTTGTAAACTCCTTAGCAATCTTAAAATTAACATCTGCATCTAACAAAGCTCTTCTTACTTCCTTGAGAGTTTCTGCGATATTTATTTCAGTAATCTTCCCATGACCTTTTAATACGTGAAGAGCTGAATTTAATTTTTCTGTGAGATTTCCAAACATATCTACA
>CACIKV010000037.1 GCA_902587325.1 uncultured Bacteroidota bacterium
ATACAGACGACCAAAGGTTTGATGCATTTGGAATAATGAGTAATGGGAATGTAATAACACCAAATTTAGATGAGTTGGCAAAAAGTGGAGCAATTTTAACTAATGTCTATAATATGGGTGGTTATCATGGAGCTGTTTGTGTAGCTTCAAGATCAATGATGATATCAGGAAAATCAATTTGGAAAGCAAAACAAGAAGTAGATTCTAACAATAAAGATGAAAATAACGCAATTTTAAATTCATGGCCTGTTATATTAAAGAATAATGGATATAGAACTTATATGACGGGTAAGTGGCATATTAATTTACCAGTGAATAAACTATTTGATGTTGTAAAAAATCCTAAACCTGGAATGCCAAAAGATAAAGGTTTAGAATATAATAAACAGTTAAAATTGTGGGAAAGTGAATCTAATCAATTAGAAGACTTAAGTGATTACATGCCGATTGGGTATAATAGACCTATTAACGAAAATGATAATTCATGGAGACCTGATGATTCCATTTTTGGAGGTTTTTGGGAAGGTGGTAAACATTGGAGTGAAGTAATTAAAGATGATGCTATTGAGTTTATAAATGATTCACAAAATTTTCAAAATCCATTTTTCATGTACTTGGCTTTCAATGCGCCTCACGACCCTAGGCAAGCTCCAAAAAAGTTTTTAAATTTATATCCAATTGAAAAGATTTCTATTCCTGTAAATTATTCTCCTGCTCACCCTTACATGTATGAAATTGGTAATGGACCTGGATTAAGGGATGAAGCTCTTGCTCCATATCCAAGATCTAAGTATTCTGTTAAAAAACATATTCAAGAATATTATGCTATAATCACTCACTTGGATGAGCAAGTTGGAAAGATTATATCTCACCTTGAGAACAAAAAACTTTTAGAAAATACTTATATAATTTTTACATCTGATCATGGGTTGTCGGTTGGACAACATGGTTTACTTGGAAAACAGAGCTTGTACGATCATAGCATTAGAGTTCCAATGATAATATCAGGCCCCAAAATAAAACCAAATTCTTCATTTAACTCAGATGTCTATTTACAAGATATAGTACCAACAACTTTAGATTTGGCAAATATTTCTGTCCCTGATGAAATGGATTTTAGAAGTTTTTATAAACTTTTGATAAATGGAAAAAAAGAAAAAATTCACGATGCTATTTACGGAACTTATGGCTGTTGTGGTAATGAATATTTTGATTATCAAAGAATGATTAGAAAAGACGATTATAAATTGATATTTTTTCCACAAAACAAAAGGATGGAGTTTTATAATCTTGGATTAGACCCTTATGAGACCACAAATCTTATTGATAAAAATAAAAATAATAAATTGATTGCGTTAATGTATGAGGAGCTAATAAAAATACAACATGATCTAGGGGACACTTTAAATTTGAGAAGAATTTTTAATAAAAAAATTTATAAATAATTAGATTTATAAAAACTCATATTTTGGAATATTTACAAGAATTAGGTTATTTAGGTTTGTTTATTTCTAGCTTTTTGTCTGCTACATTAATTCCACTCAGTCCTGAAATTGTATTAAGTGTTTTAATTGCTAAAGGATTTAGTATACCAATAAGCATATTTATAGCTACAATGGGAAATTGGTTTGGAAGTATTTTAACATATTATATTGGAAAAATTGGTGATTGGAAAAAAATTGAAAAATATTTTAAAATTAAAAGAGAAAAAGTTCTCAATTTGAAATATAAGATCGATAAGTATGGAAGTTTTATAGCATTTTTTTCATGGATGCCTTTTCTTGGCGATTTACTTGCGCTGAGTTTGGGTTTTTTTAAAGTTAATTTTATGAAAGTTGTAATTTGGATGCTAATTGGAAAGACGATTAGGTTTATTGTTGTTTCATTTTTTATATATTACGGTATTGAAATAATTTTTTAAAAAACATTATGAACAATTTAGCTCTACTATTATTAAGAATTGTCTTTTGTGGCGCGATGATTTATGGACATGGTTTAGGAAAATTAAATAAAGTCATTGGTGGAAATTTGAAATTTTCAGATCCAATTGGGATTGGTGAAGTTCCTACATTGTATCTTGCAGTATTCTCTGAAATTATTGCTCCAATTTTCATACTTGTTGGATTTAAAACAAAATTTTTTAGTTTTTTTCCAGCTGCTACTATGTTTGTAGTAGTTTTTATTGTTCATTTAGGTGATCCTTTTTCTAGAATTGAAAAAGCTGTCTTGTTTTTAGCTGTATTTGTTTTTTTAATGATTACGGGACCGGGAAAATATTCGATAGATAAATATAAATTTTAAATTAATCAAGTCTAAATGATATAGGTATTTCATAATTCATTTTAACATTCTTACCATTATATGAAGCTGGCTTTAATACTTTAAAGGTTGACATAATTCTAAATGCCTCGTTTTCTAAAATTCGATTAGGACCAATAGTTTTAAAATTTATTAAGTAGCCGTATTCATCAACCGAAAATTGTATAAATACATCACCTTCTATTCCTTTTTTTATTGCTCTTCTTGGATATTTAAATTCCTCACTAATATGTTTAGATATAGCGTCTTTAAAGCATATTTTTGATTCTTCTCCTGATTTTTCTTCACATCCTGAAACAACTGGCGCATTTTCAATTTTATCAAATGATAGTTCTTTTGGTATTCTGTAAACAATTGAAGTTTGGAATGTTTTTTTTGTTGGAATGCCATTTATTTTAGCTGGAATAAATAAAGGTAACTTCTCTATTATTTGAATTGCTGAAAGCTGAAATAGTTGTTTTGCTGCTATAAAAGCCTCTCTTTCAATAAATGAAATACCAACTATATTTGCCGTTGGGTCTATGTTATCAATTTCTCCATTAATATTGATATCAAATTTTACTTTAACTAATGCTTCCAGATCTAGGTCCCACGCGGTTTTAGGATAAAAAAAGTATTTTTCAATGTGTTCTTGAATAGATTCATTGAAACATTGTTCTTGTTTATCATCAGATAATAATTTGCAAATTGGAAAAACTGGGAATACCTCCTTTAAATCTTCATTTTTTTGGGCATAGTTATTGATACTAATTAGTAGTGTTAAAAAAAAATATTTTTTCACACATCAAAGTTAATATAATATGCGTAGACATTTAAGTTTTAGATCTGGTAATCCCGCGTTGAATAAAAATTCATTCAAAGTTTTTAATCGTAATGGTGATACTGGGCCAATTTCTAAAAACGATTCCATGACGATCAAAGGAACTGTTGACAAAACAGCTTTTTCATTGTTTATAATGATTGCTTCAGGTTATTACATATACTCTGAGCAAATTGTATCATTAATTCTTCCAGGATGTATCTTAGGTTTTATTGTTGCCATTTTTACAATTTTTAAAAAACAATATGCACCTTTTACTGTTCCTCTTTACGCCCTTTTTCAAGGTTTATTTTTAGGAGGTATT
The DNA here is from genome assembly GCA_902587325.1 of uncultured Bacteroidota bacterium. Taxonomy (GTDB): domain Bacteria; phylum Bacteroidota; class Bacteroidia; order Flavobacteriales; family Flavobacteriaceae; genus Eutrophosalina. The sequence continues at coordinate 3,444 of CACIKV010000037.1, forward strand.
TCTTTTATGTATGGTCAAATGTTTGAAGGAATTGTCTATAATGCAGTTTTATTAACTGTAACAATCCTTCTTTCTCTACTCTTAGCATACAGGTCTGGTATAATAAAAGCAACAGAAAATTTTAAACTGGGTGTTTTTGCTGCCACTGGTGGTATCGCATTGTTTTATCTAATTTCTTTTGTTGCAAGCTTCTTTGGTGGCGGTTTAGCAATTTTTGATCCCACTAATGGATCCATGACTAGCATACTTGTTAGTTTATTCGTAGTTATAATTGCTTCCTTAAATTTAGTTTTAGATTTTGATTTTATTGAAGAAGCATCAGAAAATGGTGCTCCAAAATACATGGAATGGTATGGTGCTTTTGGTTTACTAGTAACTTTAGTTTGGCTTTATTTAGAGATATTGCGTCTTCTTGCTAAAATTAACTCTCGCGATTAAAGAATTATTTCTAATAGCTTTTCTCTAACTTTTAAATCCACAAGTTTGTTTTTCTCCCGTGAAGGGTACACACTATTAGTTAATAAGACAAATATTAAGTCATTTTCAGGATCAATCCAATACATTGTTCCAGTAAAACCTGTATGACCAAAACTATCTTTAGAAAGATTATGATGGGGGTATATTTTACTTCCATTTGAAACAAATCTAACTTTATCAAAACCTAAACCACGCTGATTTAATGTATCATTCTTAATTTGGTTTTGAGTAAAGTTCTTTAATATATTTGAGTTAATCAGAATTGAATTTTCAAGAGTTAAAAGAAATAAAAGGTTAGCTAAGCTTTCTGCACTTGAAAATAGGCCTGAGTTTGCTGATATACCACCCATTAATGCAGATGTTTCATCGTGAACATTTCCATGTACTAGCTCTTGTCTAAAAAATTGATCAATTTCTGTTGGTACTATCTTTTTTAAAGTATGATTTTTATAAGGATTGAATGTAAGTTTATAG
>CACIKV010000038.1 GCA_902587325.1 uncultured Bacteroidota bacterium
TAAAAGTTGATTTTAGACCATTCATTCACGTAGAAGGCAAAACAAGTAGAGAAATTAGACAACAAAAAATTGATTTGTCAAAATTTTCAGCAATTATTTTGACTAGCCGGAACTCTGTAGATCATTTTTTTAGAATTGCAGAGGAAATGAGATATCCGATTCCTAATGCACTTAAATATTTTTGTCTTTCAGAAGCTGTTGCTTTTTATTTGCAAAAATATGTTGTCTATAGAAAAAGAAAAATTTATGTTGGAGGTAGAACATTTAATGAATTAGCTGAGATAATCTCAAAATATAATGAAGAAAACTATTTAATTCCAGCAAGCAATGTTTTATCTGTTAAAATAGAAGAAAAATTAAATGATCTTGAAGTCAGATGGAAAAAAGGAGTTTTTTACAACACTGTTGTTAGTGATTTATCTGATTTAAAAAATGTATACTACGATATATTAGTATTTTTTAGTCCTTCAGGCATTGAATCTTTATTTAAAAATTTTCCTGATTTTAAGCAAAATAAAACTAGAATTGCTGTTTTTGGTAAAAACACTGTCAAAGCTGCTCAAGACTCGGGACTTAAAATTGATATTGAAGCTCCTTTACCAAAAATACCCTCAATGTCTAGAGCGTTGGATTTATACATTGAAAAAGCAAATAAGTCTAAATCTTAAATTGAGATTCAAAATTTTCAACAAATTTTTTAAAATCTTCCTGTGATTTAATTTCAGTGTAAGCATCATTTGAAAATAAATTTAAATATATCTCAATTTGATTAGGATTCAGGTAACCTGTAATAGGTGCAATTGGGTTTGAGTTTATATCAAAAAAAACTATGGTTGGATATCCAGAAATACCTAAATATCTAGCAAAATCATGAGTAGAATTTCTTGTGTTACTTAAACTTTTTTTATAGTTATTGTTTTTAAAATTTCTTCCTTTGAAAATAACTTTTTCATCTCCTTCAGCGTTAAATTTTACGCTGTAAAAATTATCATTTAGATAGTTAGCAACATCAGGATTTTGAAATGTGTATTTATCCATTAATTTGCATGGACCACACCAATTTGTGTACACATCCATTATAATATTTTTTGGTACTTTCTTTTGTAATTCTTGGGCTTTTTCAATTGTAATCCAATTAACTTTTTGCGAATAGGAAAATTGAAAAAATAAAACTGATAAAATAAAATACCTAATTATAACCATGCATTCTTTTCTTTAAAAAACCATTCAACAAAAACATAATAATACCAGCTCCTATTGGTATAAAAGTAAATATTAAAAAGAATCCTGACAAACCGTATCCCTCAGATATTTTGTCAATATAACTTCCAGTTAAACCTCCCAAGCCATTAGCAAAAGCACTTGATAATAACCAAAAACCAAACATTAAACCAATCAATCTTGCCGGTGCTAATTTGCTAACATATGAAAGACCAACTGGCGAAACACATAACTCACCAAGAGTATGAAATAAATATGCAAATACTAACCAAAAAATACTAACACTTGCAGTTTTAGCTCCAAACGGAATAGACAATGATCCGTATGAAAGAAATGCAAAACCCAAACCTAAAAGTATTAATCCAATTGAAAATTTGATAGGACCGGATGGATTATATTTTGAAGCCCAAATTTTCGAAAAGATCGGAGCAAATATTATAATAAACAATGAATTTAATACAGAAAACCAAGATGCTGGAATTTCTGTTGCTTCTTGGCTGAATTCATTGTCAATCATCCAAATAACAATTCCCCATATTATAACGAAACTCATTCCAAGGAAAAAATTTGATATAAAATATTTTTGAAAAATATTTTGAAACAATCGGAATAGAACATAAGTGATAACTATCATTGGAACAATTGTTATTATGGTATTGACTATTTTAAAAATCGTTGATGAATCACCTGTTAAATTTCTTTCTGTGTAATCATTGGCAAAAATTGTCATTGATCCACCTGCTTGTTCAAAAGCCCACCAAAAAAATATTGTTGCAGCTGAAAAAACTAGAATAACTGAAATCCTATCCCACTCAACACTTGTCGGCCAATTACTGGTTTTTTCAACATTAACTTCATCTATTTTCTTTTGCGGTTTCTGCCCAATTTCTCCAAAAATACCTTGAGCAAAGTAAAACTGTAACATTCCAAAAAACATAAAAATTCCAGCAAGTCCAAATCCCCAATGCCATCCAACTTTTTCACCTAGATAGCCACAAAGCAGAATACCTAAAAATGCACCTGCATTTATACCCATGTAAAATATTGTATACCCTCCATCTTTTCTAATGTCATCATCTTTGTATAGCTGTCCGACAATAGATGAAATATTTGGTTTAAACAATCCATTACCTATTATTAAAAGGGCAATTCCAAGAAAAAAGAATGAATCAGAAAAATATTCTAAGGCCATTGAGCCATGGCCAAGTGCCATTATAAGTGCACCCATCACTGTAGCATTTCTGTAACCGAAATATTTATCTGCTAGGATTCCTCCAAACAATGGTGTTAAATATACAAGACCTGTGTACAATGCATACAATTCCATAGCGTCTTCTCTTTCCCATCCCCATCCTTCATTCATTATTGAAGATGTCAAAAATAAAATAAGGATAGCTCTCATACCATAATAACTAAACCTTTCCCACATTTCAGTAAAAAATAAAACGAATAAACCTGTTGGATGATCAAAAATTGTTTTTTGATTAAATTCTGATCCATTAAAATGTGCTCCTATCATATCAAATTTTTTTTAAAAATATTTATTTAATTATAAATCTCCAACGATTTTTCGACCATGATAAAATCTTCCATTAATTTTTTTGTGTATTAAATTAAAATTTCGATTTGTAATTTTACCAGCTGAAATTAATTCAAAATTTTCAGGTATAATGTCCATCATTTTATTTAAAACTTCAGTGCCATGTAATGCTGTTTTAGCTCCGCCTGATGTGAGAACCCCATCAACTAAATCAATTTGAATTAATTTTTTTAATGATTTCAATGGTGAATTAGTAAAATCTATAGCTTTGTGAATAATTACTTTAAGTGGTTTTGCAAGAATTGATAATACTTCAATTTTTTTCAGATCTAATTCAAGTTTTTCATTTAAACATCCAAAAACTACTCCATCAAAGTTCATTTTTTTACAATAATTTATAGTTTTTTTCATTTGATTTAATTCATCTTCATTATATACAAATGATTTTGAGTGGGGTCTAACCATGACTCTTACTGGTAAAGTAAGTTTTAATTTTGCTTCAATTAATAATTCATAACTTGGCGTTAGACCATCTTGCTCAAGATCAGAGCATAGCTCTAGTCTATTAGCACCTTTTTTAACTGCAGATAGAGCATCATAAATATTGTCGACGCAAACTTCCTTGACAATCATCACAAAAAGTGATATCTCCTAAATGTTTCCATTGCCTGATAATCAGCTAACCCCAATTTTCTATATTGCTTAGCTATATCTCTATTTCTTTCTTCAACCCTCTCCCAAAATTCTCTTTTATCATCACCCTGAAACATCACTGAATTGTTTTGAGACTGATGAAAAAAAATGGCTTTTCTTTTTCTTAAAACTTGCTCAGGACTCATGGGAACTGCCATATCAAGTTCATTTATGGCCCATTCATGCCAAGCTCCTCTGTATAACCAAACCCAGCAATTTTTCATAAAAGATTTATTTTTTAATTGCTCAAGACTTTTAAATAATAATTTTATACAAACAGCATGAGTTCCATGAGGATCAGCTAAATCCCCAGCTGCATAAATTTGATGAGGTTTAACCTTTATAATGATTTCATTCATTAACCTTTGATCATTTTCAGTTACTTCGTTTTTCATTACACTTCCAGACTCATAAAACGGAAGTTTAAGAAAATGTGTGTTAGAATCACTTAAACCTAAAAATCTAGTAGCAGAGATTGCTTCTTTCTCTCTAATTTTTCCAGCAATATTTCTTATAAATTTATCGGCTATAATTTCTTTATTATTTTTTAATATTTTTTTGAAATTATTAATTTTTGAATCTTTAATATCAAAAATATCCTCATAAACCTCAATAAACTTTAAAACATTATCATTTGAAACAGCAATATTACCCGACGTTTGGTAAACAACATGAACGTCGTGGCCTTGATTAATTAATCTATCAAATGTTCCTCCCATTGAGATGACATCATCATCAGGGTGAGGGCTAAAAATTATGATTCTTTTTTTTGATGGAC
>CACIKV010000039.1 GCA_902587325.1 uncultured Bacteroidota bacterium
TAAAATGGTAATAACTGACATTTTTTTTCCAATTACAAAAAATGACAAGGTGTATTTGAATAATAAGTTAATTAAGAAAAAAATTTCAGGCTATTTACTTTATAATAAACCTTCTAAAATTGATTCCTCTTCTGTTCCATTACACCTAAAAAAATTTTTGAAAAGTTTTTATATTGAGGATAATTATAATTGGATTGGTCTTGATCCAGGTGTCAGTGGATTAGTATTGTTTTACGATGACAATAAATTCAATAAATTAGTTAATAACATTTGGTTATTATTTGACTTAAAGTTCAAAAATAAATTAAATAAAAATCAAAAAAATGATTTAAATGATTTCATTAAATCCATTAACGAATTTAACGAAATTAATTTTATTGATAATGAAAATATTGTAGTTAAGATTCAAAAAAAAAATCAAGAGAAATTATTTTTGAAACTCAAAGAATTTAATGTATTGTTGATTGATAGGGTACTAATTCAGAATTTAGATAAATTTGATATTCCCAGAGGAAAATTTAGAAAATTGAATAACTTAGAAATACTTAATCTAAAATCTCTATCTACAAGCCCATATAAATCCTCTGGTCATTAGTTTCCATGCATCAAAATGTGTTTTTTTAATTCCATTCGATAATGACCAATTGAAAAGTAATAAACTACAACTTCACTATCATTTTTTATATACTGGTGATATTAAATTTTCTTTCGTATGATATTTCCCTTCAGATGCCCAACGAAATCCTCTCATCTGAATTGTAAGTGCTTCAGGAATTTCAAATTCTCTTTTGTAATGTCCAATAGAATTGTAGAAAACTCTTCCCCTACCATAATTCTTTTTCCAAATCATAGGCATAAAACTACCCTTAATTTCATTTTCATTTGGTTGCCAATTATTTAATTTAAATTCTGATACAGCTAGTACTTTAACATTTGGATCTATCATCATGTAGTATTGCTCAGAATTAGTAATCTTGAAATTTGAAACTCCATTAGTTATATAATCCAGCGAATCATATATTTTTATTTCATATTCAGCTGTCTTCATATCCTCCAGTTCACCTGGATGTGAAACAAAATCCCCACCAACAATAAAATGATAAAGTGGATATGGGCTTGAATCTGCAAGGCCCCCATGCCAACCAGCAAATCCAGTTCCATTAATTATAGCATTACGTAAACCTTCAAATTGTTTATCATTCATCCTATGGTCAGATGAGTAAGCATCAGTGAAAACCTGAATAATGAGATCTGCTTCTTTCATTAATTGTTTATCCTCATAAATGCTGAAATTATTGAAAACCTTCACGATTGCTCCTTCTTTTTCAAGTAGAGGAACAAAAAAATCAACACTTTCTTTAGGCCAGTGACCATCCATGCCACCATAAACATAAATTACTTTTTTACCGTTTAATGATTGTGAAAACTGTTGATATGGAAATAAAAAGAGTGTTAAAATTAGAATTCTGAAGATTTTCATTGTTTTTTTTAATAATTATGTTTTAAATTTATTAATTCACATTGTCATTCCAAAGAAATCAATATGAAAAATAGAAGAAGTTTTTTAAAAAAATCGGCAATTTTTGGCTCAGGTTTATTTATCGTGCCTAGAAATGTTCTAGGTGGACCAGGATTTATTGCACCCAGTGACCAATTAAATATTGCTTCGATTGGTACTGGTGGAAAGGGTTATGATATTACTCACGATTGGGCATCGAGCGAAAGAGTAATTGCTCTTTGCGATGTTCATCCAGACAAATCGGATGTCGTTAATGCTAGAAAAAAATATCCAAATGCAAATGTTTATGTTGATTTTAGAGAAATGTTGGATAATGAAAAAGATTTAGATGCAGTTACTGTTAGTACACCTGACCATACACATGGGATTATTGCAAGTAATGCAATGAATAGAGGTTTACACGTATATGTTCAAAAACCTCTGACTCACAACATCGAAGAGGCTAGAAAACTAACTCAAATTGCAAAAAATAATAAGGTCGTAACTCAAATGGGTAACCAGGGTGGATCAAGTGCTGGGGTTATGAAAATTCAGGAATGGGTTGATAAAAAAATGATTGGAAAAATTAAAAAGATTTATGCATGGACAAATCGACCAGTTTGGCCTCAGGGATTCCCAATGAAAGAAAACAATGAGGAGAAACCAAAAAATTTAAATTGGGATTTATGGCTAGGACCAGCCACTTATACAAAATATACCTCCCAGCTCCATCCATTTAACTGGAGAGGATGGTGGGATTATGGAACTGGTGCACTTGGTGACATGGGTTGTCATATATTAGATGCTCCTTATAAAACACTTGGTTTACATTATCCAACGGATGTCGAGTGTAGTGTGGGATCTGTATATCAACAAGCTTGGAGTCAAAATTTTATACCTGAAGGTTGTCCACCATCGTCTATTGTCACATTACATTTTAATAAGACAGATAAAAATGATTCAAAGATTGAATTGGTTTGGATGGATGGAGGTCTTAGACCAAGTCACCCAGAGGATATTCCTGCCGATGACTTTTTAGGAGAAAAAAATAGCACAAATGGAGTTCTAATGATCGGTGAAAAAGGAGTTATTTCTTGTGGTGTTTATGCACTTACTCCAAAACTTTACAGAAAAGGTGAAAAAACAATTGAATTTGATACGGGCGGAGAATCAAGCCTTGATCATATTCACCACATGGAATGGATTAATGGAATCAAAGCGGGATACATGTCTGATACATACAAAAAAATAACAGCTCCTTTTGAATATGCAGGACCTTTTACGGAAACTGTTTTAATGGGTAATCTTGCGATTAGATCCTATATGAGTATGGGTAAAGAAAAGCCTAAATATTTTGAAGACAAGTATCATACTTCAGAGTTTGGAAAGTTTGTAGGTAGAAAAAAACTTCTTTGGGATGGAGATAATATGAAGATCACCAATTTTGATGAAGCAAATAAATTTGTTGGTAGAGTTAGAAGACCTGGTTGGAACTTTTAAATTAAATTTATTGAAATATAAAAAAGTACTTTTGTTTTTATGCCTAATTATCTTGCAATCATGTGTTGATAAAAAAGTGAATACAGTTGATACTAAAAATTCTGTCAAGACTTACTCAAATAGTTGGAAACCTCTATTCAAAAAAAATTCATTGGAAGGCTGGCATTATTTTCAAGATGACGGAAATAAATCAGGATGGACAGTTAAGGACGGAGTGTTTACTTTTACGTCAGAAAATGCTAGTGGTGAAGGAGATAAAAGCTTGTTAAGTGATAAAGATTATACAAGCTTTGCAATTTATTTTGAATGGAAAGTGTCTCCAGGATCGAACAGTGGTTTTTTTTGGGGAGTTAAAGAAGATTCTAAATATGAGTTTCCTTATGTTACTGGACCTGAAATCCAAATTTTAGACTTAGGTTTAAACGATGAAACTCTCGACAAAACCACAATTGCTGGTGGATTATATGGTTTAGCTGCTCCAAAAAAAATTGTTACTAAACCAGCAAATGAGTGGAATAATTACCTAATCACAATTGATCAAAAAAAAAATTATGGTAATGTTGTTCACAATGGCGTGGATATTGTTACATTTCCGTTGAGAGGAAATGCTTGGGAAAAAATGCTTGAAGGAACAAAGTTTGTTAATTGTGTTGATGAATGGAAGTATTGTGAATTTGGGAAATTTAAAACTGGAAAAATTTCTATTCAAGATCACCCTGGAATAATCTCTTTTCGAAATATGAAAATAAAAGAGTTGTATGCAAATCAAAAATAATTCAAAAGAGTACGATGTAATTATTGTTGGCTCAGGTGCGGGTGGTGGTATGGCCACAAAAGTTTTATCTGAAGCTGGTTTATCTGTTGCTGTTGTTGAAGCAGGACCATATTATGATCCTGCGAATCCGGAGCAAATGACTCAATTAAAACCTGCATACCATTCACCAAGAAGAGGCGCTGGAACAACCAGATTTTTTGGAGATTATGATCAAGCTTATGGTGGTTGGGATATTAATGGTGAACCTTACAGTCAAAAAGATGATACGGATTTTAGGTGGTTTAGATCTAGAATGCTTGGTGGTAGAACTAATCATTGGGGAAGAATTTCATTGAGATTTGG
>CACIKV010000040.1 GCA_902587325.1 uncultured Bacteroidota bacterium
CAGCTTTTTTATTGATAAAGAATAAATTTCTTCCAATTAACTGAAGAGTTACACTATCCATACCAAGTGCACTGGCATCTGGGAATGAGTATCCAATTGCAAGTTCTCTTAATCTGACATTGTCCTGAGCGTAAACATATGGCTCAGCAATATCAGCTATTCTTTGCCAGTACTCTTGCCCTGTGATATTAACGGTATTAGCAGCTCCATTAGGATCAACAGCGTCTAAAACAACACCAGATTCTCTGTATTGTAAAGATCTTTCTGACACTCCATAAGAGTCTAACCTTGAAGAATCACCAGAGTAAACTACACCACCGAAACGACCATCAATTAGTACATTTAAAGAAAAGTTTTTGTAGAAAAATGAATTACTCCAACCTGCTAACCAATCTGGTTGAGCATTTCCTAAGAAATTGTCAGGATTAGATTGAGTTGGTTTACCATCCGCTCCAACTAATCTATTTCCACTACTATCTCTTTCCCATACAGTACCATATAGATCACCAATTCCACCGCCAACTTTAGCTTGAGAATTAACGTTACCACTGTTTGTTTGGTAATAAACTAGCGTGTCAAGATCGTCGATTAATGAAACTAACTTATTTTCATTTTTAGAAGCAAATAAACTAGTATTCCATCTCATATCACTGTTATTAATAACATTGTATCCTAATAATAACTCAACTCCTTGATTTGTGACCTCACCTACATTTTCTAAGAAAAATGAATATCCAGTAGCTGCAGGAACAGGAACACTAAAAATCATATCTGTAGTAGTGATATTATAATAAGCAAAATCAAAAGTCAAATTATTATCTAGCAAAGATAATTCTAAACCAACCTCAGTTGATTCAATATTTTCAGGCTTTAAATCAGGATTTAATCTTGTAGATGGAGAATTAAGAGTAGTTAAACCAAGGTATCCCTGACCAGGAACACTAAATGTTTGAACTAACTGGTAAGGACTTGTATCATTACCAACATTTGCAACACTAGCTCTTACTTTGAACAAATCAAAAAGCTCTTTGTTTGGGTCTATATAATCTTGTAATAGTAATGCTAAGTTAACAGAAGTATACATGTATGATCTGTTATCAGCACCAAGAGTTGATGACCAATCATTTCTAGCTGTTACATCTAAATATGCAAAATTATCATATGCAAAATTTGCAGATGCATACAAAGAATTTACCTTTTTAATTTGTTGTGGTGTTTCTGTAAACTCTTGAACTAATGTGTTAGACAAGAAAGCTTTACTGTTTAATTTGAAATCATCTCCAAAATTACGCATTGCTTCATAAGTTCTTTTGGATAAATTTCCACCAACATTAAAGACAACATTTAAATCATCAGCAACATCACCTTTAGCAGTAAGTAAAAATTCAGAGTTTAATTCACCGCTATTACTTGTAGTTCTTTCAAGTCGACCCTGTGGGTAATAGTGATGTCCTGGCTGTCTAACAAAATAACTAGTCAGATCAGTAACATCAGCACCAACTCTCACAAAACCTGAAAGCCAGTCAGTAAATTCATAATTTATTTTTGCAAAACCAAAGAATCTTCCTCTGTTTTCGTCATCAACATCATTATATAACAACCAGTAAGGGTTACCAGTAGATGTACCTGGTCTGTCGTAAGCTATTACAGCATAATCAGCATCAGTCGCAGGATTATCCATTTGATATTTTCTTAAATCAGAAACTCTAACAGTTGTAGGCATGTTATGAATCAACTGAGTAATACCCTCAGAACCTGTTCTGGCTCTGTGATTTAATTCCTGAGTAAAATATGTAGCCTTCGCATCAATGGATAACTTATCAGTAAGTTGGCTCATAGCTCTAATATTGAAGTTATGGCTATTAAGTGAAGCGTTGGGTAAAATACTCGTAGTAGAATTATTTGTATAAGAAAATCTAAAATTTGATTTGCTATTTCCATTCGAAATAGATACAGAATTAATGGATTTTACTCCAGTTTCATAAAAATCTGCTACGTTATTTGGTTGTGCAGTGTAAGGTTTAGATGTTCCATCATAGTATAATTGAAGACTGCCATCAGCAAGTTGACCATATGAAGCTCGAGACATATCAGCAGAAGCTGTAGCTGCAGCATTTCTAGTTCCTTGGCCATAAATATTTTGACGATCCGGTAAAAACATTGGATCTTCAAATACTGTATTTGAGTTAACAGTAACTCCCATTTTCGATTCTGAATTTCCTTTTTTAGTAGTAATAAGAATTACTCCGTTACCTGCTCTCGCACCATATAATGCAGCTGCATTAGGACCTTTTAGTATAGAAACGGATTCAACATCATTAGGGTTAACGTCCGTAATACCACCACCAGTAATAATGTTATTGTATTCACTACCACCAGAATTAATTCCATCTTGGTTAATAGGAATACCATCAACGACAACCAGGGCTTGATTTTGACCAGTAAGAGAGTTATTACCTCTAATAACAATTCTTGAACCAGCACCAATAGTACCTGATTGAGTAATGTTAATACCAGCAACTTTACCTACTAAAGCATTGGCAAGGTTGTGGTCTTTAATAGTGTTAACTTGTTCTGAAGAAATTTCAGAAACAGAATAACCTAAAGATTTTTTAGCTCTAGTTAAACCTAAAGCTGTTACTACAACTTCGTCTAGTAAACTATCAGGTTCTAAGCTTACGTCTACTGTTGAGCTAGCTCCAACAGAAACAGATTGAGATTGATATCCAACATAGCTAAATACAAGAACATCTCCTTGTGAAGCATCAATTGAATAATTACCATCAAAATCTGAAGAAACTCCTGTAGAAGTTCCTTCAACTACAACGGTTGCACCAGGAAGAGGCACTCCGTTTTCATCTGAAACTGTACCTGATATTTGTTGAGCATATGCTGACAAAGTCAAAGCAAAGAACAACAAAAAACTAGTACAAATCTTAAAGATTTTTGTTTTCATAAGTGTTTGTTTTTTAAATATTAATTGTTAAATATTTGTTAATAATTAGTTTATTGTCCGTCAAAAATAAAGATTTCTACTAAGAATATACTAAAAATTAAGGCAATTTTTTGTTAAAATCACACTTATTGAAGTTAAAAAATTAGTTTTCAATGAGTTATGACTCATTTATAAAGTACATAATTTACTAAAAAAGCAATATTTCATCTACAAAAAGCCAAGCAGGTTCACCTTCAGCAGGATGGCCTACTGGAAGCTTCTTATTGCTGATAACTTTCAGCTTTACCTTACTAACATTTGATTTAACAGGAACTTTAAATATTTTTTTTTGAAAGACACTATTGTATTTGATATTATCATCTTCTTTGATCTCTTTGCTGTAAATAATTTTTTCTTCATTGCTGGAAATATCAAACAATTGTATTTTGGTTGGATATAGAATGTATGCTCCATAAGCAGTAAGGCATGAAATCCCAATTTCTTTTACTTCATCTGAAATTGAAAACTCAGCAATTAAATCTCCATGGCTATTTTTTGATGAATTTTTTGGAGTTGATTTTAAAAAACCATACCAATTTCCATCACCAAAATTATTTGTACCAAGTTGATTGTCCGTAAGAAAATTATCGCCATCATAAGGTTCAGTTGGCAATGAATACAGTTTCAAATCATAAATTTTATCTGCAACTTTTAAATAATTAATTTCTTTTGTTGAACTTGGCAGAGATCCTTTTTTAAAAGCTTTTATCTTCAATTTTGATGATTTTTTAATCGTTATTGGGTTTTTGTAAATTAAAGACAAACTATCAGGCTCTTCACCATCTAGAGAGTATCTGTAAATAGGATTACTAATATCTTTAATTATTTCAATTTGAAGAGAATCAGAAAATAAGGTTTTGGATTCAAACTTTATTGTTGGAATCCTAAGTGGAACGTTTGATGCAAACTCTTCAAGCGAAATTCCAAAAAATATTTTATTATTTGAATTATTCGCTATTTGTTTTACCGTCTC
>CACIKV010000041.1 GCA_902587325.1 uncultured Bacteroidota bacterium
AATTAAGATCTTTAAATTTTTTTTTTAAATTTTTAACAATATCAAATTCGCTATTAAAAAAATCAGATGGATGAATTTCTTTAATATAGTATTCAAATTTTTCCAAAAAAATTACATTAATTAAGTAATTGAGTAAATTTATAAAATATAATGTTATTAATCTCTTATTAAATTGTCAATTATTTCTTTAACATCTGATTATGGTATAAAGGATTTCACTAAGGGATATCTCAAAGGAATGTTATATTCTGAATTAACAAATCCAACGATCATTGATATTACACATCAAATTTCACCTTTCAATATTTTAGAGGCATCTTACATTATTAAAAATTGTTATAAAAGTTTCCCTAGAGGAAGCATTCATATTATCGATGTTGATGCATCAAGAACACCTGAACAGGAACTTATAATCGCACTTTTCGATGAACATTATTTTATAACTGCTAATAATGGAATTTTATCACTTTTTTCTGAAAATTTAAAACCTACTAAAGTAATTGACATTAGTTTTGAAGGAAACAAAATTGAAATTTTCTCTAAAGTAGCCTCTCACGTATACAGAGGAGGTAATATTAATTTAGTTGGAAATGAATTAACTAAATTAAAATTACTTAAAGACCTAAAGATTAGAATTAAATCTGAAAATCAAATTTCAGGAAACGTTATTTATATTGATAATTATGGAAATATAGTTACGAACATATCAAAGAAATTTTTTTATGAGTTTAGTAATGGCAGAAGCTTCTCAATAAATGCAAGAAACATTACTTTCAATGAAATATTTAATAAGTATAGTGAAGCAATTAATTTTAGTAAAGAAAAAAAATACAGAGAGGAAGAAGGGAAAAAAATTGCAATTTTCAATAACTCAGGTTATTTAGAGCTAGGAGTTTATAAAAGTAATCCCAAAACTGTTGGTTCTGCACAAACTTTATTTGGTCTGAATTATGGTGATATAATATCAATTATTTTTGAATAAATGTTAATAATTTAATTTTAAATAATAAATCAAATAGAATATATTTACGAATATGAATTTTATCATTTCAAGCTCAGATTTATTAAAAAGTTTACAAGTACTTGGAACAATATTAAATACTAATAATACATTGCCCATTTTAGATAATTTTTTGTTTGAAATTGATAACAATAAATTAAATATAACTTCTTCTGACTTAGAAACCTCTTTATCTACTAAATTATCAATAGAATCAGATCTCAATATAAAAATTGCTATTCCAGCAAAATTATTAACAGATATAGTTAGATCACTTCCTGAACAGCCTCTGACATTTTCAATTAATGATAACAATACTATTGAAATAAACTCTAATAATGGTAAGTATGCTATTGCTTATATGAATGGTTCTGAGTATCCAAAAGCATTGCTAATTGAAGATGCTTCTGAAATTAATATAAATTCAATTATTCTTGAAAAAATTATCTCATCAACTCTTTTTGCATCTGGAAATGATGATTTAAGACCTGTAATGTCTGGTGTATTTTTTCAAATAAATTCAGAAAATTCATGTTTTGTTGCAACTGACGCTCACAAATTGGTAAAATATACTAGAAATGATGTTAAAAATTCAGAATCTTTTGAATTTATTGTTCCTAACAAGCCCTTAAATATATTAAAGAATATACTTTCCGATCAAAAATGTGAAGTAAGGGTTCTATTTAATAAATCTAGTGCAATTTTTTCATTTTCAGACTTTAACCTAGTTTGTAGATTAATAGATGGGAAATACCCAAACTATGATGCAGTAATACCAAAAGAAAATCCAAATGTGCTAGAGATTGACAGAACTCTTTTACTTCAAGCCACAAAAAGAGCTAGCATTTTTTCAAGCAAATCAACTCACCAAGTAAAGTTAGAAATTAAAGGAAATTCACTAAAAATTAGTGCTGAGGATTTAGACTACAATAATAAATCTGAGGAAATCCTGCATTGCAGTTACAATGGAGAGGATATTATAATTGGTTTTAATTCAAGATTTATTAATGAAATGTTGAATAATCTGAGTTCTGAACTTATTAGAATTGAGCTATCATCACCAAATAGAGCAGGTTTAATTTCACCAGTTTCAAATAATGCTGAAAAAGAGGATATAGTTATGTTGGTTATGCCAATAATGTTAAACTAGAGATAATAGTCAGTTCTCACAAAATTAGATTTTTTATTATCAATTAGTCTTCTTAATATTTCCTTATTGTTTTCATTATCTTTTGAGGCAACGAAAGTTCTTATTGAAAAAGACCTAAGTGCATCATGAACACTTAATGTTGCAACAGCTGAATCTTTTCTACCCGTAAATGGATAAATATCCGGACCTCTTTGACAACTACTGTTTAAATTTACTCTGCAAACTAAGTTAACTAAGGTATCTATCAATGGTCCAATTGTATTTTCATTATTTCCAAAAACACTTACTTGTTGACCATAATTAGAGTCAGCCATATATTTAATAGGTTCATCAATACTTTTAAAAGATATTATAGGTATAACGGGTCCAAACTGTTCATCTTTATAAACATCCATATTTTCTTTTACTGGATATAATACAGCTGGAAAAACGAAATTTTTTTGAGTTTTTCCTCCGTTTTTGTTAATTATTTTTGCACCCTTTTTAACAGCATCATCAATTAATGAATTTATGTATGCTGGTTTGTTTGGTTCGGGAAGAGGAGTTAGAAGTGTGTTTTCCCAAGGAAGACCAAGCTTTAATTTATCAACTGCTAAAGAAAACTTTTCAAGAAATTCATCTTTGATATTTTCACTAACGTATATTATTTTAATTGCAGTACATCTTTGACCATTAAAAGATAATGAACCATTTATACATTCTCGGACTGTTAAATTCATATCAGCATCATCAAGAATTATCGCAGGATTTTTTGCTTCCAAACCCAAAACAAGTCTTAATCTATTTTGTTGGGGGTGAAGTTCTTGAAGTGAATTTGCTGAAGAACTATGTCCAATTAATGCTAATACATTAATTTTTCCTGATTTCATTATTGGCGTAGCAATTTCTCTTCCTCTTCCAAATACAATATTAACAACACCTGGAGGAAAAGATTCCATAAATGCATCAAGTAGTGGAGCTATAAGTAAAACACCGTGCTTAGCAGGTTTAAAAATTGCTGTGTTTCCCATTATAATTGCAGGAATTAATAATGCAAAAGTTTCATTTAATGGATAATTGTAAGGCCCCAAACACAAAACAACACCAAGAGGTCCCCTTCTAATCAATGCTCTGACTCCATTATTGTTCTGAAAATTGGCACCATCTCTGTCGATTTTTTTATATTCATTTATCGTTTCATTGATATAATCAACAGTTCTATCAAATTCTTTTTCAGAATCGTTCAAATTTTTTCCAATCTCCCACATTAAAAGTTTAACTATTTCATCTCTTTTCAAAATCATTTTTGAAACAAATCGTTCCATACATTTAATTCTTTCATATACTTTCATTGTAGGCCAATTTCCAGTTCCATTCTTGAAAGCTTCATCAGCAGATTCTAGTGCTATCATGGCATGTTCTTCATCCATTTTTGGTGTTGATCCAATTTTTATTAATTTATCTGAATCTTTTTCAGTAAAAAGAGTTGAGTAAACATCAACAAATTCTCCTTT
>CACIKV010000042.1 GCA_902587325.1 uncultured Bacteroidota bacterium
TCATATTCTAAAAAAAAAATTAAAATTAAATATGTAGTTAAACCTATGAATGAATTATAAAAATTAAGCTTCGAAATTCTAATAAATTCTAAAATTACTAAACTAGTCAAAACAATTCCAAGTCCTAAAAAAACCTTATAGTTGTAAAAAAGTGAAAATAAAAATATTGATGAATAAATTATTGCAATAAAACTTCTGTTAATAAAATTTGTCATCTTACAAATCCTCAAGCAATATTAAATAAAGGTTTTTTGAACTTGTTCCATATGTGAGAAAATTTAATTTTTCATTCTCTTCACAATTGAAGTTTTTTATAGATGTTATATTCGAAGGCAGATTATTTGAATATTTAATTCTAATTCCCTCAAGACCTTTACTCACTGTCTCAGATAATTGACTAGTTTTCGCTAATACAATAATATTTACAGGAATGTCTTTTATTTTATAAGATTTAATTTGATGAGCACTTACCAATATACTTCCATCCTTTGCAACAAGAAATTCACATCCAGTAATTAAAAGATTTGAATTCAAGTTGGTTTTATTAGTCTCAATATCTATATCATCAAAAAAATCATTAATTAGATTTTTTTTAAAGCAGAGTATAGTTTTTTTATTCCAGTTATTTTCATCCAAAATTTTTTGAAAAAAATCATTACATTCTTCACGCGTAGATGCATATAGAAACTTACCTCCATTTTCACTAAAGTTTTTAAAAAATCGTTCTTCAATATATTCATCTTTTTTAGGTAAATATTTGTAATCTAAATCTTTTTCCTTTGTTTCATCTTCATTTTTTTTATTTCTGAAAAATGATTTAAAAAAGTTTTTCAATTGGATAGTTTTGTATAAATATAAATTATACATTCCAAAAAACAAGGGTGATTCAAAATATTACTTTTTTACTTTTATTTCTTGAAAGGGTCTTTCACCAAAAATTCTAATAAGATCTTCTTTAAAAATAACTTCTTTTTCTAATAAATAATCTGCAAGTTCGGTCAGTTTCTTTTTGTGCTTTTTTAGTAGTTGAATTGCTCTTTTGAATTGGGTTTCAACAATATTTGAAATTTCTTTATCAATTATTTGAGCAGTGGTGTCACTGTAAGGTTTAGTAAAATTATAATCATTCTGCCCGCTGGAATCATAGTAAGTTAAATTTCCAATTTTATCATTTAAACCATAAACAGTTACCATAGACCTCGCTTGTTTTGTAACTTTTTCTAAGTCGCTTAAAGCTCCAGTTGAAATTTTATCAAAAATAACTTTCTCTGCTGCTCGACCACCAAGAGCTGCACACATTTCGTCGAGAATTTGTTCAGTACTTACAATTTGTCTCTCTTCCGGTAAATACCAAGCTGCGCCCAATGATCTTCCTCTAGGAACAATTGTGACTTTAACTAAAGGAGCAGCATGTTCCAACATCCAGCTGACCGTGGCATGTCCAGCTTCGTGAAATGCTATTGTCTTTTTTTCTTTAGGTGAAATAATCTTATTTTTCTTTTCTAAGCCTCCAATTATTCTGTCAACAGCATCAAGAAAATCCTGTCTTCCGACGGATTTTTTTGATTTTCTAGCGGCTATTAATGCTGCTTCATTACATACATTAGCTATGTCTGCTCCTGAAAAACCAGGTGTTTGCTTCGCTAAAAATTCTACATCTAAACCTCTTTCTTTTTTAAGAGGCTTAAGGTGAACCTCAAATATTTCTTTTCTCTCTCTTACGTCAGGTAGGTCAACATAAATCTGTCTATCAAATCTTCCGGCTCTCATTAATGCTTTATCCAAAACATCTGCTCGATTTGTTGCTGCCATAACAATTACATTTGTATTAGTTCCAAAACCATCCATTTCAGTAAGAAGTTGATTTAGTGTATTTTCCCTTTCATCATTTGAACCAGTAATATTGCTTTTTCCTCTAGCTCTTCCTATTGCATCAATTTCGTCAATAAAGATTATTGAAGGTGATTTATCTTTTGCTTGTTTAAATAAATCTCTAACTCTGGATGCACCAACACCAACAAACATCTCAACAAAATCAGAACCGGAAAGAGAGAAAAATGGAACTTTAGCTTCACCTGCTACAGCTTTGGCTAGCAAGGTTTTTCCTGTTCCAGGTAAACCAACTAACAAAGCACCTTTGGGAATTTTACCACCAAGTTTTGTATATTTAGAAGGATTTTTTAAAAAATCGACAATTTCTTTAACTTCTTCCTTTGCACCTTCAAGACCTGCAACATCTTTAAAATTAACTTTTAAATCATTTCTTTCGTCGAATAATTTAGCCTTTGATTTTCCAATACTAAATATTTGAGAACCACCGCCAGCTCCACCACCAGACATCCTTCTCATAAAAAAAATCCAAAGCCCGACAAGTATAATTAAAGGAAGAAACCCAATTATAACATCTAACCATTTACTTTCCACTGTCTTAAATTCATAATTAAATAATATTCCATTAGATTCGGCTTCTTCAAGTCTTCTTTGAAATAATTCTAAGTCACCAACTTCAAATGTATAATGAGGACCAATAATATTTCTTTGGCCTAAGAAATTAGTTTTAGAAACGTCTTTATGAACCTCATTTAAAAGTGCGTTATCAGTTAAGGTAACTTCTGCTAAAGTTTTATTTATTATTGTGATTTTAGATACTTCGCTAGAATTTAGGTATTTTTCAAAAGTTGAAATATTTATTTTTTTTGTGCTTTTGAAATTATCACTATTTCCAACATATGTAAATATTATAAAGATTGAAATGATTAGTCCATACATCCAATACGATGTATTTTTAGTTTGATCTGTATTTTTTTTCTTATTCATTTAAGTTATCTAATCTAATAATTTTTGCGTCAGCCCACAACTCTTCAAGATTGTAAACTTTTCTAAATTCTTTTTTAAAAATATGAACTACTACGTCTAGGTAGTCAAGTAAAACCCAGTTTTTATTTTCAAGCCCCTCAATTTGAAAGGGTTTTTCTTTAATATTTTTACTCAAAGTTCTTTTAATAGAATTTG
The DNA here is from genome assembly GCA_902587325.1 of uncultured Bacteroidota bacterium. Lineage (GTDB taxonomy): Bacteria > Bacteroidota > Bacteroidia > Flavobacteriales > Flavobacteriaceae > Eutrophosalina. The sequence continues at coordinate 3,013 of CACIKV010000042.1, forward strand.
AAATTGCATTAACCTGAGTACTTGATTTACAGTCACATATGACAAAATATTTACAAACTATATTTTCAAGCCCAGTAAAATCTAATACACAAATATTTTCACCTTTAACATTTTCAATACCTTTAATAATATTTGTAACAGTAATATCTGTACTTTGCATTAAAATTATTTAAAGATGAAGTTAATCAAACTTAATGCCATCGATTCCACAAATGAATATATTAAAAAAAATAGAGATGTTTTTTGTCAAAATGAATTGTGTGTATTAACTTTTAATCAAACCGACGGTAATGGTCAAAGAGGAAATAAATGGTTTTCTGAACCCCAAAAAAACATCTGTATTTCTTTCTTGTTTAGAGACTTAAACATTAATTTAAACGAACATTTCAAGTTAAATATGTTGGTCAGTTTAAAAATAGTCAACATATTTAAAAAATTTGAGATTAATAATTTGAAAATTAAATGGCCAAACGACATTTTGGCAGGTAAAAAAAAAATATCGGGAATTTTAATTGAATCTTTTATAAAAAATAAGA
>CACIKV010000043.1 GCA_902587325.1 uncultured Bacteroidota bacterium
ATAGCAACAGTTGATGATGGACTAATGGAATATGTAACGGTTGATGGTAAGCCTTCAACAGAAAAAGTTACATCTTCATTAAAAGCATTCACAACATTATACTTAACCTCAAATGAACCAGATTTGCCCTGAGAAATTTCAATTTGTTCATCATCAGTGTCAATGCTGAAAGTTGGATCATCATTACTAAACACACCGGAATATATACCTAAACCATAGGTAGAGATAAAGACAGTATTGTCACCTTTTCTAAGATCCATATCTGTAACTCTAACATCCTTCATCCCAGCATTTGATTGTTGCCATGAGGGATTTTCAGAGGAAAAATCTTTAGTATGCCAAACACCAAGTTCAGTTCCAATTATAACTTCTTCCGGATTTAATGGATTTTGAAGTATATTATAAACCGGCATATCAGGTAAATTACCTTCTTTGTTTAACCAAGTAGCTCCACCATTGTTGGTGTAAAAAATATTCTCTACACCGTAATTGTACATAGTCACAAAAATTTCATTCTCATTAGAACCAAATTCTATATCAGAAACACTGCCAACAAAAATGCCTTGATCAATTCTATTCACCGATTGTGAGGTTTGATTCTCAGCATTAGTAATTTTATATAAATAACCAGTTTCTCCACCAGCAAATAAGGTTGAGGAATTTGTTGTGTAAGGTGAAACATTTAATGCAGTTAAATTATTGAACAGACCAGAGGTAATTTCATAGGTTTCGGCGACAGTTCCTTGTTCGCTTGTATTGAAATCATCCCAACCATAATAAGCAATAATTGAGGAAACACCATCACTAAACCCATTAGAGTATATTATTCCAAAATTTGAATCTAAAGCTTGAGCATTTATAAAATCACCTCTACTTTCATCATTATTACTAATTCTCCACCAAACTGAAGTTTCACCGTCAACATTACTGAAACCAGTAGGGTTGTTCATATTTAAAACTCTTACTCTTGTATTGTATACGTAATTGTAAACTATGTATTTATTATTAATATTTTCAGAAAACATAGTAGCTGCTCCATCACCGCTTCCAATATCAACACCCATAGTATCTGATCCATCATTCGAAATCAGTAATGTTCCATTATCCTGAGTACCCCCAGCATATACATCACTTAAATTGTCAATCGTTAGTGTAAAATCTCGGTTACCAGTGTCGGGATTCCATGCTTTAACTTTGGTTTTATAATCTTTAAACATGTCAACAGGAGCCACGGCTACAGTATAAAACTGTGTCGTTTGATATTTCTTGTTTCTGTGAGCCATTGTGTTTCCATTATCTCCAGAGTAAGCAACCCCTCCATCGTTTGTGAAAATAATTTTATTACCATCATTTTCATTAATAATTGTACCATGTTGATCAGTGTGAGTATATTTTAAACTAAAACTACCAGATCGGTGTGAGAATTGTTCCCAAGGATTGGAATTTCCGTAATTAGAAAAATTACTTGATCTAAAAAGATTTATACCTCCAACAAAAACGTCATCTTTATCTTTTGGATTAGCTTCAATCACAAGGTTATAGTTACTTTGACCTCTGGTAAAATCATCGGCGCTAACATTTTCAGAATCTTCATCAATAGGTAGGGGTACAGTTGTAACTTGATTATTTATATAGTCATCAACAGATCCTTTTATAATTATTGGTCTAAAGTAGCCATCAGAACTAACAGTTCTTGCTAAAGCAATCAACTGATCATCAGCTGTAAATTCGATTTCAGTTCTTCCAGCGGAATATGAATTTGTCACACCATCATTAGTTGTATAGTCAAATCTAATTTCATGAATTATATCAAAGCTACTTCCAGCATCGTCAGATCTGTAAATTCTTCCACCACCAAGTGAACCAAGTGAATTTACGCCAATTACTGCGTCATGAGTAGTGGAGGCAAATATTTTATTATCACTTGAAATTTCAAGGTCCATGGGTATAACATTGTAATTAGTAAAGGAGAATACAGAATCAGCAGAATAATATAAATCAATTTTTTCCCATGTTTTTCCTTCATCAACAGATTTATAAATGCCATCATTAGTTCCACCTCCAAAAAGGGTTATAATATTCCCGTCTAAACCTGGGATTACTCTATCCCACTGAGCAGATCCAACTGCAGCATATACCTCAGAAATATCTCCATTTTTCCTAACAACAACATCATTAACAAAAAACATCCCAGGGACAATTTGTCTATTATCGATGTATATTTTTATTCTCTTTGAGAGTCTTACAGAAACATCACTGTTTGATTCGATCAAATTTTTTAGTGTTGAGCCATCAGCTGCCTTGATAAAAATTGAAGGGGTAGTGATAGTTGAAGTATCATTGCTTCCAGGGCCCATATAGACCAAACTATCTTCCCAAGTGCCATCATCATTATCTGGTTTTTTCCCAAAAACAACAACTGCTTTTGCACCAGCAGCTTGTGCTTTGGTAACTTTATCAAAATAAGGACATCCACCGTCTTCAATCATCACAATCTTTCCTGAAAAATCATAGGAATCGGAAAAATCATCACATGCAGTTATGGGATCCGATAGAACTATTGTTCCTTCCAATCTATCAAGTGGTTTGTCAGAAAGATTTGGACCAAAAGCAGCTTGTCTAAATTCAATCGGATCAGTTCCAGTTGGAGATATGATCTCAAGGTTATTTTTATTTGTTGAAAAAACAGGTTCATCGCTAAATCTTCCTCCAACTAAAACATTAGACCATGTTACTCCAGCGTCGCTTGATTTCCAAAGACCATTACCTAAGGCATCCCCTCTAGTGTATATTTCACCTGTTCCAACATAAAAAATATTTTTATTGTTGGGGTCATAAGTAATAGATGAAACTGCAAGATTTTTTGGAATTCCAGAAATCATTTGCCATTCAGATTCTGGATCACTAATATCATTATTAACAAATAAACCGCCACTTACACCACCAGCGAAAACTTTTTTATTTGAAGTATCGTTTGGATCAAACATGGCAGTCTTTGTTCTTCCACCCACATTTATTGGTCCTCTTTTAATCCATTTCATTTCTTCACTTTGACCAGGAACCCCGTCAATCTTCATTTTTCTTGACATTTCTTGGTCTTCTTGAATCTTAAAAATATTTTCAGTTTTTGGCCTCCCTAAAACAGGATCCATCGTAAGTTCCCAAATTCTTTCGTAATAGGCATCAGGTGGAAGACCTTTTGCTTTTCTATCATCTCTACTTAGCTTTTTAGTTTCTGTGAATGGACTTTTTTGTAGATTTTTTTCGTGTAAGAATCTTTTGTGAATATTAGATTCAAAATATAAACCTCCAAAGACTACAATTGAAATTAAAAAAAGTATG
>CACIKV010000044.1 GCA_902587325.1 uncultured Bacteroidota bacterium
ATCAATACCCCAAATCTAGATGATATGGCTTCAGATGGAGCTAAATTAACCTCGTATTATTCCTCTCAAGCAGTATGTTCTGCTTCAAGGGCTGCCATTCTTACTGGTGCTTATTCAAATAGAATTGGTATCAATGGTGCTTTTGGACCAAAATCTAAGAGAGGAATTAATCAAAATGAATTATTGATTTCAGAAATGTTAAAAGAAAATGGATATAAAACTGGGATATTTGGAAAGTGGCATTTAGGTGATGCTGATATATTTTTACCCACAAGACATGGTTTTGATGAATTTTTTGGCATCCTTTTCTCTAACGATATGTGGCCTTTTCATCCAGAAATTCCTCATGCATTCCCTGATGATCTTCTTCTTTATAAAGATGAAAATCCTATTGAAACTTTGATTGATCAATCTGATCTGACTAAAAGAATAACAGATGAAAGTATCCGATTTATTAATGAAAATAAAAATAATCCCTTTTTCTTATATATTCCTCACCCACAACCACATGTCCCACTGTTTGCCTCCAAAGAATTTAAAGGTAGTACAGGAAAAGGATTGTATGCTGATGTAATCACCGAAATTGATTTTTCAGTTGGAAGAGTTTTAAAGTCTTTAGATGAGAATGGGTTGTCAGAAAATACCATTGTTGTTTTCACATCTGATAATGGACCTTGGCTTTCTTATGGAGATCATGCTGGTTCATCAGGAATATTTAGAGAGGGTAAAGGCACAGCATGGGAAGGTGGACAAAGAGTACCATGTATTGTAAAGTATCCTAATAAAATTAATAGTGGTACTGTAATAGACGAACCTTTAATGGGTATTGATTGGTTGCCAACTTTTGCTAATGTTACAGGATCAAGAATGTCTTCTAATAAAATTGATGGAAAAAATATTTGGCCTTTATTGATATCTCAAACAAGAAAATCCCCTCACGAAGCACTTTATTTTTATTACAGGGCCAATGAGCTTCACGCTGTTAGATCAGGTGAGTGGAAATTATATTTTCCAAGGTCATATAGATCACTTAATGGAAAAAATGGAGGTAAAGATGGTATCCCAGTAAAATATGAACAAAATGTTGTGAATGAAAAACAATTATATAATTTAAAAGAAGATCCGAGCGAGTTGAAAAATATCGTTAATGATCACCCTAATATTGTTAGTAAATTAGAGAAAATGGGTAATCTTGCAAGATATGATTTGGGAGATAAATTAACTAATGTTGAAGGAACAGGAACAAGAGATGTTGGAACAATAAAATTGTAATAATGATTAGAAGAAAATTTTTAAAAAATACATTATATAGTACTTTATCTGCCTCATCATTAGTGAATTTGTCTAATAAAAATAATTCTATTTCAAAGGATGTTCCTAGAATTATATCGACTTGGAATCATGGAGTTAATGCTAATAAAGTAGCATGGGAAAAACTTAATAATGGAGAAGGCGGATTAACTGCAGTTGAATTTGGTGTAAGGGATTCTGAAAATGATCCCAATGAAAGATCTGTTGGTTATGGAGGATTACCTGACCGAGATGGTAAAGTAACTTTAGATGCGTGCATAATGGATTCAAATAATGATTGTGGGGCAGTAAGTTTTTTACAAAATATAAAAAATCCAATTTCTGTTGCTAGATTAGTTATGGAAACAACTCCACACATTATGTTGTCTGGAAAAGGGGCATACGATTTTGCTATAAAAAACGGTTTTAAAAGTCAAATTTTGTTAACTGAGCAATCAAAAATAGATTGGGAGAATTGGTTAAAAAAATCTGACTATAAGCCAGTCATAAATATAGAAAATCACGATACAATAAGTATGCTTCTAATTGATTCAGACCATAATTTATTTGGAGCGTGTACAACCAGTGGAACAGCATGGAAAATGCATGGAAGAGTTGGCGATTCTCCGATAATAGGTGCTGGTCTTTTTTTAGATAATGAGGTTGGAGCAGCAGCTGCAACTGGATTAGGTGAAGCAGTAATAAGAACTGCAGGCAGTGCAATGGTAGTGGAATGTATGAGAAACGGAATGTCACCCATTGATGCTTGTAAAGAAGTTGTTCAGAGAATTTCTAAGTTACATAAGGACAGGCCGGAATGGGAATATTTACAAGTTGGATTTATTGCCATTAGTAAGAATGGAGATTATGCTGGATACAGTTTAAAAAAAGGATTTAATTATGCTTTAACTGACAACGAAAATGATTCGATTTTAGTAGATGCAAAATATAGTGTTTAGTGGAAGAAATTATTAAATATTTAGGTAATTTTCATCCTGTTGTATTGCACTTACCCATAGGTGCTTTCCTATTTACTTTTTTATTATTTCTTTCCCAAAGATTTTTGAAATCAAATTTTGATCCTGCGATACGTCTAGGTCTTTTATTTTCATTTATAACCTCAATCATAACTTCAATATTTGGATATATACTTCGTTTTTTTGGTGAATATGATGCTAATCTTGTTGATAGACATATGTGGTTGGCCTTAGCCACTACTCTTATGATTGGCATTGTTATGTATTTACACAAAAAACAGAGATCTTTTAACCAAATTCTTTCTTGTTTTATTTTATCTACAGTTTTTTTGACTGTTACTGGTCATAACGGTGGTTCATTGACACATGGTAAGGATTATTTAAAGTTACCAACAATTGATGCTAAGATTTCTGTTATTAATTACGATAGTATTCATGTTTTTAATCAAGTAATATCTCCAATTTTAGATTCCAAGTGTGTTAAATGTCATAATGCCAGCAAAAGTAAGGGGAGCTTAATGCTTAGTTCTGTAAATAATATTCAAATGGGTGGAGAAAGAGGACAAATAATTAAATCAAGCTCATCAATTAATAGTCGATTATATACATATTTAAACTTGCCAATAGATGATAAAATGCATATGCCACCAGATGGAAACAGTCAATTAAATGAAAATGAAAAAGAATTAATTAGAATGTGGATTGATGAAGGTGCAAACTTTTACAGCTATCGAAAAATAAG
>CACIKV010000045.1 GCA_902587325.1 uncultured Bacteroidota bacterium
ATTACAAACGAAATTTTAGAAATCGTTTCTGGAGCTGAAGCTTTAGAAGGATAATTTAGCTTTAATGAGAGTTAAAATCATTAACAAATCTAACAATCCAATTCCTAATTATGAAACCGATCTTTCAGCTGGTATGGACCTTAGAGCTTTTACTGAAAATTCAATTATTTTAAATCCTGGAGAAAGAAAATTAGTTAAAACTGGATTACAAATTGAATTACCAAAAGGATATGAAGGTCAAATAAGACCTAGAAGCGGATTAGCTTTTAAAAAAGGAGTCACAGTTTTAAATTCACCTGGTACTATCGATGCAGATTATAGAGGTGATATAGGTGTTATTTTGATTAATCATTCAAATGAAGAATTTATTATCTCCAACGGAGATAGAATTGCTCAATTAGTTATCTCAAAATTTGAAAAAGTACATTGGAATTGCTCTGATGAAATAAATTCAACTGCAAGAGGAGATTCTGGGTTTGGCAGTACAGGAAGTAATTAATATATTCACAGGATGCGTTTTTTCTACTTCTTTTTAATGTTTGCATTAATAAGCTGTGGTGTTTCAAAAAAAAGTATTTCTAAAAAAAAGACAACTCCTTTAGAGAAAAATTTAAAAAAAGATTCAGACAAATTTGAACCCATAACATTTAATAATATTATTATTTCGAGTAAAGTTAATTTACAGATAAATCAGCAGTTTTTAACTTTTGATTTGACTTCACGTATTGATTTTGGATCTCAAATTTTACTTTCTGGAAATATTTTCTTGCCAATATTTAAAATTCTAATTCAGAGTGAGAAAGTTTTTGGTTATGACAGAATTAATAGAGAATATTTCGAAACTTCAATTGTAGAACTTAATGATCGTTTTAATTTGAATCTTGGTCTTAATGAAATACAAAACATTTTGATTGGTAATCCTTTATTTTCATTAGACAAGATTAGAAATTATAATAAATCAATTGTAAAAGAAGGCATTTTATTTGAGTATGATACAAAAGCCTTTAGTGGAAGTTTTTTGTTTGATAATTCAATGAAAAATCTAATCAGACAATCAATTATTCACAAAGATTCACAAAGCTCTATTGTACTTTCATATTTAGGAAAATTTTTAAATAATGACCATGATATTCCTTCAATAATAAGTGCCAGAGTTAAGTATGGTAATAATTTAATTAATTTAAACATAAAGAATAGATCAAGGTATTTAGATAAGGGATTTAAATTCACTTATAAAGTTCCCAAAGGCTACTCAATTATAAAAATTTGAAAAATATTTACATTAAAATACTGTTAATTATATTACTAATCCCTCAAATTTTTGTAGCTCAAACACAAAAAATTAGTGAGCTTGAAAATAAAAGAAAAATATTAAAAGAGGAGATATTAAAAATAAATTCATTGCTGATTGATAATTCAAAAAAGAAAAAAAATGCATTTAGCGATCTTGAAAATTTAACTTTTAAAATAATTAGAAAAGAAGAATTAATTAAACTAACTAATCAACAAATTAATTTACTTAACTCTGATGTTAAAAAAAATGAAGAGAAAATAGAAAAATTAAACATAGAAATTTTAAGAGCTAGAAAAGATTATGCAAAAATGATATTCAATTCTTATAAAAGCAGACTTAAAGAAAGTAGATTAATGTTTTTACTTTCCTCCCAAAATTTTTTACAAGCTTTTAAAAGATCCCAATACTTTGATCAATTCTCAAAAAGCAGAAGAGAAATAGCTTCATCAATTCAAAGCAATGTTAAAAATGTCAAAGCCTCTAATGATACTTTAAAAATTAAAATCTCTCAAAAAGAGTACCTAATAGAATCTAATGAAATTGAAAAAAAGAAGCTTTCTAATGAAAAAAAAGATCAAAATAATCTTATAAATTCATTAAGCAAGAGAGAAAGTTCGTATAAAAAACAAATTAATGATAAACAAAAACAAGCTTTACTTTTAGATAAAGAAATAGATCGTTTAATAAAAGAGGCAATCAGAGAATCAAATAAAAACTCCTCATCTACAATCTTTTCTTTAACACCTGAGGGGAAGGCCCTCGCAGAAAGCTTTTCTAATAATAAGGGGAATCTTCCTTGGCCAGTAGAAAGAGGGATTGTTATTCAGAAATTTGGTTTACAAACCCATCCAGTTGTCAGAACTACAAAAATTAAAAGTAATGGAATAGTAATTGCAACAAATGAAAATGCAAATGTTAGAACAGTATTTAAAGGTAAAGTTTTATCAATTTTAAAATTTAAAGGAAGTAATTTGACGGTTCTTATTCAACACGGAAATTATATTAGTGTTTATAAAAATTTATCAAAAGTATATGTTAATAAAGGTCAAGATGTTGAGTCGTTGGAGATTATTGGACAGGTTTTTAGTAATAATTCAGACTCTAAAACTACTCTACAGTTTAGCATTTTTAACAATACGACAGCATTAGACCCGTACCTATGGATAGCAAACTAATTAATAAGAACAAAGTTCAAAAAAGTATTGAAATTAAAGGTGCTGAAATGCATAATTTAAAATCAATTGATATTTCTATTCCAAAAAAGAAGTTAGTTGTAATTACCGGTTTATCAGGTTCTGGAAAATCTAGTTTAGCTTTTGATACTATATA
>CACIKV010000046.1 GCA_902587325.1 uncultured Bacteroidota bacterium
CTAACAAAGCTTTTTGATTTGGTTTACCTTCAAAAAAGATTTTTAGTTCCTCATGCATTGAAGACATTTGCAAAGTTTTAATTTTTCCAGTGCAATATTTTTTGTAATTGTAATCATATGAAAATGTTTTTTCATATAAATTAAAACTTTTTATTTCTTCAAAATCATGATCTTCCGATGCCATCCAAAAAATAGGAATAAAATTGTAGTTGGCGTAATTATTTTTTAGTTGATCACAAATCTTTATTACCTGAATTATCTTGTAAATAAAAAATAATGGTCCTGTAAAAAGAGAAAGTTGATGTCCAGTAGTTATTGTATAACTATTCTTTTCTAGTAATAAATTAATTTGATAATTTTTATTTTGATCTTTTAGAGCTTCTACTAAAATTTTTCTTTTTTTATCACAAAAATTACTTTTATCAATAATTTGATTCTTAAAATTTTCAATTTTAAAAGATCTACCATAAAATTTTTTAGGTTGTTTATATTGAACATAATCATAGGTTATTTCTGGTAAATGACCAGAAATATTCATTTCAACTGATATATTTCTTTTCATACAAGTTCAGCAATTAAATCATATTCTGTTGAGTCATTGACTTTTACATCATAGAATTCACCAATCCTTAAGTGTACTGATTCAGATTTTATCAAAACATTGTTGTCAACATCGGGTGAGTCAAACTCAGTTCTACCAACATAGTATCCATCTTCAAATCTATCAATTATACATTTAATTTTTTTACCAATCTTTTTTTTGTTGAGCCTACTTGAAATTTTTGATTGGATTTTCATAATAGTATTTTGCCTTAACTTTTTATCTTGATCTGATACATCATCTTCAAGAGAATAAGCATGTGTATTTTCTTCGTGACTGTAGGTGAAACAACCTAATCTTTCAAATTTAGTTTGTTTAATCCATTCGCACAGCTCTTCAAAATCTTCAATTTTTTCTCCAGGATATCCAACTATCAAAGTTGTTCGAAGAGCTATTCCTGGGATTTTTTTTCTAATTTTTGTTATCAAATTATTTATTTTGTTTTTCCCAGCTCCCCTGCGCATTGATTTTAAAATCTTATCTGAAATATGTTGAAGAGGAATATCTAAATAATTACAAATTTTTTTCTCACTTTTTATAACATCAATAATTTCATCAGGGAAACCTGAAGGATAAGCATAATGCAACCTAATCCATTCAATACCTTCAACTCTACATAATTTTTTAAGCAGTATGGAAAGAGTTCTTTCTTTATAAATATCAATCCCATAATAAGTTAATTCTTGAGCAATAAGAATCAACTCTTTGATACCTTGTGACGCCATTTGTTTTGCTTCTTGTATAATTTCATTGATTGGTCGAGACATATGCTTTCCTCTCATTAATGGAATTGCACAAAATGAACATTTCCGGTTACATCCCTCTGAAATTTTTAAATATGCATAATTTTTTGGGGTTGAAAGAAACCTTTCACCTAATAATTCTTTTTTATAGTCAGCCCTTAAATATTTTAATAATTGAGGTAAATCTGAAGTTCCAAAAAAATGATCAACATCTGGAATTTCATTTATTAAGTCATCTCTATATCTTTCACTTAAACATCCAGTTACAAACAATTTATCTATTTTACCTTTCTTTTTTAAATTTGAAAAATATAAGATAGTATCAATAGACTCTTGTTTTGCATTTTCAATAAAACCACAGGTATTAATAACAATTATATTTCCATCTTCTTCATGAACAACATTTTTGTTATTTGCCTTTAGTTGTGAAATAAGTATTTCACTATCATATAAATTTTTTGAACAACCTAATGTAACTACATTAATTTTATTTTTTTTTGATGACCTAGCTCTCATAAAATTTTATTTTGAAAGAAAGATTCAACAAAATCTTTCTTATCAAATATTTCTAAATCTTCAATTGATTCACCAGTTCCAATAAATTTTATAGGAATACTTAATTGATCTGAAATTCCAATTACTACTCCTCCTTTTGCTGTACCATCTAATTTTGTGACCATCATAGATGTCACCTTAGTAGCTTCAGAGAATTGTTTTGCTTGTTCATAGGCATTTTGACCAGTAGAACCATCTAAAACTAATAAAATCTCGTGAGGTGCGTTAATATTAAGCTTTTGTAAAACTCGACTAATCTTAGATAATTCATTCATTAAATTAATCTTATTATGTAATCTACCTGCGGTATCAATGATTACAACATCTTTATTTTTTTTAATTGCAGAATTCAAAGTATCATAAGAAACTGATGCAGGGTCACTACCCATTTGTTGTTTTATAATCTCGACTCCGGCACGAGATGCCCAATCTTCCAATTGTTCTATCGCAGCAGCTCTAAAAGTATCAGCTGCTCCAATCATTACAGACAAACCTTGGGATTTGAAAAAAGAAGCAAGTTTTCCAATGGATGTTGTTTTTCCTACTCCATTAACACCAACAACTAAAATAACATATGGTTTATCATTTATATTGAAATCATCATTTTTTTCATGAAAAATTATATTTCCAATTTCTTCTTTTAAAATTACATCTAACTCTTGAGGATTAGTGTATTTCTCTTTT
>CACIKV010000047.1 GCA_902587325.1 uncultured Bacteroidota bacterium
CTCAAACTATTAGCTCAAAAAATATTTTTTATAAATGTGGTTGGTCTCCTTTTGAAGGGAAGACTTTTAATTCAACTGTTACTCATACCTTTGTTAATGGACATTTAGCTTTTAAAAGAGGGGTAATTAACGATTCAAAACTTGGAATGAAAATTGATTTTAGCCAATGAAAATTAAAATACTTCTTTTTTTTTTAATAATTTTTTTTGGTTGTGGAAGTCAGCTTGGAAATGACAATATCATGAGTGAAGATCAAATGATTGATTTTCTTTTTGATGTTAATCTAATAAATTCAAGTAGAGGATTTACAAATAAAGCTAATTACAATTATTTTGCTGTTAGAGATTCATCTTTATTTAAAAAACATAAAATAGATTGTATTACTTTTGTAAGGAGCAATAATTTTTATACCAAAAACCCTAAGATATACTTAAGAATATATTCAGGAATTGGTAAGAGATTAAAAAAATTAAGAGATTCATTAAACAATGCTATCAATTAAATAATTTTAAAAAATATTTATGAGCTTTATTGAAGAATTAAAATGGAGAGGATTAATTCAAGATATAACACCTGCTTTTGAGGACGAAATCAAACAAAAAAAAAGAGTGGGTTACATTGGTTTCGATCCAACTTCTGATTCATTGCATATAGGTAGTTTAGTTCAGCTTGTGATTTTAAAACATTTTCAAAACTACGGGCATAAGCCTATTATATTAATTGGTGGAGCAACAGGGATGATTGGTGATCCATCAGGCAAGTCCAAAGAGAGAAATTTATTAAGTCAAGAAATTATTGATAAGAATATTAATTCATTAAAAGATCAATTTTCTAATTTTTTAAGTTTTGATAGTTCTGAAAACTCTGCCATTGTATTGAATAACTTTCAATGGACCAATAAATTAAATGTTATCGATTTTTTTAGAGATTTTGGCAAATCATTAACTGTTAATTATATGATGTCTAAAGAGTCAGTAAAGAAAAGATTAATAAATGAGAGTAAAGAAGGAATGTCATTCACAGAATTTACTTATCAATTATTTCAAGCATATGATTTTTATTATTTATTTAAAAAATTTAAATGTACGATTCAAATGGGTGGCAGTGATCAATGGGGAAACATTACATCTGGTGTTGAATTGATTAGAAAAAAAACTGGAAAAAAGGTCTCTGCAATGACTTGCCCTCTAATCACCAAAGCAGATGGTACTAAGTTTGGTAAGACAGAAGATGGTAATATTTGGTTAGATAAAAATAAAACATCTCCTTACAAGTTTTATCAATATTGGCTAAACTCGTCAGATGAGGATTCAAAAAAATATGTAAAAATTTTCACTTTTGAAACCAAAAAATATATTGATAATTTAATAGCTCAACATGAACTTAATCCACATGAGAGGATTTTACAAAAATTCATTGCATCCGAACTAACAAAAATGGTTCACTCAGATTCTGAATTGAGAAAAGTAATAAATGCCTCTAATATTTTATTTTCAAAGGGTAAAGAATTTAGTTTTTCTAGTATTGATGAGGAAACTTTTCTTCAAGTTTTTGAGGGTGTTCCTAATAATTTAATTTCGAATGAAGATTTTAAAAATTGTTCTACAGTTGAGGAGCTTATTATGTTTTCATCTTTATTTAATTCGAAATCTGATTTGTCAAGAGCTTTAAAAGAAAATTCCGTTTCAATTAATAAAGAAAAAATAAATTCAAAGAAATCTAAATCTTCTATTAGTTTAATACACAATAAATATTTAGTTATTCAAAGAGGAAAAAAGAAATATTCATTGCTTATTTTAAATTAACATTTGATTACATCCTCTTAAATCAGATTCATCCAATCTACCAAGTAAATTAAATCCATGAGAATTAATAATTCCATAATCATCTGTTGCAATAAATGAACAAGAATTAATATTTGCTAGGTCAATAATATTAATTGGCCCTCTCCCAAATCTATTTAATTTGAATGGATCATTAACATCTCGAACTAAAATTTTTTTTGTTTTGGGTGTCTTAAAAATAAAATCAGAGTTACAATAACTTTGCGATAGTAATTCAGTCATCCCGTACTCTGAGTGAATTTTGTTTGTATTAAAACCTTTTGCTAAAATATTATGAAGTTCCTTTTTTGATATTTCTTTTTTTCTACCCTTCATACCTCCTGTTTCTATTACTGTAGAATTTTTTAGTGAAAACTTATCTTTTTTTAAAATATCAATTAAAGAATAAGATAGTCCATAAATTATATATTTTATATTTTTTTTTTCAAAGTAAGAACTTTTAGCTTTAAGATCATAAGCATCGTTTATGAAAGAACTTTCATTATAAATTGAATTTTTTATTAAAAAATCAATCATATAAATTAAAGAAGAGTTGGGTTTTTCAGTAGGTTTGGGGGTTATACCTAAAAA
>CACIKV010000048.1 GCA_902587325.1 uncultured Bacteroidota bacterium
CCACTATTAGCATCAGATCCAGCACCAGGTTCAGTTAAACAGTAAGCTCCAAAATATTCACCACTAGCAAGTTTTGGTATATACTTCATCTTTTGATCTTCATTTCCATAAAGTAATATAGGCATAGTGCCAATTCCAGTATGAGCTCCAAAAGCAGTAGATGTTGAGCCTGAACTACCTGAAATATAATCACATACCAACATAGATGACGTAAAAGGCATACCTAAACCACCATATGCTTCAGGAATACCAACACCGAGAAAACCAAGTTCTCCCGCTTTTTTCATAACATCAAGCGTTAATTGAAAATTCTTCTTTTCAAATTCTTCTTTTTTTGACCAAATTTCTTTATCTGCAAATTCTTTTACGGCATCTCTCATCATTTTTTGTTCCTCAGTAAAATCTTCTGGGGTAAAAATATTTTCGCATAATGTATCTTTTACTACAAATGCTCCACCTCTTGTTATTTCTTTTTCAATAGTTTCTTTCATTTTTATTTATAAAATTTCATATATACCTGCGGCACCTTGTCCCGTACCCACACACATTGTAACCATACCATACTTTAATTTTCTATCCCTCATTTCATTTATTAGTTGTACTGTAAGCTTAGCACCTGTACAGCCTAAAGGATGACCTAAAGAAATAGCACCACCATTAACATTAATGATGTCATTATTTAGATTAAGTTCATTAATTACAGCTAATGATTGAGAAGCAAATGCTTCATTTAATTCAATTAATTGAATATCACTTATTTTTAGGTTTGTTTTATCTAAAACTTTTGGTATGGCTTTAATTGGACCAACACCCATTATTTTAGGCGGAAGTCCAGCAACACTATAATTAATAAGTCTAGCAATTGGATCAATATTATGTGTCTTGATGTAAGATTCACTTGCAAGCATTACAAATGCTGCTCCATCACTCATTTGAGATGAATTTCCTGCAGTGACTGATCCTGTGCTTGAAAATACAGGTCTTAACTTTGATAATGCTTCAATACTGGTATCTTTCCTTGGTCCTTCATCTTGGGTGTAAGTGTGGTTTCGAGTTTTTTTTATGGAATTTTCATCCAAGTAAATTTCTTCAATATTTATAGGAACAATTTGTGAATCAAATTTTTTGTTTTTAATAGCTGAGAGAGCCTTTTGATGTGAGTTGAATGCAAAAATATCTTGATCTTCTCTATTAACTTTATATTCTTTTGCAACCTCTTCAGCTGTTAATCCCATTCCCCAATAGTAATCTTCATTTCCATTTGAAACTGTTTTATATCCCGGGACTGGTTTATATCCTCCCATTGGAATAAAACTCATACTTTCAACCCCTCCAGCTATAACGCAGTCAGCCATACCAGATTTAATCTTTGCGCTAGCCATAGCTATTGTTTCTAAACCTGATGCACAATATCTGTTGACAGTTACGCCAGGAACATCATCAATTTTTAAGCCCATAAGAGATATTAATCTTCCAACATTTAAACCTTGTTCAGCTTCAGGCATAGCATTCCCTACTATAACATCATCAATTGTTTTTTTATCAAATCCTTCAATATTACTGATCATGTATTCTATAGTTTCAGCAGCTAATTCATCAGGTCTTTTAAATCTAAAAAAACCTTTGGGGGCTTTACCAACTGCAGTTCTATAACCTTTAATTATATAAGCTTCTTTCATATTAATTTCTGAGGGGTTTTCCGTTTTTTAACATAAATTGTATTCTCTCAAGTGTTTTCCTTTCGCCACACAATGAAAGAAAAGCTTCTCTTTCTAAATCAAGAAGATATTGTTCCGATACTAAAGTAGACTGTGAGAGATTTCCACCAGCTAAAATATTTGAAATCTTTTTTGCTATTTTTTTATCGTGATCAGAAATATATCCTCCGACTAACATCGAATCTGCACCTACATAAAATGCGCCTAATGCTTGTTGCCCCAAAACTTTGATATCATTTCTTTGTATGGGCTTAGTGTAACCATTATCATACATTTGCAGCGCAATTTTTTTTGCATGTGAAATCTGATTTTTCTTATTCATTATAATAAGATCCTTATTTTTCATTAAATAGTTTAATCCATAACCTTCATGTCCAGATGTAGATGTTTTTCCCATGCCTATATTTAAAAAATATTCTTGCAATAAGTTTAATTCAACATCATTTTTCTTAAATTGATCGGATGCTCTAAGAGTCATTTCTTTTGTACCTCCACCACCTGGAATTAACCCAACTCCAACTTCAACAAGCCCAATGTAAGTCTCACTGTAAGCTAAAATTTTATCACAATGAAGACATAATTCACATCCTC
>CACIKV010000049.1 GCA_902587325.1 uncultured Bacteroidota bacterium
AGCTGGTGATTTTAGAGCACTTAGTTGGAATACTAATACCAGCGATGAGGTAACAACAAAAGGAATTTCAGCTGGTGTTGATGCAAAGCTTGGAAAGTTTGATATTGGCTCAAGTATAAGTTATAATGAACTTAAAAGCGATAATCAAGATCCTGATTTTATTTCTTACTTCAATACACCACCGATAAGAGCTAAACTATCTTTTGGTTCTGTTAATTTAACAGACAGATTAGGTTTTAATGTTTCAGCAAGATATCATAA
This sequence comes from uncultured Bacteroidota bacterium, assembly GCA_902587325.1. Classification (GTDB taxonomy): domain Bacteria; phylum Bacteroidota; class Bacteroidia; order Flavobacteriales; family Flavobacteriaceae; genus Eutrophosalina. The sequence goes on from CACIKV010000049.1 coordinate 262, forward strand.
TGATTTTACATGGGAGGGTACTTTTTTAACAGAAGATATTCCAGAAAACTTAACCTTTGATGCATCTCTTAACTATGATGTTCCTGAACTAAAAGGAAAAATAAAAGTAGGTGCTGTAAATGTTGGTGGTCATGATTACATCCCTTATGCTGGTGGAGGAACAATAGGTAGTACTTATTATGTGCAGTACACTTTAAATCCATAAACATATCAACATATTATTGTTAATAAAGGCGTCTTGAAGGCGCCTTTTTTTATATATTTCTAAGAAAATAATTCAATATTCTACATATATTTGCCTTTCATATATTCATATTAATTATAAATAATTTATAATGTCAAAAAAAGTAGGTAAAGTTTCTCAAATCATTGGACCAGTAGTCGATGTTACTTTTGATTCTTCAACAACGGAATTACCTAATATTTATGATTCATTAGAAGTAAGTAAGAAAGATGGTTCAGTTTTAGTTTTGGAAGTTCAATCCCATGTTGGAGAAGATATGGTTAGGACTATATCTATGGATTCAACGGATGGGTTAAGTAGAGGAGAGGATGTTATATCTACAGGAAATCCTATTCTAAGAAAGAAATTCAACTGAGATACATCTAAACCTATATACAAATCTTGAGAAGTTGGATTTCTAAATCCAGTCTGATAAGAAGCTCTAATATTATGTCTTGGACTTAAGTAAACCAATGCACCTACTCTTGGTGTAAAGTGTCCTTCAAGAAATTGACTTTTATCGTATCTAATAGATCCTGTTAATTTTAAATTTCCTTCAAATAATTGTTTTTGAGCCTGCGTATAAAATGCGATTTCATTGAACTTTATTGGAGAATCATAATCTGTAAATAACGAACCATTCGATCTGAGAACATACTCTCTAACAGATCCACCTATTGCTAAATCAAAAGTAGGGACTAAATCACCTAAATTATAATTAAACTCAACACTATTAGCCTTTGATTTATCAATAATTGCAGCACCCCCTTGGGAAATTGGAGTTGTAGTTGCATTGTAAATAGCGTTATTAAAAGCTTCAGATCCAGGTTGAAGCATATTTTGATTTGCCAATAATCTTGCATTTTTATGAGCTGGTAAATCATTTTTACCCATTGAAGCTAGTAAATCGTCGAAACTTGTAACGCCTTGCATAATACCTCCCAAAATTGTATTTAAGGCTGTTTGTGGATTTGGATTTACTAAAGAAGCCGCTTCTATAAAATAAGCAGTACCATATTGAGTAAACCAACCTGGAATTCCACCTGGCTGTGCATTTGCAACCCTCGCGCCAAGGAAAAACATATCGTGAGTATTTCCTGAATCTTCAATTGTTGTGTAAGCCCTAACTGTTAATTTTGGTGTTTTATACTCTATTTTGTGTTGTTGAAGTTGGAAATTTTTTAAATTATTTCTATTAGTCGCTTGGTAAATTGTATTACCTGAACCAATTTTAGAATTCCAAATCAATTCTTTATTTCCATCTATCCTATAGTGAGCAGATAAGTCAATTTTAAAACTTGAGGTTCCACCATCGTGAAGTTCAGCTTCTTTATAACCTGTATTTCTAATTGTTTGCATACCAAAATAATTAGGAGCAAAATTTTGAAAAATCGCAGTTGCCTGTGCAGCTTGAGCAGCATTAAGTAAACCCTGCTGTTGGAAAACAGGTATTACTCCGCTAATAAAATTAGAAGTCATGTCTAGAGTTTGAGCAATTGCACCATAAACATTTACACCATTATATCCAGGTAGAAAAGATTGTTCCTCAATGGTAAGAGGAGTTTCACCACCTCCAATAAGATTTCTATCTCTATAATCACCTGCGAGCCAATCAGTACCTTCAACAATACTAACTACTGCTTTTAAAGCAACTTTATCATTCCAATTTTTTGCCATTCTAACAGCAGCATCATAATATGAATTGTCTCCACCATTATCAGATGAAGTAACACCACTTTTAATGTAAGCACTAAAGCCTGGAAAATCAAATGGACTTTTACTGTTCATCAACATAATACCTTTAACAGCATTGGC
>CACIKV010000050.1 GCA_902587325.1 uncultured Bacteroidota bacterium
GTATCACTACTATTTATTCCACTTTTTTCTTTTAGTCAAAATTACAATGCAGATGTTATTATATACGGAGGAACATCTTCTGGTATAGCCGCCGCAATTGAATCCTCAAGGTTAGGAAATGAAGTTATTCTTATTGAACCTACTTCCAGAGTTGGTGGGCTAACAACAGGTGGTTTAGGGCAAACAGATATTGGTAATAAACAAGTTATTGGTGGCATTGCATTAGAATTTTATCAGAATATCAAAAAATATTATGAGAATCCAGATAATTGGGTTTGGCAAGAAAAGCATGAATATAAAGACAGAGGCCAAACCAGATCATCTATTACAGAAGATGCAATGTGGACTTTTGAGCCATCGGCAGCTTTATTTGTATTTAATCAAATGTTAGATTCTGAGAAAATCAAGATTTTTTATAATGAAAGACTGGAGAGAACAAAAGGAGTCAAAAAAGTAAATAATAAAATCAAAATTGTAGTAATGGAGTCTGGGTTAAGTTTTTCTGGAAGTGTTTTTATTGACGCATCATATGAAGGAGACCTTTTGGCATCTTCAGGTGTTTCGTATACAGTTGGTAGAGAATCAAATTCAAAATATGGAGAGACACTCAATGGAAACCAACCTAATTCCATTGGAAAGACACTGAAAAATAAATCATCTAAAAATAGCGCAAATCACAATTTTATTTATGGTGTTGACCCTTATGTGATTGCAGGTGATCCTAATAGTGGTTTGTTACCTTACGTAAACGAAGGTGGTGCTGGATTTGAAGGTGAAGGAGATAAAGGAATACAAGCGTATTGTTTTAGAATGACTTTGACTGATCATCCGGAAAATAAAATACCATTTATAAAGCCAGATAATTACAATGAGCTTAATTACGAGCTATTATTCAGAAATTATGAATCAGCTAAAGGAAATATTGAAGAAATGTATTCATATGGTGATCCATTAGTACCATGGATTAATTCACCAATGCCAAATAGAAAAACAGATACAAATAATCAAAAGGGATTTTCAACAGATTTTATAGGTCAAAACTGGAATTATCCTGAAGCTAGTTATGAAGAAAGAAAAAAGATTGTAGATCTTCATCGCCAATATCAACAAGGTCTGATGTGGACTTTAGCTTATCACCCTAGAATTCCAAAAAAAGTTAGGGATAAAGTATCAATTTGGGGAACATGTAAAGATGAGTATATGAGGGAAGATGGTTGGCAGAATCAACTTTATATTAGAGAAGCCAGACGAATGATAAGCGATTATGTAATGACTCAAAAAAATTGTGAAAGAATAGAGATTGTTAATGATCCAGTTGGAATGGCTGCTTACGGAATGGATTCACATAACGTAAAAAGATATGTTAATGATTTAGGGTTTGTTGAGAATGAGGGAAATGTCGAAGCATATGTTGAAAAACCTTTTCCAATAAGTTACAGATCAATTATTCCAAGGAAGTATGAATGTGAAAATTTAATTGTTCCAGTCTGTTTAAGTGCTTCACACATAGCATTTGGGTCAATAAGGATGGAGCCTGTTTTTATGGTTTTGGGACAAAGCGCTGCTATAATTGCTAGCCTTGCAATTGAAAAAAAGATTTCAGTTCAAGATTTAAATTATAATAAAATAAAGGCTATCTTGATTAGAAACGGACAAATTCTTAAATAAAAAATAATGAAAAAACTAATTACTCTATTTCTTCTAATCCCAATTATTTCTATTTCTCAGGTTGTAAAGGGAGAAAAAATTTTTTCTATAAAAGTAGCTGTTGGAGAATGGCAATCATCTGTTGGAGAATATTTAAATTTAAAAACAATTTACGCCCCTTATGCTAAGGGTGTATTTGAAGGAATTGCAGAAGGAAAGGTATTACCAATTGGAGGTGATTTTCCATTATATTATTTAGAAAATGACAATACATATGCAGACTTAGACATAGATATTGTACTAATAACTAATGAAAATGAAAAAATATATTGTAAAGCAACAGGTGTATTTAATTATGTAACCGAAACCTTTGAATCATTAAAATTCCAAACTCATTGGCGATTTAGAACATCTAGTAAAAAGTATAAATATTTGAACGATGTAATGGGAGTTGGATTTGGATCAGTCTTAAATGCCGAATCAGAATATCATTTTCAACACGATATTTATGATATAACTCTTAATTAATTTTAAAAAAACTAATTCTACTATTTAATTTGTTTAATAGATATTATTGAATTATGG
>CACIKV010000051.1 GCA_902587325.1 uncultured Bacteroidota bacterium
TAAGCAAAAAAACTAATTTTAGCAGAAGGAGATTTGTTAGTAAGTTAGGATTAGCTTTAGGATCAATCCCAATTCCCTTCATGACTCATGGCGTATTAATAGGTCGGTATAATTTTAAGATAATAAAACATATAATTCATTTCGAAGACTTGCCCGAAAATTTTGATGGATTTAAAATTACACATGTTTCAGATTTCCACTGTGGAAGCTTAGAGAATAAGAAAAAAATTGAATATGGTATAAATTTAATTAATGAACAAAAATCAGATCTAATATTATTCACAGGTGATTTTGTTAACAACACATATAAAGAGATTATTCCGTGGAAAAAATTATTCTCAAGACTTAATGCAAAAAAAGGGAAATTCTCGGTCTTGGGTAACCATGATTACGGTGATTATTTTCGTTGGAGTTCTGAGAATGAAAAGAGAAAAAATTTTAAAAATTTAAAAGATATTCAAAAACAAATGGGTTTTAATCTTTTATTAAATGATAGTGTTTATGTGAGTGAGGGAAATCAAAAAATAGCATTAATTGGAGTTGAAAATTGGGGAGATGGATTTAAGAAAAAAGGGGATATAAATAAAGCGATTTCAAAGTTAAAAGAAGATGACTTTAAAATTTTAATGAGTCATGATCCCTCTCATTGGGAAAAAATAATAATAAATCATAAAAATAAATTTCATCTTACACTTTCAGGACACACACATGGGATGCAATTTGGCATTGAAATACCGGGATTAATAAAGTGGAGTCCTGTTAAGTATCGATATAAATATTGGGCAGGTATTTATAAAAATAAATCACAATTTATTAATGTTAATAGAGGTTTTGGTGTTCTTGGCTTTCCTGGTAGAGTTGGAATTTGGCCAGAAATAAGTGTTATTGAGTTACGAAAAGGTTAAATTTTTATATCAACAAATCGATCTTCTTTATTAAATCTAAATTCAAATTTTTGAACTTTACCGTCTAATTCTAATTCGCACTCATATAGTCCATAAAAACCCTTAAAAGAAAAGCCATCGATTAAATTAAACTCTTTATTAATATTGGTTGACCATTCATTTTTAATTAATTTTTCAAGTGTTAAAAAAGATTTTTTTTCAGAAAGATCTTTAAATAATATTCCTCCAGCATGACCTCTCCATGCATTTTGATCTGTCAAATTCCAAATAGTTATTGATGAAACACTTGGATGGCTAAATGCAAGTGTATAAAAGTCTTTTAAATAATCTGATTGGAAATTTTCATACTCGGGGAGACTGGGTAAATCATATTCTCCTCCTCTTTTGATTATGCTATCTCTTTTTTTTAAAAAAACTTGATGGTCTTTCCAGTTTTTAAATCTTTTTGAACTTGTAACAGTAATTTCTGTGAATTGAATATTTTTTCCTAAAACAGCATAATCTTCTATTTGATTCCATAATTGTTTTTCAGACATGACATTATCATCAGATTGCATGTGAGCTTGCATTCCAATTGAGCTGTATTTTAATCCTTGATCTATAAAGTACTTATTAATTTTTAAAAATTCAGGATCTTTTGCATGGTAGTGATTATTTGAATAATTTTTTGAAGAATTAACAGAATTTACAAAATTATATATTTCGACCATTGCTGGATAAATACCACCTTTATAATTTATCCAGTCTCTTATGGAACTATGAGGAATGTGTGGTTTAAAAGGCCCTATGGGTTCATTATAAACATCCCAATCACTAATTTGAGGATAAGTTTCAATTAATCGTCTCATATGATCTTTAATTAGTAAATCTAACTCGTCAAGATTTTTATAATTTCTGACCCAATCAGGCATTGCCTCATGCCACATTAACGGATGTCCTTTGATTCTAATATTATTATTACTAGCCCAAAGTAGTACATCATCATAAAACTTTTCAATCTTTCCTGATTTATTTCTTTCATCGGTTAATGCCCAATACATACCAACAGTGGCATAATTAAAGACTCTCTTTACCTGATCTAAATATTTTTCAGCATACTTTGTACCCCAAAATCTTCTTAGTTGGGTAAATGAAACACCAAATTTAAAATCATGATTTTTTAGCTTTATTTTTAATTTTCCTATTTTATTTTTTATTGATCTATCTGAGTAAAAATTTAATACTAAATTTCCTTTTCTATATT